>JBGAPK010000005.1:77313-200462 GCA_044221315.1 Phycisphaerales bacterium | reverse complement strand
CCAGGATGTGATGGGCCGACATCGAGGTGCCAAACCGCTCCGCCGCTATGGACGCTCGGGAGCGATCAGCCTGTTATCCCCGGGGTACCTTTTATCCGTTGAGCTACGACCCTTCCACACGGGATCGCAGGATCACTAGAACCTACTTTCGTAACTGCTCGACCCGTCGGTCTCGCAGTAAATCCGGCTTGTGCTCTTACACTCGACACACGGTTTCCATCCGTGCTGAGCCGAACTTTGTGCTCCTCCGTTACTCTTTTGGAGGAGACCGCCCCAGTCAAACTACCCGACACCAACTGTCCCTCGCCCGGATTCACGGGAAACGAGGTTAGACCACAAACTTACTCAGGGTGGTATTTCACCTGTGGCTCTTCCTGGGCCGGAACCCAAGCGTCAAAGCCTCCCACCTATGCTACGCAGAATATGCTCGTGGTCAATAGGAGCCTATAGTAAAGGTCCACGGGGTCTTTCCGTCTTGCTGCGGGTAGGCGGTATCTTCACCGCCACTACTATTTCACCGAGTCGGTCGTGGAGACAGTGATCCAGTGATTACGCTATTCATGCGCGTCGGAACTTACCCGACAAGGAACTTCGCTACCTTAGGACCGTCATAGTTACGGCCGCCATTCGCCGGTGCTTCGGTCGCGATCTTCGCTTGCGCTGAACCGCTTCCTTGACATTCCGGCATCGGGCAAGCGTCACTCTGTATACTTCGGTTTACACCTTAGCACAGAGCTGTGTTTTTGATAAACAGTTCCCAGATCCTTTTCTCTGCGCCCTGTCTTGCGACGAGGGCCCCCTTATCGCTAACTTACGGGGTTAATTTGCCTAGTTCCTTCACGACCGTTCTCTCGAGCGCCTTAGGCTATTCGCCTCATCCACCTGTGTCAGTTTTGGTACGGGACACGTTTCGCCACCGCTGCTTTTCTAGGGACTTCCTTTGCTCACATCGGCCACAAGGGCCTGCCCATCCAACAGGGCCGTGAACTCCGGAAATCCGCACAACGGATTGATCTACGCGTGTGCTCAGGAATATTGACCTGACATCCATCGACTACGCCTTTCGGCCTCGCCTTAGGACCCGGCTAACCCTGGGCGGATTTACCTTCCCCAGGAAACCTTGGATATATGGCGGACAGGATTCTCACCTGTCTAATCGTTACTCAAGCCGACATATGCACTTCTTGGCGCTCCACCTAACCTTACGGTACAGCTTCGATGCACCAAGAACGCTCTCCTACCACTCAATATTTCTATTGAGTCCACAGCTTCGGTTTTCTGCTTATTCCCGATCATTATCGGCGCCAGATTCCTCGTCCAGTGAGCTGTTACGCACTCTTTAAATGATGGCTGCTTCTAAGCCAACATCCTGGATGTCTCAGCAACCTGACTTCCTTTGACTGAGCAGAAATTGGGGACCTTAGCTGGTGGTCTGGATTTTTCTCCTTTTGACGACGGATATTGTCACTCGCCGTCTATCTCCCAGCACTTGAACTATGGCATTCGGAGTTTGGTTGGTCCGGCTAGCCGGGTAGGCCGCTCAGACCATCCAGTCGCTCTACCTCCATAGTTTGCACGCTGAGGCTAACCCTAGAGTTATTTCGGAGAGAACGAGCTATCTCCCAGTTTGATTGGACTTTGACCCCTCCCGTCAGCTCATCGCAGAACTTTTCAACGTTCACGCGTTCGACCCTCCAGGCGGTTTTACCCGCCCTTCAGTCTGGCCAACGGTAGATCACAAGGTTTCGCGTCTAGCCCATGCGACTGATCGCCAGTTTCAGACTCGCTTTCGCTCCGCCTCCGGTCCGGTAGACCTTAGGCTCGCCGCATAGGCTAACTCGTCGGCTCATTATGCAAAAAGCACGCCGTCACCCCTCTTTTGGAGGAGGCTCCGACCGCTTGTAAGCGCACGGTTTCAGCTGCTCTTTCACCCCGCTCGTCGCGGTAGTTTTCATCGTTCAGTCGCCTTACTGGTTCGCTATCGGTCGTCGAGGAGTATTTAGCCTTGGAGGGTGGACCCCCCATGTTCAACCCGGGTTTCCCGAGCCCGAGTTTACTCTATGGGCATCCCCAAAGTGCGGTTACAGGGCTTTCACCTTCTGGAGCGTGTCTTTCCAGACACTTCACTCGCACACTTGGTTCGTCCGCGTTCGCTCGCCGCTACTTGCGGAATCGCTGTTGCTTTCTTTTCCTGCAGATACTGAGATGTTTCACTTCTCTGCGTTCGCTCTTAGCACCTATGCATTCAGTGCCAAGTACCCTTGCGGGTGGGTTGCCCCATTCGGAAATCCTGAGATCTCGGCTTTATTACCAGCTCCCTCAGGCTTATCGCAGGTTTACGCGTCCTTCATCGCCTCTCGACGCCAAGACATCCGCCGTGCGCCCTTCGTGCCTGATCACCAACCTGACGCCGCGATGCTCCGTCCTCTGGGTTGCCCCTCGGAACCTTGCACTTCGTAGCCAGATTGATACCCCTTGGGCCTGAATACCCACGGTCTCGCTTCCTCTTGCTTCTTCGCCTTGCGGCTCGAGCTTGATTCAGCGAAAAGGCCAACTCCACTGCGCTTCGAGAGTCCGTTGATTTCTGAACGCCTCAAGCTTCCCTTGCGAGTTGCCCTTGGCGTCCTGATTTCTCCGATCTCGATTCTTACTTGCTTCTCTATTGCACTTGACACCCGGCCAGGAGCTTCAAAGGGCCTAAGGTGCCTAGTCAAGCCGATCCCGGGTTCCTTCTGCCGAACACGGCACGCCCATGTTAACATGGTGCATCCGCATTCGACCGGTATTCGCCGAGATCGAAAATCTTCTTCCAACTTCCGGTCAAAGACCGTCGCCGTGGCCAAAGCCCTGGTGATGAGCCGGGCTGGTTTTCAGTCCGGTTTCCGCTCCTTTGGGTGCGGAGGGAAGTCTGAGGGACCCCCTCAAGAGTCCAGTTTCGCGGGACAAAAAGACTTTTGCGAGACTCGGCAAATATCGTGCCTGCAAGGCTTTACAGAAACTGAACGATTTCTCGGAGAGTTGAGGAGGGGGTCATCCCTGCGGACTTTGCCGAGGCATCGATCCGCTTGTAAAGGCACGCGGTCGGTTTCGGGGTTTCGGACGATGACATTGCCGTTGATATCGCGGAGAACGGCGACGAATGCCGGGGCGTGCCGCTCGCGCGCGGGAACGGGTGAAATATCGAGCAGGATCACCCCGTCGAGGGTGACGCGGATGTTGTCGGGGGCGACAATTGGGCCAGCTGGGCGGCCGCCGGACGGGGGTTTCGGCACCCGGAAGTGAGGGGCCATCGCCGGAACGGCATGGGTTTGCTGGTGCCGCCGTGGGTGCGGGGACGGCGGCGATGTTCTGCAGGTTGATCTCTGAGAGGGGGTCCGCCGATGCCCATGCCGGCGGTTTCGCGCGGTAGTGGCCGAAGTAGAACTTGTAGAGCTCGACGGAGGGCGCGGGCGGCACCGAGATCGTTGTCGGGTGTGCGCGCTCGTGACGAAGAAATGCTCGGCGATCGACATCGACGGTGTGCTGCTCCACTCGGACCATGGGCTGCGGATGATGCTGGCGGCGGCCCGAGGTTCTTTGCGGCTGCTGGAGCAGGGCCCTTGACCAAAGCGGCTGTTGATGCCGACGCGGAGGCGATAGCGGTAACGATCGCCGGGCTGGGCGGTGGCATCGTGGACCCAGAACTTCTGGATGGTGTCCCCGCAGAGCAGACTGGTGACGACGGGGGCTGCTGCGGCGGGAGCGGCGGACCTGCGACGGCCTGGGGATTGATCTTGGCGATTTCCCTCTTTGAGGAGGCGTTCAACGGTTTCGAGGCCGGTGATCTGGCGAGTGAAGTCCGTTGCGTTCGGCGGCGTTGTTCACAACCGGCGGGGCGGGAGCGGGCTTCGGGGCCGAGCCGGAGCGCGCCGGGGCGGGCTGGGCCTCAGGGGTCTTGGGTGGTTCGGGCTAGCAGGGTTCGTCTTTGGGGAGCTTGTCGAGTTCGTCGCGTCTTGTTCTTGAGATCGGCGCGGACCTTTTCGAGGTCGGCCTGCTTCTGGCGACGAGGCCGGGATCGACGCCGGCCTTGGGCGCGGGTGGCGGCGGAGCTAGGCGGACCCATTCCTGGGTGCCGAGGGTTCTTGTAGAAAGGTGGACGGAGGATTTCGGAGGATTGCTGGCGGGCGTTGATCAACTGGGACTGCATGTCGCCGGTGGACTTGACGCTCTCGTTCCAGCCGACGATGAAAAAGGTGGCGGCCGAGCATGGCGGGGAGGACGACGCCTTTATCCCAGGAACCGTCGGACTTCATCTGCTCGCGTTCGACTTCGACGACGACGGCTTCGATGCTTTCGCGCCACCAGCCCTGGGGCATGGCTTCCAAAGTGCCGGCATACGTCGGGATCGGCGAGGAGCGAATCCACGAAGGCCTTGATGTCGATCGAGGATTCGACGCTGACGAAGGTGGTCGAAGGGCTGCTCCTTGGGAGGAGCGCTGCGAGTTCGGGGTAGGCGGCGGTTTTCGTCGGGCGCTGATGGTGGACCAGAACGAGGCGGCGACGGCGGGAGCGGCTGGGGAGGACGACCTCGGCGAAGAGGGCGTCGGTGGCCGCCGACGCAGGTGGCCGCCGAGGGCGACTGCGGGACCGAGAGCCGCCGATGCGGGGGCGGGGAGCGATCCCTCCCTTGACGAGCTTGTCGAACTCGGACCATGTCGCCGGCGGCTTCGAAGCCTTCGGGGAGCGCGGGGGATTCGGCGAAGATCAGTTTGCCTTTGAGAACGGCGGCGGCCTTCACGACAGGTTCGTAGGCCTGGCCGGGGGGCACGGTGTCGCTTCCGATTTTGACTTCGTTGGAGCCAGAAACTGCTGGGCGATGACGGCGAGGAGCACGAGAATGGTGAGAACGATGACGACCTTCTCGACGTGCTGCTCGATCGGATTGATTCCCTGAGCTTCATTGCTGTTCCTTGTGCGGGTGAGGGCGCGTGGAGGCCAATCCTTGGTTTGCTGTTCGCCGGCGGGGGATGCGATGCGCCGGCGGGTGGAGCGCGATCGGGGAGACCGAGACCTTTGCGGATGGCATCGGGGAAGAGGGGCTCGGTCCACGAGCAAGCCAGGTGACCTCGAGATCGAGTTGAACGCGGACGACGTTCTCGTCGCCGTAGTAGTAGCTCTTCGGCGAGGTCGGACCAACCGTCGGCCAACACTGACGGCGAAGCCGGTGATGAAGGCGGCGTTGGTGCGGCCGATGGCGTCGAAGAGTTCAGGCAAGCGCGAGCTCGAGACGATCATCGTGACGCAGCGACGGACGTCGTAGGTGGATGAGGTGGGAGCCGTGGCCGCTGATGGACTGGTGAAATCTCCCTTGCGGCATGGCGTGGGGGCGTGCTGCCTCCGTGCGCGCCGTCGTTGCCGGGCACCTTCGGAGGCTCCGATGGCTTCCAGGGGAGGATGTCGATTTTTTCGATTCCCTTGACGACGGCGAGTCGCGTTCGCTGACGAGTTTGCCGCTGTCGCCGGAATTGGCGTTGCCGGACGATTGCGAAGACATCCTGGAGCAGCCAGAAATCGACTGCCGGAGAACGTCTGACGGACGTTGGGTGGCGAACCGAAGGCGGCCAGCAGGATCCTGATTAGCCGCCGATGGAGGCCGAGCCTGCGACATTCCGCTGCCGGGAGCGGACGAGCCGCCGGCGGAAGGGAAGACGCTCATGTCGGCGTAGACGGAAACCTCGTTGGCGCGGCGGATGTATTCGGAGCGGCGGGCGTCGAGGAGTTGGCGAGCCAGAGACTCCTTTTCGGGCTGGGTGAGTTCGCGGGTGGCGTTGGCGCCGCGGAGTTTCTCGGCTTCGCGCCGGTAGATGTCATTGAGCTGTGCCTCGAGCTGGGTGGACGCGATGGGCCCGCCGGCGCGAATCGAATCGAGGAGAAGCTGGTATGCGGAGGGCGTTCCCTGCGTGGGATTGCCGATGAGTTTCTGGACGAGTTCGAGGGGCTTGAGCTGCTCCTGCCCGGCGGCGGGCGAGGGGAAGAGGCCGTCGACCAGCGGCTTCTTGTCGCCCTTGTTGAAGGCTTCGGCGATCTTCACGACGCTCTCGCGCTGTTCGATGATGCGTTTGCGGCTCTCGGAGAACTTGGCGGTGATTACGGAGTTGGGGGGAGTCTGCAGTTCAACGGCCTTGGTCTCGCCGGCGACGAGGGGAAGGGCGTAGGTGACCTGGACGCCCTTGACCTTGGTGAGCAGGTCGCTGGCCTTCTTCTGCTGTTCGTCGCGGATCTGTTCGTTCCACGAGTTGCTGAACCACCAGGTCGTGCCGAGGATGGCGAGGATGGCGACGCTGAGCGTCGGGATGACCCAGTGCTTTTTGAACCAGTTGAGAACGTTTTTCAAGGCTTGCCCTCCGGCTTTGGTTGGGCGGGAAGTTTGGAGGCGGTGAAGTTGATGGTGAACGTGGTGGCGGGGGGCAGATTTTCGGGCACCGGGGGCTTGAGGGCGGAGAGGGGCGCGAGATCTCCGAGAGCGCCCTTGCCCAGATCGGGCGCGGCTGCCGGGGGCGGAGCCCCGATGGGGGCCGAGATTCCGCCGGGCGATCCGGGTGCGCCGGCGAGATCCTGTCGCCATGGGGTCTGTGAGACGAGAATTTCGTATGGAACGCCGGGGCGTTTGGAGTTTGCCCGCAGCCAGCGATCCATTGTGGCGAGCATGAACTTTTGCGGCTCGGGCTGGTTGGTGGAAACAACGAGGGTTGCGACGACGCGCGGCCGATCGGCCGGGCCGATCGGAATGCCCGGTCCGACCTCGCCGGGACTGGACATTCCCGGCGGTCCGGGGGGCTGGCTGGGATCGGCGCCTGCGGCGGGCGGGAAGTAAGTGGTGGTGAGCCGGTCGACGCGGAAGCCGTCTGGGACGACGGCGTTGGAGCCGACGTCCTTGGCCCAGGTTGTGGCGCGGGTGTTGGCGTCTTCGATCATGAGGCCGACGTCGTTGACGAGGCTCGGATAGAAGTTGCGGCTGTCGAGCATCTGGATCATCTTGGCGGCCCGCTCGTCGACGGGCGCGGCGCCGACCACGCCGGCGTCTTCCGCTTCCTTCTTGAGCTTGTTGCCTTCATTGATGATCGAATTGACGTTGGCGATTTCGGGATTGGCGAGCGAGGCGCCGACGGCGGTGGAGTCGAGGAAAGGACGTACGAACATCGCGGCGCCGGCGACGGCGGCGATTCCGGCGGCGGCGCCGAACCACTTGACCTTGCCTTTCCACATCGATTCGCGGATGATCGAGATGGGCATCAGGTTGGCGTTGATCGTGCCGGAACCGACGCCCTGAACCGCGAGGCCGAAGGCGGTGGTGAGTTCAAGAGCGCGAGCCTTGAACTTGGCGGCACGCTCGCCGCCTTCTTTGCCCCCGTCGAGCGGCAGCAGATTGGCCTTCTTGAATTCCTCGACGCGGTAGACCTCGATACCCAGTTGCTGCTTGAGGTACTTGCGGAGGCCGGGAAGGTTGGCGGTGGCGCCGATGAGGACGACGCGCTGGAGATTGGCGTCCTTGTGGAGGGACTGGTAGTAGCCGATGGAGCGCTGGATATCCTGACCGAGGTCGGTGAAGACGGGGCGCATGGCCTGGAAGACCTGGCGTGCGTGCTTGGAATCCTCGGCTTCCTGCTTGAGTTTCTCGGCCTTTGGGTAACCGATCTGGAAGGCGCTGACGAGCGCTTCGGTGAACTGGTGCCCGCCGAGGGGGAACGTGCGGACCCACATGCGCCCGGCCTCGGAGATGACGAGATCGGTGGAGGTCGTGCCGATATCGACGACGATGGTGCCGGGAGTCTTGTCGTTGAAATCGAGGTCGTAAGCGAGGGCGTTGAAGACGGCGATGGGGCCGAGGGTGACGTAGCTTGGAGTCAGGCCGACGTCCTGGAGCATTGTGAGACGCTCGCTGATGCGTTCTCGCGTGATGGCGAAGATGCCGACTTCGATCTCCGGGCTGTCGGGGCTGATGAAGGTCTGGTAGTCCCATTCCACCTGCTCGAGCGGGAAGGGGATCTGCTGCATCGCCTCGAACTTGACGATGTCGGGGACTTTCTTGGGCTCGACGGGGGGCAACTTGGCGAAGCGGGCGAAACTCGAGTGCCCGGGAACGCTGACGGCGATCTGGGTCTTGGCGAGGTCGTATTGGCTTACGAGCGTGCCGAGTGAGACGCGGAGGACGTCGGCGGGATCGACCCCGGGCGTGGAGAGCGTGCGCGGGTGATCGATGATGGCCATGTCGAGGACGTTTACGCGCTCGCCGGCGAGTTCGACCTTGACGGCCTTGATGGCGGCGGCTCCGATTTCGATTCCCCAGCAGATGTTCGAGCTGGCCATGCGTGTTTTCCTGGCGCCGGCGCGGGCCGGGGCCGCTGTGCGATCGATGCCGCTCCCGGGCGAATCGCGCGTATCGCGAACGTCCGAGGAGCACGCGTTCCGTCCACCCAGCCTCCGAGGAGGCAAGTTCGCGGCGTGGCGGGATGGGAGTGGCCCATGACCGTCCGGTGCCCGCGCCTGACGGGACCGATGGTACACAACGCGAAGCTGCTTTGACCGTTACGGATGGAAGGGGGAAAGAGTTTCCACCGATCGGCGGGACCGGGATCGGAGGGGCCGGCCGAGTCGGCCGGGGTTTGCGTCGGTTCGGGGCGGGATGCGGCCGAGCCGCTGGCCGAGGGACCCGGGAGCGTCCGAATGTGAAAACAGCGGCCGCTTCTCCTCTCTCTCCCAGACGAGCGGGGCCGCTGTTTTCACGAATATGTCTTGCCGAACCAACGGCTTGCGCCGACGGCCGTCTCCCCTCATCCCTTCCTGTTCACTTGCCACTTTCCACGGGCGGAAAGCAAGGCCAATGTAGCCGGACTTGGGCTCGGGATGCAAGAGTAATTTGCCGACTTTGCGCGATTCGATTCTTGTGTTCGGGTAACGGGAATCGCGGAGCGGGCTGGCGGTGCGCTCAGGGTCGCGCGCGGATTGAAGGCACAGGCTTGGCCTCGATCGGGGGGAAGCCGGGGATTGTCCTGCCTTCCTTCACCGCGGCGACGACTGGCGATGAAATAGACCGCAGGACATCGTCCACTTTGGCCTTTGCGTCGAATTCGCGGGCCTCCGCGAGAGCCTGATCGAGGGAGACCTGCTGGTCCGCCATCCGGAGCAGAGCGATAGCGCAGCTGGTTCGCTGACTGCCGGTGGCGCAGTGGATAAGGACCGGCTGATTGGAAGGATCGAGCGCCAGGCGGAGCGCGGCAACGTATTCGTTCGGATTACCGGTCGAGTCGCCGATCAGGTGGAACTTGTACCGAGTGAGTCCGAGGGCTTGGGCGGCGAGTTGCTGCCTACGGTCGCGCGGCTCGCCGTCGGGGGCGATGCCCAGGTCGATGATGGTCTTCAAATGGGCCTGTTTTGCAAGGTTTTCGAGTGCCGCGGGGGAAAGCTCGGCGCTGCGGTAGATCTTCCCCGGGATGACCTCGGCGAGTCGCTTTGGGCGAATATCGGGGACGACAACCTTGAGGGCGAAGAGACCGGCGATGATCATCAGCGCGGCGAGCGCAACGGCCTTGGTGAGCGAGCCGAGGGGAGAGATTGGCGGCGGGGTCGCTTCCAAGGGAGAAGGCTACGCCGACGTAGGATCGGTGCATGGGCGAGACACGCTCACACGAGCAGGAAGAAGGTGCGGGCCGGGGCGGTCCGGTGCGTCGCGCGCTGGCATATCCGCTGGCGGTCGAGAAGCTGATTGACGAATTTGCGGAGTTGCCGGGAGTTGGCAGGCGATCGGCGGAGCGGCTGGCGTTTCACGTGCTCAAGAATGATGATGCCGCGGCGATGCGTCTGGCGCGTGCGATCGAGGACGTCAAGAAGAAGATCCGGAACTGCCGCATCTGCTGGAATTTGTCGGACGATGCGGTTTGCTCGGTCTGCAACGACCCTTCGCGCGATCGGGGGCTGATGCTGGTGGTCGAGCAGCCGAAGGACCTGATCGCCCTTGAACAGACGGGCATGTACAAGGGGGTCTACCACGTCCTGATGGGGCGTTTGAGCCCGCTGGACGGGGTGGAGGCGGCCGATCTGACAATTGCTGATTTGGTCGAGCGGGTGGCCAATCCGGCCAAAAACACGGGTGGAGTACGGGTGATGGAGGTCATCCTCGGACTGAATCCGACGCTGGAAGGCGATGGGACCGGCCTGTACTTGCAAAAAGAACTAGAATCACGAGGGGTGCGTATCAGCCGTTTGGCACGGGGTTTGCCAAGTGGCAGCCAATTGGAGTATGCCAACAAGGCGGTTTTGGCCGATGCGATAGTGAGCAGGCAAAGGTTGGGCGGATAGGTCGCTCGCATGCGAAAACGCCCACCCCCAACCCCTCCTTCAGGGAGGGGGAGTCGGAGAGGCGAATGCGGTTTGAGGCCAGTCAACATCTGAAGATGGGCCAGCACATGAAGCTGGCGCCCAGGATGATCCAATCGATGGAGATCCTGCAGATGCCGCTGGCGGAACTGCAGGAGCGCATCCAGCAGGAACTCGAGAACAACCCGACTTTGGAGTTGGCCGAGCAGCAGGGCGAAGAGGCGATCGAGGCGAAGGACGACGACGTCGAGATCGTGGCCGGGGCGGGTGAGGACACCGACGGGACCGATCTCGAGACTGAGAACGAGGGAGCGCTTTCCGAGGATGAGGCGGTGCTGGACGTGGGCGATGACGCCGACGACTTTGCGCGCCTGGAGAAATACGAAGAGGCAAACCCCGAGGCGGCGGAGAACGAGTTTGACGAAGCGCCGCGGGAGGCCGAAGCGGCGCAGATGACGGATCCGAAGGAAGCGCGGATCCGGGATGAGGATTTCGAGTATTCGCCCCGGACGCGGTCGGATGATGACCGGGATGCGAAGATGGAGGCGCTCGCGGCGACGCCGGCGCGTTCGATCTCGCTGAATGAACAACTGGCGGAGCAATGGGGGCTGGCGGAGATCAAGCCGGAATTGCGACCGCTGGGCGACCTGATCATTTCGTTTCTTGATGCGGACGGATATCTGCGGACGGGGCTGGACGTGATCGCGGATCGAGCGCCGGGAGAGCCGAAGCCGACGGTGGCGCAGCTTGAGGATGCGCTCAAGGCCGTGCAGTTGTTCCTGGAGCCGGCCGGGGTTGCCGCACGCGACGCGCGGGAGTGCCTGCTGTTGCAGCTCGATGCGCTGCAGGACGGCGAGAACACGACAAAGGCCGAGCCGGAGGTGATCGCGGATGCGCGGCTGATCGTCGAGAACCACCTCGACGATCTGATGAATAACCGGCTGCCGAAGATGAGCGAGAAGACCAAGCTCAGTCTCGGGCAGATTCGCGGAGCGCTCGAGCTGCTGAAGAAGCTGAGTTTGGCTCCGGCGCGCCGGCTGGTGAACGACGACGTGCGGCCGATCGTGTCGGACGCGATCGTGGAGTACGACGCGGAGAATGACCGGTATGTGGCGTACCTGAACGAGAGCCGCATTCCGGATCTCAGGATCAATCAGGAGTATGCGTTGCTCGGCAAGGGCAAGGTGATGGACAAGCGGGGGAAGGAATTCATCCGGACGAATCTGTCCAACGCGTCGTGGCTGATCGACGCGGTGAACCAGAGGAAGCACACATTGCTGCGGGTGGTGCAGTCGGTAGTGGATGCGCAGCGGGATTACTTTGATTTTGGGCCGCAGGCGTTGAAGCCGCTGCCGATGACGCAGGTCGCGGATCAATTGGGGATTCACGTGGCGACGGTGAGCCGTGCGGTGAGCGAGAAGCACATCCAGACGCCGCGCGGGATCGTGCCCCTGCGGAAGTTCTTCTCCGGCGGCGTGCAGACCGAGGGCGGGGAGGACATGGCGTGGGACGCGATCAAGGTGGCGCTCCGCGACATCATCGACCACGAGGATAAGAAGAAGCCGTGGTCGGACGAGGCGCTGGTGGAGGAGCTCAAAGGGCGGGGGATTGAGATCGCGCGGCGGACGGTGGCGAAGTATCGGGATCAGTTGAATATTCCGTCGGCGCGGTTGAGGCGGGAGTTTTAGGAGCTGATGGCTCTCAGCTGTCAGCCAGAGCAGCAAGCAGCAGTCGAATTGTGTCCCGGCACAGTTTTTTGGGGCGCAATAAACTTTGGTCATGCTCAAGGTCCATTCGGCTGTCGCTTCGTTGCTAGTCATCGCGTCCGCGATTGCGGATTTGCCGCCGGCGTTCAGTGATCTGAAGCTGGATGCGGCGAAGAAGCAGGTGGAGGGGACGGACAAACTGGTTCTGGTGAAGTTCACGGCCGACTGGTGCGGGCCCTGCAAGGCGATGGACAAGACGACGTGGCAGGATGAGAAGGTGGTCGCGTGGGTGAAGGACCACGGCGTTGCCATTCAGGTGGATGTGGACAAGGACCAGAAGATTGCGGGCGATTTCCAGATCGCGGCGATGCCGACGATGGTGATGCTGAGGGGCGGGAACGAGATTTCGCGCAAGGTCGGGTACATGGACGGGGCGCGGACGCTCAAGTGGATGGAGGACGCGAGCACGGGGAAGGCGACGGCGGAGACGCCGGGTGCGCCCGAGCCGTCCGGGGGCGTGCAGGAGCGGATGCAGGGCGCGCGGGAGATGTCGCAGAGCGGCAAGCCCAACGAGGCGACGAAGGAATTCGTCTGGCTCTGGCAGCACATGCTGGAGCGCCAGCCGTCGATGGTCGGGGTGCGGGGGTCGTTCATGGCGAACGACATGCGGGCGCTGGCGGCTCGCCACGCGCCCGCGAAGGAGGCGTTCACGAAACTGCGCGACGAGGTGGACGCGAAACTGAAGACGGAGGATCGCACGTTCGCGGATCTCGACGACTGGATCGTGCTCAACCGGATCATCGGTGACGAGGACCGGACGCTTGCGTGGTTCGATCGGATCAAGGCGGATGCCGATGCCGCGGAAACGTTGAGCCGGGAGAGCTTTCGCATTGAGCCGATTCTCGTGGAGAAGGGTCGATGGTCGGAGGTGCCGCTGATTTATCCGGATCCGTCGGGCGCGCTGCAGGATCAGCAGCGGATAAGCGAGTACATGGCGGAGATGGATAAGGAACATAAGAAACTCCCCGACAACTTGGACGAAAAGACGAAGCAGGACCTGCTGGATCAGCCGTGGGAGCCGTTCCGTGAGAGGACGGCGGTTCTCTATGTTGGCTACCTGGCGGCCGGGAAGGATGATGAAGCGGCGGCGATCATGGAGGAGGCGCGCGGGCTGTACGACAAGCCGCGGCTGATCACCGGGGTGGTCGGATTCGCGGTAAAGCAGGGGCAGGCGCGGGAATCGCAGCGGGCGCTTCTGGATGAGGCGGAGAAGAAGGGCGCGAACGTGAAGGAACTCCGCGCGAGTTTGGAGAAGGCACTCGAGAAGAAGCGTTAGACGTTTAGGCCCTGCGGCGGCGTACGGCCCAAAGAGCACCACCGATCAAAGCGCCCGCGGCGCCGGGCGCGGGGACGACTTCGAGACCGACGAAATCTGTCCCTTGGTGGACCTCCCACCAGAGTCCGGCCGGGAGAGAGGGGAGATCGAAGAGATCGAATTGGCCGCTGACGATGCCGCCGGAGAAGTCGACAATCTTGATGAGTTTGAAGAGCTCGATGGTTGCGCCGGAGAGAAAATCAACCTGCAGCATCCCGCCGAGTGAGGCGAGGCCGGTCCCCTGGAGGACGCTGAACTGGCCCGCGTTGAAACCGACGATGTGGATGCCGAGGATACCGTCGGCCTGCGTGAAATCGCCGTCAATGGAGCAGACGCCGATGCCGCCGAATTCGTCCTGAATGTTGAGGCGGCCCATGCCGGCGTTGATGATGCGGGTTTTCCGGCCCCCGTTGCTGAAGTTGCCGTCGACGTTCATTTTTCCGCCGCGCGAGTTATCAACGACGGGGACGGTGACGGTGGACTTTGCGGAAATGTTGATGGTCGCGTTCTGGAAGTTGTAGAGGGTTTCGGAAATGGAAGTCTTGTCGGCGCCGGTCTTAATGGTGAAGATGGCGGTGCCCGAGCCGTCGAGGCCGCTCTCGAACTTGGTTCCCCCGTTGTAGTAGCTGGCTTGGAAAATGGCTTCGCCGCCGGTCTGTTCGAACGTTCCGTTCTTGGTGACCGCGACCTTGGCGTCGGGCGTGACGGTGAGCTTGCCTCCCGAGAGCTTGTACTGGGCGGAGTTTTCCGACTCGATGCGGAAAGCAAGAGAATTCACTTCGACCTCTCCGCCGGACTGGCTAAAGAGCCCGGAGCCGTAACCGAAGCGTGAGAGGTAGAGCGAGCCGATCGTCGCCTTGCCGCCGAGCATCTCGTATGTTCCGTCGCCTTCGCCCGTTTTGGTGCCTGCGCCGATGTCGAGCAAGTTGTGGCTGGATGTGCCGCCGAGCTGGCGGATGATCCCCTTGCCGATAATCCCAACCTCCGTGGCGACACCCGCCTTGAATGTGCCGCCGGCCATCACGACGCGGCCGGTGCTGTCCTTGACGAGGCCGAGGTAGAGGGCGGAGCCCTCCCAGCCGGCGCCATTGGTGTCGGAGATTTCGACGACGCCGGTCTTGTTGGCTTCGTTGCCGATGTTGAGACGGGCGGTTTCCGCGAGCTTGTCACGGATGACGGCGATCTTGGAGCCCGCGATGAACGCTTCGGTGCCGAAACCGGGCAGACCGTTCGACCAGTTCGCCGGCTCGAACCACTGGCCGAGCGTGAGGGCGGGCTGGAAGGTGGTGTCGGCGGCGGAAGCGTGAACGGCGATGAGAAGACCGGCAGCAAGGACGGCGGCGTGCGCGCGTACGGGCGCAGAATGACCGGTGCGGTTCATGTTTCTCTCCTGAGTCCCCCGCGACGTGATTTGCGGAATCGGTGCGGGGCGAAATCAGCCTACCTGTTGCAGCGGGAGAGATCAAGAACAACTTGAGGCTTGAAGGGCCGGGTGGGGGCCTGGGCGGCGAGTTGCTTTGCGGCGCGGTACACGAAGCGGCCCTTGCCGCTCTTTTTGGCGCGGTACTGGCGCTCGTCGATCCCGGCGACGGGTTCATCCCCGTCGGCGACGTGCGGCGAAAATCAGGCCGGCGGCCAATGCCCCGGCCGATGCGGGCGCGGGCACGACTTCGATGCCAACGTAATCGCTGCCTTGCTGGACGACCCATGAATATCCGGGATCCAGACCAGGAAGAATGATGGAGTCAAAGTTGCCGCTGACGGCGCCGCCTTCGAAGTCGACGATCTTGATGAGTTTGAAGATTTCGATCGAGACACCGGGAAGGAAATCGACCTCGAGGATTCCACCGAGCGAGGCGAGGCCGGTGCCGCGGAGGGCGCTGAACTGACCGGCGTTGAAGCCGACGACGTGGATGCCGAGGATTCCGTCGGTCTGGGTGAAGTCGCCATCGATGGCGCAGACGCCGATGCCGCCGAATTCGTCCTGGATGTTGATGCGGCCGAGGCCGGCGTTGACGAGCTTGGACTTGGCGCCGTTGGCATCGTTGAAAACGCCGTCGATGTTCATCGTGCCGCCGCGCGAGTTATCGACGAGGGGAACGGTGACGGTGGACTTGGCCTGAATGTTGATGGTGGCGTTCTTGAAGTTGTAAAGGGTGCCGGCGATGGAGGTGGAGGCGGCGCCGGTCTTGATCGTGAGGGAGGCCTTTCCGATGCCGGAAAGCGTGCCGTCTTGGGCCTTCGACCCGCCGTTGTAGAACGCGCCCTTAAATGTGGCGGTGCCGCCGGTCTGCTGAAAGGTTCCGTTGTGGGTGGGCGCCACGATCGCGTCGGGCGTGACGGTCAGCGTGCCGCCGGACATGTTGTACGCGGCGGACTTGACAGAATAGATGCTGAAGCGAAGGCCGTTCACGATGACGTCGCCGTTGGAGTGCTCGAAGAGGCCCGGGCTGACGGCGAAGCGGCTGATCTCGAGCGTGTTGGTGGTGCACGTGCCGCCGAGCATCTGGAACGTGCCGTCGCCTTCGCCGTCGGCCAGGCCGGCGCCAACGTTGAGGACGGTGTGCTTGGATTCGCCCTTGAGCTGGCGGAAGATGCCGACACCGAAGGTACCGATCTGCGTGTAGGCCCCACCGTTGTACGAGCCGCCTGTCAGGAGCAGACGGCCGGTCGAGTTCTTGACCGCTCCGAGCTCGAGAGTGACCACGCCGAGGCTCGTCCCGAGAACGTCGGCGATCTCGACGGTGCCGAACTTGCCGTCTTCAAATCCGACCTTCAGCGAACCGCCGGACGCGGCGGCTCCCTTCACGACGGCGATCTTGGAATCGCCGACAAACGTGGTGCCGCCGGTGCCGGGGATGCCGTTGCTCCAGTTTGCGGCGTCGAACCACTGGCCGAGGGGGCCCGCGGGCTGGAAGGTCGTGTCGGCGAGCGTGGGCACAGAGGCGGCGAACGCAAGGATGGCTGCGAGATGGCGGCGTGCGACCTGCGACGATCGTGTCGATGTCATGTCTCTGTCCCCTGTCGGCGTGGCGGAACGCCGTGCTTGTATGAAGAGACTACCGGAGGGGAGACCGGCGAGCAAGGGCATTTTGTATTGCCAAATTGCGGGTCTATGCGGCCAGTTTGTCGGCGGCGTGATAGACGAAGCGGTCCTTGCCGCTCCTCTTAGCGCGGTACTGGCATTCGTCGATGCGGGCCAGGAGTTCGTCGACAGAGGCGGGGGGCGTGTCGAAGGTGGCGGCGCCAATGCTGAAGGTCACGTTGCGGCCAAGGGATTCCATTGCGGCGCCGAGGGAGGCCTGGAGGCGGGCGACGGCGATACGGCCGCCGGCGCGGTTTGTCCGGGGCATGAGCAGGACGAATTCATCGCCGCCCACTCGCGCGGCGATGTCGGCGGGGCGGGTGCTCTCGGAGAGGACTTGCGCGACTGCACGGAGAACCGCGTCGCCGGCGGCGTGACCGAACTGGTCGTTCACCTGTTTGAAGTTATCGCAATCGATGTAGGCGGCGGAGATCGGGGCGCCGTCACGCTGCGCGATGGCGATCAGGCGGGCGGCCTGAGAACGAAGGTCGCGGTGGTTGGCGAGACCGGTGAGTCCGTCGGAACGGGCGAGGGCGGCCTGTCGGTGGATCATGTCGCGCATGTGCGAGGAGAGTTCGGCCATAAGGACAAACGTTCCGATGCGCGAGAACGCAATCCAGACCATGATCCCCGGATGATCGCGGGGAAGGAGTGGATAGCTGTCGGCGATCCAGCAGAGACTGGCGATGATGGAATAGGTGTAGGCGACGGCCCTGCCGCCGAAGCAGGCGATAAGGAAGACGGGCGCGAGTGCGAGCAGATTGAGGGAGACGTAAGGCCCGAGTTTGATATCGAGCGCGACGATGGGGATGAGCGCGAGCAGGGCGAGCGAGAGCACATCAAGCCGGCTGCGGCTTTCGAGCCAGCGCGCGGTTTCCTGGGCGTCGAGCTGTCGCCAGAAGCGGAGCATTGCGGTGGCTATCGGCCCATCGCGAGGGTCCGATCAGCGGCATCGCTCGGCGGGACAGTCCTGTATTCGATTATTCAGTCCGTGATTGTGTGGGCGCGTCCCGACGCACGCCTTGAGCGCATTTTCTGCGCGGCGGCTTTGCTGAGCTTTTTGAGCTGGGCGGCGGTGAACATCGTGCCGGTTGTATCTCGATCCCAGGTGTGGGCTGGGCCCTGGATTTTCTCGTAGTGCACCCACATCTCGAACCAGTAGCTGCGGAAGGCGTGCGACGCGAAGGGTGCGAAGTGATCGCGGACGCGACGCATGATCTGGGCGGAACTGCCGCGGAACCCGAGGACGGACTTGCCGTGGCGGACGCTCTCGGTGTCGAGGGGGAGGCGCGAATAACGCCCAAGCAGCTGCATGATGTTGGCGGCGGCGTAGGGACCGACGCCCGGGAGCGAGAGAAGCGTTTCGTGGAGCAGCTCGTCGGGAGTGGCGGAGTCTTCAATGATGCGAACTTCGGGCGAGCGTCGGGCGAACAGCTTCGCGAGTTCGATGATGCGGAGGTCGCGATAACCGACGCGGCAGCGGGCACGGAGAGTCTGTGGTCGCGTGCGGGCGAGCGCGGCGGCGCTTGGGAAGGTAAGAAGGCCTGACGGAGTTCGCTTGCCGACAACTTCGCAGAGGCGCCGGTTCATCTGGACCGTGCCGGGCCATGTGACGTTGCAACTGGTGACGGTCTTGAGAACATCTTCGAAGAGCGTGGGCGAGCGGAAGAGGCGGGCGCGACCTTGGCGCTTCCAGCGCGGGTCGACCTTGTGAAAGCCGCGGACGTGGGATTCGTCTTCATCGAGACGGAGCATGCGGCGAACTTGCTGTTCGGTCTCGGCGCGTTCTTGCTTGGTGATGGCGCGATCGAGAGCGATGCGGAGCGTGGTGCCCTTGCCGCGCGGCTGGGTGATGACAACGCCGACGGGCTGGCTTTTCAGGAGCAGGCCGCGGCCGAGGGATTTCTCACCGACGTTCCAGAAGTTCGGGGCGAGTAGAAAGTAGCCGTAGGAGCAGGCATCGCGGGGGAGGAGGTAATCGGAGGGAGGTTGGAGGAAGAGGGAGGGCATGTCGGATGCCGGGCGGAATGACAAAGGGCGCCAAGAGGTCGAAGCGCCCCACAGGCAATTTGTTCTTTGCTTGTAGCCGCGCGTTACGCGGTCAGTTTGCGTTCGAGCGGGAAGAGGAAGCTGGCGATGTTGACGCAGAGGCGGTCGGAGTAGCGGGCGAACGTTTGGTAGTGCGTGTCGATCTGGGCGCGAAGATCGGACTCGGCGAGGCCGGCGCGGGCACAGAAGTCCTTTTCCATCGGCAGAATCGCGTCGATCATGGCGCGGTCGAATTCGGGATGGGATTGGAAGCAGTACGTCCGCACTCCGGCCTTGTAAATCTGGTTCTTGCATTCGCGGCTGGAGCCGAGCAGCGTCGCGCCCGGGGGGAGTTGCTTGACTTCGAAGCCGTGCGTCTGGTACTGGGGCGAATCCCACGCGATTCCGGCGAGGATCGGATCGGTCTGACCGGTTGGATTGAGCGAGACGGTCTTCATGCCGATCTCGGGCTTTTCCATCGGGCCGACCGTGCCGCCGAGGGCGTGGGCGATCATCTGGGCGCCGAGACAGATGCCGATGAGCGGGAGTTTCTGCTCGTGGGTGGCCTTGAGAAAGGCGAGCTCGCCAGGCATCCAGGGGTGGTCCTCGCCGACATTCTGGGCGCCGCCAAGGCTGATGACGCCGTGGACATTGTCGAAATCGGTCGGGATCAATTGGCCGTCGGGATACTCCGTGAGCGCGTTGCGGTTGACCGGGTGATCGGCAGGGAGGTCGAGGCGCCGGATCGAGAGTTTGAAACCGTGGTCGCGAAGCGTGAGACCGAGGCGGCCGGGGCCGACGAGTTCACCGTGCTGCAAGATGATGATGGACATGGCCGCGATCGTATCAACGGCGAAGCGGCAGAACAGCACGGCTCGCAATTCTCAAAATCAGACGCCTGCAGCGTCCCACCACTTGCGTGCTAGATCCGCACCATGCTCGCGTATTCCTCGAAGCGGCTGTCGAGGTCGGCACGCTTGATCTCTTTCAGGCGGTCAAGGCTAAAGGCTTCGATGGTGTAGCTGGCCACGACGGTGCCGTGGACCAGGGCGCGCCGGACGGAAGCGAAGCTGCCCGGGTCGTGCTGGGCGGACTTGTCGGAGGCGAGGTAGCCCATGACGCCCCCGGCGAAGGTGTCGCCGCAGCCGGTCGGGTCGATGACGCGCTCGGTTGGATACGCAGGGAGTGAGCAGATGCCGTCCTTGTGGACGAGGATGCAGCCGTGCTCGCCCTTCTTGATGATGACGAAGCGCGGGCCCATATCGAGGATGTGGCGGCCTGCGGTCACGGTATTGAGTTTGCCGGTGAAGAGTTCGGCCTCGTCGTAATTGAGGACCAGGCCGTCGACGCGCTTGAGGAGCTTGACGAGGTCGTCTTTGCAGTTGTCGATCCAGATGTCCATCGTGTCGGAGATGGTGAGGGCGCGTTTGGGCACCTGGTCGAGGAACCCGGCCTGGACGGCGGGTGGCGAATTGGCGAGGAACAGGAACTTGGAATCGTGGTATGCGGCGGGAACCTTCGCGGGCGCTTCCCCCACCACTCCGAGTTCGGTAAACAGCGTGTCGCGGCTGTTCATGTCTTTGTGGTACTTGCAGCCCCAGCGGAAGGTCTTGCCGCCCTTGCGGATCTCGAGGCCGGCGAGATCGACGCCGGGGAACCGCTTGAAACTGTCGCGGAAGGTGGGCGGAAAATCCTCGCCGACAACGGCGACGAGACGGACGGGCGAGTAAAAACTGGCCGCGGCGGCGAAGTACATGCAGGAGCCGCCGAGCACCTGATCGGCGTGCCCCGTGGGAGTAACGACGTCGTCGATTCCGATGGTACCTGTGACTAGGAGTGACATAGGGCGGAAGGGTAGCAGGAAGATTGAGCAGCAGAGCAGCAGAGCAGCAGAGCGGCAGAGCGGCAGAGCGGCAGAGCGGCAGAGCGGCAGAGCGGGATTGTCAGCTATTTCGTGGACGCGGTTTTTTCAGTCGAAGGTGTGGGCACCCGCTTGTAGTGGACGCTCGCAATGGTGCCGCGGCTGCCGTCCTTCTCCGGGGGCGACATGACCCTGAGATTGAAGTTGTCGTTGTCGATGAAGTCGTATTCGATGCGGTAGTCAAAGAGCCGGCCGCCGTCTTCGTAGGTGTTCCAATCGACGACGAGCTTCTTGTCGCCTTCGAGGCGGCAGGGGCCGACGGTAAAGGCGCCGGTTTCGTTGAAGTTCCAGAATGTCCATTCGCCGCTGCGCGGGTCTTTCGCGGCGGTGAGGTGGCTGTGCTGAGAGATTTCGTGGTCGTTGCCGAGGAAGCCCTTGGCGTAGATCACGCGGCCGCCGAAAAGCGGTTCGATGACGGTCTTGCCGCGGAAAACGCCGCCGTCCTTGGTTGGCTGGCTGAACTCCCAGGAGCCGACGAGAGACTTGACGGCGGCACCGACCGCGTCGGTGGTCTTCTGGAAGTTCGCGGGTTCGAGCGCGTCTTTCATCTTCTCGAGCGAGTAGGCGTTGCCCTCCTTGAAGAAGGCATAGGCCTTGTCGTAGAGCTCGCCGTTCTTGTAGCCCATGCCGGTGATGGTGACCTGCGTGCTGTTCGGCGAGAGAGGCTCGAATCGGAGCACGGTCCAGCCGGACTCGCAGATGGCCTTGATGTAGTCCGGGGCATTCTCGGGCGCGCCTGACTTGAGCGCGAGCATGCGCTCGGGCTCGTAGGCGATGATGGTGTTGGTAATCGTGCCTTCGTCGCCGAGCTTGCCGGCGGCGTTGTAGGTGGTGCGGATCTGGCCGCCGACTTTGAAATCGACGTCGGCGTGCGCGACGCCCCAGATCTTTTCGATGCCGTCGCCGGTCTGAAACTGCTTCCAAATCTCGGAGGCGGGGGCGTGAATGACGCCGGAGTGCTGAAGAGTGCGGTCTTCAGCGCGGGCGCTTGGGAGAAAGGACGCAAGAGTGAGGTAGGCGAAAATCAGGTATTGCACGAATGAACTCCGGTCGTTGCGAACTGGCGTTTGGAAGACGCATATGAACGCGGGACTGCACCGAACCCACCCCCAACCTCTTCCCACAGGGAGGGGGCTCCGGCACTCATCTCCAGGCGCTCAGGGTGACTCCGGCGACGATGAAGGCGACGAGTTGGTATGAACTGTCGAGGACGTATGCGGCGAAGGGTCGCGTGCGGGTGATGTGGTCGGTCAGTCCGATGGCGGTGGTGGCGAAGAGCCAGAGAAACGCGCCGAGCACGGCGCCGTTGAAGGCGCTCTTTAGATCGAGGTTCACCACCAGGAACTCCATCGCGATCGCGCCGAGGATGTACGCCAGGAGCATGGTTCCGAAAAAGATCTGCGGCGGGCGTGCCTTCTGCATCGCCTTGACTTGCTCGTCGGTGTAGCCGTGAAGGCGCTGCCAGAGCTTGGCGAAGACGGCGCCGTACCAGATCCCGCCGATCAGGAACATCGCCACGCCTGCGGCGAGAACGGCGAGCCAATTGAAGTCGTGAATTTTCTCGAGCATCCGAACCTCCGCATTGGGACTCAGTGACGCTCGGCGGACGCCCGCGCGAGCAGGAGATCGAAGTAATGACGGAGCTGCGCGACCGAAGCGTCGAATGCCGCGGGAGAGCGGGCGGCACGGGCCTGCATCATGCCGCCTTCCATGATGGTCAGCACGGTCTGGGCAAGCTGGGACCGATCGAGTTGCCCGGGGAGACGGTCACCCGCTTCGTCGAGCCATTTCTTGACGAAGGCGGTCCAGCCGTCAAAGTTGATCTGGACGAGCGGCCGGATTTCGGGGTGCGAGTCGGCAACCTCGAGCGCGAGATTTCCGATCGGGCAGCCCAGGCGAAAATCCAGCGGCGCGAACCAGTCGCGATACTGCTGGAGGAGGACGAAGACTCGCTCGATCGGATCGGCGGACTTGGCCTCCACGGGCGCCATGACCACCGGGTGAAGCAATTGGGTGTACCGCTCGAGGACTGCGGCCAGGAGCGCGTCCTTGCTTGCGTAAAGGTTGTAGAGGCTTCCGGGATTCACGCCGGCTTCGCGGAGGATGGTCGAGACGCCGGTGGCGTTAAAGCCCTGCTCGTGGAAGAGGCGGGCGGCCGCATCGAGGATCCGGGACTTTGTGTCGGGTTGGGGCGTGGCTGGGGGGGTCATTGAACGATCACTCAAGTCGTTGAGCGATCATTCAAGCAGATTCCAATGGGCTTGTCAAGCGGCCCTTGTGAAAATTGGAAAGCTGCTATCGCATTTCACTAGCCGCAACGGGGGGGAGAGGGACCGGTAACGGCGGGCTGGAAACGTGGCTTCGGGCGATTTGCCGTTCCCAGCCCCAAGCCTGCCCCGCGCTGCTATCTGACTGGAGAATCTCCGATGCGGATCGCCCTGATCGTCTCTTCAACCCTCATCGTGGCGGCCGTGGCCCAAGCCAAGCCGACGGTGATCGAATGCACCGGGGCTGGGCCGCTCCTCCTGGAAGTGACCGTGAACGGAAAGCCGCTGCGGTTCATGGTGGACACAGCGCTGCCGGGGGATGGACGGATCGACGAGGAGGTCGCGAAAGAGCTCGGCCTCGCCTCGGCCGGGATGCTGGAGACGGACACCGACGGCGGGGGCATTCCGTTGGTGAGCGCTGAAAAATTGGCGTTCGGCGGGCTGACGTTCGACAAGGTGACATGGTGGTCGGTCCCCC
Source organism: Phycisphaerales bacterium (assembly GCA_044221315.1). GTDB lineage: Bacteria > Planctomycetota > Phycisphaerae > Phycisphaerales > UBA1924 > JAFEBO01. The sequence goes on along the minus strand of JBGAPK010000005.1, from coordinate 177,249 downwards.
TGGGGGCAAAGAAGCAGCCGGCGGAGCAGCGGATCGATGGGGCGATCGGCTGGCAACTGCTCAAGGGCCGGGTGTACACGGTGGACTTCGCGAACCGGAAGTTGATCATCGACGATGAACCGCTGACCGACGCGACCGCACCCGGGGTGGCGCCGATCGAGGCGGGTGCCCAGAGCCCGACGATGCCGGTGAAATTTGGTTCGGTCGAGGCCGTCGCAACGCTGAACTCGGGAAACATGATGGGGATGGTGCTCCCAAACTCGATGGCGAGCGGGGTGGAACTGACGAAAGAGCCGTGGGCCAGCGGCAAGATTGGAAACGGACAGTCGATCAAGCGGTCGCGGCTCAAGCAGCCGATGGTGGTCGGCGGGCTGGCGACAGGGATGACGGGCGTGGAATTTCTTGATGTGTGGGAATCGCCGAACATGGGCTTTATTGCGATGGAGCCGTACGCGTTCACGTTCGACCTGGTGAACAGCCGCGTGCGGATCGCGAAGCCAGCCGGGCAGGTGAAGCCGCTGCGGTATGGGGTAGCGTTTGATGCGGAGCAATCGCCGCCGCGGATTGTGCGGATCTTCGATGGATCGATCGCGGAAAAGGCGGGGCTGCAGGAGGGCGATTCGATCAAGTCGATCAACGGGGCGGAGATGAAGACGCAGCAGGAGATACTCGGCGCGATGCGGGCGCCGAAGGTGACAATCGTCATAGAGCGGGACGGCAAACCGGTGACGATCGAAATGGCGAAGTAAGCGGGCTGCTCGTCAGGACAATTCGCGGAGCATGTCGATCGTGCCGACGCGGAAGCCGCGGGAGGCAAAGAGGCGGCGTGCGTCCTCGTTTGCCGCGGCGGTTTCGAGGCGGACCTGGCGGATGCCGATGTCCTTGAACCGCTGGATCGCTTCGTCAACGAGCGCACCTGCGACGCCTTGCCTGCGAAATTCGGGTTCTACCCAGACATCGTGGATGAATGCGAATTCGGTCAGTCGGTATATGGGAATATTGGTTTCGATGCCGGCGACGAGGAATCCGGCGAGGCGATTGTCGACTTCCCCAACGAGCAGCACGCTTCGTGAATCGGTGATGCGCTGCGGCAGCCAGCGTTCGTACCGCGCGACGACATCAGGCAGCATGGCGTAACGCTCGGGGTCGAGCTTCTCGTGCATAGCGCAGATGGCGCCGACCATCGGCAGGATGCCGCGAATGTCGGCGGGCGTGGCGGAACGGGCGTTGGGAAGCTTCATCCGGCGAACGCCTTGTCGAAGCGAGCGGCCGCGTACGCAGCGGGATCGGGCACACCGGCGAGCATGTGCTTCACGAACGCGTTGCGCTCGAACCACATGATGTCGAGGTCCCAGACGCAGAACGACTCGGCGCCCGATGTCAGCCGCCACGCTTCGGCGCCCGACCTGATGAAGATGCGGGTGTTCATCTCGTTTTGGTTTTCCCACCAGCAAAGCACGAGATAGTCGAGCGGAAACGCGAAATGCTCGATGACGAAGGCCACCCCGGGACGATTTGGCGCGAGTGCCGGACGCGGCAGCGCGCCGCGGATGGTTTCGATTGAATTTGGTGCGAGTGTTTCAGTCTCGGGCACACAACGCCCGAGGACGCGATAGGGTTTCATCGTCCAGCCGTCGAGCATGAAATGCGGAAGGCTGTGCGCGGGGCGGGGCATGAACGAGCCGGTTGCGCATGTCGCGGTCACGCGGAAGTCTAGAGCCGCGTGTCATAACGGGCGGCACGGCTCCTTCTGTGGGCTTCTACGGACACAGAACCTCGTTGTAGCCGGCGACGAAAATCACAAAGTCGGCGTCGTCCACAAAGGCGTCCCCGTTGAGATCGGCGGCGCAGCCAACGGGCATGGCCGGATCGGCGCAGTCGAGGATGTTGTACGGGACGACGAACAGGCTGAAGTCGGCGTCGTCGACCACGTTGTCGGAGTTCATATCTGCCGGGCAGGTCCTGCCCAGGATGACAGAGATTGAGCCCGAACCGTACGACATCGAGGCTTGGTATCCCTCTGGCAGGACGACGTGGTCGAATGTCCCGACGACCACGGAGGACGGCCCGTTGAGAAAAAGGTGGACCACGTCTCCCTGGTGGGGTGCGTAGCCGTTGACAAAGGAAAGTTGGAGTGTTCCACCGAACGAGACTTGCGGGGCGGACAGCAGGTCGACCTGATCGTGAGTACCCGGGCCGGTGCCGCCGATTTCCATTGCGGTCGTGCTCGATGAGGCTGCCGTGAACGAGCCGCTGATCGTGAGCCTGCCGGGAGAGTGGCCCGGGCTGAGTGTTCCCCCGTTGAGAATGACGTCGCCGATGATCAGGCCGTCGCCTCCGAGCGTGCCGCCGGATGTGACGATCACGGAACCCGCGGGCTGAGGAACAAGGCTGGCGCTTCCAACGCGGACTTTCCCACCGGCGCTGACATCGACCTTCCCCTGGCTCCAGGTGATGAGCGAGGTGGCCGCGGTGACCCAGGCGCCGGAGTTGACAAAGAGTGTCCCGACGCCACCCGGACCGGTCGCGGTGTGGCCGCCGACAAAGAGAGTGCTCGTCACGTCCCATCGGGAGCCTGAGTCTTTGATCGTGGCGGTGCCGGAGCTGGCGGTCAGGCGGCCGATGCGCCCGAACTGGCTGTGGACCTGTCCTTCCTGCGAGACCGACAAGGTGCCAGCGCCAGAAAGACCGATGTTGAGCGCGTTATCAACCTGGAGGAGCGCGCCGTTTGTGATGTCGAACGAACCCTGTCCACCGGAAACGCCGGCGGAAACGGCGCCATCAACCGCGGTATCGATCACGCTTCCAGCACCCGTCGCGTTGACGGCGCCAACGCTTCCCGTGGCGAAGCCGACGTAGAAGTTCAATCCGGACCTCACGTGGCCTCCGGAAGTGATGTCGATGGTTCCTGAACCCAGGTTCTTTCCGACGGAAGTGGTGCCGCCCATGCTGGTTTGCACCAATGCGTTTGCGCCTGTGACAAGCAGAGTACCCACGCTTCCGCTTCCTTCTCCCAGAGTAAAGACCGGCCCGATCGCAAGTTCGGCGCCGTTCGAGACTTGGATCGTCCCCTTGCTTCCCGCGTACGCAACCGACACCCCGAGATTCACATCGACTTTGCTTCCGGGATCGGCGACGGAGAGCGATCCGACGCTGGCGGGGTTGTACGAACCGTCCGCGATATCGAAGTAATTGCCGGCGGCGAGGTGAGCGCCGTTGGTGACTTCGATGGTGCCGTTCCCGCCGGCGCGGCCGTTGTGAATTTTGCCGGTCACTTGAAAGAGCGTGCCGGCGCCGGTCGCCCGGACGATTCCGATGGAGTTTGCGCCGCTGTCGCCGAGGTAGAGCTCGCCTCCCGAGGAGAATGTTCCGCCGCCGGCGACTTCGATCGTTCCCTGACTGTCCCAGACTCCTGCCCCTACCGAGCCGGTTGTTGTGGCGGTGCTTCCGGCGCCCGTGATCGTCAGACGTCCGATGGCGCCCGGGCCATACGAACCGTCCCCGATTCCCAGTCCAGTTCCGGCGCGGAATTCACCTCCGGCGGAAACATCGACTGAGCCGTTGCCGTACGCCCGTCCGACGTGTGCGCCCGCGGCTATGTCCGCCAGGCTGCCCGGACCGGAGACTGCCAAGTGTCCGAGCGAATCTACTCCAGAGTCGCCGAGGTACAACTCGCCCCCCGAAGTGAGTATCCCGCCGCCGGTGATGGCGATCATGGCAGAGCCGTTATAGAATCCGGCGCTGACGTTGTGCGCGATTTCCACGCGCGATCCGGCATCTTGGATGAAGAGTTCGCCTTTGGCGCCGGTGTTGTCGCCGATGCTGAGCAGGTTTCCAGATATCAGCCGTGCCCCTTGAGAAACCTCGACCGATGCTGTGCTATGAAACCACGCGATCGCGAAGCCGCCTGCAATATCGACGACGCTTCCCTGGCCTCGAGCGACGAGAGTTCCGCTGCAATCTGGACCATCGCCGACGGTGAGTTGAGAGCCGGGCTTCATTCGCGCGCCTCCCAGTACATTCACCGTGGCTTGAGCGGAGCCACCGGTGCCGACCCGCGAATCGCCCGCGACGTCAACAAGGCTGTCTTGTCCACTGATCGTGAGAGTGCCGATTCCGTCATCCGGGCTGCCCATGTACAGCACCTCGGACACGTGCACTTCGGCTCCGGAATCAACCGTTGCGACGCCGGTAGAGTGGGTGCTTCCGAGAATGAGGATTGCGGCGTCGAGCCTCGAACCCGATCCGGTCACCTTCATTGATCCGCTCGCCCTTCCAAATGCGCCCGTTTCGTGACCATCGCCGACGCCGATATTTTGCTGCGTCAGAAGGTGCCCTCCTCCCGAGATATCGAGCACTCCTTCTGCGCCGTCTCGAATACCTGCGTTGATGCTGCCCGCCACAGTGACCTGCGCTGCGTCTCTCACTCGGATAGTCCCTTTTCCCGACCAGCCGAGATCGACCCAGGCACCCAGATTCCAACGCGCCTGAGGGCCGGCCACGTCCACGAGGCCCGAGGCATTTGCGACCGGAGCGACGTGGACGACTCCCTGACTCGAGAGAACTCCGGATCTGATGTTGAGCGTCGCGGGCGCGCCGATCGCGTCCGCCAGAGTGGTTTCCTGGTGGACGGTGAGACTGCCCTGGCTGGGAGCCGGAATCGAGGGACTCCAACCGCCGACGCCGCTGGCGAAATCAAAGGTCCATTCGTCGTTGCGCACGATGAGCCGCTCGACGGTCGCGGCGACAGCGCTGTACGAGATTTGCGTGCTGCTGATGAAGGAGTGGTGATTGAAATTTCCGAAGTAGACGGTGTGCGGGTTGGCGCCGGTGGGATTCTGCGGAGGGAAGGAGGGGAAGCCCGGCCCACTTCCGAAATAGACCGAGTCGCCCGAGGCCGGGATGACCAGGCCGTCCCAGTAGCTGGGAGAATTGAACGCGCCGTTGAAGTGCGTTTCGAACGTCGGGTCGCCCTGAAAGATCCAGAAGCGATCGGCGCCGCGGGCGGAAGATATCGGGGCTCCGCTCGATGCGATGCCTGCGGCAAGGGCAAGGACGAGAGCAGGTGCCGTTCTGTTTTGTCGCATCGCTGATTCTCCTGACCGTGGAGTCGGCAGGCGACCGGTGCGACCGGTCCATGCTTGCGTCACCGAGCCCACGACCGACCGCTTTCCGGGGTTCTTGTCCCCACCCCACCCCCAGCGCACTGGGGCGAACTCAGCCTTGCAAATTTCCGCTTTCCTGGGTCGCCGATGCCGGGTATGCTGGGCGAACTCTGTCCGAAGGGGGTTCCCGATGCTTGGCGCGACCGGAGTTTCCGATTCGGTCCATCCAAAGATCAAGGCGCGGGCGGTATCCATGCTGCCGGAGAACCTCGCACCCGCGGATCTCTATCGGGAACTGAGGACGGTGGCGGAGATGTACCTTGATCGAGAGGCGCCCGGGCACACGCTGCAGCCGACCGCCCTGGTGCACGAGGTCTTTCTTCGCGTGTGCGGGCCGTCGAGCCGATCGCTCTCGACGGCCGACTTCTTTGCCCGGGCGACGCAATGCATGCGCCGGGTGCTGATCGATCACGCGCGCCGGAAGAAGGCCGTGAAGCGCGTGGCGGACCCCGGGGCGGCGGGCGCCCTGCGGATGGAGGGCCGGGCCGAAACGGGGCCGAACCCAATCGACGTGCTGGCTGTGGACGAGGCCATCAAGAACCTCGAGGCGCTGGACGGACGTGCGGCCCAGCTGGTGCGGCTGCGGTTCTTCGCTGGGTTGACGGTCCGTGAAGCAGCACGGGTGATGGATATCGGGTTGGCGACGGCCGAAGAGGACTGGCGGATCGCCCGGGCGTGGCTGGCGCGCTGGCTGGGCAATTCCGAGGCACGTGCGCGCATTTCACGCTGATACCAACGGGGGAAGTGGGCGGGGAGTCAATTGGAGGGATCGCCAACCCTGAGGCGTGATCGCACACCATGACGCCGGCGCAATGGCAATCGGTCCGAACGATCTTCGCCGCGGCGGTCCGGCAAGACGCGAGCCAGCGCTCCGACTGGGTGCGCCGGGCGGCAAGAGGTGACGAAATCGTGGCGCGTGAAGTGGAGCTGCTGTTGTCGGCGGATGGCCAGGCGCCGGCGCTGCTCGACGATCCAGCCGTGGCCCTGGGGCTTGCTCAGGAACCGGAAACGGCGCCCGATCATATCGGGAAATACCGCGTGCTCGGCCCCCTGGGGGATGGCCGCGCCGCGATGGTTTTCCGGGTACGTCAGGAAGCGCCGGCGCGCGATCTGGCGCTCAAACTCCTTCGCGCCGGAACCTGGTCCAACGACGTGCTCGGGAGGTTTTGCAACGAAGTGCGAGCGCTCTCGCTCCTGCGCCATCCGCACATCGCGCGGATCTACGACGCGGGGACCATCCCCGATCCGGGAGGAGCGCATCGACCGTATTTCACGATGGAGCTGGTGGAGGGAGCGCCGATCACGCGGTTCGCGGACGAGAGGGCGCTGTCGCGCGCCGAGCGTATCGGGCTCATCCTTCAGCTCTGCGATGCGATCGGGCACGCGCATCAGTGTGGCGTGATCCATCGCGACATCAAGCCCGGCAACGTCCTGGTCGAGGAATCACCCAACGGCGTGAAGGTGATCGATTTCGGGATCGCTCGGTTTCTCGACGCGGACGAGCGTGCGACGATGACCGGGCAGATCCTCGGAACGGCGGGATACATGAGCCCCGAGCAGCGTGCTGGTGGCGCCGCGACGGCGGACACGAGGGCGGACGTCTATTCAATCGGCGCGATTCTCCATGAACTACTTCTCGGACGACTGCCTGGAGAGACTGGCCGGCCCGGTGCACGACTGCCGACGGATCTCCGCATCATCCTCAACTCCGCGCTGGAGCAGGACCGGGAGAGGCGGTATCAGAGCGTGGCCGACCTTGCGTCGGACCTGCGTTGTTTTCTTTCGCACCTTCCGATCCGGGCGCGGCCGGCGAGCGTGATCTACCTGGTTTCGCGGTATGCGCTGCGTCGTCCGGCGCTGCTCGCGTTGAGCGCGGCCACGGCGCTCGCGCTTGGCATCGCGATCGCTCTCGTCTTGATGTCCAGGCAATCGGCCGCGAAGAGCGAAAGGCACGCGGTGGCGGCCGTGCGTTTTCTCCTGCACACGAACGTCGAACCGCTTCGGAATCGGATCGGAGCTTCGGACGCAGAGCGCGACATGTTGGCGAAGCTGATGCCGCTGATTGAGCCCGTGGCGCTGGCGCACGCGGAAGACATCGAGCTGCAATCGGACTACGCGGCTGCACTCGGACTCCTGGGAGACGCGGACTCCGCTCGGGGTGATCATGCCGGCGCCATGCTCCTGCGGCGACGATCGCTGGAAGTCCGGGAACGGATCTGCGGGGCGAGGCCGGGCGATCTTCCGGCGTGCGCGGAGCTATCGATCGCGCTTGTTCGGGTGGGCGACGAATCGAATGCGCTGGGAGATGTCGCGGCGACGGAACAGTGCTACGAACGGGCACGAGAGATTGACGAACGGCTGGTGTCGGAAGAACCGAACAACGCGCGATTCGTCAGCAATCTTGCGTACAGCCGGGAGCGGCAGGCGGCGGTCGCACTCGGGCGTGGCCAGTTGCGGCGCGCTCTCGAATTGGCCCGCGACCAGGCACGGCTGGCCGACCGAGCTGCGGAGATCCGCGGCGAAACCGACGAGGCGCTTTGGGACGTAGCCTGCGCACAAGGACAACTCGCCCATTGCATGACGATGCAGATGCGCTCTCGCGAAGCGATGGCGGCGCGTGCGCGGCAGATAGACGCGCTGGAAAAACTGCACGATCGATCTCCGCAAAGACGGGATTGTGCCGCTCGCCTCGTGACGGCTCTCGGTGCCCAATCGGTCGCCCTGTTCGGCCTGGATGGGCAGACGACCGCGGGCGAACCGCTGCTGCGACGCGCCCACGAGATTTCGGGGGCGCTGGTGGCCGCGGATCCAGGAAACGTTGATCTTGCGGAGGTTGCGGCGTACACGACGCTGGCCGACGGGAACGCTGTTCGGGGCCGCTTTATCCGGCCCGAAGATCTGGAAGCGCTCGAGCGGTGCATCGCCGGATTTCGCGAGCTGGTTGACCGCGATACAGCAACGCCCGAACTGCTGAACGAGTACTGGAGGTTTCAGTCGGGCCGGGCTGAGGTGCTTCGGGGACTGGGAAGGACCCAAGAGCTCGAGCAGCAAATTCAGGACATGGAACAGACCTCAAGGAGGTTCAGGAGACCCCTACCGCCGCAGGTCGAGATTCAACTGGCGTTCTACTCCGCGCTGCAGCGTGCGCCGGGAGAGCGTGGACCGACGGCGATTGGGGACCTCGTCGAAGTACTTGGGCGGACGCCGGGGTATTGGTCGCTCAAGATCGAGGCAGCCGCACGCCTCGCAGAAATGAGCGAGCGGGATGCGGCGAGAAGCGTCTTGTCTCTTGTGGAAGCGGAGATTGACCCCGATGCCAGCGAGGCACTCGCTTTGATTTCGGAGGTAAGAGCAAAGCTCGATGGACGCCCACGTTAGCCGACGCAGATGCCTCAGACCTTCCGCTCGCCCCATTCCTTGGGCTGGACGAGTTCCTTGGCGAGTCCAACCTTGCGGAGGAAGAGGATCGAGAGGTAGGTCGGGTCGATTTCCCACCACTTGTGCCCGTGTGCCGCGGAACGCTGGTCGGCATGGTGGTTGTTGTGCCAGCCTTCGCCTCCGGAGAGGATGGCGACGATCCAGTTGTTGCGGCTGTCCTCGTCGGTCTCGTAGTTGCGATAGCCGAACATGTGCGTGACGGAGTTCACGCTCCAGGTGATGTGCCAGACCATGACGGTGCGGAGGAAGACTCCCCAGAAGAGCCAGGAGAGTGAGAGCTGCCAGGCGCCGGCGGTCGTGCCGGTCATCCAGTAACCCAGGCCGAATCCGAGGGCCATGATGACCACGGCGTGCAGCGGATAGAGCAGCAGCCAGGCCTTGTTGTCTTCCATCGACTTGTAGACGGGGTCGCGCATCAGGTCGACGCAGTAGCGATCAACGCTCTCCCGGGTATCGACCTCGGGGTTGTTCACGAACAGCCAGAGGATGTGGCCCCATAGGAAGTTGACGAGCGGCGAATGCGGATCGGGCTGATCGTCCGAATGCTGGTGATGGCGACGGTGGGCGGAGACCCACGAGCCGGGGGTGCCTTCGAGGTTGCACAAGGCGATCATGGCGAGGCCGCGCTCGAGCCACTTGGGGACGATGAAGCCTTTGTGCGTGAGCAGGCGGTGATAGCAGAGGTTGATGCCCAGAATGCCGAAGATGTAAAGACCGATCGGGAGAAGTGAGACTCCGGACCAGGAGAAGAAGTACGGGAAGCAGGCCGGAATGGCCGCGAGATGAACGGCGGCGATGGCGATGATTACGTGCCAGCGGAGCACATAGGGCTTCACGCCCTCGGGATGAGGGAGGCGGCGTGCGACCGTGCTGGGCGCGCCCGTTTCGGGGTCGATCGCGATATCCACTGGTGCGCCGGGAACAGATTGCGGGGTGCGGACGAGAGTCTGGGCGGGCCGGCTTGCGGTTGTGGTCATAGTTGCCTTCAGAAAACTTGGTGGCGGGAGGTTCCCGCGGAGTGAAACCGTAGCAGATCGCATCGGTTGGCGCGGGAGGATTTCGTTCGGAATTGAGCGAATGGCCCGGGATCTGGAGATTCCGCACAGAACAAAGTCCGTCTTATTGCTGACCGCATTCGCAACACAGCGGGTTATTCAAATCGGATGCCCTGCGCGAGTTCGAGCGTGCCGGAGAAGTTGATGGTGCAGGTTTGGCGGCGCATGTAGGCCTTCCAGGAATCGGAGCCGGATTCGCGCCCGTGGCCGGTGTCTTTTTCGCCGCCGAAGGCGCCGCCGATCTCCGCGCCGCTCGTTCCCATGTTGACATACGCGAGGCCGCAGTCGGATCCCGTGCCGGCCGGGGAGAGGAAGCGTTCGGCGAGCGCGGCGCTCTTTGTGAAGATTGCGCTCGAGAGTCCTTGCGCGACGGAGTTCTGCATCGCGATCGCCTCTTCGGGATCGCGGAACGTGAATACATAAAGAATCGGCGCGAAGGTCTCGTCCATCGCGATCGGGAGCGTGTTGCTCGCCGGGGCGCGGATGATGGTGGGCTGCACGAAGTTGCCGGCGAGACCGGCAACGCGATCACCCCCCACGACCACCGTGCCGCCTTGTTTCCTTGCCGCGGCAACCGCGGCGGCGAAGCCCTCGACCGCACGCTGGTTCACCAGCGGACCCACGAGCGTGCCTTCCTGCGCTGGGTCGCCGATCTTGACCGACGCGTAAGCCTTGGCGAGTTTGGCGACGAGGGCGTCGGCGACCTTCTCATGGACGATGAGGCGGCGCGTCGAAGTGCAGCGCTGTCCCGCGGTGCCGACGGCGGCGAAGAGAATGGCCCGGGAGGCGAGGTCAAGATCCGCGTCTTCATGGACGATCGCGGCGTTGTTGCCGCCCAGTTCGAGGAGGGTGCGACCGAGGCGTTTGGCGACGACTTCGCCGACGCGCCGACCCATGCGGCAGGAACCCGTAGCACTGACGAGAGGGATGCGCGTGTCGGCGATGAATCGCTCGCCGATGGAATCGTCGCGCCCGATGACGAGGCCAAAGATGTGCTCGTGGCCGAGCGACGTGGCGACGCGCTGGGCGATGGTGTTGCTGGCGATGGCGGTGAGGGGCGCAAAGAGGCTGGGCTTCCAGAGAAGGGTGTCGCCGCAGACGGCGGCGATCATCGCGTTCCACGCCCAGACGGCGTTGGGAAAGTTGAAGGCGGAGATGACGCCGACCGGTCCGAGGGGGAGCCACTGCTCGCGCATGGCGTGGCCCGGACGCTCGCTCGGCATGGTCAGGCCGTAGAGCTGGCGAGAGAGGCCGACTGCGAAATCGGCGATGTCGATCGTTTCCTGCACTTCCCCCACTGCTTCGGAGGTGATCTTGCCGACCTCGGCGGTGATGATGGCGCCAAGTGCTTGTTTGTGCTTCCGGAATTCATCGCCGATGGCGCGGACGAGTTGCCCGCGGACGGGGGCGGGGATTTGGCGCCAGCGTCTAAAGGCTTCGACGCTGTGAGTAACGGTCGCTTCGTAGGAGCGTTCGTCGTCGATGCGGACGGCCGCGATCGGCTTGTTGGTGGTCGGGCTGGTGACGAGAGACAGAGCGGGGTCGTTCGCCGCATCGTTGGGCGGATCGAGAAGGATGCGAGGATGCGAGGAAAGACCGATCGCGGCGAGAGCATTGCGGAGCATGACGCGAGTGTATGAAAGTGGAGAAAACGCGGGCTGCTATTTGGGCTCTTTCGCGAGCAGGTCCACCATGCCCCGGGCGAGGGCGACCATGGTATTGGGATCGACCTCGGCCTTGGGGTTGTTCCAGCCCATCGATACGGCGAAGAGGGCACCGTCGCTCCGTTCCATGAGCCAGGTGAGGTTCATGACGCCGGGCTCAGAGCCACCCTTGTAGGCGACGCTGGGCCAGGTCTTCTTGTCAAAGGGGATGCCGCCGTTGATGCGGAGGACTCGGTTGAGCTCGCTCATCCCCGGCTTGAGTTCCATCTCGTGGAGTTTCGCCATCGCCATGCACAGATCGTGCGGCGAAGAGAACCATTCAACTTTGTCGATTTCGATCGGTACGGTCCACTTCTCCGCGAAGGCAAGATCGGGCACGACCTTGGAAACTTCGCCGGCGAGGAGAGCGCGGCGTGCGGCTTCGTCGGCGCCGGCGTATCGCACCGCGAGAGTTCTGTCCGGAGCGAGCTTGATGCGGAACATCTCCATCGTCTTGAGGAAGGGGATGCTGCGCGGGGCGCAGGAGTTGAAGCCGGAGAGATACTTCTCGACGTTCTCGCGCCCGGCGCGGGTGAGGAGGTGATCGGTCGCGGTATTGTCGCTGATGGAGATCATCTTGGCGGCAAATTCCGAGATCGGGAACTCCTTGCCGTTGGGCTCGTCCTGCATCACCCCGCCGGGGAGGCTCTTTAGGTTTTCCTGGATGGCGAGTTTCTCATCCCACTTTGCCTTGCCGGCGAGGATCTGCTCGGAGAGCGTGCCGAGGATGTAGAGCTTGAAGGTCGAGCCGGTGGCGAGACAGAGATCGGGGTTGAGGACGTGGAGCGGCTTGAGCGTCACCTTGCCACCAGGGGACATCGTGACGGAATACACGCCGAAGTTGTGCGTGCCGGGGAAGGCGGCGAACTTGTCGTCGAATTCCATCCAGGACGCGAGGGCGACCTTTGGCGGAAGCGCGGGCTTGAGGAGCAAGCCGTCCATCTTGCCCGAAGCGGCGATGGTGACAGACACTTCGAGAGGGGTATCACCGCCCTGAACAACGGCGACGAGCGAATTGTCGGTCGCGTCGGGCTTGATCCGGGTGAGCTTCGCGCCGTCCTTGAAGACACTGGACTTGATGGAGGCAAAGGTCTGCGCGAGTTTGTCGGGTGGCACGGCGGCGAGGAATTTTTCAGTGAAATGCGCGGCCGGGTCTCCGAGTTCCGCTTTGCCGTTAAGCACATCGAGGAACCAGGCGAGTTGCTTTCCCGCGGGAGACTGCGGGATTGCCGGCGCGGCCTTCTCGGGGTCGTTCGAGATCGGCTGACGACCGAATGCGGTCGGAAGCACGAGCGAGATCGCGAGAAGAAGGCATGAAGCGAATTTCATTGTGCGGCTCCCGGGCAGGGTTTGGTGACTCGCTAGAAGATACAAAGTGGAACGCGTGCCGCGGAAGTGCGGCCGCGGCAGGGTGTTGCGGGGTGGCTCGAAGACGGGAGAGAAACGCCGCGCGGGAGGGCGCTACCAAGTCAGGCCGGAACCTTGCGGGTCATCTTCTCGATGCCGCTGGGAGTCTCGACAAGGAGCTCATGGCACTCGGTGAGGAAGAGGCCGTGGTCGGCAACGCCGGCGATCTGATCGAGCTCGGCGGCGAGTTCGTCGAGGTCCTGGTTGTCGATCGAGACGTCGATCAGGAGGTGGCCGTTGTCGGTGAGGAAGAACTGGCCGTCCAGCGTGCGCCGGATGACGCCGTTGAGCCCGAGATCGCGCAGGCGGGTACGGACGGAGGCGAGGCCGAAGGCCATTACCGCGATCGGCAGCGTGCAGGATTGGCCGAGGCGATCGACGAGCTTGTTCTGACCGACCATGTAAATCGAGCGGGAGGAGGCGTGGGCAACGATGCGTTCACGGACGATCGCGCCGCCCTTGCCCTTGAGCATTCGGAGCTGCGGGTCCACTTCGTCGGCGCCGTCGAAGATGAAGTCCACCTTTTCGACCATCGCGAAGTCGATGATGGGGAGCTGGTAGCTGCGTGCGACAGTTTCCGAGGCGTGGCTCGTGGGAACGCACTGGATCGTGAGCTTTTCCTGCTTCACTTTCTCGGCCAAGGCGATGATGCCGCGGGCGGCGGTCATTCCCGTGCCGAGCCCAACGATCATTCCGGACTGAATTTCAGCCACCGCCGCGCGTGCGAGTGCGTCCACTGGGAGCGCCTCCGTGCCCGTACCCACTTCTCCCGACTGAGCCGTGAAACACATCGCGAAAAGTGTAGGCGTGGAATATCGGATCGCGTTTGATTGCTCTGGTCGCGCTCACGCACGCGGCGGCGGCAGATCGTTCAGGAACGCGACGAGGCGCCGGGCGCTTGGGCTCTGAGCATCACGGACGTACGCACCGCTGGCGGCGCAACCGAGCGCCAGACTCTCGTCGAGATCGAGGGCGAGCAGGCGGCCGAGCGCAAAGCCCGCGTTAAAGTGATCTCCGGCGCCGGTCGAAAGTCGGGGCTGGTCGGTGAATGGGCCGTCAAACCACCGGCTCGCGCCGGAGGAATCCGAGGCGGCGGCCCCCTCGCGCGGGTGGATGACCACGCAGTCGATCCCGAGCCCGCGACGCATGGCCTCGGCTCCCTCGCGGACGCTCTCGCCAAGGCGCGGGCCGGATTGGCAGGACAAGATTCGCAGCCCCATCACACTGGCGATTCGCTGGGCTTCGGCGAGATTGAGGCCGAGTGTGGCAGGCACGAAGGAATCGAGCCGCTGGATCTTGCCCAGGGCGCGGGAGACATCGGAATCCAGACGCTTGGCGGGATCGGCAAGGTCGAGAAAGATCCGCTTGTTGCGGGCATCCTCGCCAAGGGCTGGAAAGAGCTCATCGCACAAACCGTCCCAGATGGATTCGACGCCGCGCATCTGAACCCAGTTGACGATCGAGATCAGCCGTGCCCGGCCAACGATCTCGAAGAGACGGTCGCGTCCGACGTTGGCCTTGAGCGATTCCCAATCGACCGATTGGATGTTCGCTGGCTTGCAGAGCATGATCTTGCCGTCGTCGAATTCGAGAGCGTCGGTCGCCGCGGACGGACCCACCGAGATCACGTCGCGGCAGCGCTGCGCGAAGGGCTCATAAATCGGATGGAGCTTAAGAGGCGACTCCGCCGTTCCGAGAGCGCCGATGTAGGTGACATGGAGGCCGGCACTGCCAAGGGCCCCGGCCATCAGGGGGCCGTTACCGCCGAAGCGGTCCTCGGTTCGCACGAGCTCGATGCCGGTGCTCTTTCCGGCGGCGGCGGCGACTCGCTTGGCGAAATCTCCGATGGTGGCGAAGGGTGAATAGTCCTCCGGCGCCATCGACTCGCGCCGATCGACCACCCGGATGATGGAGTCGATGAAGCCGTCGAAGCCCACCAGAACCGGGAGCGTGGCGAGCGCGGGCGCGGCCTGCGAGAGTTTGCTCGCTGCCGATCTGGCGACCTGCTCACGGTTGCGGATCATCGGGCGGGAACATAGGCGGGCGGGTTCGCGAGCCAAGAATCGCCGATGCTGGAAATCGTGCTGGCGACGGGAAATCCGCACAAGGTCGAGGAAATGCGTGCGATCCTGGGCGCGACGGTTCCGGGGCTGAGGCTTGTCGGGTTGAATGACCTTCCGGTTGTGCCCGAGCCGGCTGAAACGGGGCAAACGTTCGAGGAGAACGCCGCGATCAAGGCGCGGGAGTACGCCAGAGCGACCGGACGCGTCTGCCTCGCCGATGACTCCGGGCTGGAGATTGATACCCTGGGCGGAAGGCCGGGCGTGATCAGCAGCCACTACTGCACGGACGGTCGCGAAGTCGGGATGTCGCGCCCGGAGCGCGATCGGTCGAACAACGATCGGGTTCTACGCGAAATGGCCGGGGTCGCGCCGGCCAAACGCACGGCACGATTCGTGTGCGTGATGGTGGTCGCGGAGCCCTCCGGGGCGATCCGGCATGTCGCCAGAGGCACGTTCGAAGGGCGGATCGGCATGCCCGGCGATGTGCCGCGGGGGGCGAACGGATTCGGCTACGACCCGCTGTTTCTCGTGGCCCCGGACTTCTCGCGCACCAGCGCGGAGCTTTCACGCGAAGAGAAGAACCGATTGAGCCATCGCGGTGCGGCGGCTTCCCTGCTGGCGGTCCGGCTCGGCCTCGGACGCGGTATTGCGGGTGGGTGATCGTCCTGCTCAAGTGTTATTATTTGGTGTCGTTGGTGATACTCGTTGGGTCTTCACAGGGGTACGCACGATGCGTTTGCTGCACTTTGTTGCAATGTTGGCTTTGCTTGTGCTTCCTTGCTTCGTGCGGAGCGCTCTGGCAGACGACATGCTCTACTTCTCCGACGGACGCATCCTGATCGGCGAGGTGATCAAGGAAACCGACGACGACGTAGAGGCGAAGGGCACGATCGGCGGCGTCGCGATCCATTCAACCTTCAAGAAATCGCAGGTCGCGTCGATCATCCGCAATGTCGGGGGCAGCTCTTCTTCCAAGGTCGAAAAGGACGTGAAGGACGAGGACGCCAAGGGCGATTATCTGATCGTGCCGATCAAGGGCGAATTCGGCAAAGACGTCTACCCCCTCGGGCTGATCAACGCGATGGACTGGGCCGTCAAGCACAAGGTGCCGCGGATCGTGATGACCATCGACTCGCCGGGCGGCGCGGTTTGGGCGGCCAAGCTCATGTCGGACAAGATGAAGGAGTACTACGACAAGCTGAGATTCACGATGGTGATCGACAACGCGATCAGCGCCAGCATCTGGCCGACGTTCGCGAGCGATCAGATCTACATCACGCCGAGCGGGACGTTCGGCGGCGCGGTGGTCTACACCCGGAACGCAACCGGTTCGGCCGAAGTGGACATGAAGATGAATTCGATCCTCGCGGCCGAGGTCGCGGCGATGGCCGAAAAGAAAGGGCACAGCGGGGCGGTAGCCCGGGCGATGATGCTGAGCGGGCAGCAGGTGTGGGCCGCAAGGGTCGGCGGCGAATGGAAGCTCTCCGCGACGGCTCCGGAGAGCGGGAGGGACCAGTCGAAACAGTTGGTTTCGGGCGAGATTCTCACCCTGACGGGGAGGGATTGCGTGCTTTACGGTGTAGCCGCCTCGATCCCGGATCTTTCGGATTCCTCAATATCGCACGCTCTGGGCGACCTCAAGGGCGCCGGGAACCAGGGCGAATCGAGCATGAAGAACGCCAAAACGGCGTGCGAGGGGCTCGTCAAGCAGTACAAAGCGTGGCGCCAGAGCGTGGTGGACGGGGTGACGAAGCTGCAGGATACCGCCCGAACAGCGCATGATCGCGAAGCCATCATCCGAAAGCTTGACGAACTGAGCGCAACATACACGAATCGCATCGGCACGCTGAAGGAGCGGGCCAAACAACTCCAGATGCTTCCC
This sequence comes from Phycisphaerales bacterium, assembly GCA_044221315.1. Taxonomy (GTDB): domain Bacteria; phylum Planctomycetota; class Phycisphaerae; order Phycisphaerales; family UBA1924; genus JAFEBO01. Next base: position 160,536 of record JBGAPK010000005.1, on the reverse strand, counting down.
GTCGTCGCGGCGATGGAAAGCGAAGATGCGGCGGAGGTCCGGAAGATTATCGACAAGGTCAAGGCTGATATCCGGAAGTAGGAACCTTATTGATCCGGGTGTTCAGCCCGAAGCAAGCGAGATCCGCCCCGACGCGGGCGTGTATTCCGGGAGCACGGGAATCGCGTCGATCGTGGAGCAGAGGCGGAGGTCAGCGTCGAAGCCGAGGCGTCCTAGGTTTCGCCCACCGCGGCTGGATCGCATCGCCTCGAGCAGACCGGTCGCCCCGGCCTGAGTCCAGAGATTGAGGCAGACGAGGGCGGAATCGTCGGAGCCGGGGCGCCGGCCGGCCTGCATCAGCCGCTCGACGATGGCGCCGGCGGCGAGGCAATCGTCGAGACTGATCTCGCCTCGGGTTCCGGAGCACACAACGTGGACGGCCCGGGAGTCGGACGCGACGCCGTTTGTGAGAGCGGAGAGGTTGGTGAGCGCGCCGACAACGACGCGTGCGGCCGATTGCGCGTGCATCAGTGTGGAGGTTCCGTTGGCGGTTGTAAAGATGAGAGTCTTGCCGCGGACCTTCTCGGGCGTGTATGCAACGGGCGAATTGTCGAGATCAAAGCCGGGGATGAGCACGCCGCCGCGCTCGCCGCCGAGAAGAATGCGGTCGCGAGCAGTTCCCGAGCGTGCCAGTTCTTCACGCTTCGCGAGCGCGTCCTCAACAGTGAGTACGGGGAAGACGGCCTCGGCGCCCGACGCGAGGGCGGCGGAGATCGTGACGCTGGCGCGGAGGGCATCGATCATCACCACGATCGAGCCTTCAAGAGAGGCCGGATCGACCATTCGTGGCAGCAGGTGCACGGCAAGCGGGCGGTCGTTGGGCGACTCGTGCGGCGGCGGACCAAGGTCGGGGGCGGGCATGGGGGCTAGGTTACGCGGACGACCGGGACGAATTCTGATTCGATCCGCGAAACAGAGCGACCTCGCCATGATGGAACCGGTATCAGGCATGCGGGTCCAACGTGCTGAGGAAAAGACAACCGGAGTTCAACAGTGCAGAATCCATGGACGAGACGCGACGTGCTGGCGGCCGGCGGGATCGGCGGGATCGCCATGCTGGGAATCCACGCGCGGGCGGATGGCACATCGCCGGTTGGGGCAAGCCCGGCGCCCGCCGGCGACACGAGCAGCGCGTGGCCCGGATTCCCGCACGTGGATCCCAAGCTCACGGCCGAAGTCGTCGGCAAGTCGCACTTTGATGAGAAACGGGTCCGCGAATTGGTGGGGATGCACCCCGCGCTCGTGAACGCATGGTGGGATTGGGGGTTCGGGGATTGGGAATCGCCTCTGGGCGCGGCGTCGCACACAGGTCGGCGTGCGATCGCGGAGTTCTTGATCGAGCGCGGCGCTCGGATCGACATCTTCGCCGCAGCCATGCTCGGTTACACGGATGTCGTGAGAGCCTTCGTGACGGCGCAACCGGGTGTGCAGCGGACTTTGGGGCCGCACGCCATAACGCTGTTGGCGCACGCCGAAGCCGGAGGTGGACAGGCTTCGGATACGTTTGAATACCTGAAGTCGCTGGATGATGCGGGGATTGGTGTTTCGGTCGAAGCCATCTCCGAGGAAGCCCGGAAGAAGTACATGGGCACTTACTCGTACGGCCCCACCGACGCGGAACGGTTCGAGATCAAGACAGATTCACGGGGCAATCTGGTCTTTCAAAGGGGGACTGAATCGATGCGAATTCACTCCGTCGGCAACGACGAGTTTTTTCCGGCGGGCGTGCCGACGACGCGGTTCAAATTTGAGCTTTCGAAGACCCCGTCCGCCCTTTCGATCACCGCGGGACCGAACGTGGTGCTCGCCGTCCGGTCGTAGCGATCGGCAATGAAAAGCCCCGGCGAGTTGCCGGGGCTATGTCAATTGCTGAGTCTGTCGAACGCTACTCGTCCTTCACCTTGAACTCCGCGTCGATGACGTCGTCCTTCTTGGCGCCCCCACCGCCGTCCGTGGGAGCCGCGCCGCCGGGGGCCTCGGCGCCCGGGGTCGCTCCCTTCTTGGACGCTTCCTCGTACATCACTTTGCCGAGTTCCATGCTGGCGGTGTCGAGTTCCTTGAGCGCGGCCTCGATCGGTGCTTTCTCGTCGCCCTTGAGCTTGCTCTCGAGATTCGAAAGAGCGCTCTCGACCTTGCCGCGGACCTCGGGGCTGACCTTGCCGCCGTATTCCTCCAGGCTCTTGCGGGTCTGGATGAGCACGGCCTCGCCCTTGTTCTTGAGGTCTATGACCTCGCGACGGGACTTGTCCTCGGCGGCGTGCGCCTCGGCGTCGCGCTTCATCTTCTCGATCTCGTCCTTCGTCAGCCCGCCGGAGTTGGTGATCTTGATGTCGGCCTTCTTGCCGCTGGCCTTGTCGGTCGCGACGACCGTCAGGATGCCGTTGGCATCGAGTGCGAACTCGACTTCGATCTGGGGCAGGCCTCGCGGGGCCGGCGGGATGCCGGTCAGGTCGAAGTTGCCGAGCGTGCGGTTGTCCTTCGCGAATTCGCGTTCGCCCTGGAGGACATGAATCGTCACGCTGGTCTGGTTGTCCGCGGCTGTCGAGAAGGTTTCCTTCTTGCTCGTCGGAATGGTGGTGTTGCGCTCGATGAGGCGTGTCATCACGCCGCCGAGGGTCTCGACGCCCAGCGAGAGCGGCGTGACGTCGAGCAGGAGGATGTCCTTGACCGAGCCGGTGAGCACGCCGCCCTGGATCGCGGCGCCGATGGCGACGACCTCGTCCGGGTTGACGCTGCGGTTGGGCTCGCGGTTGAAGATCTCCTTGGCGATCTGGGCCGCCTTGGGCATGCGCGTGCTGCCGCCGACGAGGACAACTTCGTCCACCTTGCTGGCGTCGAGCTTGGCGTCCTTGAGGGCGCTCAGGCACGGTCCCTTGAGGCGATCGAAGAGATCGGCGCAGAGGGACTCAAACTTCACGCGGGTGAGCGTGACCTGGAGGTGCTTGGGGCCGTTCTGATCGGCGGTGATAAAGGGCAGGTTGACCGTGGTCTCCTGCATGGTGGAGAGCTCGATCTTGGCCTTCTCGCCGGCTTCCTTCAGACGCTGAAGCGCCATCGGGTCCTTGCGGATGTCGATGCCTTCCTTCTTGCGGAACTCCTCCGCGAGGAAATCGATGATGCGCTGGTCCCAGTCGTCGCCGCCCAGGTGGGTGTCGCCGTTGGTGCTGAGCACCTCGAAGACGCCGTCGCCGATGTCGAGGATCGAGACGTCGAAAGTGCCGCCGCCGAGGTCGAAGACGGCGATCTTCTGGTTCTTGCGTTTGTCGAGGCCGTAGGCGAGGGCCGCGGCAGTGGGCTCGTTGATGATGCGCTCGACCTTGAGGCCTGCGATCTCGCCGGCGTCCTTGGTGGCCTGGCGCTGGGCGTCGTTGAAGTAGGCGGGGACCGTAATGACGGCGCGGTCCACCTTCTCACCCAGATAGTCCTCGGCGGTCTTCTTCAGATCCTGGAGAATGAACGCGCTGATCTGCTGGGGCGTGAACTCACCCTGGTTGACCTTGACCTTTACGAAGTCGTCCGGACCTCCCACAAGTGTGTAGGGAACCTTGGACTCCTCATTGCCGGACTTGCCGTACGAGGTGTCGGCGCCGCCGGAGACTTCCGAGCGACGACGGCCCATGAACCGCTTGATCGAGAAGATCGTGTTCTTGGGGTTGGTGACCTGCTGGTGTTTGGCGGGCTGGCCGACGAGGCGCTCGCCCTTGTCGGTAAATGCGACCACCGACGGGGTGATGCGATTGCCGGAACTGTTGATGAGAACCTTGGGCTGAGTGCCCTCCATTACGGCGACGCACGAGTTCGTGGTGCCGAGGTCGATTCCGATGATTTTGGACATAGTTGCTCCTTCCTTTCTCTATCGCTTTCGAGCCCAAGACACGAGGCAAGCCACATGCCAAAGGCCCGGTCTGTCAAAGGCAGATGAGGCGATCGTGAACCCTTCGGCCACGGTATGAGGGGTCGGCCTTCCGCCGCCCGGGCCTTTGTAATTGATTGGGTCTGCCATCCTGACAGGCTCCGAAGTCTCCCGGTCGATCCGACCCTTCCTCTACGCTGACGACGTGCCAAAGAGACTACCGATTTCAGTCGCCGGGGTTCGGAGGGCAGTTGCACGCTCCTTGGATGTGCCGGAAAGCGCGTTTCCTGTTCTCGGGCAGTTCTTCGGGCCGCTGGATGCGCTTGGAAGCGTGCCCCGCCGGATGGTGCACTGGCTGAGGGACTCGGGAATCGGGGCTCGCTCGCACGTGCTGGACCTTGGCTGCGGGAAGGGCGCCGTGGCGGTCGCTGTGGCACGCTCCCTTGATTGCCGGGTTCTCGGGATCGATGCGTTCGACGAGTTCGTGGGATCTTGCCGCGAACTTGCGGTTCGGTTCTGCCTCTCGGATCGGTGCGTGTTCCGAACCGGGCTCATCGAGAGCGTCGCCCGGTCGCGGCAGCGATTCGACGCGGTGCTGGTGCTCAATGTGTTGCCGTACGAGCGCGCCATTCCGATCGCTCGCCGGCTGACAAAGCCCGGCGGGGTTTATGTGTTCGACGATGCGGTCCGCGTGGTTCGATCCGGCGATGAATCGCCGTTTCCATCCGCGGATGACGTCGCTTCGGTTATCGAACGGGCCGGCGACCGAGTCGAGAGGTGGCGAATCTGGTCGGGTCGGGAGGTGATTCGTCGCGATCGCGCGGCATACCGGCTGCTCGCGCGTGCGGCCCGCGCCATTGTGAAAGGCGACATTCGCCACGCCGGTGTCCTTCGGGAGTGTTTGCGTCGCCAGCGCGGGGCAATCGCCGAGTTGTCCGGCCCGATTCGCCCCGCGTGCTGGCTGGTGCGCCGCGCCCGGAAGTAGCAGAGATACCCTTGGCCTATGCCCGGGCCTGAAGAAGGCGAGATTGGTTTTCGCGACGATCCGACCCGGAAAGCGGGTGCCACGCCGCCCGGCAGCACCGACGCTGTCTCGCCGGAAGCCCCGACGCTCGACCAGGCGGCTTCGCCGAGGGTTCTTCATACGGGGTGGCTCGCGCCGGGCGACGACGTCGGGCCGTTCCGTATCCGTCGCGTGATAGGCGAGGGAGGTTTCGGGGTCGTCTACGAGGCGGAGCAGTCGCACCCGATCCGGCGCACGGTGGCGCTCAAGGTCCTCAAGCCGGGGATGGACACGCAAGAGATCATCGTGCGCTTCGAGGGAGAACGTCAGGCGCTCGCGCTCCTCGATCACCCGGGGATCGCGAAAATCCTCGACGCGGGGGTCACCAACGCGGGGCGACCGTACTTTGCGATGGAACTCGTGCCCGGGGTGCCGATCACGCGATTCTGCGATGACGGGCGTCTGACACTCGACGAGCGCGTGCGCCTGATGATCGCGACCTGCGACGCCGTGCAGCACGCGCACCAGCGGGGGATCATCCATCGCGATATCAAGCCGTCGAACATCCTGGTGCAGCGCGAGTCCGATCGCCCGGACGCCGCGGCCCGCGTGCGGATCATTGACTTTGGGATCGCAAAGGTGACGGCGCCGGGGATGAGCCGCGCACAAACACTCGAAGGACACTTCCTGGGCACGCCCGAGTACATGAGCCCGGAGCAGGCTTCCACGGCGGGCGTGGACGCGGACGTGCGCTCGGACGTGTATTCGATCGGCGTCACGCTGTACGAGTTGCTCACCGGGCGCCTTCCCATCGAGCCGCCGGGGCGCGGTGCCGCGCTCGACATGCTCCGGTTGCTCCGCGAGCAGGATCCGGTGCGACCGTCGGCCCGGTACGCGGACGTCGCGGGATCGGCCAACTTCGCGCAGCTGCGGCACGATCGGCCGGCGTCGCTCATGCGGGCGCTGCGGGGCGATCTTGACTGGATTCTCCTGAAGTGTCTCGAGAAGGACCGCGAGCGTCGGTACGTCTCGGTCCACGACCTGGCGCTTGATCTGGAGCGATCGCGTTCCGGGCAGCCGGTGCTGGCAGGGCCGCCGAGCACGATCTATCGCGCCGGGAAGTTTGCGCGGCGGCATCGGCTCGCGCTCGGCGCGGCGGGCGCTGTGCTTCTGGCGCTCGTGGCGGGCCTGGCATTGGCGAGCTACGGCCTGATTCAAGCCCGCGATCAGCGCGATATGGCCGTCCGCGAACGAGAGAAAAGCGAGCAGTCCGCGATCGCGGCGAACAAGGCGAAAGCCGATGCGGAACGAGAGGCGACGACATCGTCTTCCGTCCGGAAGTTTCTGCAGGAAATGATCGCGGCCGGCGATCCGGAGAAGGGCGCGACTCGCGACATGACCGTGCGATCCGTGATCGATCACGCCGCGGCAGGACTCGACGGCGGCTCGCTCAAGGACCAGCCTCTGGTCGAGGCTGAGGTGCGTCAGACTCTGGGTGATGCCTACCTGAGCCTGGGCCTGCTGCCCGAAGCGGAAAAGCAGATCCGCAAGAACGTGGAACTGCGGCGCGCGACGATGAGCGCCGGAAGTTTCGGCATCGCCGAGTCGGTGAACAGCCTCGCCTATCTGCTGGATGAAGAGGGCAAGTACGAGGAGGCGGAGAAGCTCTACCGGGAGGTCGTCGCCATCCTGAGTGAGCTCAGGGCGAGCCAGCCGCTCAACCTCGCCGTGTCGAAGAACAATCTCGCCGCGCTGCTCCGCCGGACCAATCGGCTCGACGAGGCGGAGGCGCTCTGGGCCGAAGCGCTCGCGATACTGCGTTCCGTCCCCGAATCGACCGACCCCGCCATTCCGACGCTGATCGGGCAGAACCTGGGCAATCAGGCCCTCTGCAAGAGCAACCGGGGCCGGCTCGACGAGGCCGAGGCGCTCCAGCGTGAGGCACTCGAGGTGCTCCGCAAGGCAGAGGGCCCGAGCAGCCCGAGCATCGCGCGAACGCTCTCGAGCCTGGCGACGGTGCTGCAGGACAAAGGCAAACACGACGAAGCCGAAAGGCTATTCATCGAGTCTCTGGAGATGCAGCGGAAGTTCTTTGAGGCGCCACACCCGCAGCTGGCGACGTCGCTCAACAACCTCGCCACGCTCTATGTGGATATGGGCGAAGCGGAGAAGGCGCTGCCGCTCTTCCGTGAATCGCTCTCGATGTGCGAGCAATCGCTGGGGAAGGAGCATCACGACACGGTTTTCGCGCGGATGAATCTCGGGCTTGCGCTCGATGCCTTGGGAGATTTGCCGGGCGCCAAAGAGCAGTTCGAACTCGCCGAATCGCAGGCCCGCCGAGACCCGATTCCCAACGCCGGCATGCTGCCGAAGCTGCTGCTGGGCCTCGGGGAAGTCCGGATCGAGGCGGGCGATCTGCCGGGAGCCGAGGCCGCGCTTCGTGAATCGGTCCGGAGATACGAGGAGCTCTACGGCAAGGGCAACACGCAGGGCGCCGGGGCGAAGGCGGCGCTGGCCGCGGCACTGGTCCGCGAAGGCAAGACAGACGAGGCAGTCGAGCTGGCCCGGGAGGCTCTGGCGATCCGCACCGGCGCGGCCACGCCCGACAGCTGGATGATCGCCGAATCCAAAGGCGTGCTCGGCAGCGCTCTCGCCGCGACTGGAAAGAAGGACGAGGGCTTGCGGATGATGGAGGAATCGGCGGAGTTCCTGGCGGGCAAGCGCGGCGCTTCTCCCGCGACCATCCGCGGCGCATACCTGCGCCTGGCGTGGTATTACGACCGGGCAAAGGACGCGAAGAACGCCGAGAAGTACCGCGCTCTGGCCGCGGGGGCGAACTCCCGTGCGAGCGAACGCAAGCCTGCGGCCGCTGGCGCGAACTCGACGGAGGATCGCTAGCCGTGACCACTCCCGAGGGACCAACCCTGCTCGCGTGGGAGACTGCGCCCGCCGAGTTGCTGCGTCGGGCACGCGCCATGGCGACCCGCACGACGGTCATCGGAATCACTGGCCCCGTCGGAGCGGGCAAGTCCCATCTCTCGCGCGCTCTCATCGCTCCCGGCGGCTGTCATTTGGCAACCGACGATTACCTGCCCGATTACGACAAAGTCGGATACGACGAGCGCGACGATCCTCGCCTTGCCGACAGCGCCTTACTCGTACAGAACCTGTCCGATCTTCGCTCCGGTCGGGCGACGCGCGTGCCGATCTGGTCGTTCCAGTCGCACAGCCGGACGGGCTACCGCGACGCGGCACCCACCTCTCTCGTGGTGGTCGAGGGCATCCACGCGCTTCACGAGACGATCCTGCCGCACCTGGACTTGTGCGTCTTCGTGGAAGCGCCGGCGGCGGTTCGCTGGAGCCGCTGGGAGTTTCTGGAGACCACCGGTCAGCGTGGCTGGGGCGTCGAAGTTGCCCGCGAGTTCTTTCAATCCGTTGCGGAGCCGACGTTTGCACGCTTCGAGCCGGTCTATCGGGCGCGGGCGCACTTTGTCGTTCGCAACGAAATCGGAGTGCCGAAGGCCTGATCCGCGTTCGATTCCACGAACAGTCCGCGCGGTTTCTCCCTACTCTGGCGTGTGAGCCGCGTGGTTGCAGCAGCAAAGTCGGGGTCCGGCACAGCCTACGCCCCGGTCGGAGCTGGGTTCGGCGTTGCGCTCGTGCTGACCTCGCTCGCCTGCTGGACGACGATCCCGCTCTTCCTGCGGCATTTCCGTCACGAGATCGACGGGTGGAGCGCGAACGGGTGGCGTTATGGCTTCTCCGCGCTGCTGTGGTTGCCGCTGCTGGTCTTGGCTTCGCGACGGGGCGACATTCCGAAGGGACTGTGGCGTGCCGCGGTCTGGCCGAGCCTTTTCAATACGGCCGCACAAATCTGCTTTGGGCTCGCGCCGTACTACGTCGAGCCCGGGCTGATGACCTTCAGCCTGCGTCTCCAGATCGTCTTCGTCACGTTCGGTGCCGCGATGCTCTTCCCGGCCGAGCGCAAGGTCATCCGCAAACCCGGGTTCATCGCGGGCATTCTCATGGTGGTTGCGGGGACGATGCTCACGGTCTGGCTCAAGCCGGGGGGGCTCGGCGGAGGCACGGCGCTGGGAGTCGGGTTGTCGATCGCCTCGGGCCTGCTCTACGCGGCATATGCGCTGGCGGTGCGGGCCTCGATGCACGGTATGAACCCGCTGCTTGCGTTCAGCGCTGTGAGTCAGTACACGGCGATGCTCATGATCCTCGTCATGATCCCATTCGCACGCGATGTGCACACCAACGCACACGATTTCGGCATGGGCGTGACCCATCTCGCCGGTCCGCAGCTCGTGCTGCTGTTTCTGTCCGCCGTGATCGGGATCGGCATCGGACACACGGCGTACTTCAAGAGCATCCAGGCGCTGGGGCTCGCGGTTTCAGCGGGCGTGGTTCAGTTACAGCCGATCACGGTCTCGATCGTGGCGCCGATGCTTTTTCCCGACGACGAGCACCTCACGGCGGGCCAATGGGCGACGGGATTGATCGCAGTCGGAGGTGCCGCGGCGATGCTCATCACGCAACACCTCGCGGCCCGCCGGGCCAAGGTGGCTCCGATCGACGAATTCGATGATCTGCCGGTCGACCCCGATGTGGCGCTCGTGGGCCAAAGCAACGAATCCCGGCCAGACAAGACGCCGCCATCTGGCAATCTTGAGCCATGAAAACGCGACTCATTCTCAAATGGACCCAAACAGGGACAAGCCTGACCGCAACCGAACTCATCTCGCCTTTTTGCACCTTTGTGGCTAGGCTCTTCGTTACCCCCTGAATCAAGCCCGGGGTCGCGCGGAGGCCGAAAATCGCGAGATGTAACGCTTTCATCGGCGCTCACCTGAAGTCATACGGAGGATTCCATCTTGGCCACTCCCACCCCCACCACCGCTCCCTCGAAAGTCTCTCCGTCGACAAGCTATTTGAACAAGCTCGACCTGGCACCGCACAAGACCAGCTTCAATCTCTGCCCCGCCGAACTCGTGCAGCGTGCCGTTGCTGCCGGCGAAGGAACACTCGCGGCCAACGGCGCTCTCGTCTGCAACACCGGCGACCGCACCGGGCGCAGCCCGGCCGACAAGTACCTCGAAGACACCCCGGGCATCCACAACAACATCTGGTGGGGCAAGGTGAACAAGCCGTTCACGCCGGCCAACTTCGACGCGGCACTCAAGATCGCCGTCGATCACCTGAACACCCGGCCGCACCTGTATGTCTTTGAAGGCTTCGTCGGCGCCGATCCCAAGTATCGCCTTGGCGTGCGTGTGGTCACCGAGCAGGCGTGGCACTCGCTCTTCTGCTCGACACTCTTTATCCGCCAGGGCAGCAAGGCGGCGGGCGCGCAGATCAAGGACTTCGCGCACGATTGGACCGTCATCAACGCCGGCCGCCGGCGCCTGACCAAGGAGGAGATGGAAAAGTTCGGCGTCAAGAGCCCGGTGCTGATTCTCCAGAGCCTCGAGCGCAAGCTCGTCGTCATCATCGGGACCGAATACGCCGGCGAGATGAAGAAGAGCCTCTTCTACGCCATGAACTACGACATGCCCGACGTGGGCGTCTTCCCGATGCACTGCTCGTGCAACACCGACATGAAGGGCGAGAACGCGGCCCTCTTCTTCGGCCTCTCCGGCACCGGCAAGACCACGCTCTCCGCCGACCCGAACCGAAAACTCATCGGCGATGACGAGCACGGCTGGAGCGCGAACGGGGCATTCAACTTCGAGGGCGGCTGCTACGCGAAGTGCATCAAGCTCTCGAAGGAGGGCGAGCCGCAGATCTGGAATGCGATCAAGTTCGGATCCGTGCTCGAAAACACGGTCATCGATCCGGTGACGCGGATCCCGGATTACGACAGCGCGAAACTGACGGAGAACACCCGCGTCACCTACCCCGTCGATTTCATCGACAATGCCATCATCCCGAGCGTCTGCGGCAACCCGAAGAACGTGATCTTCCTCACGGCCGACGCCTACGGAGTCATGCCGCCGGTCAGCAAATTGACGCCCGAGCAGGCGATGTACTACTTCATCAACGGGTACACCAGCAAGCTCGCCGGCACGGAATCCGGCGTGACCGAGCCGCAGCCGAACTTCAGCCCGTGCTTTGGAGGCGTCTTCCTGCCCCGCCCGCCCGTGTCCTACGCGAAGCAACTCGCCGAGAACATCAAGAAGCACGGCGCCAACGTCTGGCTTCTCAACACCGGCTGGACCGGGGGCCCGTACGGCGCGGGCCATCGGTTCAAGCTCGCGTACACGAGAGCGTTCGTCACCGCCATTCTCGATGGCTCACTCGCCAAGGCCGAGTACGCGACCGATCCGGTCTTCGGGCTGCACGTGCCCAAAGCCGTGCCCGGCGTGCCGAGCGAGGTACTGATGCCCAAGAACACCTGGAAAGACGGCGGCGCGTATGACGAGCAGGCCGCGAAATTGGCGAAGGGCTTCCGCGAGAACGACAAGCAGTTTGAAATGCCGGAGGCGGTGCGGGGTGCGGGGCCGAAGGTGTAAGTGATTGGCTCGGCTCCGTTCGATCCGCTGCATTCCATGCAGGGTTTGCCATTCGGCCTTGAATTAGTCAGGCGCAGCTGCGTTTCCGGCAGAACCTTGTCGATTGCATCGTCGGCGCAATCGCGGTTCGTGTCGTGCCCAACTACAAGTACATTGCATTCATTGATCGTCTGAACCGAATGTCGACAGACTATCCGCGAGCTACTTTCCCGCCCCCACTCCTGCCGCCTTCACGATTCCCGCGAACTCCGGCGCCTTGAGCGCCGCTCCGCCGATCAACCCCCCGTCAATATCCGGCTGGCGGAAGAGTTCCTCGGCGTTGCTCGCTTTGACGCTGCCGCCGTAGATGATCCGCATCTTCTTCGCCACCTCGGCGTTGTACATCTGGCCGAGCAGGCGGCGGAGCTTCGCGTGCACGTCCTGCGCATCTTCGGGGGTCGCGGTCTTGCCGGTGCCGATCGCCCAGACGGGCTCGTACGCGATGACAACATGATCGAGCGCGTCGGCCGAAATATCGGCCAGCCCGGCCCGGAGCTGTCTCTGGTTCACCGGGTCGGTATGGCCCGACTCGCGCTGTTCCAAAGTCTCCCCGATGCACAGGATGCCGGTCAGGCCCGCATCGATGATCGCCCGCAGTTTCGTATTGACGATCTCGTCATCCTCACCGATCACATGGCGACGCTCGCTGTGGCCCGCCAGCACGGTCTGGACGCCGCAGTCCTTGAGCATCTCGAGCGAGACCTCGCCGGTGAAAGCGCCATCGGGCTTCTGGTAACAGTCCTGGGCCCCGAGTTTGATCGAACTCCCCCGATCCCTCAGGATGGAACGGACCGCGAGCAGGTACGGAAACGGCGGGTAGACCGCAATCTCCACGCCCGTGACGTGCGCCAGCGCATCGACCACCGCCCTCGTCAGGTCCGCCGACGTCGTGCGGTTGGTGTTCATCTTCCAGTTGCCGCCGACGAAAGGCTTTCGTTCCCGCACGCGTGCACTCCTTGCCGCCCTTGGATCTGACCCGAACGGGATAAAGATACACGCCGCGGGATGCTCCGGGGCGGTCGGCCCAACACCAAGTCAAAGTTTCTCTTGCACGGCGGCGTCCGGGATGCGATCCTGTTCTTCCGTGTGAGGGACCGGGAGTTTGCCGGATGATGGATCGCCGATTCAATCTCTGCTGGGTCGCCTCCGCAGCGGCTGCCTTCATCGTGGCCGGCGGAGCCGGCGCCGCTCCCCCATCGGCCGCCCGACCCCGCTACAACCCGGGCGTGCTCGTCGTCCGCTTCGAGCCGGGAGCCGATCGAGCGCCTGCCGCCACGGGCCTGCGGCTCGACCATCGTTCGGCCCTCGTGCCCGGACTTTCCATTCTCTCCCTTCCGTCTGACGCAACCGAGGCTCAGACCGAGGCAGCGCTCAGCGGCCTGCGCGCCACTCCGGGAGTTCGCTACGCCGAACGCGACATCATCTACACCATTGAAAGCATGCCTCCGACGGGCGCTTGGCGAACCGCCCCGCTCGAACTTTCTCCCCTCGCCACGCCTTCCTTCAACCTGCTCATGGTTCACGCCCCGGATGCCTGGCCCCTCTACGGCAAGGGAGCCGGCGCCCGCGTCTGCGTGCTCGATACCGGGCTCGATTTCCTTCACCCTTCCATGCCCGCCCTCGCGGCGAGCGCCTCCTTCGTCCCAGGCCAATCCGCCGACGATTACAACTTCCACGGCACGCACTGCGCCGGGACGATTGTCGGCAAGGACGGCATCTTCGGTTCCTACTCGATCGCGCCCGACGCGACGCTGCTCGTGGGAAAGGTTGTGTGCGACGGAGGCTGGGGCGCGCTTTCGTGGCTCGTCGATGGTCTTGACTGGGCCGTTGCGAATGAGGCGGGCGTGATCAGCATGTCGCTCTCGAGCGATGAGACGTCGCAGGCCCTCGAAGACGCCTGCCAGGCCGCGTTCGATGCGGGTGTGCTCCTCGTCGCGGCCGCGGGAAACGAATCTACCTCGGACCCGCGCTATCCCGCGGCTTATCCGTCGGTCATCGCCGTCGGGGCCCTCAACGCCGACAAGACCGTCGCCGACTTCTCCAATACCGGCCCGCATCTGTCGCTCAGCGCACCGGGGGTCAATGTGCCCTCTGCGATCCCATTGCCCGCCTCCAGCGTCACATGGAACGCGACATCGCACAAGGCAAGCCAGTTTACCGGAAGTTTCGGCGGCAGCGCCTCCGGCCCTGTCGTCACCTGCGGCGACGGCTCGCCGGGAGCTATTCCCCCCGCGGTCGCCGGCAAGATTGCCCATATCCGCCGGAGCAACACGATTACCTTTGCCGATCAGTTCGGCAATGCGGTCGCCGCGGGCGCCGCGGCCGTCATCATCTCCGACAACCAGCCCGACACGCTCATTCAGGACTCCCTCGCGCCGAACTTCGTTACCATTCCTTGCGTTCTGATTTCACAGGTCGATGGCGACGCCCTGCTCGCGGCCGGAAGCGTTTCCGCGGCGATCGGGAATTCCTATCAGGGACACTTCTTCGGCGTGCTTACGGGCACCTCGCAGGCGACGCCTCACGTCGCTGGAGTTGCAACCATGCTCAAGGGCGCGTTCTCCCCGGCCACGATCCCGCCCACCTCACTGAAATGGGTGATGGAGCAGACGGCGCAGGACGTGAACGCTCCCGGCAGAGACGACAAGTCGGGCTGGGGGCTTGTGAACGCGAAGGTGGCGTGCGACTATTTCGCCGGGCGGATCCGCTGTCGCGGCGACCTGAACCTCGATTCGCTCGTCGACGACGCCGATTTTACAATCTTCGTTGGTTTCTACAACGACCTGATCAGCCCCGCCGGAGGATGGACGGGTGCCGACCTGAACGGGGACGGGGCGTGCGATGATGCCGACTTCGTTGAGTTCGTCGCGAGTTATGACCGGTTGGCGTGTCCCTAGCGCCCGGAAATCTCCACTTCTACCCGAAGTAGGGGTCTTTCCCGACCTGTTTTCTGGGACTTCCCGCCAATTTGTTTGCACCCGGAGCCGTTTCCTGCGAAGATATTGGGGGCGCTCGCCCGCGGCGTGGCCGCGTCATTGACCGTTCAGGAGGATCCATGTCGAATTTTCAAATTGCACGGTGCGCCCAGGGGGCGCTCGCGCTGGTTGTGTCTGCCGGGTTTGCTGTCGCCGGGCCCGACGCCCGCAATGATCAACCCTCGGCAATCCTTCGAAATTCGGTCAACTCCCTCGATGGTTACCAGCCCGGCTCGGGCATGGCCTCGCGTGAGTCGCTGGAAGCAATCCCCCGCTATCACCCCTCTCAGATTCTCGTACGCTTCGACAACTTTGTCGATCGCGCCGCGATGGACACGACGCTGAAGACTGCGGGCGTGACCGGCGCCGTGAAGTCGATCGGCCTCGTGCCCGGCCTTCAGGTCATGAGCGTTGAGGCCGGCACCGTCGAAGAGGTGTGCGCCAAGCTCAACGGCCAGCCCGGCGTGCGTTACGCGAGCCCCGACTTCGTCCGCCGGGTCAACGCCCAAACGGTGCCCTACGGCATTTCGCTGGTCCAGGCCGATCAGGCGTGGGCAAAGTACGGGCGCGGCACCGGCGCCAAGGTCGCGGTGCTCGATACCGGGGTGGACCTTTCGCACCCGGACCTTCCGGCCCCGATCGTCACGCAGTCGTTCGTGCCCGGCCTGACTGTCGATGACTATCACCAGCACGGCTCCCATTGCTCGGGCACCGTGCTCGGTCTGGATAACACGATCGGTGTCGTTGGCGTCGCGCCGCAGGCCACGCTCATCATCGGCAAGGTCATGAACAACGGCGGCTACGGGCTCGATTCCTGGATCGCAGACGGCATCGACTGGGCGGTGACTCAGGGCGCCGATGTGATCAGCATGTCGCTGGGCGACACCAACACCAACCAGGCGCTCCAGGACGCGTGTCTCAACGCATTCAACGCCGGGGTGCTGGTCGTCGCGTCGGCGGGCAACAGCGCCTCCAGCGTTCCGAGCTATCCGGCGTCGTACCCGGGCGTCATGTCGATTTCCGCCGTGGACTCAACCTCCACACTCGCTTCATTCTCCAACTTTGGTCCGCTGATCTCCGTCGCGGCGCCCGGAGTGAGCGTGCAGTCCACCGTTCCGACCGTCTCGACGACCGTGACGTTCAGCAGTGCCAGCCACGGCGCTCAGAACTTCACGGGTTCGCCGGGCGGTGCGGTTTCGGGCGGCGTCGTCTATTGCGGGCTCGGCCTGACCGCTGCGGACTTCCCCGGCACCGTCTCCGGCAGAATCGCACATATCCGCCGGGGCTCTTCCGGGAACATCACGGGCACCTTCAACCTCAAGGCCTCCAACGCCGTCGCCGCGGGCGCCATCGGTGTCATCATCTCCAACAACACGGGCACCACCACGCCCGCCTCGGGGGATCTCGGCGATACGTTCCTGATTCCCGTCTTCGGAATCTCCCTGAACGACGGCAACGCGCTCCAGGCACTTCCGGACATCACCACGACCGCCTCGTTCAATCAGGTGATCACCGGCCACAGCTACGCGAATTTCAGCGGCACATCGATGTCCTGCCCGCACACCGCCGGTTCGGGAGCGCTCCTGATCGGCCTGTTCAAGTCCGTGTCGCAGCCCGCGCCTCTCCCGCCGGCGAGCACCCGCTGGATCATCGAGCAGACCGCGGGTGACCTCGGCCCCGTCGGGCGTGACGATTCCTACGGCTGGGGACTGGTCAACGTGCGTGCCGCGGCTCAGTACCTGTACGGACGCGCGATCTGCCGCGGCGATCTCAATGCCGATGGCCAGGTGGATGACACCGACTTTGTCCTGTTTGTGTCGTTCTACAACGATCTGCTCAGCCCCGGCGGCGCATGGACGGGAGGCGATCTCAACGGTGATGCGGTCTGCGACGACTCAGACTTCGTGCGGTTCGCGAACTCGTACGATCAACTGCTTTGCCCTTGAGACCTGACGCGCTCACCCGGGCCGCGACCCTCGCGGCTCGTGGGCGGCGATCTCAGGTTCTCGCAGACTTGGCTGGGGAACATCGATGAAGATGAGGCTCTTCGGGCAGTACGCGGCGGTTTCGCTTTTGGCTTTCGGAGCCGGCGCAGGAATGGGTCCGTTCGAGGCGGCCCCACGTCATCCGACGCAACTCTTTGTCCGGCTCGATCCCCTTATGGATCGCTCGGCCAACGCGCAGGCGGCGATGATCCGCGCCGGTGTTCTTCGAACTCTCAGCGAATCCGGCCTGGTTCCGGGGCTCCGCGTGGTCGAGGTCGAAAATGGACACGTTGATGAGGTTGTCGCCAAGCTGAGAGCGACACCGGGCGTCCTCTACGCCGAGCCCGACTATCTGGCGTTCGCCGACGCCCAGACCATGCCCTACGGCATTTCAATGATCCAGGCCGAACAGGTCTGGCCTCGCTGGGGCCAGGGTGGCGGCGCTGTCCGGGTGGCCGTGCTCGACACCGGCGTCGACCAGTCGCATCCGGACCTTCCCCTGCCGGTGCTCTCCAACTCATTCATCGCCACAGAGTCTGTCGAGGATCTCAACTCACACGGTTCGCACTGCTCGGGAACCGTCCTGGGTTCGGACAACTCAATCGGCGTGGTCGGAGTGGCGCCATCCGCCCGATTGATGATCGGGAAGGTGCTGGCCAACAGCGGCGGCGGACCGTTCTCAGGTGTTGCGGCGGGCATCGACTGGGCGGTCGCGAACGGCGCCCGGGTGGTCAGCATGTCGCTGGGAGGGACCGGATTCAGCCAGGCTCTTTCCGATTCGTGCCAGGCGGCGCTGAATGCCGGCGTGCTCGTCGTCGCTTCCGCGGGTAACAACAACAACAGCGTTCCCTCTTACCCCGGAAGTCTCTCGTCGGTCATGGCTGTCGCGGCGGTCGATTCCGGCGGCGCCAAAGCGTGGTTTTCCAACTTCGGCTCACAGGTCTCCGTTGCCGCTCCGGGCGTGAGCGTGCAGTCCACCGTGCCGGTTGTCGCGTGGAACTCACGCTGGCTGAACGCCGATCACCAGACCAATCCGCTCACCGGTTCTGCAATCCGTGCGGTGACGGCCGGCGCGATCGACTGCGGCATCGGAGACACTGCCGCGGCGTTCCCGGCCGGCGTGAGCGGAAAAATCGCGCACATCCGGCGCAGCGGGACCAATTTCCTGGTGGTCGCGCTGAACGCGTTCAACGCGGGCGCGATCGGGGTGATTCTCTCGAACAACGTTCCGGGGAATTTTCAGGCGTCGCTCTCCCAGAGCGTCCCGATCCCCGTCGGGCTTGTTTCTCAGGCCGATGGCGACAACCTGGCGGCCAACATCGGAACCACGGTCGCGATCTCCCAATTCAACAACGGTCACTCCTACGCGAATTTCGATGGAACCTCGATGGCCTGCCCCCACGTCTCCGGCGCCGCCGGGCTGTTAATCGGCGACTTCGTCCCCGCCGGCGGCCGGCCCGCCATCCCGCCCCTCACCATCCGCTGGGTGCTCGAGCACACCGCGACCGACGCCGGAACCGTGGGGCGCGACGACATCTTCGGCTGGGGCATCATCAACGTCAACGCCGCCGCGGCCTACCTGCACGGGCGAATCCGCTGTCCCGGCGACCTCAACGCCGACAACATGGTGGACGACGCGGATTTCGTCCGGTTTGTGGGCTTCTACAACGATCTGATCACGCCGGGCGGCGCGTATACGGGCGGCGATTTCGACGGGAACGGCTTGACCGATGATGCCGATTTCGTCATCTTCGCCGGTGATTACGACGCCCTTGTCTGCGCCTGACAAGAGACCTCCGATTCGGAACGCCCAACGCCCACGCGCTTGACAGGCGTGGTCTACTTCAATAGATCATCCGGAGTGATTCGCCCGGCCGATTGAGGAGCGCCATCGGAATGCCCCACTACTCACTGCCTCGTTCTCTCCCGCCCGCGTGCCTCGCGGTCGGCTCGCTGGCGGTCGCGGCAGCAGCGGGCTGGGGATCCATGGATCGCGCGGCTTCCACGACGCGAGTCTTCGTACGGTTCGACCCGGCGGCGGCGCCGGCAACAGACGGACAGCTCGCTGACGCCGGCGCCCGCTCAGTTCATGCGACGATCGATCTTGTTCCGGGTCTCCGGGTTTTGCTGGTTGATTCCGACGACCCGTCCGATGCGATCGCGCGGCTCCGTGCCCTGCCCGGCGTGCTGTACGCCGAGCCCGACGGAGTCTGCCACGCGATGGCCCAGACCGTCCCCTACGGCATCGACATGGTGCATGCAAGCACCTACTGGCCCAAGTACGGATCGGGCTCGGGCCCCGGCGGCCCGGTGCGCGTGGCGGTGCTTGATACCGGGCTGGACTTCTCCCACCCCGACCTGCCCGCCCCGGTCCTCTCGCAGAGCTTTGTCGCGGGCGAAACGATCGACGACGGATATCAGCACGGATCCCACGTCTCCGGGACGATTCTTGCCGTGAACAACTCCATCGGCGTCGTTGGCGTCGCGCCGCAGGCATCACTCATGACGGGCAAAGTGCTCGACAACCAGGGCGTGGGAGCCTGGAGCGACGTGGCCGCCGGAGTCAGCTGGGCTGTGGCCAACGGCGCAAAGGTCATCAACATGTCGCTCGGCGGCACCGGTGGCTCGATCGCCCTGCATCAGGCGTGTGATGCCGCCCTCGGGGCCGGTGTTCTCGTCGTCGCGGCGGCCGGCAACGACGGAGATACCACGATTGAATACCCGGGCGGGTATCCGTCGGTGATGGCCGTTGCCGCGGTCGATCAGAACCGGGCTCGCGCCTATTTCTCCAACCAAGGCCCGCACGTTTCCGTTGCCGCGCCGGGTGTGTCGGTCCTCTCGACCGTGCCCGAGTTCAGCCTGGTCGCGACCTGGAACGGGAAATCCCACCAGGCGAATCAGATTCTGAACACGCCGTTTCATGATTACACCGCCCCCGCGTACGACTGCGGCGACGGGCTCATCTTCTACGACTTCCCCGACTCGGTGTCGGGCAACATTGCGCACATCCGCCACAGTTTCTGGATGGACTATTTCGGGGTTGACTTCTTCATCGAGAACGCGTGGGACGCCGGCGCCTACGCCGTCATCATCTCCAACGACTCGCCCGGCATGTTCACTGCGGACATGGGCTACGCGACATTTCGCCCCGGCGTCACGATCTCACAGGCCGACGGGGACGATCTGCTCGCCCACGACGGCGTCGTGGTGACTCTGTCGCCGCAGGTCTCCGCGCACGACTATGAATCGTGGGACGGCACCTCGATGGCGACGCCGCACGTCGCCGGGGCCGCCGCACTGCTGTTCGCCTCGTTCAAGCCCGGAGCCGGGCTCCCGCCTCTCCCGCCGCAGACTGTGCGATGGGTGCTCGAACGCACGGCCGATCAGCCCGGCGTCAAACCCCGGAACGACGACTTCGGGTACGGCATCGTCGACGTGCTCGCCGCCGGAAAGTATCTCGCCGGACGCATCCGATGCCCGGGCGACCTCAACGGCGACGGGCTGGTTGATGACGTCGACTTCCAGCTCTTCGTACCCTTCTACAACGAGCTGAGTTCCCCCGGCGGGCGCTATACGGGGGCCGATTTCAACGGCGATTCGACCGCGGACGACCTTGATTTCCAGCGGTTTGTCGTGACGTACGACCAGTTGCTTTGCCCGTAAGCCGCCGATCTTCCCAGCTCCGAATCGCCCCTTCCCGCCCCTCCGAGGGCTCGTGGAAGCAATGTCCGTGCATTCTTCTCAACTTGTGCGGGGGCTGCTTCAGAGAGCCCCCGGAGGTGCCGATAAGCGAATTGTCGGAGAAGGTCCGCCGCGGGCGCGGCGGGCGCGATCGCCGCGCGAGCGCCGAGAGAACGCGATGAGCCAGGAAGCATCCGCCAACCCCACAGCCCCGCAGTTGAGTGAGAGCACCGGCGACGCGTTGGGCGCGCTGAGCGATCTTGAGCGCAGCCTGCAAGGGCTCAAACGGCTCTATGAGGAGCGCCGCGAACTCGAGGCCAAGCTCGTCGAGGCCCAGACACGGCTGATGGGGCGTGAGACCGAGCTGTCCCAGCGTGACGAGGAATTGGCACGGGCCAGAGCGGCCGCGGACGAACGGGCCCGCGAACTCGAAACCGCGCTCCAGAAGCTCAGGCAACAGCAGGAAGCGCTCGATCGCGCCGCTGCCGACACCCAGGCCCGACAGGCCGAGGCCGAATCGCAGCGTCGGGCTCTTGAGGAAGCCGCCCGCGCGCGCGAGGCCGAATCAGAAAAATCGAAAACCATCGCCGCCGAACTGGACGCGTTCGCCGGCGAACTGGCCCAACTCCAGGCCGATCTGGAAAAGGAAAAGACCGAGATTGAATCGGGCCGGGCCGCGCTGGTAAGCGCCGCCGAGCAGATCAAGCAGCGTGAGCAGGAGCTGGCGTCGCAGGAATCCGGGATAGCCGGAGCGCTCTCCGCACGCGATGCGGAGATAACCCGCCGGCAGGCAGAACTGGACCGTCGCATTGCGGAACAGGCCAACGCCCAGTCGCGAGCCGATACCGAGACCGCCGGCCGACTGGCGGCGGAGATCGAGGCCGGCGAACAAGCCCGGCGCGACCTCGAGGCGATCGCCCGGCGCTGCGCCGCTCAGGAGGAAGTGCTGGCAGAGTACGAGCAGTTGCTCGCGGTCGAACGCTCGCACGTCCACCGTCTCACCGAATCGATCCAGCAGACCGGCGCCAAACCGGAGCAGATCCAGGCCGATGTCGCCGAACTGAAGGAATGCCTCGCCAACGAGAAGGCGGCCCGCGCGAAGGAACAGAAGCGTGCCGCAGACCTTGCCGCGGCTCTCGAAAAGGCCCGGTCCGCGGGTCCATCAAAATCGGCCTCTGGTTTGCGTCGCGCACGACTCAAGCGCTGCCGCGCCATTCTGCGCGACCAGGTGACGAAGGTCCGCCGAGCGAGCGAGGTGCTCTCCAAGCGGTTCGAGCAATGCGAGCAGGTGCTCTCGCAGCGTGCGCAGCTCGCCGCCACCAAGCGCCAACTCGACACCGCGGCCGCGGCCGTGGCACGCCGGGCGGCCGGAAGCCGCGCCGGCGCTCTCACTCTCTACACCGTCCTCACCCTCGCGATCCTCGGAGCGCTCTCATGGGCGGTCGTCAACCAGGTCCTCCCCGGCACGTTCGCGGCCCGCGTCGAGATCGCGGCCGACGGGCGCGGTCGCGACCTCTCCGACGCCGAGTTCGACGAGTGGAAGCGCTCGCTCGAAGCAACCCTGGCCGAACCACAGTTCGTTGACGCCGTCGCCGATCGGATGAAGCACCGCTCGTACGAATCGCTCGGCACGCCGGGCGCCGTCCGTGCGCTCCTCACCAGTTCCTTTGCGCACGAGTCGCCCTCCCCGGGCACCATCGTTCTTGAATTGCGGGCCCCGGGCGCCGATCGGGCTGCACGCGCGCTCGACATCATCGCCACCGCCCTCGCAAGCGATGCCAACGCCGCCCGCGAGCGCCGCGCCGATGGTGCGGTCACGCTCATCAAGGCGCCCGCCGCCGCCGGCGCCCGCCCGATCGACGACCAGCGCTTGCTGTACTCCGGCATTCTGATGGCTTCGTCGGGCGTGCTCACACTCGGGCTGGGCGCGTTGCTCTGGGGCCGTCTCTCGAAGGCCAAGCAGGACTTCGAGCTCGGGTCGCAGATCGACCACGTTCTCGACGAGGCCAAGTGGGCCGAGTTCACCGCAGCGACCACCACGCAGCGCCAGCCTCACGAATGACCGGCGTCCGATACGCTTCCCGCGCCAATGAAAACCGCCCGACAGGCGGGCGGTCGTTCGGATCAATCCGGGTTGCCCCGTTCAGACGCTCGCGCTGACCATCACCAGATGGCCCTCGGAAGCCTTCAGGCCCCTAGCCGCAACATAGATCGCCAACTGCTTGGGGTTGAACCCGCTCATCGAGACGGTCCGGGTGATCAGTTCGCCCGAGGAGGCAAACTCCGCGATCTCGCTGGTGACCTTGCCGTTGTCATCCACGGCGACCAGCCGGATCGTCTCATTCGACGCCGGCGCGATGTTGCGGCAGAACAATCGGCCGGACTGCGTCTTGGCGTTGTACCAGATCGCGGCCTCGCCCTTGAAATCAGAGGCGACGGCCGACAGAGGCATCTTCTTGGTGTCGGAATCGAAGACGGCGGCGGTGAGATCCGACGGCCCGAACATGTCGATGAGCTTGTTGATGGTCTGATCGCCGGAAGTCGCCAGGGCCAACCCGGCCATCTGCGCCTTCTGCTGCGTCACCAGCACCGACAGAACAACCACCGCAGTTGCGCACGCAAGTGTCGCAACGCGCCACGCCGGGCTTACCCGTCGAACCGGGTGCACCGTGGGAAGTTCCCGACCAGCGCCGTGCAGGCGGGCTCGGACCGAGCCGGCAACGCCCGCAATCTCGGCCTTGACCGCCGCGAGCACTCTTCCACGCAGATCCGCGGACGGCTCCACATTCAGACGAAATCGGTCCGGACTCGCAAACCGCGACTGTTCATCGCGGAGTTGGGCGCGAATCCCCGGTGCCGCGGCCTGGAAAGCCGCCTCGAATTCGGCCTGCTCCCGCTCGTCCAAAAGGCCGAGCGCGTCGAGTTGAGCGGCTTCAAAGAGTTCTTCGGTCGTCATACGGCAAATTCCTCGCTTCCCCTCTCACGAAGTCTCGTCAACGCCCGGCTGAGCGCTGATTTGATCGTCCCCAGAGGCGTGTTCAGCTCTTCGCCGATCTGCCTCAACGTCTGGCCCCCCAAATACGCACGCTTCACAACGGTCCTTTGCAACTCCGGCAGGGCATCGATCCTCCGGAGCATTTCTTTCATGTTCTCTTCCCGCTCGCCGACCGAGCGGTCTTCCCCGGGCACCATCGACGGCACCGGAGTCGATTCATCCAGCACTCCGGGCTTGATCCTCGCCCGGCTCCTTCTCATCCGATCAACCAACTGCCTCCGCGAAATCAACATCACCCAGGTCACCAGCGCGGCACGCTCCGAGTCATACCGGTCGGCCGTCTTCCAGAGGCGGACAAAGATCTCCTGAACCGCATCTTCCGCCTCGACCCTCGTTGGCATCGACTGGAATGCCATTTTGTAGACGAGGCTGCCAAACCGGTCGTACAACTCGGCCACCGCCCTCTCGTCGCCCGCAGCCACGCGCTGCATCAAAGCGATGTCCTGAGCGGCCTGCTCTCGATTGATTCGCCTGTCGGCCATGGCCGAGACCTCGACCTGAAATTCCAACAGACACGAATCCCGCGGGTGCAGATCTCACCCGCGAAATCCGGTACGGGAAGAATCCCGAACAAGATGCCAGATTCGTCGATTTCCGACCTTTTCGCAAGCCCCATTCGTACGAATTCCTGCGGGTCAGGGGTGAATCCTGATCGGGTATTGTAAGGCATTTACCCCCCTGATGTCGGAAAAGGTCCGAGTACTCGAAAAGGTATTGCGGACTCGGGTCGATTCTGGTAGCGTACAGGGGTCCACGAGGACAGAGGACGCTCGTGGCGGAGGTGACCGTGCGGGATCGCGAGACCCATATTGGTCTCATTGGCGCGCCAAAAAGAGCGCGAGGATTTGCCGCGCGCGCCGCGTTCACCCTCATCGACCTGATGGTGTCGGTGATGATTATCGGGATCCTGATCGGACTCCTCCTGCCGTCCATCGCCAAGATCAACGAAGCAACTCGCAGGGTGATGTGCCGCTCCAACATGCGGCAGGTCTCGATCGGCGTCTCCATGTACGCCTCCGACAACTTCCAGTTCCTCCCTCGCACCCAGTTCGTCACCGCCACCGGCACCGGCGGACGAGCCGCGTCCACCATGACCTTGCGGGTGGATGAGTCGGGCGGAACACGCAAACCACGAGCGTCGGACTACGACGGGCTGGGTCTTCTCTTCTCGCGTGAGTACCTCCTCGCGCCCAAGATCTTCTACTGCCCGTCGCACCGCGGCAGCAACCCGTTCTCGAAATACGCCCCGCAGTGGGCCGGCACTCCCGGGACGATCGTCGGCAACTTCCAGTTCCGCGGCGCCCTGGCCGACGGCAGCCGCCTGCTCAACACCCAGGCCGAGGCCGCCAGCGGTGCGCTGATCTCCGACGGGCTCGCGTCCGTCGCCGATTTCAGCCACAAGGTCGGCCTGAATGTCATGAGGGGCGATCTCTCCGTGCTGTGGTTGGCAGACAACGACAAGAAGATCATCACCACGATTTCCAAGGCCGGCAATCGCGACAACAACGTCGGCGAAGCCTGGCCGGTCATGGACCAGACCATCGGATACGTCCTCGACAGCCCGAAGTAGTCGGTGGTGTCCCATCAATCTGTTGCGTCCTACCCTCCGCGCATGAAATCTGCGACGATTGGGACTCTGCAGCTCGTGTCGTGCGCCCTGTTCGCCTTCTCGGCCCACGCTCAGCTCACCCCCGAGCGGCTCTATTACGGCATCAACCGTGAAATCCCCATCCAGGTGACCGTCCCTTCCGGCAAGGAGGGAGAGGCCGTCATCGACCTGCTCCGCCCCGTAACCGCCGAAAAGGCCGCCACCGCGTCCGTGCTTCCCGGCAAGGTCAATCTGGCCACGCTCTTCCCCAATCTCTGGAACACCAAGACCCCCACGCTTCTTTACGCGCAGCTTTCCGTTGGCGGCGAGAAGATCGGACCCGCACTCGTTCTTCAGCCGCTCACGAATCCCAAGGTGGCCACCAACGGCCCCGGCGGCAAGCCGGTCTTCTCCGGCGGCGCCGATGTCTATACAGGTCTTCGGATCTACATCGACAAGGACGTCGTGCTCGACACCGACAAGGGCATCATCGAGTTCCGCCTCCGCCCCGATGTCGCGCCGAATACCGCGTGGAATTTCCGTCAGTTGGCAGACGGCGGCTTCTATACCGATGTCGTCTTCCACCGCATCGTTCCGAAACTCGCCAACGGCCAGCCCTTCGTCATCCAGGTCGGCGATCCAACCGCCACCGGCGGCGGCGGTCCCGGCTACGCGATCGACCTGGAGCAGAGTTCTCTGCCCCACGACTTCGGCGTGCTCTCTATGGCGCGCTCGGGCGACCCCAACAGCAACGGCTCGCAGGTCTTTGTCTGCCTCAGCAGGGAGGGAACCGCTTTTCTCGACGGCAGTTACACCACCTTCGGGCAGGCCGTAAAGGGCGCCGACGTGATCGTTGCGCTCTCCAACGTGCCGATCGCCGGCGAAGGACGTCCCATCGACCCGATGCCCAAGATCAAGACCGCCAAGCTCGTGGATGCTCCGCCCTACGGCAGCGGCCCGGCGCCCGTCTCGCGCCCGGACTCGAAGGCCGCGCCGGCACCCGAGCCCAACCCCGTCCCGCGTTGATCAGAATTTCAGCACGAGTCCGCCGCTGAAATACATGGCGGGCGTGACGGTCGAACTGCCCAGCACGTCGCGCTGCGAATTGCGCTGCTGGAGTTTTTCGTACACCATCGCGCCGATGCGCCCCTGCAACGTCAGGTTCGGCATCGGCGTCCAGTCCACCCCGAAGGTGATCGGCACACGCTCGTCGCTGCCGATACCGTTGGGAGTGAAGTTGGTGTCCTCGAGCCGGAATTCGCTGTAGTCGTACCGACCGCCGAGGCTGAACCGCCACTGCTCGCTCAACGCGTAACTCAGGTACAAACCCGGTTGGTTCTCGCTCGAAAGCCTCCACTGCGCCGTGATCCGCCAGTCGATCCCGACGAACGGGAAGACGTACACGCCCCCGCCGAGCTTGGACCGCGCGAACACGCCCACCGTGAGGTCGAAATTCTCCGTGCACTTGATGATGAACGCCCCGCCGCCGCCGCCGGTGAATCCGTTCTCGAACGCCGCGCTGTTCTCGCCGGCGAAGTTGATGCTCCCGAGAATGAGCGTTGAGATCGTCTCGTTCCACTGCGTCGAGAAGTTCGCGCCGACGGTGTACGACTGGATATGGCGCCACGGCTGCGGGTCGCCGTTCACCAGGAGCGCCCCGGATGAGAAGTCATACCACGATTGCTCCGACCCGAGCGTAACGCTCAGCCGGTTGCGCGTCATCACCGGCGCCGTCAGCGTCAGCCCCATCCCCGTCCGGAAGATCTGCACATCGCCCGTCGTATCGCTCAGGTCGCCCCGCATGCGATAGCTGGCCGAAAGATCGAGCTGCGCCGTCAGTTTGGTATCAGTCTGTTCGAACCCGGGCGCTGCGCCCTGAATGTCCTGGCGCGGCCGCGTCGAAGGCTCCTGCGCCTGTGCGACCGTGCACGCAAGCCCGACCGCGAGCAGCAACACTCCAAGGGCATCACTCTGGCGAATCTTCATGCTCTCGGACCTTCCATGTCCCACACGTCCAGCGACCCTGCCGTCAAATCCGCGGCCGGAGTCTAGCGAATCCCCGCGTACGACGCGACGGGCGGACCCAGCGCGACATAATCCCGCCTCTGAAGCGCGGCGTAAACTCGTTCCCCGCCCCGGCATCCCGGCGCGGCAGGGGGCGGTAGCTCAGTTGGTAGAGCGCCAGCTTTGCAAGCTGGATGTCGGGAGTTCGAGTCTCCTCCGCTCCATTTCGTTCGCGAGTCTGTCCCGCAGCGGTTCCCGCACTGCGCTCCGAAGGCTCGCATTCCATCCGCCGCTGGCCCGGCTCAGGTTTCGCCCGGCGCGTCTAAGTTCCGCCAAAATCTGCCCGATCTTCGTGCGTGGTTCTTGGCTGTCGGCGACTCCTCCTTCGCGCCGGGGTCGCATCGCCTCCGCCGCGCGAGCAACGAAATCAGCGCAACCAAGCCTCCCGGGCCCGGCACGGCGGTCGCGCCCTCCACTTCGCAATCGCGTTCGGCCCCCCGACCTCGTCGGTCTGCCCGGCAAACGGCAACCACGGCCAGGCCGGCGTGCGGCGGCCCCGGCCGCCGCGGCATACCTCCGCCATCTCACGGACAAAGCAGCGCGTCGTACGCCGCCGCAAACAGCACAAAGTCCGCGTCATCCACGAAGCCATCACTGTTCATGTCGCTCGGACAGCCGGAAGGCATCGACGGATCGCCGCAATCAAGCAGGTTGTACGCCGGAGCGAAGATCGCGAAATCGGCGTCGTCCACCTGCTGATCACCGTTCAGATCTCCCACGCAGAAGGCGCTGAAGTACTCGTACGCGCCCCGATCGACGATCGGAGCTGTGCCGGCGCCCGTGTCCGGAACCCCCGCCGCGTCGGCCCGCCGCGCGTCGCCGACAAGGTCGAACGGGATGAGCTCACCCATGTTGGTGTCGTTGTCGAGGTCGAGCAGGTCGTTCATGACCGCGCCGTTGTCGCCCGAATCGATCGCCGGCGAAGTCGGCAGGAGCCGGGGATTGTCATCGATCGTCCCCGCGACGTGATCGGGCCCGAGCAGATCGACGAAGCCCGGGTCGGCGTTGAAGTTGCCGCGTGCATCCCAGGTCGATGTGGGCCACGCCTCCACGATGCTGTACCACGCCGAGCCGCCGACCATCTGCGCCGCCAGCGAGCGCCCGAGCAACGTGGACGTGTTCGCGTAGACGATCGAGTTCTCGAGTTCCGCCCCGAACACTCCCGCCGCCTCGCCGTGCGCCTTGTTGCCGGCCACGGTGCAATTGGAGAGGATCGCGAAACTCGCCGAATGAACCGCCCCGCCCCGGCCATCGCCTCCGCCCAACTGCCCCTTTGCTCCGGCGGCATTACCCACGAAATCGCAGTTCACGCCGACCAGCACATCGCGCGACGCAATCGCCCCGCCGTCGCCGCCCCCTCCGCTCCCGTTCCCCGCTCCCGCGGCATTCCCCAGAAAGCGCGAATTGGCGACCACGAGCGGACCTGTCGCGTAAATTGCTCCTCCAGGCGCCGACAGGTAGTCCCCCTGCCCCGCTTGGTTGCCGACAAACGTGCACCAGGCAATCTCTGCGCTGCCGCCGTTCAGGTACATCGCGCCGCCCGGGCCGGACCCGCCGCCGAAGCCCGGACTGCCACCGCAGACTGTTCCGAAGGATGATCCCGCGACGTTGGCGCTGAACGTGTCGTGTGCAAGGGTGATCTGCGACTCAAGCGCGTAGATCCCTCCCCCGGCTCCGGGCGCGCCGCCGTCGAACGGATGTCCCGCGATGCAGTACGCGCTCGAACCGCCGGCGAAGTTGCCGCTGATCGTCGAGTTCAGAAGTCGCAATGAACTGTGTTCGACGTAGATCGCCCCGCCGTGTCCGGGCAGTGCCGCCGGGTACCAGCCCATCGCGCGTCCTCCCGCGGTGGAGTTGTTCGTGAACGTGCAACCGTTGACAAGGACGCTCGCCCCGCCGCGAACGCAGAGCGCGCCGCCGCTGCCCGTCAGGTAATAGAAGCCATCGGTCGCTGTATTCGAATTGATCGTGTGGTTGTTGGTGAACACGCACGGCCCGATGTTGAACGAGCCCCCGTCTACCAGCACGCCGCCGCCGCCCTCCATCGCGGGTGATCCGTCGGCCAGCCCTTCCTGGATCGTGAAGCCAGACATGTACGACCCGCTGGAATCCCGCACGACCACGACCGGGTTCGGCTTGGTGTAGCCGAGCCCGGCGAGAATCGTCACATTTACGGTCGGCTGCGCCTCGAAGTCGTGCGTCTCGTTCCCCGCGAAGCCGCCGAGAAGGCTGATGCCGCCGGGCACGAAGAAACTGAGACGCACAACCGATTCGGGCTTGTACTTGCCCGCCACGACCCAGAGTTGATCGCCCGGCGCGGCATTCTGCAGCGCTGTATCGAGCGAGTTGAAGGCCGTCGCCCAGGTTGCGCCGTTGCCACCCGGGGCGGCCGCGGCATTCACGCGCAGAACGCCAGCCAGCCCGCACGAAGCCCCCGAGATCAAAGCCATCGCGCCGATGAGCGCCTGGAGGTGAGAATGCGAACGCATCGCGGACGTTGAAGGGTTGTTTTTCATGGGACACTCTCGTGGAATTGGATGGACACCGTTCCAACCGGCGCAGCGATCGCGCGGAACGCCCTCCGGTCCGTTCTCCGACTCTGCGGACACTTTTCTTCCCCGACTACCGCCTTTCACAGCCGGGCTGTTCGGGGACAGAGCAGCGCGTTCACGCGCCGCGCCCGAATCCGCGGCCTGCCCCGTTTTCCGAACGAAGCATTGCCGCCATGCCGGGCCATGTCCATCAGGGAAATCTCCGCGATCTGGAGAGACACATGTGCCCGCCCGCATCCCCAATGAGCACCGTCGGGCTCCGGCGGGCATTGCTCAGCCTGTCGAACTTCCCATCTTCACGACGAGAACGGGGCAAGGAGCATGATGCAGCACCGATTCCGCCACGCTCCCCTTGAACACGTGCGCCAGCCCGATCCGCCCGTGCGTTCCCATTACCAGCATGTCCGCGTGCCATTCGAGCGCTGCCGCGACAATCTCCTTGTCGGGGAATCCCTCCCGCACCAGGAACAATGGCTTGGTCGCGGCGTTCAACTTCAACGCCGCGTGTTCGAGTAGCCGTTTCGCATCCTCACGCATCTTTGTCGCCGTCACCTCCGGCGGCGGACTGCTCTCATTAATGGCGATGCTGCGAACATCGGCGACCGACATGATCGCCAGTTCCGCACCGGTGCACCGGGCCAGTTCGCCGGCGATCGGCAGAACATCGGTACCTAGCGTCACCGCATCTACCGCGATCAGGATTCTGCGAATGGCCATGGGGTCCTACTCCAAATATGCCACGCGGGCGCCCTTCAATCGCCGCACGGCATTTCACAGACCGCCGGGGGCGCGGGCATTCCCGAATCGCCCATGAACGGCGAGCCTGGCATGCCTGCCCGGCGGAGCAATTCCGCAGCGAACAGTAAGCCCAACTCAACTCTTGTTTGGCGTGGGAGCGGCCGGCGGATTTGGCGGCGTCTGCTCTGTGGGCCGCGGCCTCATCATGTTCGGCCTCTCGCTTGCGTCCGCCTTCGCCCGCGGCACCAGCGTCGGCGCGCACCCGAGCCGATACGCGGTCACCGCAGAGTTCGTCGCCGCTTGGATCAGATACTCCTCGATCGCGAGGTTGATCTTGTCGTTCTGTGTGTGCCAGCCGAACTGGTAGTCGGCACGCCCGCCTTCATCCCAGAAGAAACCGGGGACGCCCGCCGCGTTGAATGAGGCGTGGTCCGAGCCGCCGTGACTCTTCATCACCTCACCTGTGTTCTTCACATCGACGTTCAGGAACTTCTTATCGAACTTGCTGTAGAAGACGTTGTTCATCGGCGCGGTTGCCGCGGCCAGGATTTCCACCTGATTCTGCGCCGCCGAAAGTCCCGCCTGATACCCCGTCCCGCCATCGTCCACGAACACGGCGCTGATACTGGGCATTTCGTCTTTGTGCGCCTCGATATAGCCCTTGGAGCCGAGCAGGCCCTGCTCCTCGCCCGCCCACAGGACGAACCGGATCGTCCGCAGGGGCTTGGCGTGCGTCGTCGCCAGGATCCGCGCCGCCTCCAGCGTCACGGCGCTGCCCGTGCCATTGTCGGTCGCGCCCTGCGATCCCGAGCCGTCCCAGCTGTCGAGGTGGCCGGAGATGATCACGTATTCCTCGGGGTACTTGCTCCCTCTGATCTCCGCGATCACGTTGTGCTCGGGCACCGGCCCGGCACGGAACCTGTTGTCGATATTGAACTCGGCCTCGATCTTCTCGCCGTCGGCGAGGCGTGAATTGATGAAGTCGTAGTCGCTCAGGCGCACCTGCACGTGCACCTGATCGTCGTCCGGGCTGTCCCGGTCCTCGATCTTGAGGTCGCGCCAGCCCGCCACGGCGCCCGTCCACACCCGCTCATCGCGGCTGGACGAGACATACCCGGCGATCGGCTCGAACGCCAATCTCTCCGCCACGGGCAACTCCGAAGGCTGCTTCCCCTCGGCCACCTTCTTGCGTGCGTCTTTCCGCATTTCGTAGCGCGCCGACATCATGGAGCGGATGCCGCGCATGCCAAGCGCCGGCGGCGCCTGCAGCAGCACCCATGCGCCCTTCAATTCGCCCCTGACAGCCTGGTACTCCTCTTCGGTCTTCGGCTCGCGGATCACCACGCCCCGCACCGGGCCGTTGGTTCCGACGCTCCAGGACAGCGTGGTCAATTCAACCTCGCGAGCCTTGTTCCACTCCATCTTGGGCTCTGGTTTGGGTTCTGTCGTAGCGGCGGGAACAGGGATGGCATTCGCATCGGCAGGCACGGCCGGCGTGGCCGCGGCTGCGGCGCGGGCGTCCGCCCCGGGTCGCAATTCGGGACGCATCGGGCGCGCGATGTAGATCGTTCCCGAACTCGGCCCGCGATCAAATCCGACCCCCAGCGTCCCCCACTGCTCCAAGTGCACGTTGGTCAGGCCCCACTCGCGGAAGCTCTTGCACGCCCAGTCCTGCGCCTGCTTCAGGTTCAGCGAACCGGTCAGCCGCGGCCCGCGCTCCACCGCGATCGCCTTGAGGTTGTCCATCACGTGCGAGCGGAACGTGCCCTCGGCCATGATCTCGCGCACGACCGAGTCGTCGCCCATCTCCATCTGCGGCACCGGCACTTCCTTGCCGTCCACCACGCTCACCCAATCCTTCGGATCGTGAAACTGCACCTCGAGCCCCGCATCGAGCGTGACCTTCTCGCCCGCCGCGGCTTTCTGCGGCGCAGACTGCGTCGAAGTGCACGCCGCGACCGACCCAATGACCGCCAGCAGCGCAGCGGGGACAGACACCTTCACGATTTTGTTCACGAGAGCCCTCCGAATGAGCGCGGCGAGCGCCGCGAACCACAGAATACCGCATTCCGAGGCCTTGGTTTCAGCAAAATTGGCCTCCCTTGCAGGGAGTTTGCGGCGTCCGAAAGTCCTATCATCCGGACCGTTTTCTGGAGAACGCATGCAGAGGCTCTTCGAGTGGTTCATGATCAATCCGTGGGCGACCGCGCTGCTCATGGTGCTCTTCATCGGCGTCAGCACGCTCATGGTGCTCGCCATCCTCATCCAACGCCCCCAGGGCGGCGGCCTTTCCGCGGCCTTCGGCGGCGGCAGCGCCGGCTCCGGCCAGACCGCCTTCGGCACCAAAACGGGTGACGCCCTGACCTGGTTCACCATCTCCGTGTTTGGCACCTTCATCCTCTTCGGCATAATCCTGAATTACGCGACCGCCCCCGCCACACGCGCCCTCCCGCCCACCAACGTCTCAGCCCCAGCCGGCGCGACGGCACCGACCGGAGCACCAGCCCCGACGGGTCAGCCCGAGACCGCAAAGCCCGCGGAGGGGTCCACCGGCTCTTCCGGTTCGACCGGCCCCACCGCAGCGACCGGTCCCGCGTCCCCGGCTTCGCCCGAGGTCAACCCGCCCGCGCCGAGCACTACGCCACCATCCACGCCGACCACAACTCCGGCGGCACCGCCTGTCTCAACCCCGGCGCCTGCTCCCGCACCCAAAACCGACACTCCTGCGCCCAAGCCCTGAGCGTGATGCCGACCACCACACCATCCGGAGCGCGCTCGTGATCCGAAGCATGACCGGCTACGGCGAGGCTTCCACGCACATTGGCGGTGCGCACTACTTCCTCGAAGTACGCTCCCTCAATAACAAGTACCTCAAAGCGGTCCTCCGCCTGCCCGAACAGCTGCAGAGTCTGGAGGCCGAACTCGAGACGCGCCTCCGCGAACGCATCAGCCGCGGCACGGTGACGATCAACGCCTCGGTCTCCGACGAGACCGAGAGCGCCGCCCACGAGATCAATAAGAAGGCTCTCAACCGCTACATCGATCAATTGAAGGATGTTGCCGGCGGCTCGCAGATCAACCTCGCCGCCCTGCTCTCCCTGCCCGGCGTTCTTCAGCCACCCAGCGATGTCGAAGGGCGCCTCGAGGCCACCAAGGCCGCGCTCTTTCAGTTGCTCGATAAGGCCATCGCCCAATTGCAGGCCATGCGCGAGCGCGAAGGAAAAGCCCTCATCGCCGATCTCCGCTCGCACCACAAGTTCATCGCCGATCGCCTCGGCCTGATCTCCGAGCGGGCGCCGGAAGTCATTGCGGACTACGAGAAACGCCTCCGCACGCGGATTGAATCCCTCTTGAAGGACGTCGGCGTGAAGATCGAGACCGTCGATCTCGTCCGCGAGATCGCGGCGCACGCCGAGCGCACTGACATCGCCGAGGAAATCAACCGCCTCCGTGCCCACCTCGATCAGTTCGAAGAACTCCTGGCCAGCAACGAGTCGCGCCCCCTCGGCCGCACGCTCGATTTTCTCGCTCAGGAAATGCTCCGCGAGGCCAACACCATCGCCAGCAAGTCGCCCGATGCCACCATCTCACGCCACGCCGTTGAGGTGAAAGGCGCGATCGACCGGATCAAAGAACAGGCTCAAAACGTCGAATAACCTCGGCCGGCGTGGTCGAAAGCCCAATTTGTGTCTCGGCACCCGGCTTCTCGCCCGGAACTCACAACCGCTTCACCTCGCCCCCTTACTAATCTTGCGTTCGGGCTTGGTTCCTCATTGACGGGTACTATTCAGGGTCGGGAAAAGAGCGGAATGGCTGGCGGGGAGCGCTTCGAGTCAACCTAATCAACATGAAACGGCAGTTGACGAGTCTCGCAGTCCTGTGGATGGTGTGCGGCATCGCCCGCGCGGTCGTGCCTGACGTGCCGGAATCGGCCCTCACCTGCCTGCGCGAACTCGACAGCAATTCCATTCAGGCGCGCGAAAAAGCCAGCGAGACACTCCGTGCCTGGGGCGCCGGCTCACCCGAACGACTTCTCTCGCTTATCTCCCCTCAATGTTCCCCCGAGCAGCGTGAGCGCCTCCTCAGCCTCGCCCACGAGTCGTTCAAGAACTCCCCTCGCTCGGCGATGGGTGTCTCCTTCGGCCCGCGCTGGCAGGGCCTCGGAAACGCCGAAGAGATCTACGAAGAGGGGATTCCGATCGAGGGTACCACGCGGGGGTTCGACTCCGCCAACGTCCTTAAACCCGGCGACATCCTCCGCTCCGTTGACGGTGTCCGCGTCCGCACCCATATCCAATGCCGCATCCAGACCATGTCGCACGATCCGCGCCAGACCGTCCGCCTCGAGATCGAGCGTGATGGTCGCCCCATGATGGTGAACCTGGTGCTCGGCTATTGGATGGATCTCCGAAGCCCCGACTCCCCCAGCGCCGAACTTGTCCAGGCCGCGTGGAAAGCCCGCCTGGCCCGCTGCTTGCCCGCCGTCCCGGAAGACACGCACGCGATTCAGCCCCTCCCGGGCGCCCTCGCCTGGGTCGAGGGCGACCGCCTCACGCCCGAAGCCCCGGGCGCGCCGGCGATGAACCGCGGCGTCAATCTCCGCGCTCGCCCCGATCTGCAGCCCGACCAGATCATTCCGCTCGGCCCGCAGGGCGGCAGCCAACTCAACATGGACCGCAGCGACAGCCCGGCGGCGGACCTTGTCGCGTCGGGAACGCCGCGGGAGAAAATCTCGACCGCGACGTCTCCGGGCCGCCTCGTCGCCCGCACCACGCCCGGCGCGCTCGATCTCCAGGACAATCGCGCCGCCGAGCAACTGCTCCGCCTCAAGGTCACCGAACTTCAGCAGCGGATCGTCCGCAACAACGACCTGCTCATCAGCCCCGATCTGACCGTCGAGCAGCGCCGCCAGGCCCGTGACGAACTGGAAGACCTCCAGATTCAGATTTCCGCCCTCCGGGATCAGATCGCCCAGCTCCGCGCGATGCGCGACGTCAAGCGCACGCGCTGAAGCACTCGCCCGTTGATTTTCAAGCGCCCGGGCGCGACAGCATTCATGTTGCCGAGGCCGCGGCTCAGGAATCGCGACAATGAGCGCGGCCCCGCACGATCAACGCGTCCAGAGGCATTGCGATTCCAGCCGCCTCAGCGCACGCCCGGCCGTCCGCGGAATCGCCGCATCAGGCCACGCACACGCCGCAGCGCCTCGCTCGTTTCGTCGTGGACGGCGCCGTCCTCGGCCGCAAGTGCCAACGCCCGCTCGCACGCCTCCAGCCTCTTCGCGAGGTTCTCTGACTGTCGCGGATCGCTGGCGCTGTCGGCAAGGTTGTCGTAGGCGTCGGCCAGTTTGACCAGGCGCACCCGCCAGTCGGCCCGCGCGATCCGGGCGTCGTAGTCCGTCTCGCGCACCGGTTCGGGCAGTGTCATGTTCTTGGTCAGAGCGGCCACCATGTCGGCCACGCGCGTGCCGAATCGCTCGGCGATATCGTCGTAGTCGGTGGTCGTATCTTCGATGAGATCGTGCAGCAACGCCGCGGCAAGCGTTTCTTCGTCGTGGCAGCCGAACAGTTCCGAGATGGTAAACGCGACCCGCACCACGTGGGCAAAGTACGGCGTGCGCCCGTCCTTCCGCACCTGCCCGGCGTGCTTGCGTGCCGCAAACGACGTGGCTAGTTGCCAGAGCGGCCCGTCCGAGCCTCCTCCCTGCGGGAGCAGGTTGGGGCTGGGCCTGCCTTTTCCCTTCCTAGCTGAACCTCGTCTGGCTCGGCGGTCAATACCGCCGCGCACACCGGTCTTGGCCCGGCTTCCAATCCCGCCTTTGGCCGCTGTGCGCGCTCTCTTCACGTCGCCTCCTGCAGCACTCCAGTCGTGATCGGCATGGCCGTGTCGTCGAAGACCAGCTTGACGCGCGTCGGCTTGGCGCCGTGCTCATCAAAGATCATCAGTTCGTTCATCGCCGGGTGTTTCGGATCGGTGTCCTTCTTCAGCCAGCAGGTGGGCAGCCAGTATCGCTTCTGCGTCGGGATCTCCTTACCCGCCTTGGTCGCGACGAAGTACCGCCCGATGTGGCGTCCGTTGAGGTAGAGCTGCCCCTTGGTGAGGCCGTCCAGATCGATGAACATCGGCACCGAGGTGTGCGGCGCCTGGAAGGTCGTCTTCCACCAGACCGGCCCTTCCTCGTGCTTGTTGGTCGTCTTGAAGTGCGAGCCCGCCGGCACATCGAACTTGGCGAACGCCCACTCGGCCTTGGCCGAGAGCGTGCCGTCCACCGAATAGAAATCGAGCGCCGCGCCCGCCGCATCGACGAGGCCCGCGACGCTGTCGTCGCCGTCCCCGCCGCCATCGCCGCCCCCCTCGATCGGGAAGAGCGCAAGCTGGATCGTCACGTTGCCGCGCCCGAGTTTGTCCTGCTCGATCAGCAGCGTCGCCGGGCCGGATTCATCGACCACCATCACAGGCTTGTCGTTCACGACGAGCAGAGCCGCGGAGGGCAGCCCCTTGTTCACGAGCAGGATCGGGGAGGACGAACGCTTGCCGAGGTTCCACGTGATCCTCTCCGGCAGCGTCGCGTCCGACGAGCGCACGTCGAACACGGGGCTGGTGAACCGAAGTATGTCCAGGGGCTCGCCGATCTCGACCTTGGGCGCGGGCGCCTTGATCTGGCTCACCTCGAGCAGCGGCGAGACCAGCCCCTTGGGCTCGCCCATGTGGCGTCCCTGGCTGTAACGCCCCAGCACCTCACCGAGCACTACCAGCGTCTGCTCCGGCTTGTGCAGAGCCACATTCAACGTCGGCCCCGCGCCGGGGCCGACCCCGAGCACGCCGATCTCACGAGACCGATCAAAGAAATGCAGCCGATCGCCCGACAGGGGTGCCGCGATCGTCGCACGCTCCGCCTTCGAGGGCTTCAGCCTGATCCGATACCAGCCATAGCTCGTCGTCGAGCCGAGCGTCGCCAGATCCGCCGGGCCATCGACCGCGGCAAACCGCGCGCTCTCGCCCGAGATGTACTCGTCCAGCGGCGCGCACGCCCAGTTGTGCAGCGCGATCTTGTCCGGCGCCTTCTCCGCCTTCTTGGTCAGGGAGAGTTTCGCCGTATCCACCGTCCGCACGTCGCCCTCTCCGTCGATGCGCGTGATCAGACGCTGGCCCTCGATCGGCAGCGGTCGTCCGTCGTTGGTCAACCCCACCGTGTTCACATAGACGGCGTCCTCGGCGAAGAACGTCGAGTCGGCCAGTTCCTCGCTCACGACGACCAGGAAAACGTTCTCGTGCTCGACGACTTCGGGATTGCGAACCCCCGGCGCCGGAACTTCGACCTCCAGCGGCGAGCCGTTGATCGAGATTGTCCCGCGCGTGCCCGATGGTCCGAACACTACGAGCGTCCGCCCCACCGCGCCGAGCGCGCACAGTGTGCAGTAGTCCACGTTCGCCCGCCCGCCCACGCTCGCGTTGATCAGGCACCACGCTACCGACTGGTTCGTCAGGTGCACCGGCAGCGGCGTCCCATCGTGCATCATCAGCTCGACCGTGCGCACCTCGCCCTTGTCGGCCGGTGCGGGAGTAAACACAAAGGCGACACCGCCCTGGCTGCCCGACGCGTGCACCACGGTCGCCGGCGGCTCGTGCGGGTCGTGCTTTCCCTTTTTCGTGTGTGCCGCCGCGAGCCTCGGCGCGACCATGACCGGATGGAACGTGGGATCAAAGCCGCTCAGCACCCGGCCAAAACGCGACGCGAACGTGTTCAATCGCCGGAGGAAAGCGTGCGTCTGACCCGCCGAACCCGTCTGCGTGAGCGGCGCGTGCGACGACACATCCGTCGCGCTGAAGCGGTCCGGAGCCTCGCCGAGCCGCCCGCCCGAAACGCCCCAGTTCGTC
Source organism: Phycisphaerales bacterium (assembly GCA_044221315.1). Taxonomy (GTDB): domain Bacteria; phylum Planctomycetota; class Phycisphaerae; order Phycisphaerales; family UBA1924; genus JAFEBO01. The sequence continues at coordinate 122,568 of JBGAPK010000005.1, read as the reverse complement.
CCCGCGTGGAACGGCGAGAGGTTGTACTGCCCCGCGCCCGCGAGAACTTCCGCAAGTTGCCGCTGGATCAGCCACGCCGGACGTGCGGCCTGAGGCTCCAGCCCCCACGCATCGCGCGGCGCCGTCTTGAAGTCCACCACGAACCGCGGCTGGAGCGACCGCACCATCGCGAACTGGCGCATCGCGCTCAGCATCTCTTCATCGCCCGTCCACCCGTCGATCTCGCCCTCGACGCCCGCCCACAGGTTGTTGCCGTTCACGATCGGAACGTCAAAGCCCGACTCGCGGATGTAGCGGAGCAGTTCGCCCAGGTAGTGATCCGCGATGATCTGATCGCCGCAGGTCCAGCCCGCCTCATTGTGCACCATCACCAACGGCCCGCCCTTGGCGCTCGCCGTGACCTGGAGCCCGCGGATCTGGTTCGAAACAGCGTTGATGAACCGCGACGCCGCCTCGAGGAACGGCTGGCTCGGCGCGCGAAGCCGCATCACCTTTGCCTTGATCGCACGCGTTTCCGCGTTGTCGTCGCCGTCCGGCTTGGTCGGGAGCTTCCCCTCCGCCACCTTCGCCTCGGCAGCCTTCGCCTCGGCGCTCTTGTTGGAGACCAGCCAGACGGGCATGCCGCCCATGTCAAAGCCGTTATCAACATGCGGCCCGAGCCGCACGGTGCAGTACATCCCCGACTTGCCGACCAAATCGACAAAGTGCTTGAGGTCGTTGTCGCCCTTGAAGTCAAAGTGCCCCGGACGCGGCTCGTGCCTCGCCCAGATCACGCTCGTGTCGATCGTGTTCAGGCCGGCCAATTTTGCGGCGTGAATTCGGTCAGCCCAATACTCGCGCGGGACCCGCGCGTACTGAACCGTCCCGGAAACCAGCCAAATGCGCTTGCCGTCGATGAGAAGGCTGCGACCGTCGTAGGTGATTGAAGCCATCGGGTCCCTTCCCCGGCATGACCCGGAGCGAAGAGCGGCCGCGAAGCACACAGCACAGCGCACAACGCTGCACGACTCGCGGAATCAACACGAACCGCGTAAGAAACGCGGTCCGCCAAATCTGGAGCATCCAAGCTCGCAGGCCTCAAGGGTCGGGGTTCCTTGAAGAACAACCCGACGCGGTCGCCGTCGCTCTGGCTGCAAGTTCATTGTCAGCAGAGCTTTAGAAACCGAAACGCCCCGGAGGCCACGGAGAGGTCCACCCTCGTTTCCGTCCAAATCCCTAACGGGATGGGGCGTCCACTTGACGATGGCGGACTGTATGCGCGCCGGAGGGGTTTCGCAACAAACCGGGGCTTGCCGAGGTACACTTCGCTCGGCGCCACCCGTTTCTGATAGGTCCGATAACAAAGTCCGTTGGGATGTCAGGAGTCGAGTTGAGGACGGTCGCTCGAGACATGCAGAGTTTGCGCCTTCTCACCCTAGCCGGTCTTTCGGCGGGGGTGGTATTTGCCCTCTTCGGATGCGCCAACGCGGGGATGGACGAGGTCGATCGGCGGATCGCGGCGATGATGCAGAATCGCTCGACGGAGACCGACTCCAACAAGTCGCCGCAGCTTGACTTCAATCAGCAGCAGCACGAGAACGACGACGCCAAGGTTCGGAAGGAATCGCTCTCAACCGATCCTCCCACAACCAATCCGCTCTACGAGAGCCTGCGGTACAAGACCGACACCGAGGCGCGAGACGTCTCCGCGAAACTCAATTCGTACGCGGACGAGGCCTACGGGACCGACACCGAGGGTGCCGGGCTGAAGAACGCGGTTCAACTCAACCTGATGAACTCGTGGCGGGCGACGCAGGTGACCTGCCGCGAGTTCCTGACAGCGGAAGAGGATTACATGATCGCGGTGATCCGGCTGCTGCAGGAGCAGCACCGGTGGGAGCCGCGGTTCTTCAACGACACGACATTGGGTCTGTCGAACGGCTGGACGGCTGGCTCTTCGGCGCCGGCTCTCAACGCGATCAACACGCTGAAGGTGCAGCAGAAGCTGCCCTACGGCGGGCAGGCGGAGGCGGCATGGATCGCATCGGCAGGTCAGCAATTGAGAGACGCGGTGACCGGGGGATATTCGCAGTCATCGGCGCTGCAGTTCTCGGCGAACGTGCCGCTGCTACGCGGGGCGGGAGAAGTCGCAAGGGAACCCCTGATTCAGTCGGAGCGAAACCTGATTTATCAGGCGAGGACGTTCGAGCGATTCCGGCGCCAGTTGCTGGTGAACATCGCGGGCGATTACTTCCAACTGGTGCAGACGCAGTCGCTGATCGCAAACCAGCAGCGGTCGTTGCAGGGGCTCCGGACTTTCCAGGAGGCGACGCAGGCCCGTGTGGACGCGGGGCGCATCGCGGCGTTCCAGGTGAACATCGCGGCCAACGACGTGCTGAATGCCGAAGCGCAGTTGGCAAACCTGCGCGAGCAGTACATCCTGCAGCTCGACCGGTTCAAGGTGCGTTTGGGAATGGACGTTTCGGAGAAGGTGGTGATCCGTCCTCTGGCGCTCGAGGTGCCGGTGCCGGACACCACGCTGGCGCAGGCAACGTGGGCGGCGCTCGAATACCGCCTTGATCTGCAGAACACACGGGACAGAGTGGACGATGCACGGCGCGCGGTTGCGAACGCCCAGAACGATACTCTGCCGTCGCTCAACGTTGGTGGAAACGCGGTCATTCGCACCGATCCGCGGAACGATGTCTCGTCGCTCGGCTTCAGCCCGGACGACACCACAGTCACGGGGACCGCGACGCTCTCGCTGCCTCTTGACAACCAGATCGAGCGCCTGACGCTACGGAGCGCGACGATCAACCTCCGGCAGCAGGAGCGGGCGTACGAGCAGGCGCGGGACAACGTGGTGGTATCGGTGCGGAGCGCCCTGCGGAGCATCGACCTGGCCGCGTTCCGGCTCAAACTGGCAGAAGAGCAGGTGGAGATCAACAAGCGTCGGCTTGAAGAGCAGCTCCTCAAGATCGACGAAGTGGACGCGAAGGCCATCGTCGATTCGCAGAACGCGCTGCTCGATTCGGAAAATCGGCGTGACCAGGCCCGGACGGACCTGCGCAACGCGGTGCTGAATTACCTGCTCGAGTCGGACCAGTTGCGCGTGACACCGGAGGGGACGTTCCAGCCGCTGCCGGGGATGGTGATGCCGAATCCCGCCGACGCCGCGCCGCCTGGAACGGGCGATGCGCCGCCGATGGGAAATCAGGAAGACGTGCGCAAGGCGATGGAGCAGGGGCGCTAGTCCGAGCCCGGCTGGTAGGCGTTCCGGAGATCGGCCCAGGCGGCGTGGCGAGTTTCGGTATCGAACTCCCGGCCGCACTCGGGGCAACGGCGCTCGGCGATGCTCTGGGAAGGGTCGTAAGCGCAACCCCAGCAGGGGAATTCGCCGCGTCGGAAGCGGCTATGGGCACGCGCTCCGTCGCCCTTGAGCCATGCGGTAAGTAAAGCGACAGCAACGGCGTATGCGGTCCAGAAAAGGACCAGGAGCCAGGCCGGCACGTGGAACGCGCTGCGGAAGATCATCACCAGGGTGATCGCCAGTGCGAGTAACGAAGCGCAAATGCCGTACACCCGACAGCGGGCACCCACAAAGTCGGGTAATTGATCGTCGCGGCGCACCGAGAATTGTTTCGCGGCTGCGGCGCCCGCAACGGTACCCCGTTCCGGCGGCTACTTCGGCCGCACACCCTCGGCATAGGCCATGGCGAACCAGAGCGCCGCGTCGGGGCGACTTGCGAAGTCGCGGAGCGCCTGCTGACACCGGCAGAAGTCTGCTTCTGCGACGAGCCCGTGCTCGAGCATGCGATCCCGGGCGCCGTCGAGTATGGCGATCATGTTCTCGATGAGCGGCACAAACGTCGGGTCGCCGCTGCAGGCGCCAAACCAGATCCATTTGTTCCGCCGCGGCATCGCGCCGGCCTGATGCAGGAGCTGGACGAGCTTGCGCCCGACAAAGGCGTCGTTGCCGATCTTCTCGTACAGGCGCATGTAGGCACCCCACACCTTGTCGAGGCCGGCGGGCGCGGGGTACAGACGGAGGACATCGTGGTCATCGTCGGCGAGGATGATCCTGCCGCCGGGCCTGACCGCCAGCACCATCTGGCGCACGACCGCGAGCGGATCGGGGACGTGCTCCAGGACGAATCGCGTCACGGAACAATCGAATGTTCCCCTCTCGGTGTGCGTCAGTGGCAGGCGTAGAGCGTCACCCTGACGGAATTCGACTTGCCCGCCAGCGATGTTGGAATTCAAAGCCGATCGGCGGGCCTGCTCAAGCTGTTCTTCGCTGCGTTCGATGCCAAGAACGCATCCCGAAGGCCCCGCCTGCCTGCTCATCGCGACGGCGAGTTGACCCAGGCCGCTGCCGACATCGAGTATGCGTTGGCCGGAGACGACATCGATCTCTTCGAGCGTTCGCTGATTCAGTATGTCGTTGAGGGCTGCGAGGCGGAACTGCTCGGGGGCGTCGGTACCGTGGACATAGACGCTCGATGAGGCGGTCATGCAGTAGAGGGTACCGGGCGATCACGCGTGAAGTTCGCACACTGCTGACACGGGATTGCGCCGATTTGTACCGGCTCCCCTCTCGGCAGAACCCTCCGGCGCGTCGCTGGAGTTCAAGGACACAGCAGCGCGTCGTACGCCGCAACAAAGGCTACGAAGTCCGAATCGTCTACTAGGCTATCCGCGTTGAGATCCGCGGGACAACCGGACGTCATTGCGGGGTCGGCGCAGTCGAGGATGTTGTACGCGCCCGCAAAGATCACAAAGTCGGCGTCGTCCACCAGCGCGTCGGTATTGAGGTCGGCCGGGCACGGGTGCCGGATATGGACGAGGATCGGTGCGCTCACGGCCTGCGTGCCATTCTGGAGTTCGTGGGCTTTGGCGACGACCGTGTACACGCCGCTCGGCCAGGGGGCGGTGTTCCAATCCCAGACGAACGGAGACATCGTGTCGGTCGCGATGTACACGCCGTTCGCGTAGAAATCGACACGCCCGAGCGCTCCGTCGGCCTGGGCGCTCGCGACGATCCGCGCAGAGCTGTCAACGAACGTGCCGCAGGCCGGCTCCATGATGGCGGTGCTGATTTCGCCCGTTGCGTAGTAGAGGCTGGCGCTCCCGCTCTTGATCTGGTCCACATCGCACAGGTAGCGCCACCAGTTCGCGAGATACTGATCGGGAGCCTTGCTTCCGACGTGCGGCATGTGGGCGTACCACCAGTTGAGGTACTGGCGCTGCGGATCGCTTTCGTCCGGCGACCACTCGTGAAAGTTGATGCTTCGCGTGTTGTTGTTCAGATTCGGGTAGGCGAGCCACGCGTCGGCGTTGCTGAGCACGAAGCGTCCGTTGGCGTAGTCGTAATCGCCCTCGCCGTTCACCGGAAAGTGCACGTTGCCGACGCCGCCCTGGCCGGAGATGTCGAGATCGAGGAGGGCGAAGCGGCTCCACGTGTTGCAGCGTGACTGGCACCATTGGCCGTAGACGCGATCGGCGAGGGTGGACTCGGCGCGATGGCCGAAGGAATGGATCGCCTCGCCCACTCCGCGTTCGTAATTCCAGCCCATGATGACAAAGGCACGATCGCCCCCGGCGTCGGGGTAGGGCCCACCGTTGACCCAGAAGGCGCCCTTGCCCGCCATCGCGCTCTCGAACATACCCGCGCCCGGGAACGAATAGACCCAAACCTCGTCGATGTCGCCGGAGTCAACGCGGGCGCCCAGATTGTGATCGCTCACGAAGCGCGCATAATCGAAGGTTCCCGGCTCGAAGTCGTGGTTGGCCCAGGCCTGCTGGAAGGACTCGGACGTGTATTGGAAGCCGCTGTCGAGATACGGCCATGTTGAGTCATCGATGACTTCGACGATCTCGAAACGGGCGCGGTCGTGGCTCGAAACGCGGAAGTCCTCGATGATCTGATCGGTGAGCGCGAGCGGGTCTCCCCAGCCGTAGAACTCGTTCAGACGCTGTCCTCCCGGCATCATCGGATTGCAGATGTAAAGAAGAACTCGGGGCGCGATGGCGTCGGGATCGACACCGGAGGGCGGAGGCGGCCCTGGGGGTGGCAGGCCGCCGGGCGTGAAACTCGCAAAGCGAACACCGTCGTACCAGACCGTGAAGCCCGCGTCCCACGTGTCCTGATGGATCTCGATCTGATCGATGTCGGACAGACTGGGATTGCCGGTGGTGGTGCGAATCCAATTTGCGTCGCCGGCGAGGGGCACTTTGATCAGGCGCCACGCGAAGTTGGGCATCTCTTGCGATGTCGGTTCGTACTGGAATGAGCCGTTTGAGCTCTTCAGCACGATGATGGGCTGATTGCCCTGCCAGCCGACGGGTGTCTGGTTCTCGCCGTACACCCACAGAAAAAGGAAGTTTGCGCTGAGCGACGCAAGGTTCCAGTTCGCATTGCCCGCGGCCGGAAACGTCACTCCCGTGTCGAACCCGCTTTGCGTGACGAACTTGATCGAGGTGACGCCCGATCTGACGCGGGCTGTGTCGTTGGAGACAACGCGAGCAGCGTCATCGGACGCGAAAGTGCCCCACTGAAGCGCGTTCGATTCGGCCAGGTCGGAGAACTGGGCGCAGACGTCGACGCGGGGCCCGGCATGAGCCAGGAGGGTCGCGGAAAGGAGCACGCGCGTGATGGGACTCAAAGCAAGACTCCCTCTCGTAGCCCTTTGGGATTCACGCGACCATGGACTCTTTGAAGTGTATTGGGCTCGGCCATTGGATCGCCGCGCGATCGCAGTGTGCCGCGTCGGGGCGAATGGCAGCTCAGATCGCTGCGCCGGACCAGGACGGGGGTTCCTGCGGCGTGACGGCCAGCGCCGAGAGCGCGTCTGCGGATGGCAGCGGCTTGGGCTCGGCCACCGGCTCGATCGATTCGCCTGTGCCTGCCGCGGCAGGGGGCTGGGCGACTGGCTCCCCAGCCGGCCCGATGCGGAAGAATCCGCCGTCGATGCGGGCGCCGTCTTCAACAATGAGCAATCTGGCGGTGCAGTCACCGCGCCATCGGGCGGATTCGCCAATGACGACATGACCGTGGGTTACAACGTCCGCCTTGAGTTCGCCGAGCACTTCAACGGCGTCGCCGGCGCGGACCCCCGGAGCCCAGACGCGACCTTTGCGCTTGATAAAGAGAATGCCGGTGGTTTCGACCCGGCTTCCGGTTCGGTCAGTGTCGATCACCACGTCCTCGACGGTTTGTCGCTTGTAGCACTTGGGGCACGTCGCCGACTGGGCCTTGGCGGCGACCCGCATCGGGGCGCGACAGTGCACGCACGCGACGGCGCGTCCGGTCCCGATCCCGCTCTCCGCTCGGTCTTCCGCCATGGCGCGCTCGACACCCGGGCCGCCCCCTCGCTCCGCGGGAATGGCGACCAGACTGCTTGCCGCCGGACTCCGCCGGGGCATTCGATGTCGTACGACGCCGGTTCGGCTGCGTTACTCCGACCGCGTGCCGGCGACCCACGACGCACCGTTACTCGCAGGAGACGTGCCAGTCGCCGCGTGCGTGCGATTGGCGCGGGGGGTCTTCACTTCAAGCTCGCTCGTGAGTTCTTCGGAAAGCCGGACGGCGTCGGGACCGACCTTGCAATGCCCGACGAAGCTGGCGCCTTCACCAACGCTGAGGCTGGCGGCTGTGATATCACCCTTCACCTTGGCCTTGGGGGTCAATTGGATCCGGTCCTTGGCGATGATGTCGCCCTCGATCGGGCCATCCACGATGACGGTGCCGGCCTCGACGGTGGCCCGGCAATTGGCGGTCTCGCCGATGATGACCTCGCCCTTGGCGATGATCTTGCCCTCAAAGCCGCCCAGGATCTTGGCGGAATTGTCGAACGAGAGCTCACCCTTGATCTTGGCGTCTCTCCCGATAACCGTGACTTGACCTTCTTCTGCCATGGGTCGTGCTCCGCCGTCCCCCGGGGATTCGTGTGACGGCCCTTGGAGGTCCCGAACCATCGGGGTCCGAGGGCCGTCGGATGACTGACGCGGGATGCCGCGTGAGCGCTCTATCGGCCGGAGTTACCAGGATGCACCAGAATTGCGCGGTGTGAAATGCCGGACGGCCTCGGGCGATGAGCAAAGCCCGAATCCGGGGCAATTTGCGCGGATCAACCGGGGTTGACGCCCTGCCGATGAACCCGGCGAAGAATGCCGCGCTGTAGTTTCTGGTCCGGAGCGGGGTCTCCCGGAGGATGATGCATGATGCCGGCCTGGCTGATGTTGGTTGGTGCTCTGGCAATTGGCGACCCGGACCCGGTGGTCGGACCGCCGGCGAATCCAACGCCCCCGCCCTCGACGAGCCCGAACACGCGCGTGCCCAATCTCCCGCCGGTGGCTCAGAACCCGGAGGTGCCGCCGATCCCGGTGCCGATCCCGCCTCCGAAAATCCTCTCGAAGCCGACCAGCGCCAACCCGGCTAATCCGCAGACGGAGAAGGTCGATCTGCAGCCGGTGTACGCGGCGGGCGACACGGTGAAGTTGAAATGGACGTCGATTTCGGAGGATGTTCGAGAGGGCGCGCAACTGTCGCAGGAACAGCTCCGAAGCAGGAGCGAGACCGAGCTGTATCTGACGCTCAAGATTGAGCAGGTGTTTCCCAACGCGGTGTACCGATGCTCGTTCACGGTGGACCGATTCGTGATCGACGCCCCGTCGTTCGGTGGACGCGACCGGTTCGACAGCGCCGATTCCAAGACCGCAAGCTCGGTCTTCGCCGGCCCGGCGCGGATCCTGCTGGCCAAGACGATCGATTTCGGCGTCTCTGGCGTGACGGGCGAGTACCTTCGGAGGGAGCACCCGCGCCTCCGTGTCTGGTATACGGACGGGATCAACTTGTACGACAACCTCTTCGGCTACGAGGCGTTTCCGTCGCGGTTCGGAGTCCTGTTTGGATGGCTGGCGCCGTCGGCGGCTGTCGGCGAGAGCTGGCAGGACCAGATGGTCCTCCGGGTGAGCGCCGGATTTTCCATCGACACCCTGCGGACGACGACGCTTCTCTCCGACGACGGCCTGACCATGAAGATCGGAATCAAGGGCGTCGGGCAGTCGGCTCCTGATTCGGAGAAGAAAGGACTCAAATTTGTGAGCAGCACCTACGACGCCACATACACCGTGAACTCGGCTTCAGCAAAGATCCGCAGCGGTGAATCCACTCACACGTACACATTCACCTACATATGGAAGGGCACGCCGGCGAAGGTGACCAGCACGGTCCGCGAGACGCTAGAGCGCGTTGACTGAGGTATTGATCGAGCCCGCCGTCGGGGGCGGGGGGTCGTCGAACAGCGTGAGCCAACCAAGCCAGAGATAGAAGAGAATAGTGATAGAGGGGCGGACGATCATGTCCTTGCGCCCCAGGGCCCAGCGGGCGTACTCGCCTCCCCTGGGCATCAGCTCGTGCACGAACATCATGAGAATTGCCAGAGCGATGAACGCGATGCCCAGGGCCCGTCGCCACGCGGCGTTTCCGGGCTTGGAGACCTCGAGCGCGCTGAACAAGGCGATCGCAGGTGCGATGACGACGTAGGTGACACCCTCGGTGCGGGGGTTGAAGATCATCAGGTACGCCGCACCGAGCGCCCAGAGAAGCAGACCGCCCCGGACGGGACCGTGGCGTCGGATCGCAACATATCCGAGCGCGAGCGTCAGCAACGCACCGGCGCCCCGGACGACCGTCTTCTGCGCCCCGCTCAGATCGAGGCCGCACCAGTAGAGGACGCTGGAGAATTCGGCGAAGGGGCGTGTCGGCTGGGCGGCGCTGATCATCGTGGTCCAGAAGGAGCTGTACTCGTGCAGCACGTAGGCGGGATCGCGGGGGGAGAGAGCGAAGGGGAGCACGCCGACCGCGAGCCAGGTGAGGGGCATGCGCCACCAGAGCGCGGGGTACAGCGCCGTCGCGAGCAGCACCGGGGCGATCGCGATCGGCTTGAGGATGAGCGAGAGCCCGAGCCAGAAGCACGCCGCCCACCAGCGCTCTCGCATCAGCGCGCAGGCACCGAAGATGAGCGTTGCGGCGAGCGGCAGGTTGAATTGGCCGTTGAGGGCCGAACCGGCGCCCACGCCGATGGTGATCGCGCTGACGGTCCAGAAGAGTTCGTTCCACGGTCTCGCCCGAACGAGCAGCGTCAGCTTCCAGCAGGCCAGCGCGAGCAAACCGATCACGACAAGGCGGTAGAGTGGCTCGCCCAGCCAGGGCGGAAGGAAGTAGAACGGAGAGTAGAGGACGGCCGCGGGCGGGAGGTAGAGATAACCGTCGGGCGCCAGCGAGTACATCTCCCTGCTGCCCCACCACGCGGCACATGCGTCGCGGTAGATGCGGGTGATGGTGTTGGACTCGGGCGCGATCGCGAACTTGATTGCCATGCCGAGGGCGAAGCCCGTCCAAACGAGCCACGCCCAGGCGGGCGACCATGGACCGAACGGCCCGAAGATACGGGCAAAGGCCGAGGCGGCCGGCGGAGCGGTGGAATTGTGCGATGGCTGCATGTTCAGGCCGGTTGAAACGGACAGGGGAGCGGCGTGCTCCGGGTTGAATCGAGTTTGGGGCGGGAAATTTCGACGAGCGTCAGCCACACAAGCCAGAGATAGAACGCCATGGTCAGAACGGGGCGAACCAGGAGGTCTTTGCGACCCTGCGCTATCTCGAAGTAGCGGCCCGATCGCGGCATGAGTTCATGGACGAAGATCATGAGGATACCGGAAGCGACGAGCGCCCAGCCCACGGCGCGCCGCCAGGCGGGCGCGCGATCCGCTGTGAGTTCGAGGGCGCCGAAGAGTCCGAACGCGGGCGCGACGATGCTGTAGGTAACGCCCTCGGTGCGCGGATTGAAAATCATCAGGTAGGAAACACCCAGCCCCCACAGAAGAATCCCGCCGCGGAATTGCCCGTGCCGGCGCAACGCGACAAACCCGAGCGCGAGCGTAACGACCGCGGCGACGGCGCGGCAGACGGTGCACTTCGCGTTGTCGAGATCGAGCCCGAACCAGTAGAGCACGGTCGAGAACTCGGCAAAGCGCCGGTCATGCGGCAATGTGGCCCGAACCACCGTATCCCAGAACGTCCGGTACTCCCCCCACGCGTACGCCGGATCGCGGATGGAGCACAGAAAGGGCGCGGCGAAGCAGACGGCCGCAAGGATCGGCGTGCGCCACCAGAGCGCCGGATAGAGGGCGATGGCGAGCAGAACCGGCGCAACGGCGATCGGCTTGAGCATGATCGACAGCGCGAGCCACAACGCCGCCGGCCACCACCGGCGTTCGATGAGCGCGCACGTTGCCAGGATCAGCGTCGCGGCGAGCGGGACGTTGTACTGCCCGTTGTACGCGGCACCGGCTGCCATCCCGAGGGCGACGATGCTCACGGTGAAGAAGTGCTCATTCCACGGGCGGCCGCTCGTCAGGCGTGTGAGCCGCCAGACCGACCACGCGAGCAGAGCGACGATTGCGACGCGATACAGAGGCTCGCCGATCGGCTGCGGGAGCACATAGAACGGCGTGTACAAAAGAGCCGCCTGCGGCATGTAGATGAATCCGAGCAGGAGATCGACGTACATCTCCCGCCCGTGCCACCAGGCGTCGCAAGCGCCGCGATAGCAGAGGGCGACCGAATCCTCCGCAGGGAAAAAGCCAACCCTTGCAGCCAACACCCCGGCAAGAACTATCCACGCGCCCCACGCGTACGCGGCGCTTTCTGGCCTGAATGGCGGAGCGGGGCGGCGCGACGAATGCTCCGGGGCTTCAGCGAGGATTGCGGCACTCAGGGGCATGTGCGGGCAGGGTAGAGCGGGGGGCGTTGCGTTCGGCCGAGGGTCAGAGATTCGTGCGCTCTCCCGCGAATTGGGCGAATGGAACGAAACGGCATCGGTCCTTGAGCCAGGCGAGATGCCCGCGGAGCGCCCGCAACATTGCGTCGGCACTCATCGACGCAACGCTGCGCGGGAGGCTGTATCCCGAGAGGTCCATCACCTCCCACGGATGAAAATTGATCGCGGCGTATCCGTCGGAGGCGAGGACGGCGGCGGTCGAGGCCCGCGTCAACCACCGAGGCTGGTTTCGGAAGGCTAGCCAGAAGAGGGGCCAACGGATGAAGGGAACCGCGGAGAGCGGGATTTCAACGAGTTGGCCAGCGCTGTGAACGGTGCGACGGGCGAAGAAGTTGTTGTACCGCCCCGGGAGCCAGATCGGATTGGAAGAGGAGTCGTACGTGTAGCCGGCGGCCACGACGATCGCGGGGTCGATGGCCGCCATGCGGGGCATGCGGAGACCGACGACGGGTGTGCCGGAGATGCGCTCGAGCGTTTCGCGGCTGGCACGCAAATGCGAGGGCTCGAAGCGGCTGTGGTAGTACGTGTGGCTGGCGATCTCATGCCCGGCTTCCACAGCGCGTCGGATAAGGTCGGGGCGGTGCTCGGCGAGGGCGGCCGTGGTGAAAAACGTCGCCGATACCTGTAGATCGCTCAGGATCGAGAGGGTGCGTTCCAGTCCGTCCGCACCGATGCGGAACTGTTCGGACTTGGGGATTGGATTACCGAACTCACACGGGATGTCGAATTCCTCGGCGTCGAAGCTGAGGAGGACTGCGGGGCGCTCTGGCTTTGGGGACGGGGCGTTCATGCGCCGCGCCGATGAAGGCCGCGGGCCCAGCGGGAGGTCTGGCCGGGGCGGGCTTCGACTTCGCCGAGATCGCGTTCGTTGAGGCGGTAGAGGCCAAGGACCTTGTTGACGCGAATTCGGCAGAGACTGAAGAACATCCAGAGCGGGTCGCGGATGAGATTGACCGTGGAGGAACGCCGGCGGTGCTTGGGATCGACATATGCCGGTATTTCCGCAATCGAATAGCCAAGTTTGCGAGCGATGTAAAGGACCTCAACATCGAAGGAAAAATCGGCGATGCGGACGCGGGAGAAGATGTCGTGGGCGGCCCGGGTCTTGAAGCCCTTGATGCCGGCCTGGGTGTCGCGGTAGCGGATGCTGAGGACGATGCCGGCGAGGAAGTTGAAGACACGCCCCATGATGTTGCGGAGCGGGCGGGCGCCGTAGCCCTCGTCGTGCTCAAGGCGCGAGCCGATCACGACATCAGCGGACTGGAGGCGTTCAAAGAGGCGCGTCAGGTGCTCGAGCGAATAGGCCAGATCGCCGTCGGTGAAGAGGAAATAGTCCGAGTCGCTCTCGAGGGCGGCGACGCGGATGGCGTGCCCTTTCCCCGCGTTGGGGGTGTAGCTCAGCACGCTGAAGCGGGCGGCGAGTTCGGGTTCGATGATCTCGATGGCGGCCAGGCGCTTCCTGAGCGTGGCGGCGGTTGCGTCGCGTGAGCCGTCATCGACGAAGACGAATTCCCACGAGGGGACTGCCGCGGCAAAGGCGGCAATCTCATCGACGATCGCGGAGGCTTCCGCGGCGGCGTTGTACAGGGGGAACGCGACGCAGACACGGGGGCCGTTGAAGAGCGCCGGGAGGGGCAGAGCGGAGCCCTCGGTCGAACCGGGGGAGGCATCGCCGACGTCGGTATCGCCACGGATGACTTCGAGCAGATCGGACGAGTGGCCCGCGGGAAGATCGGCGAGATCGGGAGAGAATGGGGATTGGCTAGGGCCGCTGGTCATTTCGACTCGGTAAAGGCTCCGGATTCAACGCGCGGAAGGGGCCCGATCGCAGTGCTCAATAGTAGCGGTTGCGCGCAATTTGCTGAATCACGAGCCCGGCGGTGGCGAGACGGAGGGCGGGGAGGAAGGGGTGGGTGGGGCGGGCGTCGCCGACGGTTGCGAGATTCCGAGGTTGCGTTCAGTCTCGGCGAGGATGAGGCGGCTGACGGCGCTGTCGCCCCAGAAGCCGACGCGGATGGAGATCCCCGTCACGCGCTCGCTGCTCTTGCGGAGTTTGATCGTCACCGAGCTGCCGTCGCTCTGCTGGCTCTGGAGCGTGGCATAAAAGTCGTTGATGTCTTCGCGGGTGATCGGGTAACCGAGTTTCTCGAGGGCCTGGCGTGCCGCGGGGGCGGCCTGCTCCAGCGAGCGGTCGAAAGCGGATTGGAGCGTGCCCTGGTTGAAGCTGCTGGTGCCCGCCTGGGCGATGCCCAAGCCGGCGTTTGCGGCAAAGTCGAACGGGGTAATACAGGCGGACAGGGCAACGGCGAGGCCGGCCAGGGCGATCGCGAGCGGAAACCGATTTGTCACACGGCTTGGCACGGTCACTCTTCGTCGGCACGAAGCTTGGCGACAACCGAGAAATCCTCCAGAGTGGTCGTGTCCTGAGTGATCTTTTCGACCCCGGCGGCGACGTCCCGTAGAAGTCTTCGCATGATCTTGCCGGATCGGGTCTTCGGGAGTCCCTCCGCGAAGCGGATCTGATCGGGCTTCGCGAGGGCCCCCACTTCCTTCGCGACGTGGGCCGTCAGTTCGTTCTTCAGGATCGCGTCGGGCTCGCGTCCGGGATTGTGGCTGAACCATGAGCCCTTGAGGGTCACGAAGGCGACGATGCCGCTGCCCTTGATCTCGTGCGGGACCCCGACGACGGCCGCTTCGGCGACGGCGGGATGACTCACCAAGGCACTCTCAACTTCCATCGTGCCCAGCAGGTGTCCTGAGACTTTGATCACATCGTCCACGCGGCCTTGCACCCAGAAGTATCCATCCTCGTCGCGTCGGGCACCGTCGGCGGAGAAGTAGTACGGAGTACCGGTCTTGGGGTCCTTGAGTCGGCCCCAGTAGTTGCTGACGAATCGCTCGCGATTGCCGTACACACCTCGGAGCATTCCGGGCCAGGGTTTGCGGATGCAGAAAAGGCCGCCCTTGTTGGGGCCCAGTTCCTGGCCCTGCTCGTTCACGATCGCCGCGTCGATGCCGACCATGGGGAGCGTGCACGATCCGGGCTTGGTGGGCGTAGCGCCGGGCAGCGGCGTACAGACGTGGCCGCCGGTCTCCGTCTGCCAATACGTATCGACGATGGGGCAGCGCTTCTGGCCGATGTGCTCGTGGTACCACATCCAGGCCTCGGGATTGATGGGCTCGCCGACGGTGCCGAGGATGCGGAGGGAGGAAAGGTCGTACTTCTCCGGCCACTCGTTGCCCCATTTCATGAAGGTGCGGATGGCCGTTGGCGCGGTGTAGAAATGCGTGACCTTGTGGCGGGCGATGATGTCCCAGAAGCGGCCGTTGTCGGGAAAGTTGGGAGCGCCCTCAAAGAGAAGGGTGGGAATGCGGTTGGTGAGCAGGCCGTAGAGGACGTAGGAGTGGCCGGTGATCCAGCCGATATCGGCGCTGCACCAGAAAAGCTGGCCAGTGTCGGGAACCAGATTGAACGTGAGGCGGGCGGTCGTGTTGACGAAGGTGAGGTAGCCGCCGGTGGTGTGCTGGATTCCCTTGGGCTTGCCGGTGCTGCCGCTGGTGTAGAGGAGGAAGAGCATGTCCTCCGAGTCCATATTTTCGCAAGGGCAGGCGTCGGAAACGCGGGCGACCAGATCATCCCACCAGTGGAACTTCGTCGGCGGATGAATACTCGTGGCTTTGATCGTGGCCGGCGTTGTGCCGCTGACGAACCGGGCGCTGGGCGGTTCGTGGCCGGTGCGCTTGAGGACCAGAACGTGGTTGATGATGTGGCCGTGGTTGGCGAGCTGATTGACCGCCTCTTCCACGTTCTTCTGGAGCGGCACAATGTCGCCCCGCCGGTATCCACCGTCGGCGGTGATGATGACGCGCGAGTTGGCGTCCATGGCGCGCTCGCTGATGGCGTGCGGCGCGAAGCCGCCGAAGATCACGCTGTGCGCGGCGCCGATGCGGGCGCACGCGAGGATCGCGACCGCGAGCTCGGGCACCATCGGCATGTAGATCGTGACGACGTCGCCCTTCTTCACGCCCAGCTGCTTGAGCGCATTCGCAACGCGGCTGGTCTGCTCCTGCAGATCTCGATACGTGATCCGCCGGATCTCGGGCTCCTTGGCGTACTTGCTGTCGGGCGCCGGATGGCTCGTCCGCGGCGCGACCGGCTCGCCCTCCCAGACGATGGCGCAGCAGTCGCCGAAGCCGGCCTGCACATGACGGTCCACGCAGTTGTAGCACGCATTGAGCTTTCCGTTCACAAACCACTTGGCGTCGGGCGGGTCCCATTCCAGGACGTGGTCCCAGTGATGGAACCAGGCGAGCTTCTGGGCCTCTTCCGCCCAGAAGGCATCGGGCTTTTCGATCGAGCGCTTGTGGAGGGCCTTGTACGCGTCGAGCGAGGGGACGTGCCAACCGGAAAATCCGAGCCCGTTCGCTCCGGGCGGCGGAAAAACACGCTTTTCCTGGAGCAGCGTTTCGACGTTCTGGTTGTTTGGCGGAACGGAGGATGATTTGAGATCGCTCATGGTCGTGATCCTTGATGGGAATCAGGATACACGAGCGGCCGATCGGTCCCAACACCTCCCGATCAAGCGATAAATTTGACATCAGTTTCAGATTTCGTCTCGCACATCGCGGGTGTTACATGCGAGTTTTTGGTTGTGGCGGGAGTCGCCGGCGTGTGGATTTGGTTTGGCCGCAGGAGGAATGCATGACGGATGTCACGAGGTCGGGCGGGCGTTTCGGTGCGGTCACTTTGAGCATGGCGTGGCGGAGTGTGTTGGGCGCAATCTTGATGATCGTGTGCGTCTGTTCCCCGGCGCACGCGCAAACCCTGACAACCGTCCGGGTCGCATCCGGGCTTGCGCGCCCGCTCTTTGTGACGGCGCCCAGGGGCGACTACGGACGACTGTTCATCGTTGAGCAGTGGAGCGGCACGACCGGACGCATTCGGGTCTTGAATCTTCCGACCAACACGCTGAACGCTGCGCCCTTCCTCTCGGTTTCTCCGGTGGCGACCGGAAACGAGGAGGGCTTGCTCGGGCTCGCGTTCCACCCGAATTTCCTCCAGAACGGGTACTTCTGGATTTACTACACCAATTCGGCGGGAAACAACACCATCGTGCGGTACCAGGCGAACGCGCCCTACGCGACTTCGACAACGGCCAACGCGGCAAGCGCAACGCCCCTGCTGACAATCTCGCACCCGGGGCAGACCAACCACAACGGCGGCTGGATGGCCTTCGGACCCGACGGCTACCTCTACATCGGAACGGGCGACGGCGGCAGCAGCAATGATCCGCCCGGCAACGCTCAGAACATCAACGTGCTACTCGGCAAGATGCTGCGCCTGGACGTGGATGGAACCGACAACATCCCGGGCAATGACGACGACGACGGCGTCATCGGCTCGACGCTGGTCCCCTATGCGAGCCCATCGTCCAATCCTTTCGCGGGCGCAACGCCGGGGTCGGACGAGGTCTACTTCATCGGTCTCCGCAACCCCTGGCGAAATTCCTTCGATCGGGAGACCGGCGCGATGTACATCGGCGACGTCGGCCAGGGCGCCGTCGAAGAAGTCGATTACATCGCCCCCGGAACGCCCGCGACGCCGGTGGTGAATCTCGGCTGGCGCTGCATGGAGGGCAACTCCTGCACCGGCCTGACCGGCTGCACGTGCAACGCCGCGTCGCTCACGATGCCGATCCAAACCTACACACACAGCGGCGGGGCCTGTTCCATCACGGGCGGGTACGCCTATCGCGGCTGCGTCATCCCGGACCTCGACGGTACCTACTTCTACGCGGACTACTGCTCGAATCAGATTTTCTCATTCGTCTACTCGGGGAGCGGGTTGGCGCCGGCCCCAACGAACCGGACGGCGGAACTCGCTCCCGGCGGCGGCCTCTCGATCACCGGTGTGACGTCATTCGGCGAAGATGCCGACGGCGAGATGTACATCGTGAAGCAGGGCGGCGACGTCTTCAAAATCATCCCGCGGAACCGGACGATCCCGGATTGCAATTCGAACGGGATCGACGACGCCCTCGAGGTCTGCCGCGGCGTGAGCCTCGCGACAAGCATCAACGGCCAGCCGGCGTCATCGTCGGTCTGTCCGACCGGGAGTTCGACATTCACCGTGAGCGCGACGGGGTCGGGAACCCTGACATATCGGTGGCAGCGCGAGACGTCCCCCGGCTCGGGCGTCTATGCGGACCTGTTCGATGGATCGACGGCCGGATGGGACGGCGCCGGACCGGGCTCGGGCGCGATCGTCTCCAATTCCGGCACAAGTTCCATGACGATTGCCGCGGACACCGCGGGCGGCAAGCGGCTGACCAGTGTGCACGCCATCCGTTACCGCTGCGCCGTTTCCACGCCGTGCGCGGGCGCGACGAGCAACGGGGCTTCGCTGCTGCTTTGTGCCGCGGACATGTCGTGCGACGGCTTCGTGGACGATTCGGATTTCGTGACGTTCTCGGCGGCGTACGACGTCCTGGTCTGCGACGATCCGTCGATGGATCCACCGTGCGTGGCAGACCTTAACGGCGGTGGGCTCGTGGACGACGCGGACTTTGTGCTGTTCGCCGCGGCGTACGATCAGTTCGAATGCCCCTGATTGCACACCGCGGGATCGGCCGAGGCCGATAACGCCCCAGAAAAATTTTCGTGCAACTTTCCGAATTTGTGAGACAATGCCGTGGGGAAATTGCACCCCCGGGAGATGTCTCATGCCAAAATTCGGAATTCGGTGGGCGGCCATCCTCACGGCAAACATCTCCGTGCTTGGCGCCGGTGCGCAGACCATCACGAGCATCGGCGTGCTGCCCGGCGACACGATCTCAAAGATCAACGCGATGAGCGCGGCGGGCGACATCGTTGTCGGCTGGAGCCGCACGGCATCGACCAATGGCACGGCGATTCACTGGAGCACCGTCAGCCCGATCTCGGCGATCGGGTACCTGCCCGGCGGCTCCTATTCGACGGCCTACGGCCTGTCGCCGAACGCGACCGTCATCGTGGGCAGCGCGAACGACCCGAACGGACTGCAGGCCTTTGTGCAGCCTCTCAGCTTCCCGATGGGAGCGCTCGCGGCGGGACCCTCGATAATTCAGCAGGCCGCGGCCACAGGTGTCGACGCGACCGGAGCAAATATCGTCGGCACCTATTCGGTCCTCGCCGGGTTCGGCGTTTACCCCCGCGCCGCCCTTTGGACCAGCTCGGGGCTCACCACGCTCACCGCCGCCGCGGGATCGATCGCATCGGTGGCGTCGAAGATCACGCCGAGCGGGCAGTACATCATCGGCGACTTCGGACCCGGCGTTGGAATGTTCGGCAACAACTACAACCCGATCGCTCGCATCTGGTCGAGCCCGACAACATGGAGCACCATCGGCACGCTGCCCGGTGGCACATGGTCAACCGGCGTCGCAATCAGCGACAACGGCCAGGCCGCCACCGGCAGCGCGGACAACGGCGTCGCGAGCCAGCGGGCGTACCGGTGGAGCCTCGCCTTCGGGATGGAAGACCTCGGACCAATGCCCACAGCGCCTGCGACCACCGGCTGGTCTCGCGGGTACGCCATCACGCCCGACGGCCTGGTGGTCGTCGGCGACGGCGCGATCGACGCGACTCTTTCAAATCGCGGCGCGATGTTCTCCACCGTCAACGGTCTGGTGAATCTCAACACCTACCTCCCCACCGTCGGCGTCAACCTGGCCGGCTGGAACCTCTGGGAGGCGACCGGCGTGAGCGCCGACGGAACCGCGATCTGCGGCAACGGCGCCTATCTGGGCCAGGAGCGGGGATGGGTCGTGCGAGGCATCCCGGCCATTTGCGCCCCCAGCATCTACTCGCAGCCGCAGCCGACGGCGTTCTGCGCAGGCAACTTCGGGTTCGTCCAAGTGCTCGCAAATCCGCCGCACTGGTCGATCAACCTGCACTTCCAGTGGTACCAGAAAGTCGGGCACACCAACGTACCGGTCGGCAACGGATACACGTTTGGCGGCTCCTTCATCAGCGGGGCGCAGTCGGCGTTTCTCAGTTTCAACCCGGGGTACGGCGACGTCGCGGGAAACTACTTCTGTGTGGTGAGCGGCGGGTGCTCCGACACCGCAACATCCATCGTCAGCGTGTCGGTCAACACGGCGGCCCCCATCCCGTGGCCCAATCCGCTCCCGCTCTCGATCTGCCCGCCGGGGGGAGGAGGTTGGATCGTCACGGGACAGGTCGCGGCTCAAGGACCGTACACGCACCAGTGGTATTTCGAGAGCCCCGTCAACAGCAACAACTGGCTGCCGCTGGTCGATGGTCCGACAGCCCTGTCCTTCGGCGTGCAGGGCGGCATCGTGAGCGGTTCGTCTACATCCAGTTTCACAATCGTCGCGGCACCCAACAAGACGCTGAAACTGGCACACTCGACGCGCTACCGCTGCCGCGTTTTCAACTCGTGCACTTTTACGGACAGCCCGCCCGGCGTTCTTGCGATCTGCATCGGCGACGACAACTGCGACGGCGTGGTGGATGATTCGGATTTCGTGGACTTCGCCGGGGCGTACGACATCTTCGATTGCGCCGACCCGTTGATGCCGCCGGGCTGCCCGGCGGACATGAACGGCGACGGCTACGTGGACGATGTCGACTTCGTGCTCTTCGCGAACGCCTACGACAACTTCGTGTGCCCTTGAAAGAACGGGCTTCTCAGGTGCGATTGGCGCCAAGCGGCGCTCTCGCAGGCTCGCCGTCGGCACGCGGGTAGTCGCGCGGCGTGGCGCTGCGTTTTTCGAGGATCACGATCCGGCCCGTCGGCGTAGGCGTGGTGCCGCCGTGCACGGCCTTGAGGATGTGCAGAGCCTTCTCGGCCTCCTTGAGTTCCTCATCGGCCTTTTCGCCCTTGATGAGCAGCACGCGTCCGCCGACTTTACAAAGCGGAAGCGTCAATTCCGCGAGCGTGGCAAGGCGCCCGACAGCGCGGGCGATGACGATGTCGTAGGCCTCTCGGTGGCCGCCGTCGTGGCGGATCGTTCCGTGCTGATCGGTTCGGGCTCCGCGATCGTGGGCGACACGCTCGGAGCGGCCCTGCACCACCGATGCGTTCTTCAGATCGAGTCGCGCGATGGCCTGCCTGAGAAACTCGCACTTCTTTCCGGTCGCCTCGAGAAGGGTGAAGTTGTCCTTGGGCATCGCGATGGCCAGCGGCAGGCCGGGCAGGCCCCCGCCGCTGCCGACGTCGATGATCTTGGCGCCGTCGCCGAACTCGGCGATGAAAGGAAGCAGCGTGAGCGAATCGAGGATGTGCCGGCGCCAGGCCTCTTTGGCGTCGCGAACGGCCGTGAGGTTCTGCAACTCGTTGGCCTTGAGGAGCAGCGCGAGATAGAGACCGAGTTTCTCTTCTTCGCCCGGCTCAAACTCGATGCCGATGGTCTTTGTTTCCGCAAGAAAATCCTCCGGCGCGGCAATGCTCGTCACCGGCGCGTTGGACACATCGAGCTTCTCGCGCGGCTGACACGGCGGGCGGGGCTTGGCGTTGGCCGGCGGATGGGGGCGGTCGGGCTTCACTCGTCGTCAGAGTATTCAAAGCTCTTGCGCTGCGGCAGGCGCGACTGGCGGACGCTGACCGAGAAGATGAGCCCCGTCATGAGCCAACTGGCGATCAGGCTGGATCCGCCGTAGGAAACGAACGGCAGCGTGATGCCGACGATCGGCGCAATCCCCACGTTCATGGAGATGTTGACGATCGCCTGTGTCGCCACGAACGCGGCGAGTCCGACAACGATGAGCCGTCCGAAGGGCTCCTTCGCGAGGGCGGCCGTGAGGATCGCTCCGAGAATCCACAGCGCGTACAGGCCGATGATTACGGCGCCGCCGACGAGGCCGAAGCGATTCACCAGCACCGAGTAGATCATGTCGGTGTGGCGCTCCGGGAGGCGGCTGTAGTGGACAAGAGCGCGGGATCGCTCGTCGGTCGTGCCGTTCACGCCCCCGGCGCCGACGAGCGACTGGGCGGTCACGGGCTGGAAGTTGATGTCCTGATCCAGACGCTTGTTGCCCTGCATCTGGGCCAAGAGTCCGTTAATGCGCTGCTGCTGGTGTGGCTTCAAAAGCGGATACGCGAGCGGCGCCGCCATGGCCGCGAAGATCACGATGATCGTCAGGTGACGTTTCTTCGCTCCGGCCGCGAGAAGCATCGCGAAGAGCGCGGGCACGAACGTCATGGCGCTGCCCAGGTCCGGATGCAGCGTGATCATGGCGATCGGAATGAAGGCGATGATGGCGGGCGGAATCAGGCCGCCGGGGCGCCGGTGATTGCTGCGGAATCGCAGGTAATTGGCGAGCACGAGCACAAACGCGATCTTCGCGAGTTCGCTGGGCTGAATATCAAAGACGCCGAGATTGATCCAGCTGCGGGCGCCGTTGCGTGGGCGGACGATCGACTCCGGAATCCCCGGGATCATCAGAAAGACGAGCAGCCCCAGCACGAAGATCGCGATGGCGAGGGCGACGTAACTGAGCCAGCGATAGTCGGGAAGCGCGATGAGTATGGCGGAAAGGATGCCGGCACCCAGAAGGAGCACCTGGCGGGTCGCGATGGCATCGAGGCCGGCAGCTGGCTGACCTTCGAGCCGGAGTTGGCGCGCCAGGTCGATCCCGTACACGCCCAGCAGCGAAAGGCCGAGCGACGCGAGCACGGTGAGCCAGGCCGGATTCGTCGGGCGGACGATCGCCTTGAAGACATCCCACACGCCGGCACGGGCGGACGAGCCGACGAGCACGATCTGGTTGAGTGTGCGGGGCAAGCGGGGGTCAGCCTTGGACGCGACAATCGCGGCCGGTTGAGTGCATCGGCTGATCGTTGGCCGCCGGGAGCGGAATTGCAGTCACTTGGCGCCGGGTTCGCCGGGAGGAAGGTCAACCAGTCCCGCCTGCTTGGCGGCCTCGTCGGCGGCATCCTTGGTCATGGCCCCGAGTTCGACTAGGGCGGAAAGGGCGGCGAGCTGCTCCGCCCGCTTCTTGCTCTGTCCCCAGGCCTCGGCAAGGCGCTTGCCGCCGATCTCGACGCTGACCTTGAAGCACTTGCTGTGGTCCGGTCCCTTCTCGTCGAGGATGGGGTACGAGGGCAGGCCCGAACCAAGCGACTGGACGTGCTGCTGGAGGAAGCTCTTGAAATTCTGCTGGTGATTGCTGGCGGCCGCCCGCTGGATAAGCGGATCGACAAGCGGGGCGAGGAATTTGCGGGCCGCGTCCATCCCCGCGTCGAGGAAAATGGCGGCGATGACAGCCTCGAAGGCTGCGGCGGCGAGCGAGGAGGGCTGTTCCCCGCCGCCTTTCATGCCCTTGCCCAGGCGCAGGAAGGTCTGGAGGCCCAGTTCCTTGGCGATCGCGGCGCAGCTCTGGCGGCTGACGACCATCGACTTGATCTTGGTCATCTCGCCCTCGAGCATCATCGGGAAGGCCGCAAAGACACGCTCGCAGACGACCATGCCCAGGACGGCATCGCCAAGGAACTCCATGCGTTCGTTGGAGTCCACGCGGGCCTCAACCAGCGAGGCGTGCATGAGGGCGCGACCGAGCAATATCGGGTCGGAGAATCGATGTCCGACGAGTCCTTCGAGCTTGTTGCGTGTCGCTTCGTCCATCGCCCGAACTTCCCAGCCCGGGCATACCCGGACACAGAGATCGTTGCGGGGCGCGTGCGCACCGCGATCTCTCTCAACGGATCACTCTCGGCAGCGATGGCTCGACGGCCGTCCGTCCGCACCTCCGACTATTCATCGAAGCACGGATCTCCCGACGGCCAGCGAGCCGGTCGCTCCCGACAACTCCGGCGGGGCCGGAGTCTCTCGACCAGCGACCCCTCTCCTCGGGGCCATGTTCGATGCTAACGGGGTACCACCGAAATGCCAAGCCAAATGTAGCAAGAACCCGCACACACACCGAACATGATCATGCGGAAGTGGAGCATCTCGGACGGAGCGTCTATCGTCTCGGCCCTGAAAAAAAAGCGCCTCTGGAAGAGGTCCGGTTGCGGACGCATCTTTGGGGGTTTGGAGCCGAGTCATGCATTACCCCCATCGCACGAGCCGCATCAAGCGTAAACGCGCCATCGGATTCCGCGCCCGGATGAAGACCAAGCACGGCCGCGACATGATGAACCGCAAGCGCAAGGCCGGTCGCAGCCTGAACGTGGCGGACAAGTAGGCGATCCGCGTTTCCAATTTACGGAGACTTGAGCTGGTTGGCCACGGCGTCGGCCTGCTGCGCTTGGCCCGCGTCGGAGAGCGCCTTGGCGTACAGAGCCCCAAGCCTGTACCAGTTGCTCTGATTTGCAAACACCGGGTTGGTCACCGTCGGCCGCTTGGTACGGATCCACGCCTGCTTCAGCATCGGAAGCACCGACGCGGGCGGCT
The DNA here is from genome assembly GCA_044221315.1 of Phycisphaerales bacterium. Classification (GTDB taxonomy): domain Bacteria; phylum Planctomycetota; class Phycisphaerae; order Phycisphaerales; family UBA1924; genus JAFEBO01. The sequence continues at coordinate 98,348 of JBGAPK010000005.1, read as the reverse complement.
TGCCGGCTTTCTTCACGAGCGTGACGCACTTCGCGGCTGCATCGACGGCGCTCGACCCTGAATCGGCGTACTGCTGAACAACCGACTCATAGCAATTCCACGCCAGATCCGGCCGTTCATTCTGATCCCACATCCGCGCCTGTCGGAATTTGACGTTCGCCTCCAGGTCCGGATGGCCCTTGACGCGTGTGACGAGCCAGTTCCACGACTTGTCCTGCTCGGCCACATCGGGAATCGAGGAGATGATCTCGCTCAGCACAAGGACGCCAAAATCCGAATATCGCTTCATCAGCGCGCTCGCGGCGGCCTCTCCCCAGCGACGCCGCTGCTCCGCCGTCAGCATCCCGGCCTTCGCGAGGCTGACGCCGATGAACCACGCGGGCTCGCAGGCGACGGTCTGATTCGCGGCCGCCTCGCTGAGCGCGAGAACCCGGGCGCTTGACTCCGGCGTCAACTTCTCCGCCGTTTCCGACTTGTTGCCGTCCAGTTCAAAGCCCATCAGAAGCACGGCGGCATCGGCAAGAGCGGTCGCGTTGGCCCGGCTGTCGGCCGAGGCGGCGGTAAACGCGGCCCGCAGCTGCAGTTCACTCTCCGCGTTGGTCCTTCCGGTCTGCGGATTCGTGACCCTGCCGACAACGTTCTTGTACGCGTCGTACCTCCCGGACTGTGTATCCCACCAGATCGACTGCTTGTCCCAGCGGAGAAATCCGACCCAGGCGTGGCTCATCTCATCGCTGCGTCCGCGGATGATCGCCGAGGGAATCCCCAGAGACTTGCCGACGTTCGCCGCGAAGTACGCCTGATCGATGCAGACCCCGCCGCAGGCGAGGATGTTCTGCATGCTGAACCCGGCGGTCGTCAGCCTCTTCTTCGCCCCGTCCAGCGCGTCGTAGTCATACCGAACCTCGAAGAATCGCGCGCCCACGTCGGCGTTCCCGGCGAACCGCTTCAGCGACCATTCCAATTCGCCCGCCTTGGCGGTCGTATCGACCACGAACACCAGGAGCTGCGCCGGGACATTTGCAAGCCCGAGCGGCATCTTGGCGCTGTTGCGGACGAAGTAGTCATAGATATTGAGAGGGTCGTCCGCGGTCGCGGTGTTCTCGTTTGCTCGCTCCGTGACTTCCCGGTCGTGCACGACGCACAGCGCCGCGCCGAGCGTCGCGTATTGCCTGAGCGTGTCCTTCCGTTCCCGGAATAGTCGGGTCGCGAGCAGCGCGACCTTGGGCAGATCGTCCGCTCGTCCGTCCATCGCGAACACCAGCTCGGTGACGAAATTGGGAGATTCGGCGAAGCACTTCAGAAGTTCTCCCCGCGCATCCGAGCCGGTCGCGGCTCCCAGGAGCATGGCGAAACGCCGGACGCTCGCGATCGCGTAAAAAGCGTCGATATCCGCCACCGGATCGGCCGTTTCGGCGAGGGCTCTCAGCTGCGTGTTCAGAGTTTCGACGACCTTCTTCGGATCCTCCCCCTTCTGAAGGGAGTCGAGCCCGTCCCGCGCCGCCTTCGTCGCCCGGATCGCCTTGTCCTTGCGGGCCGCTTCCGCCGCACCGTCTTTGGATGCATCGTTCCCCTGATCCTTGGGCTTTTTCGGAGCGGGCGAGGGAGCCTTCGAGGGACTCTTCGGAGTCTGCGCCCACGACATGGTTGACAGAATGGTGACCGCCGCGATGCTCGCTACGCAGACGGCGAATCTTGCCTTCGAACAAAACATAAGAATCCTCCGATACGCTCAATATACCGATCGCGCCCGTCCGTGGATTCGGCGGCATGACCCGCCGATCCGTGCCGTGTCTCGAAGAGCTCCCCTCACGCCTTGATGCGCAGCTTGCGGGCGACCCAGTCCGCTTCCGCCAGCCTGCCCGCGTTCTGCAATTCACCGAGGTACAAACGGCCGATGCGGAACCAGTTCGTCTGCGTCCAGACGCCCGGATTGTCGCCCTTGGGGGGAGGCGAGAGTTCCCACGCGTGCTTGAGCAGCGCCAGCGCATCTCCCGGCTTTCGCTTTGCATCCTTCAGCAGCGTGACGCACTTGATGGCCGCCAGGACCGAACTCGGCCCCGCGTCCGCAAAATCGCCGACGACCTCCGCGTATCGCTCCCAGGCTTTCGTCGGATTCCCGCTCTTCTCCCACATTTCAGCCTCGCCGAACCTGGCAACGGCCAGCAGATCCGTGTGCCCCTTGACCCTGCCCTGCAGCCAGCGCCACAACTTCTCCTGCTGCGCCGTGTCTTCGATCGTGGCAAATTCGTCCGAAAACAAATCGACCGCAAAGTCCGGGTAGTTCTCCATGAGCACGGCCGCGGCACTATCCGCCCACCGAATTCGCTGCTCGATCGTCAGGACGCCGGCCTGCGCCAACGCCACACCGACCCGCCACGCGTCCTCGCAGGCAACCGCGTGCCCCGTCGCGGCGCCGGTCAGATCGAGCAGCCGCTGGACCTGCTCGGGAGCAACCGACACGCGGGGGCGGGATAGTTCGGCTTTCGACACAACTCCGCCCGGACCGATCAGCGTTCGCTGCAGACGCTGCGAGGCGTCCGTGAGAGCGATCGCGGTCAGACGGTCCTCCGCCGAGACCGATCCGAAGGCCGCGCGAAGACGCAGCGTGCTCTCGGGCACGGGCAATCCTCCGTGCGGATCGGTGACGAAACCCAGCAGATTCCGATACTCCGCGTAGCGCCCCGTCGTGCAGTCCCACCAGATCGAGCCGTCCTCCCAGCGCAGGTACGCGACCCACGCGTGGGCGCCCTCTTGCCCGCGTGCCCGCATGACCACGGCCGGAATGCCCAGCGCCTTGCCGACGTTCGCCGCGAAATACGCCTGATCGATGCAGACGCCCCCGTACTTCTGGAGGTTCGGCAGCGAGAACCCGACTTCGGTCACTTTCTTCTTCGCGCCCTTGAGGAAGGCCTCCTTGTCGTACTGGACATCAAAGAATCGCCGGCCGACCTGGAGGTTGCCCGCGTACCTCGCGATCGCCCATTCGAGCTCATCGACTTTCGCGGTGGTATCGACCACGAAGGTAAGAAGTTGAGTCGGAACGCGGTCGAGCCCCAGCGGCATCTTGTCGCTGTTGCGAATGAAATACTCGAACAATTTGATCGGATCATCGGCGACCGCACGGTTCTCGTTCGCCTGCTCAAAGACCGCGCGGTCGTGCACGACGCAGAACGCCGCGGCAAGGCCGGGAAAGCGGTCGAGGCTCTTGCCCTGCGTCTCGAGAAACCGCAGCGCGAGCGCCGCGATCCTGTCGGTTCGGTCCTTGGGGCGGAGCGCGAAGGCGAGTTCCGCCTGAAACTCGCGATGCTCACCGAATTGCGCCAACGCCTTCGAGCGCTCGTCCTTCGGGAGCGAACCGACCAACCGTGCAATCCGCCCGGCAAAGGAAACGGTGCGGAACGCACGGGCGTCCTTCACGACATCGGCATCGGCGGCGAGGCGGTCCATCTCCGCGTCGAGCGCTTCGTACACATCGCCGGGCTCTGCACCGCCGCCGAGCGAGGCGATCTGCTCGCTCGCAACAGCAGCTGCATTCCTGGTGCGCTCCGATCGGTCCTGCCCCGGTTTGGGCTCCGGACCGGCAACCCGCGCGGGCGGGCTCGGGGCCGTGGGTGCGGGCGGCGCGGTCTGTGCATCCGCGCCGGCGCACGCCAGTGAAAGTGCGCCGGCCGTTATCCACGCACAACAACCCATACACAAACTCCGCCCCGGACGCTTGCGCCCCCGGCGGCAAGAATGGTATCGATACGTTGGGATGAGACGATCAGCCGCCGATCGTCAGTCCGACAGGCTGGGGACGGAGCTGCTGGTTTGGCTGCACAACGACTCCCAGCGGAGCACGCCGGGCCAGTCCATCGGTCGGGGGCATTCCCTCCTGATCGATGTGGCGCTGGATCGCCATGATGCCCTCGAGCAACTGCTCCGGGCGGGGCGGGCAGCCAGGAACATAAACATCGACCGGGATGAACTGATCGCACCCCTGCACCGTGGCATAGGTGTCGAAGACGCCGCCGGTCGAGGCGCACGCTCCCATGCTGATCACCCACTTGGGCTCGGTCATCTGCATGTAGATGCGCTGGAGAACCGGGAGCATCTTGACGCCGACGCGCCCGGCCACGATCAGCAGGTCGGCCTGCCGGGGCGAAAAGCCCATTCGCTCCATCCCGAAACGCGCGACGTCGTAGCGGCTGGATGCCGTGGCCATCAACTCGATGCCGCAGCAAGCGGTCGCGAAAGGCATGGGCCACATGCTGTTGCGCCGCGCCCAGTTCATGACGCGCTTGAACTGCGTCGTCAGGACCCAATCGTTCGGAAGTGCGGCTTCGATTCCCATGGCGCTTTCGATCGTAGCGTCAGTTCGGCGAGGAGGGCGACCTGGGAGCGTTGCTCGGCAGAGTGGAGGACGAGAACCCCTTGTCGTTGCTCTTGGAGTCGGGGAAGACCGCACGGTCGAGCGCCGTATCACTCCGGTACGAGCGCTGGACCGCGACGCCATCGGTGCCGATGCCCCGGGCCTCGACAACCCGCTCGTAGCAGCCGGGAATCGCGAGGGCCAGCAGGCAAAGCCCGGGCGCGATCAGGCGTGCGACGGGTGTTGAACGGGGAGACGTCGTCATGCGGGAGCAACTCCTGGAACGACGGGCGAGGCCTGCGGCGCGGCCACGATGGGCGCAGCGGCGGTGCCCGGAATAATCAGATCGGCCAGAGTCATGCCTTTCGCAGCTTCCTTCTGTGCCATACGCAGGCGGGCAAGAGCCGGTGGCAAGGAACGCTCGGCATCCGGGCCGAGAGCATTCACCCCGTCGCTCAGGCTGTACCCAAGCGTAAGCAGTTGCTCGACAGGGATCTGAGAGGGCGACCGGGCGAGCGTGAAATACTCCTCGTCCTGCCCGATCGTGCCCGGGAGCAGGATCATCCCGCGGCTGGGGCTCGCCGGCCTTTGCACCGGCAGCAGCAATCCCACGCGGGCCAGTTGCCGCAGCACCTCCCGTATGACCGGCTCGGAAAGCGTGACATCCGATTTGAGGCCCGCCGCCGACGTCGGCTTGCCCAGATCAAAGTTGCGAGCCACCCCGACCATGATGGGCACGATGACGCCCGAATCGATAATCGCGGGCTCCGCGGGCCCGCGCGAAGCCGCGAGAGCAAAGAAGTTCGGGCCCAGGGAGCGCAGACGCGAGAAGAGCTGGATGGATCTCCCGATCTGAAGACCGAAAAGAACGATCAGCCAGGTGCAGTAGATGAGGAACAGTGTCAAAGGAACCAGCGCCAAAGAACCGTAGAAGCGGCTGTAACTGCTCGATGGCTGCGTTGCAAACCGGAGGTACTCACGGAACGCGTACTTGAGGATCTCCCACGAAACCGCCGCGAAGAACGCCCCCACCGCCGCCGGGATGAACCGCACGCGGGCATTTGGAACGGTGAAATAAATGACGAGCAGGATCGAGCCCGTGATGCTGACTTGGATGAGAATGCCGCACAGCCTGAGCAGGGCCGATGCGAACTCTCCCGTGACGTTCCGCTCGATCAGCGATTGAACCCACTCGTTGATGCTGTTGCCGACCGCGAACGTGCCCACCAGAAACAACACGCCGAGCGTCATCAGCGTCCAGTACTGCATGATCCGACGGGCCCAGCTCTTGCCCGCCGGCGCTTCGTAGATCCGGTTGAACGCGTACTCGATCTCGACCACCATGGAAACGGCCGCGTAGACCAGGAGCAAGAGCGACGCGAGCCCGATGCCCGTAAAGCTGATCGCCTTCACCCCGCTCGACAAACTCTTGATCCAGTCGTCCAGCTTTTCCCTCTGGATGACCGGCGCCGCCGAAGTCCCGCCCATCTCCGGCTGGAGATTCGGGCTGGCCGCGCCGATCCCCGTGCCGGTTGCCGTGCCGGGGTGCGTCGGCTCGCCCTTGTTTTCGCCCTCGGTGCCGGGGGGGCCGGGGTCGAGGTTGATCTGGAAGACCTCCGACAATCCGGAAAACCGGAGTGTGTTATCCACAACCGTCTTGATCTGCTTTTCGCTCGCGATCGCTCCGAGCACCGACAGGACGATGATCAGGACCGGCACCAGCCCGAAGATCGTCCGGTACGCCAGGGCCGCGGCCATGAGGGGCATCTGGGCCTTGTAGAAGCCCGAGACGGAAATGCTCAACAGGTTGAGCGTGCTGGGCTTGGTCCCCGGGGGCAGATTCAGGGCCTGGATTGCCGTCAGGTCGGGCCGATCGTCCTCATCGCGGGGCCATCCGATGGTGGCGGCGATGTATTCGATGATCCAATGCCGGCGCGGCGGGCGCTGCCATGAATCCCCGTTTTGTGCCGGTGTCTGCGTCATGCTTGATCTATCGCCGCTCGGTCAGGCCTCGAAATCCTCGGGGTCAATGCCCGGATCTTCCAATTCTTGTTCGGCAATCGGGGCGGGCGGATTCGGGGTGGATTTTGAGGAATCGCGTCCGGTGAGGACCCGGGGCTTTCGCTTGCCGGGACCCTTCGAGGCCCCCATGCCGGAACGGTGATCTCCCTTGCCGCTTCCGCCCCGGCGAGCACCGGACAGATTGTCGAGCAGGTCGCGCAGGTCCCGCATCTCTTCACGCGTCAGTTCACGCCAGGCTCCCGGTCCCACTTCCCGAAGGCGGAGCGGCCCGATCGCAACTCGCGTGAGTTTGCGGACGGGGTGCCCGACCAAGTGGAGAGCCTGGGCCACGAATTCGTCGCGCGGCTCGGTGGTCAAGATCTCGATGCTGCTGTTGCCCGCGGCACTGTCCTGCTCCTGGGCAGATCCCTGCGACCGCTTCGCCGGGTCGAGCGGCCGGATCTCGAGACGCACCCGCCGGGTGCGGGGGCGTTCGGGCTTGTCGTGAGGGCCTCGACGCTCGCGGGGCTTGGCCGGAGCTTCTAATCGCGGCCCCCGCTCGGGAAGGAGTACCTGCACGCCTTTGCGGAGTTTGCTCCGGACGGTCCCGGTCGGCGTTCCCTTCACCCGGGCCTGATAGATGCGTTCCAAGTTTGAGCGCGGGTGGCCGAGCAGGCTGGCGGCCTTCGTATCGCTAGTCAAGAGCATCAGGCCCATCGCTTCGAAGCCGAGCGTGCCGACGGGGAAGAGCCTCGGCGCGGTTGGGTGATCCACGTAGTCAGAAACGGTGGGTCGCGACTCCATTTCGTCGATCGGGGGCGTCGCCAGGACCCTTCCGGGCTTGTGCCACATCAGATAAATGTGCCGGGTGGTCGGTTTTATCCGCCTTCCATCGACCCGAATGTCGTCGGCCTCGGGATCGACGAAGACGGGGAGTTTCTCAACCCGTTCACCGTTCACTTCGACGTGCCCGGTCTCGATCAGCCTCTCGCACTGCTTTCGGGCGGCCACCCCGGCCTCGGCCAGCACCCGCTGGAGACGAACCTTGGTCCCTGAATCGGGCCGCTGCTTTGCCGCACCTGCACGCATCGGGAGCAGTGTAGAGGCACGCCCGCGAAGGCTGGATTCTTCAAAAACGCGAGCGGTGGCGCACGGATTGCCGATCTCAGCGGACCATGCCCGAGCTATCGACAAAGACCACCGCCGGGAATGGGGCCGGGGGAGGGGTGGCCGCAGTTGGGGAATCTCGCAGGCCGCTGCCCGGGGCTGAAAAGACCCTGACGGATGTCTTTGTGTCGCCTCGGGTGGTCGATCGCCGGACCTTTGAGGAATACTCGCTCACGCTCCAACAACTGATCCGCGAAGCGAGTGGGCATGGTCGAACGCTCGAAGTCACGAGCACCGAGGTCAAGACGCTGCGCGAAGCGGTGCAAGGCTTGGCGAAGGATCTTCAGGGCCGGGTGGATGCGGCAGGCCGCCTGCTTCCTTCGCTCGAGCAGCGGATCGTCAAGGCCGAGCAAATCGCCGATTCGGTCGCCCGCCTGACGAGCGATCCGGCCCGGCTCGAGACTCTGATCAAGGACAACCTCGCGGCCCTCATCCGCGAGCAGGCCACCGAGTTCGAATCCACCTGCAACAAGACGGTGGACCGCTGCTTCTCGCGGCTCTTCGAGCGCGAGGAGCAGGTGAACCGTGCCGCGGCGGAGTTCGAGGCGTTCGTGGTTGCGCGGCGGGAGGAAATCCGACGCGAGCAGAGCACCGCCATCGCCGCGATCGAGTCCCGTGCCGCGGCCATCGAGACCACCATCCGCAACCGGCTCGACGAAATGAACGAGCAGGCACTCGAGATCGAACGGCGCGCCCAGCAGCGCCACGCCGACGCGACGGCGCGCGAGAACACGATCCTCGAGCACGAGAAGCACGTGCAGCGCCAGCTCGACGAGATGATCCACGGCATGGAGAGCCGCCTGGCGCCGCTCCACGATCAGGTGGACCACGACGTGCGCGAGCTGGACAAGCGCATTCGGCGCGCGCGCCTCGAGGTTGAAGTGGCGAGCGGGCCGGGGATGCAGAGGCTGGAACAACTCTGCCGCCTCGCCGCGACTCTGCTCGGCCCCAAGGACGCCGAACGCCTGGGCCTGCCCCCGAGCAATGCCGAGGATTTCGCGGGCCTTCCCGACGTGATCGAGAAGGCCGCCCGAATCCACGAACGCCTCACCGCCAAGGCCGGCGAGTTCGGCACGATGGAGCAACAGGTCGATATCGCGCGGCGCTCGATCGACAAGGCGATCCTCGAAGGCGCCGACAAGATCGATCTCCTCTTCAAGCAGACCGACGGGCTGGTGGACACGGTCGGCAAGTGCAAGGACGCGTCAAAGGAGATCGAGCGGCTCGTCGAGGGACGGATCGATCAACTTCGCGCCGACGCTCAGGCATTCCACGAATACACAACCCGCCTCGGCGAGCATTTGCTGCGCCTCAACGAAAACGCCCAGAAACTGGCGACCGAACTCGGCGTCCAGTTCGGCCCCGACGCCAAGCCCAGTGCGCTCAGCGAACCGCTGCTTCAGCAGAGCATCCAAGCGGCGGAAACGCTGCGGGATTTACTCGACAAGGCGGGAGCGACGATTCGGGCGTTAGATCGTGTCGCGACGAACGCGATGAATGAGAAGCGGCCGAAGATGGCGGGGTGACCCGCCCGGACTGCGCTGTTGTGCTGGTGATTCGACGAGTAGGCTGATTCCTTGGGTTTCAACCGACGATCGTCGCTGGCGCCTCTTGGTGGCTCCGACATTCCCGAAAGATATCTCTAAGATGTTGGTCCGCCAGTCACCGAATCGGACTGGAACAGCTCCGACAGCATTTTGACGACCGCTGCGTGGACGGCTCTTCGATACCCTTGAGCGATCCCAGCAATTTCTACGGTGGGCATCAAGACAAACCACCCCTCATAATCCGCCGACACCTCCGACGCGATTGCCCCGAGGGAGCCTTTTCCGCTGGCAGGAATAATCCGGAGAATGGCTCTTGAAGGCAGGCGCAGCGTTGCACCTTGGAGTGCAAACGATTTCGAGGGAGTCGCCCTTCGCAACACAACGCCCTCCTCTGCAAATGAGCCGCGACGTCGCATAGTCCACCGAATGCCAAACTCAACACATTGCTTTAGGACCACCGAAAGCTCGCGGGTTGCACGGCCGGGCTTTCGAGCACAATCGCGGGCAACCGCTTCCTTCGCCAAACTGGAGTCAACAAGAGAATTCACCATGTTCGTGCCCGTCAAGTGCGCGCGATGCCACACGCTCCCCTTGAGGTTACAACGCGACAATCGAGCGTACTCAAGCGAGGTTTCCGTAAACACGCAATCGGTAAGAATCGCACCTGCTGCATCAAGCCACCGGCAGTTCGCCTTTGAAAAATTATTGCGGCCAAGTTTCCATGATTCGCCGTTCTGCGGGACTATCTCAGAAATCCTCGCACCAATCATGGACGCACGACGAAAATCACAATCACCAATCCAGCCGCCGAATTCGGCCTCATCCAAGATACTGTCATTAAATGTGCAATCCGCCAATCTAAGAAATCTTGCACCTCGAGCATCTACTCCATTAAGATTACACCCCGCAAGTGGCGGCAAACATGAGTCAACGCAACAAGACCGCCGAAAATCTATTTCGCTCATTTCCAGTCGAGCAAGATGAAGTCCTTCTAAGTTGCAACCCGCTAGTGACACCTTGCGAAGTTCGGCGCCCGGATGCTGCCTCGCCCACGTGTCGACGAGGCTTTGTCTCGCTTCTCGAGTTGCTGCCAGCCTTAGTTGAACTATCAGAGCGTGCTCCATATCTACAGACCCAACTGTCGCATGTGAGCAAGGAACTCGGCGAGGGGTTCTCCCGATTGGCGAATAGCTTCTTGAACAAAATCTCGAATTGCTTTGTTTGCCGCCGGATTGCGGCCGAGCTGCTTCTGCATATCCCATACTTTCTGCGTTATCCACTCTTTTTGTTCAAACCGACTGACCCGCCACCCGGGTCGCGATTTTGGAAAGTAATCGCCTTTTCCTTGGCACGGATTATGCGCCCATGCCCTGCTTGCCCCCGCGTAGTACGTGTGGTTCCGACGGACCTCTAGGTTGTACACCGTCGCTGTCTCGTGGTTGTCGTCCACGCTCACAACAGACGCATACCCGTCCAGCGTTCGCACCCGCTGCCCCGGCTTCAGTTCTCCCGCGGCGACCCACTCCTCAGAGTCATGCACAAAGAACGGGTGCCCCGCCGTCACGCCGATCGCCTTGTCGTCCCCGAACAGCCGCACTCGAACAATCGGGGTGCCTTCGGTCTCGAAGACACCTGTCACAGTCTCTGAGCCGGGCCCGGCCGTTGGTACGGCAGGGCACGCCTCGATCGACCTCACACACACCGGTCCCGCCAGATTCAGTTCGTGGAAGTCGATCGACAGGTCTTCTCCCACCCTCGCGCCCGCGGCATCCACCCACGCCAGCGGCCTCAGCAGCGATGCGGTGACATGACTGCCGCTTGCGTTCGTCGCCTCCAGCACGATCTTTCGCCACTGACTCGGATCGACCGATTCTGCACTGTCCGGGTCTGCCGCAATCCCTGAAGCACTCACCCCCCACGGATCTCTCGTCGAAAAGATCGATTCCCCCAATCCCACTCGTTCGATGGCGATCGGCGCACCATCCGGCCCGGCCACGGGTGTCCCCGCCTCGAAGCAGATCGTCGAGAAAAACGGGCTGCCGATCACGCTGAACAGGATCGCCTCGTCGCGATCCATCACCATCTCGTCCCACAGGAACGCCGCACGCGTATACGCCTGTATTTTCTTCAGCTCCCCCTGCGCGTGCAGCCGGGCCACCTGCAAGCCATAAAGGCCGCTGAACGCGTGCTCCTTCGCGATCGCTTCGACCTCGTCGAACATGTCGTACGACAGGCCCAGCGGGTCCGAACGCATGACCGGGTTGCCGCCGACATACTGGTAGAGGTTCTGCCCGTCGGCGAGGCGCCCGGAGAGTTCCGGCGCAAACGGCTGGACGTTCGGCGCCGCGCCGTGGAACCAGCGAACGTCGTTCTGAACCGCCAACCCGGTTGAGTTCGGATCGCTCTGCAAGAACCGGCCCGTCCGCGCGGACAATTCGGCACGAGCGGGGTTCGCCGCGAGCGAAATCAGAACTGAAATCAGCAGCCAAAGAGTTCTTCTCATGAAGGACCTCCAGTCGGATAATGCGGCGTGCCGTGGTTGCCGGGTTGCTGTGGTGCCACAGGTTGTTGCAATCGACGCTGCTCAGATACGCGAGGCATGACCGGACTTGGAAGCCCCGGCCCACCAAAATGGTGCTGCATGAGCATCTCGCTCGGATCGGGCACCGAAAACCTCGGGCTGGGGTCGGGAAATCGCTCTTCCAGTTCCCGCAGACAAGTCCTGAACTGGCGGGCGGTCGGAAAGAGCCGGATCGCCACTGTGTAGACCTCGCGTGCCTCATCGACCCTGCCGTTGGCGAGCAGGCAGTGCCCGCGTGCAGCAAGAAAGACCGCAAGCTCTTCCTTTGGAGTCAGCGAGACAAGAAACTCGCGGTGATCAAGATCCTTCGCAGACATTTCCCGGCGCCACACCATGTAGTGCTCGTCCGGATGCCAATCCATGCCTTGCGGATTCGTGCACTCAAAGTTGAGCGGAGGCGAGACCCCGTCGTCCCAACGAAAATAGACGTGCTCGTGGGCGAGCGCGAGTTTGAGCGGGTAGCCCAGTCTCCGTCCGATCGCGACCATGAGCACGGGCATCGAAACGCATGTGCCGCCCCGATTTGAATCGGTCAGCCCGTGCAGGAATTGATCTCGCGAATCCTCAAAGGTCGGCGCGGCCGCCTGATCCAGGTTGTAATGGACACCGAGCAGATTCTTGAGCGTCAGAACGAGCGTGACGACTCGGAACGTTGCTTCCGAGCGGTCGTAGTAATCCGGATTCTCCGTGAATCGCGGAAACAACCGCTTAGTCTCGCCGGCAACAACAGCGGACCACATATCCAATTTTCGTAGCGACGATTCGACGTTGAGCGTTTCCGAACCACAGAGATCCTCGGCGCAAATTAGATTGATCCTTGCGACATCGAGCGTCTTGACTCGCTCAAAGGGCGTTCGCCGAAGCCCGGACATCGTCCGAATCTCCGTCGGCGCGCTGGAGCGTCCTGAAAGCGCCGACGACGAAGCGATTCGAGCGCTCTGGATCGCGGAATTCTCTGACCGCGGGAGCTTCGCCGACTGCGCCCATGTCTGAGCGGATAGAGATAGAAACAGGCAACAAGCGAAAACGCGAGCGCCATCAATCGCCCGCTCGTGCAATCTGATTTCCCGAATCGCCGGGCTCATCGAATCGCGAGCATACTGCCTGCTGGGTGCTTCAACAAGGCTTGCTCACAGGAACCAGAAGCAGCTCCAAATTCCACAAATCTGTGGATTTGGGTTCACGCGAAATTGCCAATTCTTTGAGTGGTATTGGCTTGCGCGCGACGACTACACCACCATCGCCTTCGCGAGCCAAGATTGCTTCATTGTCTTGGCAGCGTCACAAAATCCTCCGCGCCCTCGGGTAACTCCCCAGCACAATCAACTCCTGACAATGCTCCCCCGCTTCCTCGATCGCGCTGGCGACCTGCGGGTCGTCGCGGTGGCCGATCGCATCGATGAAGAACGTGTAGCTCCAGTTGGTCCGGCCGCTCGGGCGCTTGTCGATGTGGGAGAGGTTGACGCCCCGGTCGCGGAAGACCGCCAGCACGTCCACCAGAGCGCCGGGCTTGTCCTCGGTGATGAAGAGGATGCTGGTCTTGTCGTCGCCGCTGCGGACGGCCTTGGCGCGGGTGATGACGAAGAACCGCGTGATGTTGTTGAGTTTGTCTTCGATCTTGGAGAAGAGCGTCTTCAATCCGTAGATCTGCCCGGCCAGGTCGCTGCCGATCGCGGCGGTTCCCGGCACGGCGCCGATCTCGAGGGCTTTCCTGCATTCCTCCGCCGCGATTGCCGCGGCACGCGATGAGCTGGCGGCGGGAATCAGCTCGGCCTTGGGATACTGCGTCGCAAGCCACTGGCGGCACTGGCTGAAGACCTCCGGCTTGCTGTGGATCCGGCGCACGTCCTTGGGTTCGCAGTTCGCCAAGAGCGCATGGTGCACTTCCAACTGCACCTCGGCGTAGACGTGGCACGACGCGTGCATCTTGGCGAGGGCGTCGAGCGTCTCGACCACGCCGCCGCCGGTGGAGTTCTCGATCGGCACCAGGCCGTAGTTCACATGCCCGCGCGCGACTTCGGTGAAAACGCCCGCGATCTCGTGCAGATCCTCGAACGCCACCGACGACCCGAAGTGGCGAACCGCGGCCACGTGCGAATAGCTCCCCAGCGGCCCCAGGAACCCGATCCGCAGTGGCTGCTGCAATTGGAAACTCCCCGACATCAACTCACGGTACACGCCCTCGAGCGTGCGATCGGGGAGCGGCCCCGCGTTGGCGTGGATGACCTTGTCGAGCACCTCGGCCTCGCGGTGCGGGGCGTAGATGGGAAGGCCTGCCGCCCGCTTGTACTTGCCGACGTTGACCACGAGGGCCGCCCGCTCGTTGAGGAGCTTGACCAGTTGCTTGTCGAGCAGGTCGATCTTGCCGCGAGCCCCGGCGAGGTGCTTGGCCGCGGCAGGCGAGAGCTTGCCGGTCTTGGGTGTCGCGCGGGGAGCCTTGCGAGAGGCCTTGGCCGGTTTGGCAGCGCCACGCGCGCCGGAAGCCTTGGAAGTGCCCTTGGATGCCTTGGAACGTCGTGCCATGGAGATCGCTCGGTAGAAAGTGCAGGAGTACCGTCTGAGAGCCGAACGCATAAGTCGCGAACGGACCCGCAATTATCGGCTCTCACTTATCGGCTCAAGGATTCCGGCGGTTCGGTCGATCCCGTCCTGTGGCGGCTCCTTTGCGGTGCTGAATCCGGCTCCAGGCGCAAAATCGGACCGGGCGGGTCCCCAGTAAGCCCTTGCAGGCGGCGTCCGCCTCGGGAAGGTTCTTGATGCAGCAGGTCGACAGTCAACCCCTCTCATCGTCCACGGAGTGGCTGTCGGGCGCGCACGGGCATGCCGCGGACTTTTTTCAGAACGTCACGCCTCTTACGCCGTGGATGCTCGCGGGCGGGCTGCTGGTCGCGATCATTCTCTGGATGAAGGGCTCGTCCTGTGTCCGCCCGGCGCTCACGCTCACGGGAGCGATTCTCGGCGCGGCAGCGGGCGGTGCGCTCGCGACGCCAATCGCATCGACGGTTGTCGGCCTGGCCGGCGGCGCGGTGATCGGCGCCATCGCCGGATATCTCTCGTTCCGCATTGTCAGCGCGGGTGTTGCGGGCGTCTTGGCAGGAATCCTCGCCACCGGCGGCTCGATCATTTACCTCGATCGCCACGACAACGCCATCCCGGCCGAAACCAAGGCGCCGCTGAACACGAGCGAAGAAGCGGTCTTCCGCGATGCCTCCGATCTCTGGCAGCGCACGCTCAAGGGCGAAGTCGGCGCGGCGGACGCCAAGGCCGAATCGCAGTCGCTTCTCGCCTCGGGCGCAGGTTCGGTGCTCCGCGACGGGGTGAAGGCCCGTTACGAGGCACTGCCGGAACAGAGCAAGCTCTTTGTGTCCGCTGCCGCCGCGGTCGGAGCCATGTTCGGAATCCTGGTCGGCCTGATCTTCCCGCGCGGCATCGCGGCATTCTCGACCGCGAGCCTCGGCGCTGCCGGCATGATCGCTGGCGGGCTGCTCCTCGCCGTCACGCTCCGCTCGCCGGGCGCGATGCAGATCGCTGCCGAGCCGGCCCGGCTGCTCGGTCCGTGGGCTTTCCTCACGATCGCGGGGCTCTGGCTGCAGCGTTCCAAGCCGAAGGCGAAGCAGCAGGCCAAGGCCGCCGCCCCTCAGCCCGTGCCGTGCGCTCCCGCGCCTGCCCCGGCAGCCTGAAGTGGCATCGGCCTTCCGGTCTGTGTTGGCACGCTGTGAACCCGAGAAAATGAATCGCTCGGCCGATCTGCCGGGCACATGCACAACGAGCCGCGAGCGAAGCGACCGGCACCCTTGCGACCATTGACGCAGAGAGCGCGGCGCACGTCCGAGACCCACTCACTTCGTTCGGGGCTCGTTTTTCACGCGAAAGTCGTTCGCTACGCCTTGGCCTTGTAGTACTCCAGGTTGACCTGGACGTACTTGTTCCATTCCGCGGGCAGATCCTCCTGCGGGAAGATCGCCTTGACGGGGCACTCGTCCACGCAAAGCCCGCAGTCGATGCAGGTGTCGGGGTCGATAAACAACTGGTCGGTCTTTCCGAATTCGGCTTCGGCCTTGGTGGGGTGGATGCAGTCCACGGGGCACACCTCGACGCACGAGGTGTCCTTGGTTCCGAGGCAGGGTTCGGCGATCACGTGTGGCATAGGTCGGAATGCTAGCCGCTTCCCCGGCGTCCGCGCCCTGTTCTATTGCTCGGGCTTTACCGTTCTGCCCGTTCGATATCGGCCACGCGGAGCAGGACGTACGAGCCCGGGCCGTCGCCGTGCGCCTCCGCGATCGACTGCATCAGGCCGGTCGGATCGTCCTCGACAAACTGAAGCGTCTTGATGACCACCGGACGCTTGCCGCTCACGCGGCTGCGCGGGTTCATCTCCTCGAGCGAGCGAAGCACTCCGGCGTCACTCGAAGAACCCTGATCGCTGCGACGGATATTGCTGGTCAGGAGAAAGACCACGTCGGGGGCGAGTTCGAGAGATCGCTTCAGGCCCGCCAGCGGCGCCGAGCGCCCCAGCGGTCTTGCGGATCGCAGCAACTGATCGACCCGGCGCTTGGTGTCCACGTTGGCGTTCAGCATCGTGGCCCGGCCGGATTGATCATCGATGGCGACAGCCCGTTGCTCGCCGTTCAACTCCTGCCGGAAGAACACGATCTGGAACTGCTGGTCTGCCTCGAGGCGGCCGATCGATCGGCGCAGTTCGAGCAGCACGCTGTCGAGGCAGGCCGCCATCGCACCAGAGACATCCACCGCGTAGACGATGCGCCGCGCCTGGCGGACGTGCACGCCGGCAAA
This sequence comes from Phycisphaerales bacterium, assembly GCA_044221315.1. GTDB lineage: Bacteria > Planctomycetota > Phycisphaerae > Phycisphaerales > UBA1924 > JAFEBO01. The sequence goes on along the minus strand of JBGAPK010000005.1, from coordinate 81,904 downwards.
GCCCGCGGCGAGTTCGCTGGTCCTCGGAGTTGCCGCCGGTTGCTCGCTGCGGGATGGTGCGGCGGGAACGGGTTCCGCCTTGGGCGCCACGATCGGCTCCGGGGGTGCCGGCGGCGCAACCTTGATCATCGGAGTTTCGAGCAGCGGCACCTCGTGGCTCACCTCGATCGGATGCTCCTCGACCGGCGCCGGCTCGGGAGCGGAAACCGGCTCGGGCTCCGGGGGCTTGGCGGCCTCGGGAGGCGCCTGGGGCGGAATGCTCTGGGCCAGTTCGATCGACGTCGAGACGTCGTCGGTGTTGTGCGCCGCGATGCGCCCATCGGGACCGGGCATCGCCTGGATCGTGATGAAGGTCACAAGCACCGCGACGTGAAGGGCCGCCGAAAGCCCGAGCGGGACCATCAGGGGCTTGAGCCACACGGGCATCGCCATCGAGGCGCCGGTGGGCATCAGGGCGAGTTTGGCCGCACGCTTCTTCTTCATCGAGTGGTCCATCGCACACGGCGCGCCGCGCGACCGGGACCCATAACTATATTTCGACCGATGGGGCCACGCTCCTGAGCGACCGACACAAGTGATTGCGTGTCCGAGGCTTGCGCAGAGCCCAAACCGATCACTTGGCGGGCGCGGAGGCCGGCTTTGGCTTGTTCACCACCGGCCGCCCGGCGATCAGCTTGTCCATGGAAAGCCCGCCGGACCCCGCGAAGAAGAGACTGCACGCCGCCATGCAGAGGCTGAACTGCCACAGGATCGTCTGCCACGCGGCCACGTCGTAGGGAGCGTGCAGCGGCAGGAAACCAAGCGTGGTATTGCCAGACTGGATGGCGGGGCCGATCTGCGTGAGCCAGATCGCGGCGCCCATCACGCCGGCGATGCCGAGCGCCGCAAGGCGCGTAAACAGGCCGAACAGAACCAGCAGCCCGCCGAGCAGCTCGACAAGGGCGGCGGCCCAGGCCAGATAAACCGGCCAGTTTCCCTGCGCGAGCGCCAGAGGCGCGAGCACGAAGCTCACGGGCTTGCCTTCGCGGTTGGTTGGATTGGCCGCGTCATGGACTTTGAGGGCGACGCCGTAGAGACGGGCGACGGTCACGGGGGTTGGAAAATCCGCCGCCGTGTAGGTCTTTGCGCTCGGGGCCGGCCCTGACTGCTGTGCGATGACGTGGACGAGCGCGGGCGGGCCGGACGGCTTGGAGTCCTTGGCCGGCTCCTTCTTGGGGTCTTTGGCGGGGTCTTTGGCGGGGTCCTTCGAGGGCGCGGGCTTGACCGGTTCGGACTTGGGTTCGGGCTTGGGCTCGGGATGGACCGTCGGAGCGGGCGCCGGGGTGGGGGCGGGCGTGATCTCAACCGCCTTGGCGACAGGGTGGACGACGTTCATGTTGGCCAGCACGGCGGCCTGCTCGCCGCTGACGGGCATCTCGGCCATGAGTTTTCCGAGGCCGGCCCAGATAAACGTGATGCTGATCGCCAGTCGCAGGAAAAGCGGGGCGATCCAGATGGCCATTTTTTCGCGCGATGTCATAGCGGTGCACCCCGGAAGGGCAGGGTCGGAGTCGGAAGGTTCTTCCGATTCGTCGGCATTGGTTTCCGGAAGGCTGCAAGATTCAGCCCTCCGGGACCGGACATCAGGGGTAAGGACCGTACGATTCCCTGTTCTGCGGGCGTGGCGAAACTGGCAGACGCGCGGGATTTAGGTTCCCGTGGCCGCAAGGCCTTGCAGGTTCAAGTCCTGTCGCCCGCATTCCTCCGAATCCCATCCGAGCCACGGTCCGACCGGCGCAAGACGGAGGCTTCCCGAACGGTGCAACCGCGGGACGGGGTATTCACTATACTTTTTGAACCTTTCAGGAGTCCGCCATGCGCTACCCCGCGATCGCGTCGCTTCTTCTCCTGGCGAACGGCTGCGCCACCTCTCCGCCGGCGACGGGCATCGACCACCCGGTGTCAAAGCAACAGGCCGAAGTGGTCTGGGCTCGGCTCAAGTCGCTGGAGGGTTCCTGGCGCGGCAAGAGCACCAAAGGCTGGTCCGACACCATCCAGATTCACACCATCGCCCGGGGCTCGGTCGTCGCGATGTCGTCCTTCGACGCCCATCCGGGAGAGACCATGTACACCATGTACTACCCCGACGGCGATCGCCTCTTGCTGACGCACTTCTGCGCTGCGAAGAACCAGCCGCGGCTGCTGCTGACGAATGCATCGCCCGACGGATCGACCGCGACGTTTACCTTCCTTGACGCGACGAATCTCCCTTCACGCGACACCGGCCATATGGACAAGGTCGTGCTCCGTTTCACCGACGGGGGCTTCACGGAGCGGTGGACGTGGTATCAGCGTGGAAAGGAATCGTGGATGGAAGAAATCGGGATGGAACGAATCCCGGAACCGGCCGCTCCGACTTCCCGGCCCGCGAGCTGATGCCCTGCTGCTCTCACGGGCAGAGCAGTTCGTCGTAGGCCGCGGCGAAGAGCACGAAGTCGGCGTCGTCGGTCTTGGCGTCGAAATCCAGGTCGCCAACGTACGACAGGAACTGGTCGTAGGACACGGCGAACAGGGCGAAATCGGAATCGTCCACGACCGAGTCGAGATTAAGGTCCGCCGGGCAGTCGGAGTGCCTGATGGCGGTGGCCGGAATCGTGCGCTTGGTGATCACGGAGCCGCCCAGCGCGCCGAAGGACTCGTAGCTGAAGACCAGGCTGGCGGTCGAATCATCTCCCTGGAAGTATTCGATCAGGAAGCTGTGATACCCGGCTTTGAGCGGCAGGAAGCCCGAATCCTCGAAGACGGTGTGCAGACCATCGTTCGCGACGATCAATTGGTCATCGATATACATGCGGGCACCGTCGTCGGACTTGAGATAGAAGCGGTAAATGTCGTCTGAGGTGAGGCTGACGTAACCCCGATAGACGATTCCGCCCTTGGACGCGATGCCCAGGCCACCGAGGCTGGTACTACCGGGATTGGCGACGACGACGGAGTCGAGACGGCTCACGACCATCGGAGTCTCGCCGAACATTGGCAGAGCATTCAGGGGAGTGATGCCGGCGAGGTTGAAGTAGGAGGCCCGGACCTTGGCGTTGATGGTGGCGGGCGTTTTGGCGTTCTTGAGATCAGCGCTATTGAAGAGTGTGATGGTGTTCGTGGTGGTGGACGTGGCGTTCACGGTGTTCTTGATGGTGTAGGCGAACGAATCAACCGGCGGGATCGGAGTGCCCGGGGGTATCGACGCGGGGGGTGTGTACTTGAGCAGGTCGCGGCCGCCGGGGCCGGCCCCCACGAGGCGGGTCACAGTGCCGCCGAGCGTGGTCGAGGGATCGAAGGAAACGATGGTCAGGCCGAGCATGCTGGCGTCCACATCGTTCGAGAGGACGTCGATGTTCTTGGTGGAGGTTGCGAAGATCGCGGTGTTGTCGGCGACGGCGGTGGGCGCCCCGATGCTCGCCTGGGCGGCCTGGAGCGCCTTCTGGGCGTTCACGCGACCGTAGGAGAAAACCGGGTCCTTCGCGGGGTAGACGAGCGACAGATTGCCGAGACGGTCGCAGCTGCTGTACAGGATCTGCTGGACCTGGTCGGGCGTCAGGCCCGGGTTGACGGACCAGATGAGAGCGCAAACGCCGTTGGTGAGAGGGGTCGAGAAGCTCGTTCCGGACGTGTAGCCATACCAGCCGCCGTCCTGGGTCGTGAGGATGTTGACGCCCGGGGCAAAGACCGCGACACCGTTTCCGTAGCCGGAGAAGCTCGCCTTGGTATCGCCCGGGTTGGTGGCCCCGACGACGATGGTGTCGGGCCAGGAGAAGTCGGTCCAGTTGATGTTCTCGTTGCCTCCGGCGAAGAGGAACAGCGCGTTCTTGCTCTTGATGTAGGTGCCGGTGGAATTGACCGACGTGCTGTTCACTCCGGAATAACTTGCGCTGATGACGCGGGCGCCGTTGTTGGCGGCCCATCGGGCGCCGTCGAGGATGTCGCTCTGGGCCGCGGTGCCGTCGCCGTTGCCGGTGCAGCGCACGGGCAGGAGCTTGAAATTCCAGCCCATTCCCGTGACGCCCTGGGCGTTGTTGCCGATGGCGCCGGCGCATCCAAGCGTGCCGGTGCCGTGGCCGTTCACGTCCGTCACATCGCCGCCCTGCGCTTCGGTCTTGCCTTCGGACGAGACATACCCGGGCAGCAACTTGGCGGCGAGGTCCGGATGTGTCTTGTCCACGCCGGTGTCAACGGTCGACACGATCATGGTGCTCAGGCCCGTGCTGATATCCCAGGCTTGGGGCATCTTCATCGTGTTGAGATGCCACATACTGCCCACGAACTGGTCGTTGGGCAGCGCAACAGGCCAGCACTTCCAGTCGGGCTCAACGTACTCGTAATCGCCGCTCGCCATGAGGTCCTGGACGCGGGCATTCTCGTCCTGTCCGCGAGCGCCCGGCAACATGAGCGCCGCCGCGGCCGGGGGAGTAACCTCGACGAGATACTCATCGGTCTCGCCGTAGTGCTTGAGGAGCTTCAGTCCGTTCTGGGTCAGGCGTGCCCGCGCCGCGGCGGATCGGAAGGCCTGGAGACCGGGCGCGGCATCGGAATCGTTCAGCGGGCGCGGACGAAC
>JBGAPK010000005.1:0-77299 GCA_044221315.1 Phycisphaerales bacterium | reverse complement strand
ACGAACAATCAGTTTGCCCGTGAACTCCATATCGCCGGGACGCTCGGTGAACGCGATTGCCTTTGCCTTGTTGCCCGCGGGCAAGGCCTGCCCCGCGGCCGATTGGACAAACGCAGCGCCGAAGAGCGCGACGGGGAGAATCCCGGCAATGATGCCGCGACCCACGATCTTGACGGAAACCTTCATTCTGTGCACCTCCGAACGGACCTCAATATTCATGTTCGCAGCCGGTGAATAGAACGATCCAGCCCGGCAGGTTTTTCGGACATTCTCGTGGAATCGGCGAAATAGGCGGGAATACCCACGCCGGACCATCCCGAACAAAGAGCAAACCAATCGATCGCTCTAACTAGTATGACTGGCGTCGGCAAATGAAGCAAGTGTTGAGTGGGGGGAATCGCGGTTATGGGCACAGAAGCTCGTTGTACGCGGCTACGAAGATGACAAAGTCGCTGTCATCGACGAAGCCGTCGCCGTTCAGGTCGGCCGGGCAGCCCGGCGGCATGAGCGGGTCTGCGCAATCGAGCAGGTTGTACGCGGAGGCGAAGGGAACAAAGTCCGAGTCGTCCACGAGGCCGTCGTTGTTGAGGTCGCCCACGCACGCGGAACGCGTGATCAGCGCTGCGGATGTGACGCGATCGAACGCGGCGATGGAGACGCTGCCGCCGAACGCCTCGGAATCAAGCTGGATACGGCAGGAGAAATAGAGGTAGGCGGTGTAGTGCGTTCCGGGCTGGAGCGTCGCGGCCGGGACGATGCGAAACCCTTCGCCGGGGTCGAAGTAGTCGATGAAAACGAGGTTGTTGGACGCATCGGAGATCGACAGGAATGTCACGCCAAGGTTCGCCTCCGGAGGCAGGCCAAAGGTGTTGAATTCGAACATGAAGTCGTTCGAAGCGTCCGCCTGCTGCATGGCCTCGAAGCACTCGGGCGAAAAGGCGGGGACTTCGGCGCACCAGAATGCATCCGGCGGGCGGGTGATCCGGCCCTGCTGCAGACCCAGCGTCCCGCCTCCGCCGATGAACGTGTAATCTCCGTCGGGAAACGCCACGAGCGCGTCGGCTTCATCGTTGAACCAGGCGCTGTAAAAAAAATAGCCGGCAAACAGTTCGGGGAGGCCCAGCAGCACGTCGGGCGGCGAAGAGCACACCACGGTGCCAAAATCGCCGGCTTCGGCGGTGACGCGCTCCGAGAAGCCGACGCCGGTATAGGACACGGGCGGCGCCGGAGTTTGCTGTGTGTAGTACGTTGAATAGAAGATGTCGAAGAACGAAACCGCTCCGAAGGCTCCGGAGGCCGACAGAGATCCAACAACGGCCGCGGCGATTCGGACGGAGCCCGCCTTCATATCGTTCACTCCCGCTCGGCCCGTCCGCGCCGTCGCGGTTGCGTTGCCGCAGTATTCTCGCACGCGCCGGGCACTGATTGCAAGAGCAATTCACAGGTTTGGGAGGGCGTGCATTGCGGCGCGAGGCATGACGTGCCGAAAGGCCGGAAGGGGCCCCTGCGCGGCCCATACGGCCGATTCGGGGGATGGGAGCCCGCGCGCACACCCCTACCCTTTGCAAACGCCCGGAGAATCCCCAGCAATGACCCAGACTGCCAGCACACGTCCAGTCCCGGCGAACGCACCTTCGGGAGCGCGGCACGACCCGATCCGGCAGATGGACCCTGCCATCGCCGACCTCATCGCCAAGGAAGCACAGCGTCAGGAATCCACTCTGGAACTGATCGCCAGCGAGAATCACACGTCGCCCGCGGTCATGGCGACGATGGGCACATGTCTGACGAACAAGTACGCGGAGGGTTATCCCGGTGCGCGTTACTACGGAGGCTGCGAGTTCCACGATCAGATGGAGACGCTCGCCATCGAGCGGGCCAAGCAGATGTTCGGCTGCAAGTTTGCCAACGTGCAGCCGCACTCGGGCGCCCAGGCGAACGCGGCGGTCTTCATGGCATGCATGGAGCCGGGCGCGACGTTTGCGAGCCTGGTGCTCAAGGACGGCGGGCATCTCTCCCATGGGATGAAGATCAACTTCAGCGGGCGCTACTACAACCCGGTGCACTATCCGCTGCATTACGACGCATCGCACAAGGACTTTGAACGGATCGACTACGACGCTGTTGAGAAGGTTGTGCTCGAACACAAGCCCAAGATGCTGCTCTGCGGTTACTCGGCCTATCCGCGCATCATTGATTTCGCGCGCTTCCGCGCGATCGCCGACAAGGTCGGGGCGATCCTCATGTCGGACGTTGCCCACATTGCCGGGCTCATCGTCGGCGGCTCGCACCCAAGCCCCTTCCCCCACTCTCACATTGTCACCACGACAACGCACAAAACCTTGCGCGGACCACGCGGCGGGCTCATCCTCACCAACGACGAGGAACTGGCGAAGAAGATCGACAAGGCGGTCTTCCCCGGAATGCAGGGCGGGCCTCTGATGCACGTGATCGCCGCAAAGGCCGTCGCCTTCGGAGAATGCCTCAGGCCCGAATTCAAGACCTACGCGCACCAGGTGGTGAAGAACGCGAAGGCTCTGGCCGACGCCCTCACGAAGCTGAACTACCGGCTCACTTCCGGCGGCACCGACAATCACCTGCTGCTGGTCGACCTGCGCAAACGCCACGAGGCGCTCACCGGTGCCGACGCGAGCAAGTGGCTCGAGAAGAGCGGCATCATCAGCAACATGAACGGGATCCCGAGCGATCCGCGCCCGCCGAAGGTCACGAGCGGTTTGCGCCTGGGCACGCCGGCGATCACGACGCGCGGCCTGAAAGAAGCGGACATGGCGACGGTCGCCTCGTTCATCGATCGGGCGCTCGTCGCGGGCCTGGCGGGCGAGGCGGAGTTTGCCACGGTTTCGGCTCAGGTTCGCGAGGATGTTCGCAGGCTTTGCGATCGATTCCCACTGCCGCATTGATTCGCGCGGGAAACCCGAATGCGCCCTCGGCGCGAAAGGGAGAAGGCATGTATTACGGCGGCGGACTGATCGGCCTCATCATCTTCATTCTCGACATCATCGCGATTGTCGAGATCCTGCAAAGCGGGCGCGATGTCGGCGAAAAGCTGCTCTGGATTCTTCTGATCCTGCTGCTGCCGCTGATCGGCGTGGTGCTCTACTACCTCATCGGGCGAAAGTAGTTCCCGCACGCTTCAGCGGAGCGGCACGATTCGGCTCGCCTCGAACCGGGCCCCGGTCACTCCATCGGAAAACTCGGCCCGGAGCAGCAACTGGCCGGGAGGGGTGAGCTGCGCCGCCGGAATTTCAAATCCTGCGGCGTAGTACGTGCCTGTCATGCCGGTTCGGTAAGCATCGCGCAGCTCGAGCGGCTTGAGCGTGCGGCTCGCAAGGAGAGTGGCGGGCTGCGTGGTGCCGGCCTGTGCACCGGCCGTAACGGGGGTGAGACGGGAAACTTCGGCGGTGAGCGTTCCCGTGGCCTGGACGAACCGACCGCGTCCGTCGAGGGGCTTCACGTACACCACGACGCGCCGCATGCGATCGCTCGTGGGTGGTTCGCTGGAATCCGAGACCGGGCCGGAAAGAAAGTCGATCTGGATGCTGGCGACGCGGGGCAGCGCCTCGGCGACTTCGCCGCTCTTGCCGGCGCTGCCGCCACCGGTCAGCTCGGCAAGCTTGGCCCGAAGCTCACCCGCGTCGCTCTGCAACTGGGCGACCTGCTTCTGAAGTTCCATGTTCTGGCGCCGGAGCACGTCGCCGGAGCTCTCGCCCCCGGTGCGGCAGCCCGGGGAGACCAATCCCGCGAGACAGAGCAGGCCGATGGTGGCGGAGCGCGAGAGTGCGTTCATGGCGCAAGCGTACGAGGCGTCGTGCCGCCGTCCCACAAAGAAAGCGCCCCGGCGGATTGCCGGGGCGCTTGCAAGGACGGTACCTGATGAGGCCAAATTCAGCGACGGCGACGGCCGAGCGCAACCAGGCCGACGAAGGCGAGAGCGCCGGTTGCGGGCGCGGGCACGCAGATCGTGTCGATCACCACCTGATCGATGTACAGCGGAGCGCCGGTCACTCCGGGATTCGTAATAAAGATGTCTTCCCACTCTGGGCATTCTTTGAGGCTGAACTGGAAGGTGGTGTGGAACCAGCCATCGGCGAGAGCGATGGTCTGAGGATCGCCGAGCGGCACGAAATCGTGATCGGTGCTGCTGACGCCGTTGACGCCCGGGGGCACCTGGCCGGCCCAGGTGACCTGGATCCAGATGTACTTGGCGATCGCGTCGGGCTCGTTGTCATTGGGAACCCGGAAATGGAGGAAGCCGCTCGTGACGCCCCACACGCCGATGCGCCCGTTCACGGTCGGCTCCCAGAAGGAGCCGCCGTCGCTGGAGTTCATGAACGGCGTTCCGTTCGGGTTGTTGTAGCCTGGATCGGGAGCTCCCGAGGGAGAATTGGGGCCGAAGGTCCAGTGCTGGAACGTGGTATCCGGCTGTCCGCGCCACGGCGGAGGATTCAGGTCATCCGCCACCGCCATGGAAGCGGAAACGCCCGCGACGGCCGCCAACGCGATAGACAACGTCCGATTCAGCTTTGACATGATTTCGTCCTTCGAGCCGGTGCAACCATGAAGCAGTGCACCAATTCCTCTCCAACTCCGCCACATCCAATCGGGCAACCGTCCTGTGCGGGAATGCGCGGCGTCGAGGCCGCTCCGGCACAGGCATGTGACAACTCAAATAGCTAGCACAGGCCCGATAGATTGCCAGCGAAGGCGCCGAAAGGTCGCCAAGTCTGCCAAAAAACGCTGGCGCGATGGGGTGATCGCCTCACGCCAGAATTGCGCTGCAGCCAACGGACCCTAAACGCGGGGATGATCAGAGACTGGCTGAAAACGCTTTCGTCAGACGCCCTCGGCTTTGCCGATCTGCCATTCCTCGAGTTCAATCGGCGCCTGGCGACCGAAGATGGTCACAAGCACGCGGACCAGGCCCTTCTCGGGCAGCAGTTCGTCGACCGTTCCTTCGTAGCTCTGGAACGGGCCTTCCTTGATGATGACGTGCTCGCCCTTCTCGAAGACCATGCGGACATTGGGAGTGTCCTCGGGCTTCTTCGAGTCCTTGAGCATCTTCTCGATCTCATGATCCTTCATCGGGGTCGGGCGGCCGGCCGTGCCGACGAAGTCGCCGACGCCTGTCGTTTCCTTGATCAGGAAGAACACGTCCTGCGGGATGCGGCCGTCGGGCTCGAGGCGCATCTCGACGAAGACGTAGCCGGGATAGAGCTTGGTTTCGGTGATCTTCTGCTTGCCGCCCTTGACGGTCTTGGTCTTTTCCGTCGGCACGAGGATGCGGTTGACCAGGTGGGTCATGTTCTCGATCTGCACCTTGCGGAGCAGCGTGTCGCGGACCGAGCTTTCCTTGTTGCTGGCGACGCGGAGGACGAACCAGTTCATGCCCTCCTGGCGGATGGGCTCATCGCCCGCGATCAGGCCCACCTTCTCGTCGGGGCGACCGTCCATCGCGGGCGCGGCGGGAACTGCGGGAGCCTGGTTTGTGGTGTCGTTCTCGCTCATGGAAAGCCCTTCTCCGCCGGATTTCCCCAGGGCGATGCCCGAAGATCACGGCCGCTGGCGTTTGGTCTGTAAGAGACAAGCGGCGGCCCGTATGGGTCCGCCGCTACCTAAGTATACACCCGGACCGCCCTCCCGGCCCTACTTGCCGCCCGGCGCGGGGGGCGCGGGCTTGATGGCGCGGCGGTCCTGAGAAACAAACGAGTCAAACGCCGAACGACGTCGGGCGGCGTCACGCCGCAGCTCTTCCTGCTCGCGGAGTTCGGTGGCCGTGGGGGCCGGGATTGAAGTGCCTCCGCCTGTAAACATATAGGTAAGCCCCGCCGACGCAGCGATCGCCAGGATCATGAGCGGCCAGACGTGGCGCGGCACCGCTCCGCCTTCGGACTTCATCGAGCGCACGAGGTGATCGACTTCTTCGCCGACGCGCTCGGTCGCGTGACGGACGGATTCGGTAGCCCGCTCGCGAACCTCGCGAACGCGCGAGCCCATCGTCGGCCCGGCGGATCGCTGCTGCAGGCGGCTCTGGATCGCCTCGATCGTCTCATCGATGCGCCGCCCGAGCCGCGACAGATTCTCTTCAAACCACTGCATAATTCACCGATCGGCTTATTTCGGCAGGTCGCGACCCCGCACGCCAAACCGAGTCGCCCAGAAGAAGAGAGGGTATTCGCCGTCGGTCGTGGCCTTTGGATTGATTGCGGTGCCGCCGCCGGCCATCAGAACGGGGAAGCTGTCGGGGGCCGAGAACGTGCCGCACGGGCTGAGATCCAAATCGCGATTCTCCTTGGTCGCGTCCGCGGCCCGTCGCGTCAGTTCGGCCATGTCCGCCTGGTTCACGCTCCCGTCCACAAGCGCGATGGAGGGCTTGGATCGGGGATTCGCCCAGGACGGTGAGAGGCGCGCGCTCACCGTCCCGCCTTGGCTGAATTCCAGCCTCTCGCGTTGAGAAAAATCCGCGCGCTCCCACAGCAGCACCTTCGCGGAGGGGAACGAAACGCTGTCCATCCGCATGTTCATGAGGTCGGAATGCGACATCGCTCTTCGGTCGCCGTTGTACCGGTCCGGATTGATCCAAAACGTCGGCGAATACAAATAGGACGAAGGCCAGAGCATGTGATACGACTGCATTCCCGAGGAACGGACCTGCGCCGCAAGATCGCCCAGCTGCTGATCGGCCGGCGAAATCTGCTCGGTCGAGAATGACTGGCGGCCGGCGATCGGCGCAAGATAGCTGTACCAATACGCCGCAAAGAACTCCGTCGTGAATTCCGGCCCGGCGTCAACTTTGAAGCTCCAGAACTCCGGCGTGGAACCCTGGTATCTCGGCGCGTCGTACCAATATTCCCCGAGCGGGCCGGGATTGGGATGCGGATCCGGCGGCGTCGGGTAGTACTCGGGATGAAACGGGCTCAGGAAGCGGCCCGCTGAATCACCGGTGTACATTGTCATGATCTGTGAGAGCGATCGGAGATTACTTCGCCCGATCGTGACGTTCGCGTGCCGCCGCGCCCCGACGAGCGCAGGCAGAATGATCCCCGCAAGAAGAGCGATGACCCCAATCACCACAAGCAACTCGATGAGCGTAAACGCTTTGCGTGCGTGCATGAATGCCTGCCTCCCGTCGGTTCAACACCGTTGAGTGTAACACGGGAGCCGCTCGCCACGTCGCCCCGCTGATCGCGCCCCTGCCCCGCCGCCGCTCGGAAGTTACGGGGTAATCGCCAGCCCGGTTCCTCCAGCGAGAAGCGGAATCCGCCCAAATACCGCTTCATACATTGTGTTTAGGTCTGGCCGGGCGCGGGCGGCACGCCGATGTCTTCATTCCACAGTTCGGGCCGGGCGGTGATGAACTCCTCCATCAGCGAGATGCAGCGCAGGTCGTTCATCAGCACGATCTCCGCTCCCTCGGCGGCCAGCCAGTCCTCACGTCCCTGGAATGTGTGATGCTCGCCGATCACAATACGCGGGATGCGGTGCAGCACCGCCGTGCCGCTGCACATGGCGCAGGGGCTCAGCGTGGTCGCCATCGTCAGCAGATGCCAATCGCGCCGACGCCCGGCGTTGCGGATGCAGACCGTTTCGGCGTGCGCGGTCGGATCGCCGGACTGAACACGGAGGTTGTGACCGAGCGCGACGATCGTTCCCGCCGGGTTCACGAGCGCGGCGCCGATCGGGATGCCGCCCTCGGAGAGACTCTTGCGGGCCTGCTCGTACGCGGCGTCGAGCGCCATGCGGTCGATGTCGTTTCGGTTCATGCCCGGAGCATAATCGAACCGGCCCGCCCCCGCCTCAGGGGCAGAGCAAGTCGTTGTACGCCGGAACGAACGCGACGAAGTCATCGTCCAGCACATACCCGTCGTTGGTCAAATCCGAAGCGCATCCCTCAGGCATCAGCGCGTCGCTGCAGTACAGCAGGTTGTACGCCGCGACGAAAATCACAAAGTCCGCATCGTCTACAACGCCGTCGCCGTTCAGGTCGGCCGGGCAGGGGCCGCGCGTGTTGAAGTAGGAGTAGGAGTTCCGCGTGAATCCGACGCTGGAAGCGCCCTCGTTGACGCCGCCGGCGTTGTCAACGATGCCTGTCGAGTACGAAATCAGCACGTAGTACGCGTACCCCGGCTGGATGGAGCCGCCGGGGATCGTGAACGATGTCGCCTCCGGAGAGAGAAACGCGGCGTAGTGGATCGCGCCGTGGCTGTAGTCGAAGATGTAGATCAGACTACCGCTGGAATTCGAGCCGGCGACATCGGTGAAGCCGTTGACCGTTCCTTCAAAGTCCGAGCCCAGGTCGTTCTCGATCGCCTGCAGACGCGACCAGGTGTCTCCCGTGAACATCGGGATCTCATCGCAGAACATCGATTCGGGCAGAGGCACGGTGTGTACGCCCCCGGGGAGCGCCCCGGCCGAAAACTGGAACGTGTAGTCCCCGGCAGGCACGTCGGCTTCCAGGTCCGGCTGGCTCGCGTAATAGATCGTGCCCCGGTACCACGAGCTTCCGACCGGCAGTGAATTCCCCTGGGCGATAAGGTCAAGCGGCGAGATCGGCCCCGCGAACGTGACGGTGCACGGATCGGAAAACGCGTCGTTGGTGTCCGCCGAGATGCTCCACGCGGCGGAAAATCCGTCGAGCGTGGGCGGGGCGTCGCTCATCTGCTGATACTGCGCCTGTTTGCTGATGGCGAAACTCACAGCCTGACCGGAACAAACGCCCGGAATGGCTGCCCCGACGGCGACCACGAGAAGGAGCGTCGTTTTCATTTGCCACCTCCGTATGAATTTCCATTGAGAGTCACGGCTCGCACAGCAACTGGTCGTACGCCGGGACAAACTCGACAAAGTCGTCATCGAGCACGTATCCGTCGTTCGTCAGATCGGCCGCGCACTTGTCGGGCATCGCGGCGTCGGAGCAGTACAGAAGGTTGTACGCCTGCACGAACATCACGAAATCGGCGTCGTCCACGTACCCGTCGCCGTTGAGATCTGCGGGGCAGGGCCCCCTGGTGTTGAAGTAGAAGGTGACGTTTCGGGAAAAGCTATTCGCGTGGCTGCCGCCGGAGATACCGGCGCCGTTCTCTCCGAACGAGACGGTGTAGTACATCACGCCGAAGTACGCCCGACCCGCGTCGATCGTGCCGCCCGGGATCGTAAACGAAGTGTCGCCCGGGGGAAGCGAGCCCGACCAGAAGAGGCTGCCTCCGGCCTGGTACACCACGAAATTCACGCTGCTCGAATTCGCGCCCGGATTGTCAACAAATCCGCTCATCGAACCCGTGAAGTCAACCGAGAGGTCGCTCTTGTACGCCTGAAGTCGCGAATACGTGTCGCCGAGCAACTCCGGAATCTCGTCGCAGAACGCCGACGGCAGCATGGCAAATGTGTGGGTCCCGCCCGCCATCGTGTTCGCGGTGAATGAGAACTCGTAATCGCCGGGCGGCACTTCCGCGTCGAGCGCCGCCAGAGTCGGGTTCAGGCTCGAGTAGCCGTACCACGTCTGGCCATGTTCGGGGCTGTTGCCCACCACCCCCATCGCAATCGGCGACAACGGTCCGGCGTAGGCGATGGAGCAGTCAGAAAACGCGTCCTGCTGATCGCCGGTGATCGAAAGCACGCAACTCCAGTCGTTGTAGGGCGTCACCACACCGTCGCCCTGCTGCAGGTAATTCACCGCCTTGCTCATCCCAAAGCTCACGGCCTGGCCGTGCGCCGCGGCAACGAGAACAACCGCGCCCAGCATCCATCCAACGACATTCTTTGCCCGCATATTCACTCTCTCCCAAACCCAGCCCCCGGACCAAGACGCTAACAAAAGTTCCGCCCCGATCCAAGAGGATTCTGGGACGTCACAATTCGAAAATCCCGCTCAAGATCGCGCAAGTATATTATTTATGGGACTTTAAGTCAGTGTTCTTGTCCCGCCCAATTGCCGGCCTGCCCGGATCGGGAACTGCTTACACCTTCCCGCGTACCATTGCCCGCTGGCCCGGAACGTGACGGTCGGGCCGCCGGTCCTGGCGGGAAGCGGTGCTCGGTTCGCCCTTGGTCAAGGGGGCGTCTGAAAGGCTCGCGATCCGCAGTCGACAGATCGCCGGAGGAGGCGGTCAGGGTCGAGCAGGCAACCGCCCGCACGCCGTCTTGTGAGGCTTCAGCCCCGCAAGTCAGCCCAGAAGGCCATGGCCCTCGCGGTCCGCGAGGGCAAGCACGTCGCACCTTCCATAGCCCGCACCCACCTCGCAAAGACTCGAGCGCGGGGTGACTGCCGCGCATCGACGCGCGGACGGGCCGGAACGACGCCGGGCGTCTCGATGCGGGAAGAGCCAAGACCACCATGCCCACCCACGACTCAAGCACTTCTGACATTACTCCCCAGGCCCCCGAAGGGCGGGCGACGCGCATGCGTGAAGGTCTCCGGCGCTCGGGCGCCCTCGTCGGAACGCTCGCCGAGCCGGCTGTCCGTGTCGGCAAGGAGCTCAAGAGCATGCTGCTCGATCCGGCGCCGGTCAGGCCCGTCGTTCAGCCAACGGTCCGCCCGAGCATCCGCAGCGGCGACAAGCCCCGCCTCCTCGGCGGACTGACAGTCCTCATCCCGGCATACAACGAGTCGAAATACGTCGCCGACACGATCCGCAGCGTGCAGCGCCAATCGGTGCACGTCGATCACATCATCGTGGTGGACGACTGCTCGACCGACAACACCGGCGAGGTCGCTCGTGCCTGCGGGCGTGAGATCGTCGTCATCCGCCCGCCAAAGAACTGCGGCAGCAAGGCGACGGCCCTTAACTTCGGCATGGAGTACGTCTCTACAGAGTACACCATGGCCATCGACGGCGATACGACGCTGGCGCCCGACGCGATCGAGAAACTCATGCCTCAGTTCGACCAGCCCAACACGGCCGCGGTCTGCGGCATGGTGCTGCCCCGATACGTGAGCACGATGTGGGAGCGCGGCCGGTACATCGAGTACCTCTATGCGTTCCTGTTCTATAAGCCGATCCAGGATTACTACGGGCGTCCGCTCATTGCGAGCGGGTGCTTCAGCGCGTACAGGACCGAGATCCTGCGCCAACTGGGCGGCTGGAACACGCGGACCGTCGGCGAGGACATGGACCTGACGTGGTCGGTCTACCGCCTGGGCATGTCCGTTCGTTTCAGTCCCGACGCGATCTGCTACCCGGTCGAACCGCACAACTACCACTTCATGAGCAAGCAGCTCGACCGGTGGTGCGCCGGGTTCGCGCAGTGCATCAAGGTTCACTGGCGGAACATCGTCGAGACATCGATCCTCCGCTCGATGGTCGCGACGGCGCTGTGGGACGCCGTGGTGAGCGTGGTGGCCCTGTTCATCCTGCTGCCGCTGCTGGCGATCTTCGTGCACCCGGGCTTCCTGCTCGGATATTTCCTCGACATGCCGACGATCGTGGTGCCGGTGCTGATCTACGCGTACAAGCGTGGCGAGTTCTTCAAGGCGCTCTCGAGCATCCCGGCCTTCTGGGTGCTGCGGTTCGTCAACACGTGGTTTGTTGCGAAGGCGTTCTGGAATGAATTCATCGGAAAGCGGTCGGTGACGGTGTTCGAGAAGGGACATTGAGGAGCTGACAGCTCTCAGATTTCAGGTTTCGAGTGACTTGGGTTCGGCAGGGCGGGCGACCGCCGGGAGTTTCGGAAATGTTCGCAGGGTTACCGGCAACTGGCATCGGCGGCATCTTCTACATGATCCTGGTTCTCTTCATGCCCGTGAAGGAACTCTGGCGTGCGATGCGCGGCGAGAGCAGCATGGAGCGCTGGGGCTTCATCGCTTCGCGCTGGGGTCTGTTCGCGATCGTGATCGCGATGATGTGGCTGCAGGGTGCGATCATGAAGTGGGTGATGGGCGCCGACATGACCAAGTTCATGGCCGCGGGCGCCAGCGCCGCGACGGGACACAAGACGTCGTCTCTTGCCGGAGCGACGCTTTATCTTGCGCTCCTGAGCCTGGGCGGAGTGATGGGCACAATCTACCTGGTGCGCGCCGCACTCGCCGTCCGGGGCGTGCTGGCGTCGCGCTAAGTTACGACGATGTGACGGAACAATCGGGCCGGTGTTCCGCGGATGCGGGCCTGTTTCATTGACGCAATCCCAACATGATCTGAACAACCCCGCCCCGTTGTTCATCCGGCACGCGGACCGCGCATTCCCATACACAATCGCGAGCTACGTCGCGACGCGCGTCGATTGCGGTCCGCGCCTGAACGATTGGCAAACACGATCTTCATGACCTTCTTGACGCATGCTTGCCGCACACTTCATGTGCGTGCTTCCCAATTCGTGCCCGCCGCCGGGTAGGTTTGTGCGTCGCGTTGATCGGCCCGCGGGCAACAGCAATCGCAAGGGGAAGCAGGATGAAGAACCGAGTTGTGTGTCGGCCTGGTTTGAGTACCGGATTGCCCGGGCGGTCCACCTTAGGGCCCGGGTTCACGCTGATCGAGTTGCTCGTGGTGATCGCGGTCATCGCGCTGCTCATCGGGATTCTGCTGCCGTCGCTGGGCGCGGCACGAAATTCCGGACGCGCCATCGTTTGTGCCAACAACACACGTCAAATTGCCCTGGCAGTCGCTAGCTATTCCGTTGACTTCCGCTGGTATCCGGCCTCGTACGTATACCCGGACAGCGAGAAGGGCCAGTCCTGGAAGGTCCTTGACCAGAAGGGAACCGACCCTCAGTTCGGATACCTGCACTGGTCGTATTCGCTGTTCAATAGCGGCCAGACAACCCAGAACGCATTCGAATGCCCCGCCGCACTTGGCAAGGGCGCCGCCCGCACCAACCCCGGCCCGTCGCCCGAGGACCTGGATCCCAAGCAGTTCGTCGACCCCGCGACAAAGCACATCACCGACCGGCAGGCGCGGCGAATGGCGTACGGCGCCAACGGAGCCGTGATCGGGCGCAACAAGCTGTACGAAGAAGTGGGCTCTCGAAACAACGTGCTTGTGCCCCCCTCCGCCATCGACGGCGAGCGCGGCGGTCCGGCGCGGGTCATCCTGGCGGCCGATTTCGCATACTCCATTCAGGACGGCTGGGCCACGATCAGCGAAGAAAAGGGCTACGAGGGCGGAAGCAACGGCTTCAAGTCCAAGTCGCACCGCCCGTTCACGCCCTTCCGTCTGCGTTTCGGCACCGGCGACCCGAACGAGGATTACACCGTTCCGGCGACCAAGGACAAGAGATTCGAATTGCCCGATGTCGCCGACAAGTCGACGACCGACATCAAGACCAAGAAAGAACTCCTCGCAGGCGACCTGGTCTATTCCAAGACCACGCTGAACGTCGTCGGGCGTCACCACCCCGGCTCCGATGCGGCCTACGGAGCCGCGAACTTCGTGTTCTTTGACGGCCACAGCGAACGCATGAGCGTCGTCGATTCGATCTCCAAGCGGCTGTGGGGCACCCGCTACCACTCGCTCACGGGGTTCAATCAGGTCTACGACCCCGCTGAAGACAAGCCCAAGTAGTTCAGCAAACCACGTTCGCCAACGCGGGCGGGGCTTTTTCCGGACTGTGTTATCCGATCGGAGAGCGGGACCTTTCCGGCGGAGCGTGGGTTTGCGCGTCGCACATCCACCAACGGGGCTCTTTGAGAGAGGTTGAACAATGAAGATGAATCTGTTGCTTGTGTCGGCCTGCGGCCTGGCGGCGACGGTGCAAACTGTCGCACTCGCGCAGCCAAAGCTCATTACGATCAGCGGCGCGACGTTGCTCGAAAACTTCTGCAAGTCGCGGGGCTCGACCAACGACTACATCGACGTGGACAAGAACGGAATCTCGGGCAAGGCCCAGACCGGCATCCAGCAGCTCGCCCCCACGGCGGCGGGCAGCACGGTCTCACCCTTCCCGGCATCGCAGGTCTGGGCTGTTCAGTACAGCGGCGTCGGCTCGGTCCGCGGCGTGAACGAACTCGTCAACGCCGGAGGCAATCCCGGCTTCACGGTCTTCTCGGCGCTCAACGCGTCGACCGCTCCCTCCACAGGTTCTCCCTACACCGGGCTGAGCTCAGCCAACGCCTCGTTCCAGTACTACAACAGCTTCCGCTACTGGAACGGCAGCGCTTACGCGGGCGGCGCGCAATACGGAAACACCAGCAACCCGCGCGGCTTCCCCGTCGTGGCTGACACGACCACGCTCGACGCGATCTGGGCCGCCCCCAACACCGTGACCCCGGGCGGCGGCATCCGCATCGATATCGCTCCATGCGATGTCCCCGGCCGCTGGTCGCAGCAGATTTCCGGAACGTCCAACCCCTTCGCCACCCCTCAGACCCCCGGGTACGGCACCACCAGCCGTCCTTCGGTCAATCCACAGGGCACCTCGGTGAACGCGGGCTTTGCAAGCACTCTTCCCACGCTTGCGGGCGCGGTTTTCTATGACCCGTCGAATCCCCCGCCGCTCAACGCCACCAACGTTCTGTTCGATCAGCCGCTGGCCTTCGCCCCCGTCGCACCCGTAACCAACATCGGCACCGGCTACCAGCAGATCAAGAACAGTCAGCTCCAGCACCTGTTTGTCACCGGCCGCTTGCCCTCCGGCGAAAACCTGGTCGCCATCACGCGCGACGTCGGTTCGGGCACGCGTAACGCCTGGGCAAACACGATCGGTATCGATCCCTCGGCCTGCAACGGGGATAACGTCGGCGGCAACGGCGGCACCCAGTCCAACGCCGCCGGCGAGCAGATTCTCGGCGCCTCGTACGTTCCCGACAATAAGGGTGGAAACGGCCAGGTCGAAACCACGGTGCAGAACACTCGCCTCGGCGTCGGCTTCGTCGGCCCCGAGCGCGGCGCTGCCTCGCAGCAGGGCTGGCTGGCCAACGGGATCTTTGAGATTCTGGCGGTCCAGAACGACACCCTCGGCGGCACCACCTACAGCCGTCCGAACATCGACGCGGTTCTTGATAACGACATCAACGGCTGGGTCATTGGCGGCCCGGCTCAGTTGATCACCCGAGGCTCACCCCTCGCTGAGTCTGTTGCAGACGGTGGCACCGGGGCCAGCCTGCCGAAGATGCAGAACCCCTACGCGGCGGCGTACATGAACAACATCCGCCAGAGCATCGCCGAGTTCGTCAGCGTTCCCGGCGGGGCCGACTCGGACTTCATGCCGGGCGAAGTTCTCGCGTTTAACTTCATCCTGAACGAAGGCCTCGACAACGCTCACAGCCCGACGATTCCCACCACTCTCGTGCCCACCCCGGGGTTCTCCCAGGCGCTGCAGAACTACCTCAGAGCCAACAACGTGCTTGGTGCGTCGATCTACTACTCCTTCAACACCACCACCAACGGCCGTGTGCCCACCCGCGCCACGGGCGTTGTGTACAGCGACGGCGTTGCGAACGGCGCGAACTACATCAGCCAGGGCGGTTCGAACGTCAATTACAACAGCAGCCTCACGACCCGCAACAAGTTCGCCGGCGATTTCAGCGGCAACGGCGTGCGTGATTTCGGCGACATCGCCGAGATGATCAAGGCCTACAACCAGCGCGCCGGCGGCGCAGTCTGGTCGGCCCCGGCCGGCTCGGGCCCGCTCGCGGGCGCACCGGGCACCGACGCGATCATCGAAGTCCTGGGCGACTTCAACGGCGACGGAAACTTCGACAAGAAGGACATCCGCTACTTTGCCGACGGCCTGCTCATCCAGGGCGGCGCCCTGCGTCGCGATGTCGCCTTCCAGGAAATCGACATGCAGGCGAATATCAGCTGCCCGACCTGCCTGGGGATCAACTTCTTCAACACCACGCTCGCCACCGCCGGCGGCGGGGCTTCGTATACCGGCGGCGCTTCCCGCGCCGACGTCAAGGGCGCGGCCGGCATCGCCCGCGGCTGGGCCCCGGTCGGCGCCGACGGTGTGATCAACGCCGCCGATATCGACTACGTCTACCAGCAGTTCAACAACCCGGCCTTCGCCGGTGCGGCTTCCTGGACCGACCTTTCCAAGGCCGCCAACTTTGACCTCTCGGCCGACATGAACGGCGACCTGGTCATCAACCAGGCCGACGTGGACTATGTGGTTCTCACGGCTCTCCAGACCAGCTACGGCGACGTGAACCTCAGCCGACGCACCGACATCACCGACTTCAACACATGGGCCGCGAACTACAACACCGGCTCGCTCGCCAGCCCCGCCGGCTGGGCCAAGGGCGACGTCAGCGGCAACGGCAAGGTCTTCGACGAGGACTACCACACCCTCATGGCCAATCGCTCCTGCGCGGCCGACCTCAACAGCGACCAGCTCGTCGATGACTCCGACTTCGTGAACTTCGCCAGCGCTTACGACCAACTGGTCTGCGCCGATCTGCCCGGCCTGTGCATGGCCGATCTGAACGACGACCGCCAGGTGGACGACACCGATTTCGTCATCTTCGCCGCGGCGTACAACGACCTTCTCTGCCCGTAATACAACTCGCGGGCAGTCGGAAGGCTGTTTCTTCTGCAACCCCCCGGTCCGTTCGGCCGGGGGGTTGTTGTTTTACTGCTTGACGGCGATGAGTTCAAAGACCGGCGGCAGGAGCATGAAGGCGGTCTCGTCGTTGCTGATGGCCGCGATCTCCCTGAGTGCCGCGTCGGAATCGGCCTGCGTAAGAAAGCCGCTCTCGACGAGCTTGGGGAGGAACGAATTGAAGAAAGTCCAGGGCCAGTGCCACATGCTGGTGTTGGGCCGGGCGATGCGCTGCTGGACGTCCATGTGTTCGATCTCGAAACCGTGGTGCCTGAGGATGCGGGGGAGCTCGCCCATGATGTCGGGGTTGCCGCCGCGGGATCGCCACGACTGGCCAACCGCCTTGATGGCCTTGGTGAAGGCTTCCTTGCGCGGGGCCAGCGTGATGCCGAACTCGTAGTTGAAATAGTCCTGGACGACAAGCTTGCCGCCGGGGCGCAGTACGCGCCGGAGGCCCTTGACCATCTCGTCGGGGCTCGCGACGAAGCAGAATACCCAGCGGGTGTATGCCAGGTCGAAGTAATCGTCGGTCGCGGGCGAGGGCAGGCATTGATCGAGCTTCTGGGCGTCGCCCAGCACTCGGTCGATGTTGCTGAACCGCCGTGCCTCGGCCTCGTTGCCGAGCTGCTTCAGGAACGCGGCCGACTCGTCCACCCCGACCACACGACCCTGCTGCCCGACGATCTGCGCGATGTCGAGGGTGGCGTGCCCCGGACCGCAGCCGAGATCCAGAACTCGCATGCCCGGCTGGAGACCCGCGCGGAGCCAGAGGTCAAACGCGGCGTTGCTCCAGAGCCTGTGTTGCAGGCCCAGGCGGAAAGCCTCGTCGTTGCCCGTTCCGAGCACGTAAGGCTGCTCGCGGGAGGAAGGCGTGGGTGAAGCGGCGGCGGTGGTCATGGCTCAAGAATAGGTCGTTTTCTCCGATGTTCGGGGCCGATCGAGCGCAGGAAACGGGGCATTCTCGCCGACCCGGCGGCTAGCATCCCGCTCACGGACGACCGGTCGCGATTGGCCGCACGGAACGCATGGGCCTGGTTTTTTCATTTCTTCGCACATTTCTTCCGAGCGCCTTCCCGAAGATGGCCCGTCGGTCTTACACGCTCGAACTGATCACAACGATCTGCTTTTCCGCCACGCTCGGGATTGTCGAGGGCGGCGTGATCTCGAACATCGCCAAGCGCCGGTTCGAGAACGTGGTAGAGCCGGACCGGCTGAACTTCTTCGTCGCGCTGCTCTTCGCGGCACCGGACCTGGCGAACATCCTGAGTTTCTTCTGGTCCGGGCTGAGCCATGGCCGGGCGAAGATCCCGCTCATCAATCTGCTGCAACTGGCCGTGATCCTCCTCATCGCGCTGATGGCGTTCGTGCCGGTTTCCCTGCCGGGGATCGTGTCGATGGTCACGCTCGCGGTGCTGGCGCGGATCTGCTGGTCGGGGATCATCACGCTCCGGCCCACCGTGTGGCGTTCCAACTACCCGGGGCGCATCCGCGCCTCGGCCGTCGGCAACTTCCAGACCATGCAGTACATCATGGCCGGGATAGTGGGCATCGTGATGGGCACTGTTCTCAATCAGCACCCGAACTACTACACGGCATTGGTGTTGGCAGTCTCGGCGGTGGGCCTCGGGGCCTTTGTTGCAACGCGCCGGCAGCGGGTGCGGCGCGAACGCCACATGCGCAGGGCCGAATTGGCCGCGGCACCGCTGATGAAGCCCTGGCATGGTCCGGCGGTGGTCGTTCGCGTCCTGCGCAAGGACGGGATGTGGGCGCGGTTCATGATCTGGATGTTCATCCTGGGCCTGGGCAACATGCTGCTTGGCCCGATGCTCACGATCGTTCTGCGGGACCAGTTCCAGCTCGGCTACCTGCGGAGCATCCTGATCACCAGCTCGATCACGGCGCTCGTCATGCCGCTCTCGATCCCAATCTGGGCAAGGTACCTCGACCGGTCGCACGTGGTCCGGTTCCGGGCGCGCCAGACGTGGATCTTCGTGATCTCCGCCTCGGTCGCGTGCCTGGGCGTGCTGCTGCACCGGGTCGAGTTGCTGTACGTCACGGCGGTGCTGCAGGGAATCGCCTACGGCGGCGGCACGTTGGCGTGGAACCTCGGGCATGTGGACTTCGCGCCCCCCACTCACACGAGCCAGTACATGGCATCGCATGTGACACTGAACGGCGTACGCGGGCTGGCGGCTCCGTTTCTCGCCGTTGGTCTTTACAACGGCGCGGTGGCGGGCGGGCTTCATGTCGGCGATCTCGGCATCAGCGCCACGGCCGCGGCAATGGTGCTGGCGGTGAGCGCGGGCATGGCGGCGGTCGGAGCGCTGGGATTCCGTCGACTGCTCGGGCAGATGGGCGACCGGGCACGCCTGGCGCGGGCCCGGTCCGCGTAAGGCAACGAAAAAGAAGCCCCCGGCAGGATCGCCGGGGGCTGGAGAACCGCGTGCGTGTGTAGCGCAAACCGGCCCGGTGAGGAGGGCACCGGGCTCGCGCGAGCGCGGCTCGATCATCAACAGAGAGGCCTACTTGATGGTCACCTTGCGGGGCTGGGCCTGCGGCGCCTTGGGCAGCGTGACGCTCAGCACGCCATCGGCGAGATCGGCCGTGATACCGTCTTCCTGCACGCCTTCGGGGAGCGCGATCCGACGCGTCACGCTCTCCAGCCGGCGCTCACGCCGGTGGTAGCGATGCTCGGGCTCGCTCTCGGTCTTCTCCTCCGTCGCTTCGGCCCGCAGCGTGAGGACCCCCTTCTCAATCTCGATCGAGACCTGGTCCTTCCTGAAGCCGGGCACATCGGCACGGACGATAAACGCCGTTTCGGTCTCGGCCACATCCAGCGGCATCGCGGTCGTTGGCGGCGTCAGCACGCCCCCGAACGGATCGCCGAAGAACGCGTCATTGAAAAACTGGCTCAGCGGCAGGCCGATCGGGCCCGTGGCGCACGCGCCGTTCTGGGCCAACTCGCTGGGACGACGACGGAAAGTGATGTTCATGGATGGTTCTCCTTTGTTTCTCACGCCCGGCCCCACGCCGGCACGTGCGGAGGGAAAATGCAACCACCGTGCCATTCGCAAGGTCCGGTGTAACGTGCCCGCGAGCCGCGTTTTTGAGGCGCCTTCTCCATCAGATTTGCAGGGGCCGCGATTCCGCTTGCCACTTTGGCAGGAATCGGCACTTGGGCAGGCGAGTGTCCGGGGGCGCACATCCCGAACATCCGTTCGCACCCGAATCACATCGTCGGCACAAACTGGGTGAGGTCCATCAAGGAATGGAGCGGCCAGAGCCAGAGGAGATCGCGCGTCCGGAGCAGGCCGCCAAGCACGATGGCCCCGACGCCAACGTCCGCGAACCGATCGAGCAGTATGGCGCCGTCGAACTTGCCTCCGGCGATCAGGGCGGGTACGTGCGCTGCAACGAATAGCACGATCACAATCAGCCCGGCGACACGGAGCGAGCCGACGGCACTCCCCAGACGCACGAGCAGGCAGGCGATCACCAGGTCTTCCATGAGCACTTGAACTACGTGCGGCACACTCCCGAGCGTGGCCATCGAATCGAGCACTTGCCCCAGACCTTGCACGCCGAAACGCGTCAGGCTGTATGCGACAACGGCGACCAAACCGAGGCTGATGCCGATCAGCAGACGAAGCCAGGCACGGTCAAGCGTGACGAAGAACGTCGAGAGGCTGTGCCTGCGGAGTGCCGCGACGACGAGGACGGGCGAGAAGATCACGATCTGGTTGATCGATTCCATCAGCCAGCCAAGGCGGCCGTCTGTCGGAAGGCGGATTCCACGCATGTAGAGCTGGCCAACGGCCAGTACCGCGCCGACGCTAAGGAGAGCGAGGAGAAACTCGAGCCATGGGCGTGCGAAGGCGGGCATGCCAACGGCGGGCCACAAAGCCCGGGCCGGGTTGGCGGAAGCGCCCCCGTCTTTGGGGTTGGCACGCGGGGCGACGAAAAGCGAGAGCAGGACCGTCGCCCCCACGGCCGCTCCGTAGCCCGCGTAAAGGGCCGGGTAGTGGGAAGCCGCGATGTCCATTGGAAACTCATTGGGAAACAAGGTTCTGAGTTTTTGGTGAATTTCCACTACCCGCAACCATGAACGGTGAAACAGCCCCCGATAGCATGTTGACGTGAACAACACCATCATCGATCTGCGTTCAGACACCGTCACCAAGCCCACGCCCGAGATGAGGCGCGTGATCGCCAATGCCGAGGTCGGCGACGAGGTGCTGGGGGATGACCCGACTGTCAGGAAACTCGAGGAGAAGTTTGCGGCCCTGCTCGGCAAGCCCGCGGCGTGCTTTGTGCCCACGGGAACGATGGCGAACCAGACATCCATCCGCGCCCACACCGAGCCGGGCGACGAGGTGATCTGTTCGGACGGCGCGCACATCATCCACTACGAGACGGGCGCGCCGGCGGCGTTGTCGGGAGTCATGATCCGCACGATCGCCAATCCGCGCGGGCTGTTCGACGTGGCGGACGTTACCCCTCTGGTGCGTCAGGATGCGTACCACTTCCCCCACTCCCGCCTGCTCACCATCGAGAACACGCACAACCGGGGCGGCGGCACAGTTTGGCCCCTCGAGCAGATCCAGCGGGTGACGGCCGAGGCACGCAAGCACAAGCTCCGCCTGCACCTCGACGGGGCCCGCCTCTGGAACGCTCATGTCGCCACCGGCGTTCCCATGAAGGACTATGCCCGGCACTTCGACACGATTTCGTGCTGTTTTTCCAAGGGTCTGGGAGCGCCGGTCGGCTCGGCGGTCGCGGGCGAGCCCGAGATGATCCTGCGGGTGCAGCGATTCAAGAAGATGTTCGGCGGCATGGTGCGTCAGGTGGGATTGCTGGCCGCGGCGGCGCTGTACGCCATGGAAAACCATGTCCAAAGGCTGGCCGAGGATCACGCCAACGCCAAGAAGCTGGCGGAGCAGATCGCGAATATCCCCGGACTCTCGATCGCGCTCGCTCCGGTCGAGACCAACATCCTGTACTTCGATATTGCTCAGGATGTCCCCTTGACGGCGCAGCAGCTCTCAGACAAACTCAAGGCCCAGAACGTGCTGATGCTGGCGACGGCTCCGCGCCGGATCCGGTGCGTGACGCACCTCGACGTCGACGCCCCGATGATGGACCGAGCAGCCCAGACGATCGAACGGTGCGTGACTGGGCGCATGGCGGTATCGGTCTGAGTTGAAGTCCACGGGCCAACTTCGCGGAGTACGCGGAAGCAAACGAGGTCGCCGGCAAATGTTGTTTCGTGCCGGCACGCATGCGCGAGGCCAAAAAAAACAGGGACCGGCCTTCGCCGATCCCTGCCAAATATCAAGCATTCGAACCAAGCGTTCAGCGACGGCGACGGCCGGCGACCAAGCCGCCGAGTCCGAGCATCGCGAGAGCGCCGGGGGTGGGGATGTGCTTGAAGTCCACATCGTCCACACCGATGTAGTTCGAGTTGTCACCAAGACCGCCGCCGTTCTCAACGTAGTACTGAATGGCGAAGCGACCGGAAACCGTGCCCGAGAGGCCGCTGACGGTCAGCGTGTACTGCGTCCAATCCTCGGGGTAGCCGCCGACGTCGTACGTCGGATTCAGGTCCAGCAGCAGGTTGCCGAAATCGCCCACGCCGTTCGCGCCCGCGCCCGTGTCCGTGCTCGCGCCGTTGCTGCTCAGGCGGACCTTGATGCGGTCCGGATAGATACTGCCAGAGACCGTGCGGGTCCAGAAGCTGAACTTGTCGCCGTTGCTGATCGTGTCAACGGGCGAGAAGAGCCAGCAGCTGATCGTTCCGACGCTGCCGGTGGCGTTGTAGTTCGCCTGGGCGAAGTGCGTGCCGGCGTGGGCAAGGAACGGGGGGGGCGTCGAGTTGGAGGCGATGCTCCAAGTCGTGGAGCCGAGCGGAACGCTCGCGTTCTTGATCTGCCAGCCCGGAGCCGCGCCCTCAAAGCCTTCACTGAAATCGGCCTGGGCCAATCCCGCGATCGCCATCATTGCGGTGCCTGCGAAAACGAAATTCTTCATTTCTCTCTCCCAAATTCCAAACACATCCACCCCACAGGCTCCCAATGAACCTGTGCCGGGGACACGGAGTGTCGGGGAAGAGGTGCCGCTCTGTGTGTTCGCGCCGCGGCGGAAATCGCGGCAGAACGAAGCGGGATCTTGTCTCTCTCCACCGAATCCGAAGACGGAGCATACCCGCAAGAGGGTCCGCCGCAAACCGCATTCACCCGGAATTGCATGTTTTTTTCCAAATTTTATGAACTTGACTGGCCCGATCCCATGTTCTAGTTCTGTTTGTTGTTTGTATTTTGTTTGGATTTCGTGATTCTGGGCTGTTTCGCAGATGAATCTGCACGGCGCAATGAAAAAGGGGCCCCGAAAGGCCCCTTTTCCTTGGGAGTTGAACAGGTCAGTTGGGGATCAGCGGCGACGACGGCCGGCGATCAGTCCGCCGAGGCCGACGAGCGCCAGAGAACCGGGGGCCGGAATATCGCCGTAGATGCGAACGCCGACGGACTGGTTCGTGAGGTTGCCGAGCGAGCGAAGCGTCGAAGTGAAGTTGCCGTTCGTCTCGCCGGCCGCGTTGCGGTAGTAACCGTTGAACACGTTGGTGCCGACGGCGTTGGCCGCGTTGCCGGTGATGAGCGAGGTCAGGTTGTTGATGTTGCTGTAGGTGGCGCCGCCGTTGGTGGAGCCCTGGTAGTTGAAAGTCATACCGATGGTGGTGTTCGGGATGCTCAGGGGCGTGCCGAGCGTGATGCCGGGGTTGACGCCGATCGGCACACCCTCGAAGGGGTAGTAAAAGCCGGTCGTGAACGTGCCGGTTGTGGTGAGCGTGTACTGGCCGAGCAGATTCGAGAAGGCGGGAGAACCCGCGTTCACCGTGCCCATGTTCACCGTGCCCCAGACCCAGATGTTGATCCGGATGGCGTTGAAGTTCGTGCCGGTGGTGTTGACGGGATAGATGTCAAAGCCGGTGATCTTCGTCGCGCCGGCGATGAGGTTGTACCCCCCGCCCATGAACGTGTTGGGGGTCGAAGAAGTGGACGCGAGGCCGCCGGCGGCCTGCTGGTTCGTGATGTTGTCGAACAACAACGTCGCACTCGCGCCGCTGGCGATGGCCAGGATGGCGGCTGCCGCAATCAACTTCGTCATCTTGTCTCTCCTTCAGAATCCGGAAAAATTGGCTCACCCCGCGGATTCACGGCGAATCAGCGGCCAATGAACGACGGCTTGCCAGAAAGAGGTCGGACGGCGCGTGTATTCGTTCGGCCGGCTGCGGAATGCGCCGGCGGAACCGCGCGAGACTGTCGCTCTCTCCACCAAACCAAGTTGCAGCCTATCTCAAACAATCGATTGGACAAATACCAAATTCACGGTTTTTGCACTTTTTTCGATCCCAACCACCTGTTTTTGTTGGGTTTGTGGAAATTATTGGTTTGTTTGGATGGAAGGACCGGTGGACGTGCGTGACCGCGGTCCGTCCGGTTTGATTCGAGTCCGGGAATTCAAATGAAGCCGGTGTACAAACAGGAATCTGGTTCTTGAGATGGGCGACGCTCCTGCTCGCATCCTGTTCGGTACACTCGGCGATCATGCTGGCACGCGTGCAATCGTCATTGCTTCAGGGCATCGACGCGCTCCCCTGCGAGGTCGAGGTCGATTTCTCCGAGATCGGCGAAGACCAAAAGCCGTTCTCGACCATTGTCGGTCTGCCCGATGCGGCCGTGAAGGAATCGCTCGAGCGTGTTCGAAGTGCGCTGACCAACAGCGGCTACTTCTTTCCCTCCGGACGGACGATCATCAACCTTGCACCCGCCGACGTCCGCAAAGAGGGGCCGGTGTATGACCTGCCGATCGCGGTCGGCGCTCTGCTGGTGCAGGGGATCGGCGTGCCGGTCGCGGGGCCGACAGGCGCGGGGACAAAGCGTTCGAAGCAGGGCGCCGCGGTTGCCGAGGTCGCGGGGATCGATCATCGGCGGTTCCTGTTCGCGGGGGAATTGGCGCTGGATGGGCGGCTGCGCCCGATCAAGGGAGCGATCGCGCTGGCGGCCTTGGCGAAGGCCAAGGGATGCGAGGGCGTTGTGATCCCGTACGACAACGCGGCGGAAGCGGCAGTCGTTGAGGGGGTTTCTGTACTTGGAGCCCGCTCATTGGCCGAGGTTGTCGGGCTGATGACGGGGCACCTTGAAGCGTGCCCGTTTCCGGCGCCCGACGTGGGCCAATTGCTGAGGCAGGCAACGGCGCCGATCGACTTTGGGGAGATCAAGGGCCAGGAAACGGTCAAACGAGCAATTGTCGTCGCGGCGGCCGGCGGGCACAACATCGTCATGCTCGGGCCGGCAGGGACGGGAAAGACCATGATGGCCAAGGCATTGCCGGGAGTTCTGCCGGCGCTGACCCCGGAAGAAGCGATTCAAGTCACGCGGATCTATTCCGCGGCGGGTCAGCTCGCTCCGGGGCAGGGGCTGATCACGACACGCCCGGTTCGGACCCCCCACCACACCGCCAGCGGGGCCGCGATTGTCGGGGGCGGAATGATCCCAAGGCCGGGGGAGATCAGCTTGGCCCATCACGGGGTGCTGTTCCTCGATGAACTGCCGGAGTTTCCGCGCGACGTGCTGGAAACGCTGCGCCAGCCGATGGAGGACCATGTCGTCACGATTGCCCGCTCGCACAGCGCGGTGCGATTCCCGGCCAACTTCATGCTGGTCGCGGCGATGAACCCGACGCCGCGGGGGGATGTCGCACCGGGAGAGGTCGGGCGGATCGAAATGGAGCGGTACCTGGCGAAATTGAGCGGCCCGCTGCTCGACCGGATCGACATCCACATCGAGGCGCCGGCCGTGCCGTTCCGGGAACTGTCACGGCGCGATGAGCAGGTGAGCGGCACGACCACGGCGCAGATGCGGGACCAAGTGGCGACAGCGCGTGAGCGCCAGCGCAAAAGGCAGGGCGACACTCCGAATGCCCGCCTGAGCGGAAAGAAGCTGGACCAGATGGCGGGGCTCGACGAGAACGCGCTCACGATGCTCGGGCAGGCGATGAACGAGATGGGGCTCTCGGCTCGGGCGTACGACAAGCTGCGCCGGATTTCGCGGACGATCGCGGATCTCGCGGGTTCGGAGGCGGTTACTTCCGAACACGTGGGAGAGGCGGTCCAGTATCGGCTGCTCGACCGGAAGGTTTAGCCCCGGGCCATGCTGCGGCGACGCGTCTGGTGTGTCGATCCGCCGAGGCTGCAGATATCGAAAAGTGCACCGATGATCACAAGGACTTCATTCCCGCCGCTGACGCCGCCGTGCAGATTGGCATAAGCCCACGCGAGTGTCGTGTAGGGCAGGAAGAAGAAGCCCATGAGGGGCAGCAGAATCTGTCCCGGGAAGGCCCTCTGAAGGTAATCGCCGAAAAGCCAGAGGCAAAAAAGCGTGACGCGAGGCAGAAACAGGGCGAGCAGAACAATGAAGCATCCCATGGTTTGTTCCTTGGGAAATCAGGGAAGCAGGATTCTCGTCACGGCTTGGACGACGAGCATCGCCTGAAGCCCGGCGACGAGATCATCGACCAAGATTCCAAGACCACCCGGAAGGCGCTGCAGCGAATTCGCGGGCCAGAGCTTGAGGATATCGAAGATCCGAAAAAGAACAAACGCGCCCGCGATTGTCGCGGCGGCGACCTGCCATGATTGAAAACAGGCGGCGGGCAGCAGCAGAAGGGGGAGCGCCTGCCCGGCGGTCTCATCGGCAACCGCCTGCGAAGGGTCTTTCTTTCCGAAGGCCCGTTCGGCGGCCCCGCCCTGAGCGAGACAGCCGACGCAGAAGAGCAGCATCCAAACCAGAAGAACGCCGTTGAACAGCACGGGACTTTGAACAGGTCCGAAGCCGGAGAGAATCAGTAATGCGGCGAGAGCCACGGTGGGCAGCGAGCCCCATGTGCCGCTGGCAAAGCGCATGTGTCCGAGGCCGAAGGTGGTGATCCAGAGGAGTCGCTTGTCCATCAGGTCTCGTGGGTGGCGGTGCCGGCCTGCATGGCACGAATGGCGTAGGGGACAATCGAAAGAGCGGTCACAATGACGGCGGTCCAGACCAGGGCGTCGATCATCTTTCGGCCGGGCATTCCCGGCATGGGACTGGCGAAGGCGAGGATCAGCAAAACGGCAATAACGCAGCCGCATTGAACGGCCATCTTCGCCTTGCCGCTGAGCGTGGCGGAGAAGTCGATCCCGCGGCTCTCGAGCACAGCGCGGATGATGGTGACGAGCAACTCTCGGGAAAGGATGACGATCGCCATCCAGGGAACGACGCCGCTGACCTGGAGCGCCTTGCCGCTCGGAAGCTGGCAGTCGAAGGCGGGACCCGCCATCATCGCGAAGGCGCCAACGACGAGCAATTTGTCGGCGAAGGGATCCATAATCCGGCCGAATTTGCTGATGACTCCCCAGCGCCGGGCGAGCAGCCCGTCGAGCAGATCGGTCAGGGCACCCAGAGAAAAAAGAACACAGGCGGAGAGCATCGCCAAGGTCGGAGGCGAGAAACTCGCATCGGGCTTTGGATAGCGGAAGAGGGAGAGCAGGGCGATCAGGCCTACGGCCAGCAGCAAGCGCAGCAGGGTCAGGATGTTGGGAAGGGCGACCCACCAGCCGCGTGCCGGGGCTCGCAGGATCGGTCGGGAAGCGGTGATGCTGGAGTCGCGGCTCACGCGCCAAGCGTACTCGCGCCGTGCGCCCCGGCGAGCGGTCCGCCGGCGTCTTTCCCGGCCAAGGAAGTGTCGGCCGGAGCGGGTTGAAGACCATGCTGGCTCCCACTATCCTGTGCCCACGCCCGAACGGGGCGACCGGGTTGGGGGTCCCGCTTCTGGCGGGGTTTGTTCGGCAGAACGCGGTCGCGGGCGAGCGAAGGCCGCGTTCTTTTCGTCTCTGGCTCTCATGGGCCTGGCCCGAGGGGTCGGCGTTGGATCAAATCATCAACCCACTGGCTCTTTACGCGGCGTGCGGCATCGGCGCAATCGGCGTGGGGCTCGCGTTGCCCCGGCGGGAAGGGAAGAACCCGCAGATCCTGGGCGCACTTCTGGCGCTCATGGCCGGCGGCATCGTTCTGATCGCGATGGGCTTCAAAGCGTCCGGGATGTTCGGGCTTGGGAACTCTCCCTCTATCTATTTCTATGTCTTCGGGGTGGTGGCGATCGGATCGGCGCTTCGCGTCATCATGCACCCCAAGCCGGTCTACGCGGCGATGTATTTCGTCCTGAGCGTGCTGGCGACTGCCGGGCTGTTCCTGATCCTCTCGGCGGAGTTCATGGCCTTCGCGCTGGTGATCGTCTACGCGGGCGCGATCCTCATCACGTATCTGTTTGTCATCATGCTTGCGACGCAGGCGCCGACGGACGACCTTGAGAACGTTCTTGCGGAATACGACACCCAGGCGCGGGAGCCCGTGGTGGCGACTGCCGCGGGCTTTGTGCTTCTCGCGGTGCTGACGACGCTGCTGTTCCGCGGCGCGGCCGAACTCCCGGCGGTCAAGAGCCCGACGGGCGAATCGCTGCTCGCCGAGATGCCACGGAAGATCGAGGCGGCCCTGACCGACTCGGGAAAGCTCCCGGCGGGTGCAAAGGTCGTTTTCAATGATCAGGGCGAAGCAAAGGTCGATTTCGCAAAGCGGACGGTCGAGGTCCGCACGGCCGACGGGCGCACGGAGATGGTGGAGTACCCGGCGGATCTTGCGACATCGAACGTCGAGATGGTGGGGTTCAATCTTCTGCGGGATCATCCGGGCTCGATCGAGATCGCGGGCGTCATCCTGCTGATGGCGATGCTCGGGGCCGTGGTGCTGAGCCGCCGGCAGGTGCAGATGGACGAGGACGCGAAGGAACGGCGCGTGCAGAGCATGGCGGCCGAGGTCGCGCAGTCACCGGAGATCAACCCATGAGCGGGCTGACTGTTCTGGCGCAGGCTGGTTATCCGGCGGCGATGTCGGAGATCACGCTCGCGCACTATTTGTTCATCTCGGGGGTGATGTTCTCCCTGGGGCTCATCGGATTCCTGACGCGCCGGAATCTGATCATCATGTTCCTGTGCACGGAACTGATGTTCCAGGCGGCGGGGATCGCGCTGGTCGCGTTCAGCCGGTTCCACATGAATATGACCGGACAGAGCTTCGTGATCTTCATCGTGACGGTGGCGGCAGCGGAGGCCGCGATGGCCCTGGCGCTGGTCGTGCTTCTGTTCCGCAAGCGTGAGAGCCTGGACGCCGAGGAATGGTCGGAGATGAAGGGATAATTGATGGCGTTCGCTTCCATGCCGATTCTCGCCAGCGCCGCGTCCGGGTCGCCCGCTCTGGTGCCAATTCTGCCGGGCCCCTGGGAGGCGTTGCTGATTCTGGGGCTGCCGATTCTGGGCGTTGTGATCTGCACGCTCAGCGCAATTCTTCGGGTGAAGAGCAAGGCACCGGCGTATTTGACGGTGGCCTGCCTCGCCGGCGCGTTCGCGGTCACGGTCAACCTGTTCCTGAACGACTCCGGGCATGCCGTAATTACGTCGGGCTTTGAGTGGATCAATCTCTCGTGGGGCGAGGGGCCGGGGCAGCGCCTGATCGGGAACTTCTCGCTTTACATCGATTCGCTCACGATCGTGTGGATGCTGTTCGTAACGGGATTGGCGACGCTGATCGCTCTCTACGCCAGCGAGTACATGAGCCACGATGTCGGCACGGGTTACTGCCGCTTCTTCGCGGCGTTCAACCTGTTCGTGTTCAGCATGTCGAGCCTGGTGATGGGCGACAACCTGCTGCTGCTCTTCCTGGGCTGGGAGGGCGTGGGGCTCTGCTCGTACCTCCTGATCGGCTACTTCTACAAGAAGCCCTCGGCGGTCGAGGCGGCCAAGAAGGCGTTCATCATGAACCGCATCGGCGACCTCGGTCTGCTGATGGGCATGATGCTGACCTTTGTGCATTTCGGCAGCATCGAATTCCGTGACATCTTCGCGCAGGCCCAGCCGTACATCGAGGCGGCAAAGGCCGGGAAGTACACCGAAATCCCGTTCACTGTTCAGCTGATCCCGGTCCTGCTGGCGATCGGCGCGTTCGGCAAGTCGGCGCAGTTGCCGCTGTATGTCTGGCTGCCGGACGCGATGGAAGGCCCGACTCCGGTCTCGGCGCTGATCCATGCCGCGACGATGGTGACGGCGGGTGTGTACCTCGTGGCCCGCATGTACCCGCTCTTCCTGCTGAGCGAATATGCCCTGCCGCTGGTGGCGTGGATCGGGGCGCTGACGGCGCTGCTGGCCGCGACGATCGGCATGGCCCAGTTCGACATCAAGCGGATCATGGCGTATTCGACCGTGAGCCAGCTCGGGTACATGTTCGCGGGGCTTGGCGTCCTGACGAGCGCGGGAGCGGTCTTCCACGTTGTGACGCACGCGTTCTTCAAGGCGCTGCTGTTCCTGTCCTGCGGCGCGATCATGCACGGCTTCGCCGGGCAGCTCGACCTGAGGAAGTTGAGCGGCCTGCGGAGACTGCAGGGCTGGGGCATCGTGTCGTTCGGGATGCTCGTCGGGTGCCTGAACCTCTCGGGCTTCCCCTTCACCTCGGGCTTTTTCAGCAAGGACATGCTGATCGCCGAGGCGTTCATGACGCCGACAATGGCTCCGATCGGCTGGATTCTGCTCATCACTGCGGGCCTGACCGCGTACTACACCTTCCGGGTCTTCTTCCGCGTGATCGTCGGGCCGCTCCACTATGAGCCGGGCGACGAGCTGCACTCGGCCCATGATGACCATGCTGAGCACGCCGCGGGCCACGACGACCACAACCACATCCAGGACGATCACACCGACCACGAGCACGGGCACGGCGGTCACTTCCACCCGCACGCTCCGGGTTGGGCGATCAACACGGTTCTCCTCACCCTGAGCGTCCTCTCGCTGGCCGCGAGCGGGCTCTACTTCATGAAGTCGGACGCGCACGGCGGATTCGTCCCCGGGATGGTGATGAAATCGACTGCCGCGTTCGAGACACCGTTCGGCCACCACGAGTCGGCCGAGGGCGGGCACGAAGGGCCGGATTCGCACGGCGCGGCCGAGGTGATTCCCTCGTTCGTGCCGACGGCGATCGCGGAAGAGGCCGGAGCGCATGCCCACGCCGGCACGTTCTTCGGGCAGAACCCGCACGACGTGATGTTCTATGTGTCGGGGATCGTCGGGTTCCTGGGCATCGGGGCGGCGTTCGTATTGCACTACGCCGGGCGCACAACGGCCGCGACATCGAAAGCCGACCGCCTCGTGCCGCTGATGGGGCCGATCCCGCGCTGGGCGCAGCACAAGTGGTATGTGGACGAGTTCTACAACCTCGCGATCCGCACACCCCTGCTGGTCCTGGCGCACATCTTCCACCTGTTCGACAAGTTAATCGTGGACGGGCTCGTGCGCCTGGTGGGCGCGATCCCGCGCTGGATCGGCGGGCTGATCCGGCCCACGCAGTCGGGCGAACTGCATGGGTACGCCGCAGGAATGGCGGCGGGCGTCGCCCTCCTGCTCTTCATCGTCTTCATTCTCACGCTTCGCTGACCGAGCCTGAATCCCGGAGTCTCGCGCTTGATGCAGAGCACCGAAACCCCAACCTCCGCCCCTGTCGCCGATGCCGTGAGCGGCGTGGCGAGCCAAAGCGTGATGCACACCTGGATGCTGGCGCTCCTGGTTCTTGTGCCGGTGGCGTTTGCGCTGGTGGTCGCGTTCTCGCCCGAGAAGCGGGCCCGGGCGACGGCGCTTCTGGGCACGCTCGTCGCGCTGGCATTGACTGCGTATTCGCTCTTTCAGTTTGACTGGACCAAGAGCGGGGAATTCCAGTTCCCGAACAAGGTCCAGTGGCTGCCCTCGCTCGGGATTTCGCTCTCCATGGGAGCCGATTCGGTCTCGATGCTGCTGGCGGCACTGGCGGCGCTGCTCGGACCGATCTGCGTGCTCGCCTCCTGGACGGCGATCACGGACCGGGTAAGGACGTACTACGCGTGGCTGCTGGCGCTCCAGGCGGCAATGGTGGGCGTCTTCATCGCCCGCGACCTGATCTTCTTCTATGTGTGCTTTGAGTTCACGCTGATCCCGATGTACGTCCTGATCAGCCTGTACGGCTCGACCAACCGCAAGCGCGCCGCGACGACGTTCTTCCTGTACACGTTCACGGGATCGGTCATCGCCCTGGCGGGCTTCGTGTACGTCGCTTGGATCAACGCCGGCTTGGCGGCCGATGCGTTCGACGGCGCCGGCACCTGGACGTTCGACATCGCGACGCTCCAGATCGCGGCGTCGGAGCACCTGAACCTTGCCCAGCAGTCGATGGTGCTGCTGGCGCTGATGGCGGGCTTCGCGGTCAAGGTGCCGCTCTTCCCGGTGCACACCTGGCTGCCCCTGGCGCACACCGAGGCCCCCACCGCCGGATCGGTGATCCTGGCCGGCGTGCTGCTCAAGCTCGGCACCTACGGCATCTTCCGGTTTGCGTTGCCGTACTGCACCGACGCATTCATCCACTACGCGCCGTTCATTGCCGTGCTCTGCATCATCGGGATTCTCTATGGCGGCCTGATCTGCTGGGTGCAGACGGATATGAAGAAGCTGGTCGCCTATTCGTCGGTGGCGCACCTGGGCTTCTGCATCCTTGGGCTTGCGGCACTGAACACCGCGGGCCTGCAGGGCTCCATCCTCTACATGATCAACCACGGCCTTTCGACCGGCGCGCTCTTCCTCTGCGTTGGCTTCATGTACGAGCGATACCACACCCGCTCCATGAAGGAAGTCGGCGGGCTGGCTTCCAAGATGCCCGTCTGGGCGACGTTCATGGTCTTCTTCGTGATGGCTTCGGTCGGCCTGCCGGGCCTGAACGGCTTTGTCAGCGAATTCCTTTGCATCTTCGGCACGTTCCAGGCGAGCGACTTGTGGGGCAAGGGAATCTGGGGAAGCGCCGGGACGCCGGTGCCGGGCGCGACGCCGGGCAATCTCGGCCCCTGGTACGCCCTCATCGCGGGTTTGGGCGTGATCGTCGCGGCGATGTACCTGCTCATCATGGTCGGCAAGGTGGTCTTCGGCCCGCTCCGCGAACCGGGCGGGCACGATTCGCACGCAGAGCACACGCACGACGACGAGCACGGGCAACTGCCGGCCGATCTGACCGCCCGCGAGATCACGGCGCTGATGCCGCTCGCGGTGGCGTGCCTGATCTTCGGGGTTTTTCCCTCGACGCTGATCGACGCGTTAAAGGGTCCGGTTAATTCGACGGTGGCCTATGTGCAGATCGTGCGCGAGACGCCTCCGGGCGGCACGCGAACGGGCCCGGCCTCGGCCGCCGCGAGCGCGGATCCGTCGGTCGGTTCGCGCCGGGAGGTCTCGCAATGATCGGACGCATCGCTTTTCTCTGGCCCGAGATCGCGTTGTTCGTCACGACGTGCGTGGTCATGGTGATCGGACTCTCGCGGCGCTACTCAACCCGCACGGCCTCGGCATGGGTCTGCTCGATCGGGCTTGTCGTCGCCGGCGTGCTCGCGGCGAAGACCACGCCCGGCAGCCCCGGCGCTCCGGCGCCCGACCCGGCCCACGCCCAGACATACCTGGCGATGATGGTCCCCTTCGCGAAGTGCCTGATCTGCATCGTGGCGCTGATGCTCCTGCCTCTGCTCGCGGGGACGGTCGACCGGGCGGAGGAGAATCGCATCTCCCGACGCGGGATCGCATTCAACCCGCTGCGTTCGAACCGCGCCGAGTTCTATTCCTTCTTCCTGTTTTCCATCACGGGCCTTCTGCTGGTCGCGGATGCCGACGACCTGATCTGGCTGTTCCTGGCGCTCGAACTGACCAGCCTGCCCACGTACATCATGGTCTCCATCAGCTCCTCGCGGCACCGGGCCCAGGAAGCCGGCGTCAAGTACTTCTTCCTCGGCGCGCTGGGCGCGGCGATCTTCCTGTACGGCTTCACGCTGGTCTACGGGGCCACGGGGACGACGAATCTAGAGCGCATCCACGGAGCGTTCGTCACCGGCGGCGTCTCGTCACTCGCGATGACCGGGCTCATCCTGAGCCTGCTGGGATTGTGCTTCAAGATCGCCGCGGTCCCAATGCACTTTTACACGGCCGACGTTTATCAGGGCGCGTCGTCGAGCGTCACGGCGATGCTGGCGTTCGTGCCCAAGACGGCCGGTTTCCTCGCGATCCTGCTGCTCGTCGGAACGGTCGGCTGGACCTACGGACCCGCCGGTTCGTCGCTGCCGGACACTCTGAGGCTGCTGCTCTGGGTCATCGCGGCGCTGACGATGACCGTCGGCAACGTGCTGGCCGTTCTCCAGTCGAGCGCCAAGCGGACGCTCGCGTACTCCTCGATTGCGCACTCGGGCTACATGCTCGTCGGCGTCATCGCCGGCCCCGGCGATGGTTCCTTCACCCAGAGCGGCATCTCGGCCGTGCTGTTCTACCTGCTCGCCTACGGCGTCATGAACCTGGGCGCCTTCGCGGCCCTCGCCTCGGTCGAGAAGCCGGGCGATGGAGACGAGCCGGTGGAACTCGACAGCTTCGAGGACCTGCGTGGCCTCTGCCGCACGCACCCGGTGCCGGGCTGGACGATGGTGCTGTGCGCCCTGAGCCTCCTGGGCATGCCCCCGTTGCTGGGGTTCTTTGCGAAGCTGCCGCTGTTTACAAGCGGGATCGCTGCGGGCGAGATCCCGCTGGTGATCGTGCTGGGCGTCAATTCGGCGATCGCGGCGTTCTACTACCTGCGCCTGGTGGCTATGCCGCTGCTCGAGGCGCCCGGCCCGCGTGCCGTCGAAGCCGTCGAGAATCCGTTCGTGTCGCGCCGCATCGCCGGCCTGATTTCCGCGGGCGGCGTCGTGGCGCTGGCGATCGGGGCCAATCTGCTGATGAATCAGACAACGATCGCCGCGAAGTACGGACAGGGTCGGACCGAAGCAGCCAGGCCGGTTGCAACCCCGCGCCCGGTGGCGATCAGCCCCGAGAACCGGTAGCAAACGCCGTAGGCCCCGTCTTTCGCCCTCGCCAGCCGAATAAAGGCGGCCTGTTCAGCGCTTCGAGACTTCGAAGAGAGGCGTCGCCCTCTCGGCAACCGGCGGCGGCGTTTGAGGGGCCGGCCGGCCGGTCGGATCGGGCGTGCCAAGCGGAACGTCCGCGGCACGGACTGCCCCAAGCACCTGGCGCATGTCGTCGGTCGTCAGCGCCGAGGGGCGGATCATCTCAAGAATCCTCTCCTCGGGGATGCTGGCTTCCATTCGGGTCAGGCCCAGGTTCTGGAGTTTGCGGAGGACGTGATCGACCCGTGCGAGTTCTTCCCTCGTCGCCAGTTCCTCGGGGTGCGTCAGCACATACGACTGGTACTCGGCGAGTTCTGCCTCCGGGGCGTTCGAAGCGGGCTTGCCGGCGGCGAAGCGGTCCCAGGAGTCAGTGAACAGCTGCTGGATCTCGGCCGAGCGGGATTGCGGGGCGAGCTTTCCGGCCCCGTCGGGGACCATGCGCTGCATTTCGGACCGGTACGACTTCACGAGATCGCTGACCGCTTTCATCCAAAGCCGGTCGGCCGTCACGACGTAGTCGCCGTTCTCGATATTGGGGTCGGGGATCTTCGGGACGTTCTGGTAGTAGCTGTACCCGATGAACGACTGGACGATCTCCTGCGGCGAGGCCGCCTTGACGGTCAGGCCAAGCTCCCGCAGGAGTTCGACGTCGGCCGGATCAACCGCGACGGCCTGGCGGACGCGCTGCACCTCGCCGAGGCGCGGAGGCTGGACGACCTTGGTGTCGGCGACGTTTGTCGAAGTTGGGCCCAGGGACGCGAAGTCGAGCGAGAGCAGGAAATTCGGGCCGAGCGTGCTGCCCGGGCGCATGTCGCGGAAATTGTTGACCGTGATCGCGTAGGGATACTGACGGAAGCTGAAGTTCTGCAGCGTCGGGTCCGGGCCGGCGATCGCCGAGTAGCTGAACGTGCCCGCGCCCGGTGGGACGATCGGCGCACGGCTGAAGTGGATCGCGCCGCCGGCGACCAGGTCCGTCCCGATGTCGACGATCGGATTGCCCGTGTTGTCGAGGACGCTGAAGGGCGAGCGGCTCTGGATCGTGATGTTCGCGCTGTTGACGTTCATATCGCCAAGCGTGGTGATATCGCCGATCAGCACCGACTGCGTGCCGGTCATCGTCAGCGAACCAAGAACCGTCAGCTTCTGGCCGGGCGACATCGCGATCGAATTGGCGAGGATGACGTAAGAGTCGGAGGGAGAGACGCCGGCCGCCACGATGCGTCCGAGGGAATCGAAGGTCCTTGCCATCACGATGGAGGAAACCTGGGGCAGACCGATCGTGCCGCCGAGCACCAGGTTGCCGAACGCCTGAGACGGCGCGCCGCCGAGGCTCGATGCGCCGATGTTGCCCCCGATGCGGATGGGGGCCGTGGTGATGGTCGGGACTGCTCTGCCCAGAAGGGTGAGATTGGCCGGGCCGGCGGCCGCGGCGTCGGTGAAGATATCGCGTCCGACAAAGATCATGCCCGAATCGATCGTGGTCAATCCGGTCGGGGCCGAATCGATCCGCAATTCCCCGGTGAACCAGGACTGCCCGGAGGCGATCGTGGTCAGGCTGCCGCGGAGGAGATTGGTAAAGGCATTGCTCCGCACGTTGCGGAGCGGGGCGTTCTGGCCGACGCCGTTCTCGAAGCGGGTTTCGCCCGACACGTTGGCGAGGAGGCTTGAATTCATACCGGCCAGCGAATCAACGGCGCCGGCGAATCGGGCGTTGACTCCGTTGACCGTGAAGTCGTTTCCGAGCACTGTCGCGCCGAGCACGGTAAGCGTGGAGGTGTTGACGGTGCGCACGCCGAAGGTGACGAGCGCGCCGCCAAAGGTCGTGGCGCCGATGGTGCGTACGTCTCCCGCGAGAACGGTCGCGCTCGAGCCGCTGAAGAGCGAGGAGAGCGCCGCGCCGCCGGCCCCGCCCATGCCGACCGGGCCGCCAAAGACGACCAGGCCGGGAGCAACAACCGACATGGCGATCGAGTTCGACGCCGCGTCGATCGCGCCCGCGTAGACGGCGCTCGATGCGTTGAAGGTTCGAATTCCGGGGACACCGGACAGAAGCAGGGTGTTCCAGACCTGGCCGCCGGAGGTCGTCACGGCGCCGTAGACCCTGGAGAGGGTCACGCCGCTCGCGTCGAGCGACTGGAGAGGCCGGAGAATACCGACATTTCCGGCGAAGTTGGCGGCGTCGGCCATCAGGAAGAGCGTCGGATTGATCGCGAACGCCGCGGCGTCGAGCGTGGAGTTGAAGTTGATCGTGCCCGCGCGGATATCGGTGGGGCCGCGGACCTCCGCCGCCTGGTTCACCGTCATCACGCCGCCGGGGATGAGCCGAACATCTCCGGTGAACTGGGTCGTGCCGACTCCGTTGACCGTAAGAGCCGAGAGCGCGCCGCCGGATCCGAGCCCGTTCACGAAGATTCCCAGCCCGGCGTTGTTCATCAGCAGGCTCTTGGGGCCGCCCGCCGAATCAAC
Organism: Phycisphaerales bacterium; assembly: GCA_044221315.1. Taxonomy (GTDB): domain Bacteria; phylum Planctomycetota; class Phycisphaerae; order Phycisphaerales; family UBA1924; genus JAFEBO01. Next base: position 40,285 of record JBGAPK010000005.1, on the reverse strand, counting down.
CGAGCCGTAGAAAGTGGTGACGCCCGCACCATTGAGCGTGGTGGGGCCAAACATCCGAGTCGTGCCGAAGACGGTGAGGCCTAACCCGTAGGTCAGGGTGAGGCTTCCGTTGAGGTCGAGGTCCGCGGAATACGACTGCCCGCCGCTGGTGGTCGCATTGCCGTCGAGAACGGTGAGCCCTGGTCCGGTCCGGACGAGGGTGCCGAGCGCACCAAGCCCCAGGATGCCGGAGCCGACTTCCTGATGGAACTCGACCTTTCCGGGTGCCGCGACCGTGAACGCGCTGGCCGAGTCGGCCGCGACCTTGCCAAAGAAGTCGATCGTGCTTGTCGTGCTGGCGACGGACTTGGGGCCGGCGCCGAGCAAACGCAGTTCGCTCAGCTTGATATCGTCGCGGGCGTTCAATGCACCGTGCAGGCGCGTGTCGGCGGCGAGCTGGGTATCGACGCTGCGGAGAAGCGAGAACCCTCCGGCGTCACCAACGAATTCGACCGTGCCCGAACCGACCGACCGCAGCGCGAACGGCCCGCCGGGGCCCGAGTCGAGCGTGGAGCCGAAGCGGAATGTGCCGCCGGCCAGGTCCAGATCAGAACCAAGCAAGGTCGCATTGTCGAACTTTGCCAGCCCGCCGGCGGTTGTCGTGACCTTGGTGTTCAGCGTGGTGACGCCGCCGCCATCCACCGTGATGTTCTCAAGCGCGAGCGTAGATCCGATGGGGCCGCCGAAAAGAACGGCGCCGGCGCTGGTGACGTGCAAGCTTCTCGCCCCGCCGATTCCCGAGTCGACCGCGAGGGCGAAGGTAGCGCCGTTGGTCAACACATCGACATTGGTGTTGAGCGTTGAGGTGCCGCCGATGAAGAGCGGGCCGCCGGCGTTGATCGACTGCGGACTGAGCGGGTTGAATGCTTTGTCGAAGATCACGTTGCCGGCGTACGTCTGGCCGCCCGTGGTGAACGTGTCGCCCTGCAGGATCGTGATGCCGCCGAGGCCGGTCCGGGTCACCGAGGCCAGGCGATTCGCGGAGGTGCCAATCGGGCCGTGGAAGGTGGCGGTGCCCCCGGTCTGGACCCCAAGCGCCCAGGGCGACGGCGAACTGGTGATCGCTCCGAACTCGATCGCCTGATCGAGCACACTGGTAATCGTCGCATCGGCGTCCAGTTCGGTGTCCGCGAACTTGATGAAGTTATTGGCGAAGACATCGCCGTTGAGCCGGGTGAGAAGCGCGCCGGTGGCGTCGAGGGAAAGCAACGGGTTGGCCAGGCTGCCGACCGTGCCGCCGAAGGTCGCGCTGACCGGCGTCTCGACAATCAGCGAGTGGGCGACCGGCGACGTGAGCGTGCCAAAGCCGATCGTGCTGGCGAAGCTCTTGACCTTGACGTTCGCGTCGAGTTCGGTCGCTCCGAACGCGATCGCTCCGTTGGCAAAGACGTCTCCGTTCAGTTTCGTGAGCCCGGCGCCCGTCGAGGTCAGACTCGCCAGCGGGTTGGCCGCCGTGCCGACCGGACCGCCAAAGGTGACGACGCCGGCGGTATTCACCGTCAGGCTCTGCGGCGTGGGAGAAGTAATCGCGCCGAACCCGATCGCGCCGCCGAGCAGGCTGGTGATGATGATCGGTCCGCCGTCCAGTTCGGTCGCCCCGAAGCTGATGCCGGCGTTCGTCGTCACGTCCCCGTTCAGCCTGGTCAGGCTTGCGTTCAGGATCGTCAGACTGGCGAGCGGGTTGGCCAGGCTGCCGACGGTGCCACCGAAAGTCACGATGCCGGTGGTGTCGACCGTGAGACTCTGAGGAGCCGGCGAAGTGATCGTTCCGAAGTCGATCGGTCCGCCCAGGAGGCTCTTGATCAGGCTGCTGTTATCGAGTTCGACGGCGGCGAACCTGATGAACGTGTTTGCGAAGACATCGCCGTTGAGCTTGGTCAGCGCCGATCCGGTTGCGTCGAGCGACAGCAGCGGGTTGGCGAGGCTGCCCACGCCGCCACCGAATGTCGTACCGACCGGGGTTTCAACGATCAGTGAATGAGCGACCGGGGATGTGAGCGTCCCGAAACCGATGGTGCTTGCAAAGCTCTTGACTTTGACGTTCGCATCCAGTTCCGTCGAACCGAAGGCAATCGCACCGTTCGCGAATACGTCGCCGTTCAGTTTGGTGAGGCCCGCGCCCGTCGAGGTCAGGCTCGCCAGTGGGTTCGCCGCCGTTCCGACCGGACCGCCAAAGGTCAGGATGCCGGTGGTGTTGATCGTCAGACTCTGAGGCGTGGGCGACGTGATCGGGCCGAAGCCGATCGCACCGCCGAGCAGGCTCGTGACGATGATCGGGCTGCCGTCCAATTCAGTCGCACCGAGCGTGATGCCGGCGTTGGTCGAAACGTCACCGTTCAGCCGTGTAAGGCTCGCGTTGAGGACCGTCAGGCTTGCAAGAGGGTTCGTCAGACTCCCGACCGTGCCTCCGAACGTCACCACGCCGGTCGTATCGACCGTGAGATTCTGAGGAGCCGGCGAGGTGATCGCCCCAAAGTCGATCGGCCCGCCCAGATTGCTCTTCACGATGCTGTCGGCGTCGAGCTCGGTCGTGCCGAACTTGATGAAGCCGTTGGCTGTGACGTTTCCGCCGAGGATGGTGGTGCCCGCATTTCCGGCGTCGAGGAACGCCAGCGGGCTGGTGCTTCCCACGTCCGCCAGGAAAACAAGGTTCGCAACGGCGGCGGTATCCAGCCCGAACGGGCCGCCCGGACCGGAATCCAGCAACTGATGGAACGTGTAGTCGCCGTTGTGCAGGTGAACGTCCGAACCGAGCAGCGTTCGGGTCCGCAGGTCCGTGGCACCCACATCCAGCGTCCCGTTGATCGTCGTGGTCGTGAGCGTCGGGTTGGCGCCGTTGACGTCGAGCAGCAGGAGTCGATTGGTCGCGCCGATCGAATTCGCGAAGTTGATCGGAGCGCTGTTGGTGCTCATCACGAACAACTCGCCCGTCGGAACGCCCGGCGCGGAATCGATCATCTCGCCGAAATTCACTCCGGCCGCATTAATGGTGGCCCGGCCGGTGAGCGTCGTCTTGCCCGTCACCGCGAAGGCCCCACCGGCATTGAAAATGGAAGGTCCGAGGACGTCGAGGGTCTTGTCAAACTGCTGCTGATTGACCGTCGTCACGTTGGACCGAACGGTGGTGTCAACGTGCGAGATCAGGAATGCCAAGGCCCGCTGGCCGCCGACCGCGCCCCGCATGTCCAAGGCGCCGACACCGGCGAGCCCCTTGAATTCTGCTCCCGAGGCGCCCGCGATGAGGGAATCCAGCCGCTGCTTGAACGTGACCGGTCCGCCCTGGAAGATCGTGTTCGCCGCGAGGTCCACTCCCTGCTCGAACGTCGCGTTCGCGGCATCCACAAGCGTCGTGACGCGCGTCGTGCCTGTTCCGTCCACGAGCAGCGTGCCGAGCGAGCCGCCAAGCCCGATCGCGGACATGAAATTCACCAGCCCGGCGCTGGTCACATGCAGGTCGTGCGCGCCGCCGGAGGAGAATACGACTCCGGTGAACGTCGCGCCCGAAGGGGCGAGAACGGTCAGGTCGGTCTTGAGCGCGGTTGTCCCGCCGATGAAGAGGTTTGTTCCGGCATCGGCCAGTTGTGCGCCCGGACCCTCGAACGACACATTGCCGGCGAAGCTCTGAGCACCGCTCGTGAAGGAATCACCCTTGAGAATCGTCGTGCCGGCTGCGCCCGTCCGCGTCAGAGAGGAAAGCCGCTCCGCGCCGGTCCCGACAGGTCCGCCGAACAATACTGTCGCGGCACTGTCGACCGCGAGCGAGCGCTGGGCGCCCGGGGAAGTGACGGCCCCGGTGAAAGTCGCGCCGCCGGGGGAAAAAACGTCGAGATCGGTCTTGAGAATCGAAATGCCGCCGACGAACAGCGTCGTTCCGGCGTTCACGGTCTGCGGAACGGCGCTCTCGAAAGACACATCTCCCGCAAAGCTCTGCAAGCCGCTGGTAAAAGTATCGCCGCGGAGAATTGTGGTTCCCGCGGCGCCGGTTCGGGTAAGCGATGACAACCGTTCACCCGCGGTTCCGACCGCACCGCCGAACAGCACATCGCCCAGGCTATCCACCGCAAGGCTGTGGGCAATGCCGGGCGAGAACACCGCTCCGGTGAATGTGGCCCCGCCCGGAGCGAACACGCTCACGTCGGTCTTCAGCGTCGAACTTCCGGCGACGAATAGCGTTGTACCGGCGTTGATGGATTGCGGACCCGCACCCTCGAACGACACGTCGCCGCCAAAGGTCTGCAGGCCGGTCGTGAAGGTGTTTCCCTTCAGAATCGTCAGGCCATTTCCCGTGTGCCGCAGAGAGGCGAGTCGCTTCGCCCCGGTTCCGACGCCGCCATGAAACGTCGCGACATCATTTGTAACAACCTCGAGCGACCAGGGCGTCGGCTCGCTGGTCACGACGCCGAAATCAACCGGCTTGTTCAGCAGGCTGGTGACGACGCTGTTCGCGTTCAGTTCTGTCGCGCCGAACCGGATGAAATTGTCCGCCGTGACGTTGGCGCCCAGCTTTGTCAGCGCGGCACCGGTCGCGTCCAGCGACAGCAACTGCTGGCCGGAAAGCCCCCCCACCTCGCCGGAGAGCGTGAGCGTGGACACTCCGAGGGTCGTCAGCGCGTAGGGCCCGCCGACTCGAGAATTGAGGGTCTTGTCGAACGTGAAACTGCCGCCCTGCAGGCTCACATCGCTCAGCAATTCCGTCGCGCTCTTGAACCGCGCGTTCGCGGCCCGAACCGTTCCCGTGATATACGTATTCCCCGGTGTATCGACCGTGAGGCTTCCGAGGGCAAAGCCGGGCGGTGCACCGATACTCGAGGCAAACGTGACGTTGCCCGAGGTGCCGGTCACGGTCAGGTCTCGCGCAACCGCGGAGGCCGAATTCACGGTGCCGGCGAAGTAGGCCTCGCTTGCGGTGACAACGGTGTTCCCGTCAAGCACCGTCGCGCCCAGCACGTTCCACGGCCCGCCCGCGAGGAACGTCGACGCAGCATTGACGTTGAGATTCCCGCCGTACGACTGCGAGCCGGTCGTCGTCACGTTGCCCGAGACGATCGCGTTGCCGACGGTGAGTATCGATGACAGAGCGCTCGACTGTCCAACGCCGCCCAGGAACGAAACCGGGCCGCCCAGGAACGTCGCGCTGTACGGCCCACCCAGGCCCGAGTCGAGCGCGTGGTTGAAAGCCACGGCCCCGCCGCTGAACGTCGTGTTGCTCTGGATCTCCGCCTTGGTCTTGAAGAGCGTGCTGCCGCTGCGAACGACGTTGCGAACGCGTGCGGTCGTGGTCGAGGCGAACGTGCCGTCGATGGTGAGGCTGGTGAGGGCGGAGCCCGCGCCGATCGAATTCAGGAACGTGATCAGGCTTACCGCGTCGGTCCCGACAACCGTGAAGTTCGCGCCGGGACCCGCCGCGTCGACCAGCCCGGCGAAAGTCGCCGACCCCGCCGTCAGTTTGATCGAGCCCGGTCCGATGAGCGTGCGCCCGTTGTTCAGGAACGAGCCGGTCAGCGTCAGATCGGCGTTCAGACGGAGCGCGCCCGACCCGAGCAGGAAGTTCACGCCGCGGCTCATCGACGTGTTGCCATCGACCGTGATGTTTCCGGTCTGGCCCGATTTCACCAGTTCCAGCAGCGAGAAGCCGGCGCCGATCTGCGCCAGTTCGGCCGTCGTCAGGTTCATCGTTCCCGGCGTCGCGGCCCCGAGCACGATCTGCCTTCCGCTGGTGGCCGTCGTCAGACGGAGTGTTCCCCCGGCCACGGAATTCAGCGCGCCGGAAAAATCGACTTCATCGGCCGTCATGGTGATGCGGCCGTTGTTGGTCTGTGTGATTGAACCAGCGCCCGTGATCTGGATGAGCCCCGGACCGGCCGAGATGTTGGTCGTCTTGAGTGCGCTGGTCAGGCTGACCGCGCGATCGAAACGCACCGTCGAAAGCGGGGTGACCGAATCCCCAGCGACCAGGTTGATGGTCTGGCCGGTTAGCGACAATCCGCCCACACCCGTGAACGCCAGCGTCCCGGCGCCGTCCTGCCCGGCACGGAAATCGAGCACCGCCGCGGCATCGGCGTTGCCGCTGATGGTCATGTTCGCGCCGGAGGTCAGCAGGATGTTGTTTCCGGTGATCGGGACCGAAGCCGACAGCGCGCCCTTTGCACGGATCAAGACATCGCCGCGAACACCGCCCGAACCGGTCGTGTCGATGACCGTGGGCCCGGCCCCACCCAGCGAAACGTCGCCGGCGGACGCGATGATGTCGATCTTTCCGCCGTTGGTCTTGAGCGTTCCCGTGCTGGTGAAACTCGTGCCGCGGGCGAAGAGCGTGGTTCCACCGGGCGTCGGGCTCAGGGTGGTGATCGAACCGAGCGTCACGCTTCCGGTGTGATTGATCCAGATCCCGCCCCCGCCGGCCGAGATCAGCTTGCCGCCGTTGAAGTTCACGCCCGAACTCGTGAACGTCCCCGAGTTCAGAAGCACTTCCACGCCCGCCGCGATTGTCACGTTGTTGACGGCGGAGAGGTTGAGATTGAACGCGTCGCCCGTGCTGGAGGCGTGAATCGCGGCGTTAATCTCGATCCCGCCGGCCGATATCACGTTCAGCGTGTGCGTCCCGGTCATGGCGCCCAGGTCGAGCGCCGTCTGGAACCGGATCAGGCCCGTGCCAGCCCCCACCGTGCCTGTAGTTTTGAGCGTGACGATGCTGTTGAGCGAGAGCGCAGTCAGGAGATCGGTCACGAGCAACTGGCCCGGGCCGCCCACCGGCGTAAAGACGGGAGGCCCTGACATGTTCACCGTCGGGGTATTCACCACGTCCAGGTCGAGCGGGTCGATCAGCCATTCGCCGCCCTTGCCGAGCAGCGCCCTGGCCGAAGTGTCAGGCGCGCCGAAAATCGCCAGCCACCCACCGGAGGTTTCAACGTATCCGCCGTTGCCCGATTGAAAGCCGCCGCGCGCGGTAAGCGACGCGCCGGACATGGTCGAGTTGTGCGAGTACAGGACGATCTCGCCGCCGTTCCCGGTGCGGATCGCGTCGGCGTTGATGCGCGAGTCCCCGCTCGCGAAGAGCGCGTTTGCGGTGTTTTCGAGCCCGTGGCCCTCGCGGCCGCCGCCGATCAGGGCCGTGCCGCCGCCGCTATCACCCGAGACGTCAACCGTCGCCCCCACGAGAGCGATATTCTCGCCGGTGACCTCGACCCGTCCGCCGGTCTCACCGACCTGCTTCCCCGAGGCATCGATCTGCCCGGAGATCCGAACCTCGCCCTTCTTGCCGCCATCGACCTTGACGTCCTTCGCGATCACGCGCCCGGTGTTGATCACCGCCATGCCGTAGATGTCGCCGGCCGCCATGAGCGTGCGGCCTCGGGTGGCTTCGATCAGCCCATCGTTCCGAACCCCCTCGGGCCGGGCGGTGCCGTCGCCCTCGATGCGTGCATAGATCCGCCCGCCGCTCTCACCCACCAGCACATCGCTGCCTGCCGCGAGAACGACCGTGCCCTGCGGCGCGACGATCGAGCCGTAGTTCGCCACGTGCTGCCCGACGAGCGTCGCCGTGCCGCCCTGCGCGACCTCGATCCGCCCGCGGTTCTCCACGTTGCCGGTCAGATTCGTGAAGTGGTCGCGCCCGGCCAGGAAGTCCTGATCCGAGAGCTGGCCGGCCGCCGCCGCGAAACTGCCGCAGTTGATCACGGCCCCGTTGCCGAAGATCACCCCGGCGGGGTTGACGAAATACACCCGCCCGTTGGCCAGGAGCGTGCCGTCGATCCGGGTGGGTGCGGCGCCGTCGATCCGGTTGAGAACCCGTGAGTCCGCGCCGGGCTGAATGAACCGAACCCACTGCTGGTGGGCGATGTCGAACGACGAATACGAAACAATTGTCTTTTGCGAAGTCCGGATGACCCAGTTGTTGCCGACCTTCTCAAAGGTCGCGTTGCCATGCGTGACCCGCGGATTGACCGGGCCCTGCGCTCGAGCCGAAGCGAGCATCAGAAGCGCCGCGAGGGTCGAACCCAGCCAGTGCATGCCCGAGCCCGGGCGGCCACGCGCACGCGTGGAAGCCACCCCGCCGGCCAGAGTCGCCAGGGCACGCACCCGCGAGGTTGTACGAATGTCCTTCATCGAGCGGCGAGCCAATCCCGAACCACGGCCGGTTGGTCCCCTGAGATCGTGCCCGCCCGACCCTTTCCTCAGATACCCGATACGCCCGGCGACGGGCCGGGTTTCTCGGAGTTCAACGTCTCTACTGGCGGAACGGACCCGCCAAGGCTGCAAAAGCGAACGCGTCCTGCTCCCAGAATGTACCTGCGCGGGGGGCCAAGGCCCACCATTCGTATTCCCGGCACAAATTGCCGGTTCGACCTGTAACGAACGAGGCCGACTCCAAGGTCCGAAGAACTCCACCGCGTCTCAATAAAGAACCGTCAGGACGAAATTCAAACGGTTATAGCCCGACGACACCGGCGTCTGACCTTGGACTCCCCGGAGAGCAAAGCCCCAGTCCAGCCGGATGCTGAGATTCTGACGGAACTGGTACTCCAGACCGATACCGGCCCCGACCATCGACGCGTTGTTCTCAAACGGCTCCTTCCTGTTGTTGATGACCCGCCCGGCGTCCACGAACGCGCGGAAAATGAGGTCCCAGTCCGCCCGCCCGTAGGGCTGCTGCGGGGCATACCGGAACGGCTGATAGAACAGCTTGGTCTTGGTCGGATCCGATTCGATGGGCAGTATGCGCGGGAAATGAAAACGGTATTCGGCCGTGCCCAGGATGACCGTGTCGCCCGCCGCGACGGATTCGGGGTACCCACGCACGCTGTACAGACCGCCCGCGACCTGTTCGACGTTCGGGATCAGTCGGTGGTCGGCGAAGGTGAACTGCCCGCGCGTGATGAACACAAGTTCGTGCGCCAAGGTCATGTTCTTGGTGGACTGCGCATCGGCGGGGGCGATCGCGTCGGCGTGCCCGTTGATGAGCGGCTCGAGGTAGAAGCTGTGCTCCACATCCCACTTGAACATGAACCAGGCGCTGTCGGGGTTCAGTCGCCCGAGATTCGCCAACTGCTCCTGCTGGACCCCTGTCACGAAAGGGGTCATCCCCTCGAAGCCCCCGTACATGCGCGTGGTCGTTGAATCGCTCTCCCGAGAGAGCTTGAGTCCACCGTAAGGCGAGAAGATGGCCGCGCTGCCCTTCTGGTCCACGGCCTCGTTGTTGACGTTGATGTTGTCGAAGCGCCCGCCGATCGTGGCGTCGAGAAACCACTCCCGGCGCTGCGCGACCAGCACCCCCAATTCGCCGCCCGCTGTAAATCCATTCCCCGTGAAATCTTCACCGGCCAGACCAACATCGCTGGCCGTGTACTCGTTCCAGCCCCCGTACCCCCGGAGCGTCACACCGCTGTCGCCGATCGGCCGATCGTAACCGGCGTTGAAGGCGTTCACATCCGTGAACGAACTCGTGATGTAATCGAGGCGGAACGTGTCGTCGTGGTTGCTGAGCTGGTTGTTCACGTAGCCGACCCGCTCGCGCCAGACGTTCGTTTCCGTGGTGCCGGTGTTCGAGAGCTGGGCGTACAGGGTCCATGGCTTCGACTCGTTGACCAGATAGTCGAGCACCACCTCGCCGGGCTCCTTGGTCGGTCCGAGCGCGGCGTCCACGCGCCGACCGGCCTGGCGGTTGAGGCGCAGCGCGTAGTTGTCCAGCTTGTCCTTCCGCAGGAGATCGCCCTGCTTGATCGGGCTGTTGTTCCGGATACGGGCGTGGATCGAGTTGTCGATGCGCGTATCGGTGTCGCCGATGCGATCGCCCGAAGCCACCGTCCGCACCTGGTTCACGATCCCCGTCCAGATCACCATCCGCAGGTCGTACCGTTCGACCGCTCCCTCCAGCCGAAGGTCCTCCGCCGTGGACTCGTCGATATCGCGCGAATCGGGAACCACAAACAACCCGATCAGCCGCCGACGTGCCAGCTCCGCGACGATCGCCTTGCTCACCTCCTGGATCGCGCTGTTGAAGAAGGTCGCGCCCTTTGTGTTGATCCCGCCGAAGACATCGCCGACCCGGATCACCACGGTCGGCAATCCGGACCCCGGGGCGATGTACCCATCGCGTGTTAGGCCAAGTCTGACCGGGAGCAAGTCCAGATCGGCGATCGGAGGCTGGTCCGGGTGCGGACGCTTGTACGCCAGTTCGAAGCGACGGACCTTGTACGATTTCTCGAAGGGTCCGGGCACCGCCGGCGGCAGGTTGTCCTCATCAATCGGCTGGGCCAGCGTGCGCGGGATCGGCGTCAAGACCGGCGTCGCGTCGCGGCCGGGTTCGTCGGGAGGAAACCGGCTCTGATCTGCAGGAGTCGAGGGCAGTTCGCCCCGCGCCGACAGCGACAACCACAGCATGATCGCCGCGGCTCCGATGCGAAGCCGGTTGTCCGGACGGAAATGGTTGTGGCGCGGGACCATTTACCCCCGTCCCCCCCGTGCTCGCTCTTCGCCCGAGACCGAATCGCCGCGCCAGATCGCCACCCGGGATCGGACCTTGTCCGCAAACGCCGCTTCGATTGTGAAGGGCACATCGGTAGTCAACGGAATGGTGGCAGGCGTGGCCCGGAGGCAGAGAAGCTCGGACGGTGTGACCTTTCCAAGCAGGACGTCCACCCAGCCCGCATCGATCGCCTCGATGGCGAGAACTCCTTCCGGAATCCCCTCCGGTCGCCCCAACAGATCGAGCACCCCTGCGGTCCACGCCCACGCGCTCCCGCCGATCCCCATTCCTTCAACCCTTGGCAGCCGGACATGCACGCCCCGGGACAACTCCGCAAATCCCTGCTTGAGCGCGGGAGCGGCCTCCCGATGCAGCGCATAGGCCGCTCGTACGAGCCGTTCGTAGCCGTTTTCCGCCAGCGAACCATCGGCGGCCAGGTTGCCGCGGCAGGTGCGGTCGAACCAGTCGTCGGTCACGCCCTCGATGCCCGAAACCCGGGCCTTCAGGGCCTCGCTCTCCCGGAGGAAGATCGACCGCACCGATTGCGCATCCTCTTCCTGGCGGCATGCCTCCATCGTTCGCGTCGCGGTCTCGGCGGCCTTCGGAGCAATCTGAGAAAGCGCGATCCCACGCGCGTGCACACAGGCGATCATGGGGTACTTCGTACGGCCGCGCGCATCGCGGCTGGACCAGAGCCTGCCGTACACAAACTCGCCCCTGGACCCGCCCGCGGAACGCCAGACGAACGCGTGGTCGAATTTCTCAAGACGCCCGGGCGCGGGGAGTTTCTCCCACGTTCCCGTATCGATGTTGCCTGCGATTCCCTCGGCGTAGAGCGATCGGCGGACGCCAACCAGCCGCTCGGTCGCCAGCCCCATGTCCTGCATGTGATCGTCCCAGCCGGGGTGCTTGCCGAAGAGGCAGAGCTGCGCGAGCGGCTGCCCGGCGTCCGCCTCGGTGCCGCTCAGCCCGCCCAGCCATTGGGAGATCTTCTTCAGCATCCTTGCGGTCTGGACCCTTCCCGACCCGCTAGCGCGGCCACGTGGTTGCCCCCGGCCACTCGTCGGCCCTGGGCATCGCGGAAGAAAACGTCACGTTCATCCACAGGTGACGGATCTGCTTGCCGTCGAACTCGGTAACGGGCAGGGGCACAACCCATGAGTTTCCACCAGCAGCCGCGGGATGTGCGCCGGGCATCAGGGCGACCACCGCCGCGGTCCACGGGCCGGGAATCCTCGATTCACCGGCGGGCGCCGGATCGCCCAAATTGCGATAGAAGCGGATCGTGACACCGGGCCCGGGGCTCAGCAGCGTCAGCTGGCGCACGAGTTCCGCGGCCCGGGCCGCATCGATTCCGCGGAGATTGACGCGCGGGCCCGGCGCTTCACCGTCACGCACGATCTCCATCTGTTCGAACCACTCCACCACATCGCCAGAGCTGGCGACGTTCAGGCTGGAAAGCGATGGCAACGCCTCGACATCCCGCCTGCTCCAGACCGGCACCATCGAGACAGTCACCGGCTGCTTCTGCTCGAGCCCGTTGGCAAGCGCGCTCGCAACCAGCCGGACCTTCTCGACACGCTGTCGCTGCGTGTCGTTCAGAACGCTTCTCCCGCGCAGGTCGAGCAGCAAGTCCTTTGGTTCTCCGGTCAGATCGGCCGGCATGATCCCCGGCGAAGCGAGCAGGTCCGCCGCCGCGAGGGCCTTTAACAGACCCGCCTCGTCGAGACCCTTGGTCGGATCGGCGTTCTTAGACAGCGGCCACTTCTCGGCATCCTTGATCGTCGCGAGGGCTGCGCGCGCCGCCGGGTCATACTCGCTGCGCAGGGCTCGGAGCAGACCGATCGCCACGCTCTCGCCGAAGATCGTCCGCGGCTTCGCACTGGCCAGCGCGGCCAGCGCCTCCACCTTGGCTTGGCCCGATCCGGGAGCGAGCAAGGCCGCCCGCGCTTCGCGCCAGCCGAGCGCTCCGAGCGGAATGATCGAACGCATCGCGTCGGCGCGCGTTCGGATCAGGCTCTCGTTCGCCAGGGCATCCCGCGTCGATTCGAGACGCTCGATCGCCGCCTTGATTTCCGGCAGCGTCCGGACGCTTGCCGGCAGAGGCTTGACAGCGTCGAGAGCCGTTGCGGCCAAGTCTCTGGTCGCCGCCGTGGATTCGGCCGCCTTCTCGAGACCCGAAGTCATCGCCGGTCCGAGTTTGCTCCATGATTGAAGACTCTCGCTGAGGCCCATTTCGCCCACGAGCCCGCTCCCCCACACCGATGCGTAGCCCCGCGCGTACTCCTCGAGTCCGCGCCCCTTGGCGTGCACTTCGCCTTGCAGCCGCTCACGGTCGATGACCGCGCCGCCCGAATCGAGTTCGCTCTCCGCCCTCGAGAGCCCTGACAGCACGATCGTCGCCGCCGAGGGCGAATAACGGACCGGGATCTCCTGCCCCTTCAGATCCGTCATCGGAATCGTGGGCTTGACAAAGGGCCGGGCGCCTTTGGACGCCGCGATCGCCTCCACCGCTTTCGCAACACCGTCGGCGTTGTCCGGCAGTTTCGCGAGGAAGCCGCTCAACGCCTCCGACGCACCGGCCGCCCGGGCCGTGCGGGCGAGCGTGCCCGCCGCGCCGCTGACCATGGTGCGGGCCGAGGCGTCCGCCAATCCCCGCACGATGGAATCGATGTCGGCATCGGCGCGCTTCGTGCGTGCGTCCAGTTTCTCGAACCGTTCGGAAAGGCCGTACCAGTCGGATTCTCCGGCGACGCTCTCCCGCTCGAAGAGCTCTTTGGCGCCCCTCTGGTAAGCATCAAGCCGGACGCGATAGGCCAGTTCGTTCTCACGCCCGGCCGGGCCGGCCGCCGCGACAGAGAGCACGCTCGCCAACTGCGCTCCGACCTTGGTCGCCGCCTGATCGACGGCGCTCTCCGCCGAGTCCCGGCCCGATCCGAGCGCCAAGCGGATCTCGGCCAGCGGCGAAACCTCGTTCGAGTCGCCCTCCGCCTGGATCGGCAACTGCGAAAGCAGAAGCGTGTACTCGCCGTTGATCTGGTCGAGCGCCCCGCGCTTTGTCTCACCGATGCTGCCCGCCAACTCCGACGGCGTGAGCTTGAGAGTTTTCAGAAGTGTGTCGCACCTTCCGGCCGCAACGCCCATGGCGTCGAGCCGCGCCCGCGCGTCGCCCGTGAACGATTCAAGCTCGGCGGTGTTCTGAACGATCGGCGTCGGCTTGCCCTCGGCGTTGGGCATCCCGCGCAGCGACGTGAGCTTCGCCTCTTCGGAACGGAAAGACTGCAAGGCGTCGGCGATGGTGGCCAGCTGGCCGAGGGCGAATTCACCACCCCGGGCGCGAACACTCCACGCGCCCTTGAACTCGTCGAGGCCGTGCGTGATCGCGCTGATCGACGACGCCTCGCCGACCTTCAGGTCCTGCGGGGGCCAGGCGAACTTGCCGTCGCCTCCCTTGAGAGAGTACATCTGGTCAACGGCTTCCTGCCAGCCGCGCAGTTCATCGGGAACGGGTTTTCCCTCGAGCACATACGAAAAGAGCGCTTTCAGGTCGATGATGCCGGAGCGGGGCCCGCCGGCGGGCGCGAGGCCCTTCTTCAGCGTCTCGAGCCGGATGAGTTCCGCGAGGGCCGCAGTCGACCGCGAATCCCACTGACCCTTGCCGTCCATCATTTTTCTGCGAGCGCCGTCGACCAGCGGCACGAGCACCGATTTTTCAAGGACCGCGGCGCTCGCGGCCCGCTGCTCCTGCGTGAAACCACCGCCGGCGCCCACGAGAATCGCCGCGGGCGAAAAGACGATCGGAACCCGGACCGGAACCGCCGCCCGCTTCATCGCGATATCGGGCAACTTGGAGCGAGCGACCACCGAATCGGGCAGGCCGATGTCGTTCAGATCACCCAGGTACTGCCAGCGCGGCGCTTCGTACGCCACCACCGCCGTCTCGCCACGGGTGAGCTTCGGTCCCGTCGTTGGGTCCGGTGGCGTCTCGGACTGGTTCGTCGGGTCCGGAGCCACGACGCCCATCGCCACGCCGACCGACTTCCAGAATTGACGGGGTCCCTCGACCGACTTGCCGAGCTGGTTCTGGCCGTAGATGGCGAACCCGAGCACCAGGGCCGCCGCGCCGATTGCAGACCCGAGCAGCGCGTAGCGCCGGCGGGCCTGCTGCTGCTGGACGTTGGTGGCCCGGGTGACCAGTCCCTTTTCGCGGAACGCCTTCGACAGGAACACATCCCTGAGGAAGAAGGACCGTTCCTTGTCCCACACTTTGCCACCGGGAAGGCTGTCGAGCGTGAGACCCAACGCGCGCGCCAAGTCCTGATCCAGAGCTTCTCCCTCGCGCATGGAACTGGTGAAGTAGATGCCCCGCAGGAAGAGGGGCTTGGGGCTCCATTCGCCGCCCGCGAAGATTGTCTCGAGATACCGCCGCAGGCGCGGCACGACCTTCTCGAGATTCTCGGGCAGGGCGTACAGCTCGTCCACCTCGTCCATCCGCTTGCCGGTACCCTGGGCGAACTTTGTGGTATCCGCAACCAGCGCCAGACGGCGCGCCAGCAGGCGCTGCTTCACCTGACGCATGTGCTCCTCGACCAGCTCGATCCGCAGGGGCGAGTCCAGGTTGTCCGGATTGCTCCAGCCCAGGAGCTGGTGCTGCAGGTTCGGATCGTGGATGTTGTCGAAGAACTCGCGGAAGCCCGCGATGAGATCGCACTTGGTGATGATCACGAAGACAGGAAAGCGGACGTCGAGCGTGCGCTGGATCGTGTCGAGCTGCTGGGCGATCCGTCCGGCCTTGCTCTCGATCTCTTCCGCCTTGTCGCGGATCAGGCTGTCGGCGCCGATCACCAGGAACATGCCATTCACCGGCTCGTTGGGGCGGCTGCGTTTGAGCAAGTTCAGGAACTCGGCCCACTCGCCCCCGTCACCCTCACCGCTGCCGCCGGCCCCTTCCATGAACATCCGGCCTGCCGTGTCGAGGACCACCGCGTGGTTGGTGAACCACCAGTGCATGTTCAACGTACCGCCGGCACCCTGAAGGTAATCCTGAAGGCCGGGAGGGAACCCGACGTTGCAGTGACGCAGCGCCTCGGTCTTGCCCGAGCCCGCCGGGCCGACGAGCAGATACCAGGGCAGGCTGTACAGGTCCTTGCCGGCGGCACGAAATTTCTCCACGCCGTCATCGAACTTCCGGCGCAGGTCGTCAAGCCGGGCACGCTTCGCCGGATCGGCGATCACCGGCGCCATGCCCGCCGCGTTCTTGATCAGATCCGCGAAGGGCACCCCCTTGGCCCGGTCCTTCACCTGCACAAACCACTGGAAGGCGCCGATGAGCAGCGCCACCACGACGGCGCCAACGCCGAGCACCGCCAGAAAAGTCCCGTCCTTGGGGATCATCTTGAGCAGCGCTGAGTATTCCCCGGCGGCCAGATGGCTCGCGGCGCTCAGGCCCGTGGAGCAGACAAACTGCATCAGCGTGTTCACTTGCCACCTCCCGTGCCGGAGGCGGACTCGGTCCCCGAGGCGCGAATCTGCTGGAGCGTTGTGCGCAGATCGCCGGACGACTTGGCGAACATCATGAAATAGGCCACAACCACCACCACGATCATCCCGACAGCGGCGATCGCCACCGCCGTCAGACTTCGCACCGGTGGCAGGGTCAACTTGCGCGTGTCCACGTTGCGATAGGCCTCCGGGCAGACCCGCTCGGTCTGATCGATCTCGGCCAGCCCGCTCAGCCGGGGCAGCGCCTCGGCCAGCTTCTTGGCGCCGGCCTCGCGGTTACCGCCGTATGCCCCCGGAATGCCCAGGCCGAGAATCTCGGCCAGGACCGCGAGCCGCTCCGCCGACCCGGGTGATTCATCCGCGATCGCCTTGTCCATGGCATCTTCAAAGACACGAACGGTCGATTCCACGCCACGTTCGGGCGCCAGTGGCTTCCAGACGCCCGCAAAGCCCGCCCGCATCGCCCGCACGCTCGCATCGATAAAGACGAGCAGAGAAGGCTCGACCGTCTCGAAGCCCCGCATCACCTCCGGGTCGGCGGCGGCCTTCGCCCGCGCGTCATTGATCGCCGAACGCAATTCGGATCGAACGACCGAAAGGTCGATTGCGGCGCCCTTGCGGGCCAGTCTGTTCAGGCGGCAGATCTGTTGAAGGATCGGCTCGACCAGTTCGAGAAGCGTCATTGCCCTCCTCCGGCCTCACGCTGCGATTGCGACAGGCTGTCTTTTTCCGCGCTGGCAAACGTCCCCGCCAGGCTCTCGGCAAACTCGGCCACCGCCCGCAGGATCTCCGCCTCGATGTTTGCCTCGGACGCCCCGGCCGTCTCCCCCATCAGTTCCTTGTACTTCCTCCACGCCATCGCATCCTGGTTTCCAAGGCGGGCGCCCGTTCTTCCATTCTCGGCGGCCGAAACTTTCTCGATGGAATCCACCCCGAAGCGCATGACGTGCCGGCTGGCGTATCGCTCCGCGGCCTGCGCGATGGCGGCTATCAGGGCTGCCGTCATTCGTCGCGTCGATGCCAAGGCTCGCTCGGTCTCATCGAGCGACTTGCCTCGCCGCTCATCGTCCGCCTCCGAGAGCACCCGCGCCAGCGCCTGTGAAAACGATCCTTCTCTCGTCACCGCCGAATCGGGGGCGATCTTCTTACTCCAGGCGTTCCAGACCAACTGGTCGAGCTGCCCCAGCGTCTCGGCCATGTCGGCCGCGGCGTGCATATCCAGTTTGGTCCGCTCGATCTGGCCGACGGCCTCGTCGATAGCCGCCTGAGCCTCCGGAGTCGCCCCCTCCCGCGCACGGCGCAGGGCCTCCTCGGCCTGTAGGAGCCTCGTGTGCCATGCTGTCGCGATTCGTTGGGCCAAGACCCTCTTTCTGAATGGCTCGCAAGACGGGACCAATCGGGTTGCCGCCCGACCCCCCCTCCCCCCGACCGGAAAACAACCAGCCGAGCATACCGGACCCGGCGGCTCCAAGACGCCACGCCCCCCCGTTCCCGGGAAGGGCCGCCAAAGGCCATGAACCGACGTCCTTACGTCGGCCCTCGGTCCTCACTCCCGTTACAGACGATACGAGCCGCGCGATTCTTGCGCGTTTCTGGCAGCGGGGCAGCTTCGGCAGTCTCCTCAAACCGAAGTTCATCTCGGCGTGCCCGCTGGGGCGCGTGTGGGAAACCAAGCCCGGACAAATCCGGGCGACAAGACCCCCGACGGGGGTGGGAGTTGGGAGATGCAGACGGTCTACAGCCGTCCTTTTTCTTTTTTGGGCCACGCCAAGCGGGGTAGCGCCCTGCCCTTGGGGGTGCTCGCCCTCGTCGTCGGAGCGATGACCGCGTGCTCCTCGACCGAGTACGCCCAGGCGCCGGTCTCCTCGGGCACGATGGCGGCCCGGGACTCCGCGCCGATGGGGGTCATGTCGATGGCAGCGGGCGATCGACTGGGGATGGCGGTTTATTCCCAGGATGTCATGCTGGCCCGACGTGATGCCGCAGAGCGGACCCGGATGGCTCGTCACTCATCCCCGGCGCCATCAGCTTCTCCGACGGTCGCGAGTGCGGGGGAATAAAGGGCGGCGCAGCACCCGATCATCAGGAATACCGCGCTCACGGTGATTGAGCCCGCCCATTGGGCTGAATTGCCACCGGGCACGACCCGCAGGCTAGCAATGCTCGCGATCGCGGCCAAGAAAAGGCAGCCCGTCGAGAACGGATCGCGCCCGAACACGGCACGCCTCGCCAGACACCAAGCGGGCAAGAGCATGACAAGGAAGTGCGGCTTGCTCGACGCCGGCGAGACGAGCACCATCAGCATCAACAGGATGGAAGCTTCGAGACAGGTCGATGCCTGTCCTCGACGACCGACCAGCATGGCGGCGGCCATCGAGCCGAAGCCCAGCATCAGCACGCCCAGTTGCGAGCCCAGGATCAGGGCCTTCACAACGGCCGGGGCGGGCGGCGCGGTCCGCATCGTGGGATCAAAGAACTTGTCCGGCGCGGGCCACTGGTATTCGGCCAGGCGGTGGATTGTGCCGGAAAGGGACTGATTGAGCACCGGCGTCGTGTACCAGCCGCCGGTCTGCGACTTTCCGAAGAGCGGCCCGACGACAACCTCCGCCCAGCGCCCCGCCCACGTGCCCCCGCCGACTGGATGCGAAACGAGATCGGGCAAGAAGTTGATGCCGACAGCCACGGCCAGGAGCGCACAGGCCGCGCCGAATCGCCTCTGGAGCACGTAGTAGGGCACGAAGATCAGCGGCGTGGCTTTCAGCCCGGCTGCGAGTCCGATCGCCATTGCGGACCTCAGCCAGTCACCCTTGAGCAAGAGCACGGCGCCCAGCGTCACCAGCGCGGCGACGATCACATCGGTCTGGTGATGCTCGAGCACGTCCGTGATGAAGCGGCCCGCGACAAGCAGGCCGAGCCAGAGCACCAGATTGGTTCGCCAATCGCGCCGGAACGCCGACGCCCAACTTTCACCCTTCGGAACTTCAAGACGCGCTCCGCCCGACAGCCGCCACGAGCCGGACAAAAACAAGGCTACGCAGAGGGCGTTGATGAGAAACCACGTGGCGCGAATCACCCAGACCGGGGCGGAGACCAGCGGCAGGGAGAAGAAGGCGATCGCGGGGGGGTACGTGAACAGGGTCTCCGCAATCGCGTAGAAGTCCCGCCCTTGGAGGAGCCGACGGGCCGCCTCGAGAATGACCTTTTCGAAGTCGCCGGAACGCCCGAGCAGGGGCACGGCCATGACGCCGACAAAGATGATTGTTGCCATGGCGTACGGCCTGCGCAGGATGTTCCGCAACCCGCGGCTGCTCGGTTCGTCAACGGGCATCGATGTACCCCGCCTGCATCATCGCTTTGGCGGCGAGAACCGCGGGAGGATCCTTCGGTCGCCCGGTTCCGCCCTCTGAAAATGCGAGGCGGAAGCCCAGGTCTGCGTAACCGTTGCGGGCGTCGCGAAGCGTCTGGAACTCGTACGCCTCGAACGGGTCGTACTCCTTGTCGTCGCGCATCGTGATCCCGGAGAGTGCCGAGGCCCCGACCACCCGCCACTTCTCGGTCAGTTGCTCCACGAGCGGCCGGATCACCTCGGCCTTGGGCTGGACATCGGACATGGGGTCTCCTTTGTCGTCGAGGACGATTTCGCTCACGTTGCCGATCAGGTTGGACCAGCCCAGACTGTCTCGCGCCGCCGGGGCAAACCACAGGTAGCCGTCGTTCCCGGCCAGTGCGGAACCGTCCCTCCAGAAAGCGTACGCCATACGGCCGTTCTGCTCCCATTGCGGACGGGCGTTCTTTGGCCAGAAGGCGGCGGCGTTTGGGAACTCCTTGCCGGAGACATCGAGCCCGTCGATGTACTTGAACTGGATGGACCAAGTCTTGTCGCGCCGATTCGCGCCAGCGCTCGCACCCTTCGCCCCACCCGCCGCCTCTACCGCCGCCTTCCATTCTTCGAGGGTCGGCAGGCGGGCGCCCATGAGCCGGGCCGCGAGAAGCGCCGCGTCGGGCGTCATCCAGTTCATCGGGCTGTCGAAATTGGGAGGGGATACCTCACCCAATTCCGGCGCGTAGTACGGCTTCCCGGCCATGGTGGGATGGCCTCGGAGCCATCCGGAGCCGTTGGAGCGGTCGCTGAGCGTGATCTTGGCGTGCCTGGTATCCCATGTCCACGGCGCCGGGCCGGGGCGCGGATCGGGGCGTCCCGCTTCCCAGTTGCGGAGTGTCAGCCCGAATTGCTTCCAACTGTCGGCGAGGCGTTGCGACTCGGCCGCACCAATGAATGTCCCGACGGACACTTCGTGCGCGCCGACGTACGTCGCGATCGGGCCGCCGGGTCCGTTCACCGAAACCGGGAGAAAGACGAGCTTGACGATCGGCTGGCCGTTGGCGAGCTTTGAGGCCGGAAGGTCGAGTGTGTAGACGACCGCTTCGCCCGCCATCGCACCCTTCCAAAGTTGGTGTCCGGTCGGCCCGCGGAGCGAGGCGGGCCCGCTCTTCAGAGGATCGAACGCGGGTTTGGCATCGCGCCGGACAATCTCTCCGAGCGCCGTCACCAGCTTCGAGACTGCCGGCGCATTCGAGACTCCCAGCCGGGCAACCTCGTCGTCGAGCCGCTTCGCAAATCCGGCGGCGACCTTTGTCTGCTCCGCGAGCGCCGCGGCGTCCGACTTCGCCCCCACGCCGAGTTGAGCCTGGCGGCGTGAGTAATCATCCGCCTCACGCCCGAGCGTCCATACCAGCGCATTGTACCGGGCGCCGGGGCCGAGCCCGGCCTGCGCAAGGGCCGCGACTCCGAAGCGACCGGCGCCGGACATCGCGGCGTCGATGCCTTCGCGGTCCGAACCGGGGCGCGAGTTCATGAAGGCGACCCACATCTGGCGGGCCTGCTCGTCAACCCGCTCCCGCACGGTGGCGCGGGAACCGGGCGTGATCCCGCTTTCGATCAGCGCTGGGAGCACGCGAGAGGCCAGGTCGCCGGCGCGCTTCACTTGTGCTGCGTTGCCGGGCCACCCTATCTGGGCAAGCCTCGTCCATGCCGCCAGAGCGACGGGAGCCGAATCGGGCTTTGCGGCATCGACCAGGCCCGCCAGCGAATCGCGATCGGTGGAACGGCCGATGTTCCGAATCTCAGCGATGGCACCGGTCACTCCAGGGACGATCGGCGCAAGGTCGGCCGATCCGGGGATCGCCTCCATTTTCGCGACGATCGCGGAGAGTGCATCGGGGCCGTCGGGGGCGAAGAGTGATTCGCCGCTGGCGAGGAGTGCGGCTGCCGCGCCGGCGAGGCGGAAATATTCACCCGCCTGCGCGATCCATGCCTCGTATAGCGGGCCGGCCGCGGAGACGCCGGCCGGACCGTCGTTGATCGCCTCGATGATCACCCGTTCCCTGGCGGCCTCGGCCGCGCGACGCCATGCGGCGGCGTTCGTGCCCGTTTGTTCGTTTGCGGGGAAATCGGCTCGTTCAGGGACTGCGGCGTTCAACCTGTGGAGCAAATCTCGGGCGGCGTGGATCGTCGCAAAGGCCTCCCGCTTGGTCGGCGCTGCTTCGGCACGCCCGAGCGCTGATTTCCACTCCTTGTTGAGGGCTTCGCTTGTTAAGGGCTCTCGGTCCTGTCCCTGGAGGGCTTCGCCTTTGGACTTAAGGGCTGTGTTCACAGCTTCGTTGAGATCGCGGATCAGCGCCTCGACGTTCTGACGCAATTCGTTGCTCTGCGCCTCCACTGTCGCCCGGTTGCGATTGCTCCAGGCCGTCGCGGCGAGCGTGCCTGCCGCGGCTCTGACGTCGGCGGCACGCTTCTCGTATTCCGCGGGGAGCATCGTGAGTTCGTGCTTCCCCTGCGAGAGGCTCGTGAGGCGCTCGCTGTTTGATTGAAGAGTTTCGGTCGCGTTCTTCAGCAATTCCAGAGCGGGCTCGCGCGGATCGGGGGCGTCCACGCGGGCAAATTCGCTGCGCGCGGCCTCCTTCCGCCACGCGATCAACTGAGCAAGCCCCGGCTCGCCCTTGGCAATCTCGGAAAGCCGTGGTGATGAGCGGAAGCCCGGCTTATCCCAGCCGGCCACCTCGCCCCGCTCGAAGGCGAGATCAGCCTTTGCCGCATCGTCCACTTCCTTGAGTCTTGCGACCAGGGCGGCCAGGGCCGGCTCACCCGGCGCCGGCCCGTTCAATGCTCGGGTGACTTCGGCGGTGACGATTTGCCCGAGGTGAGCCAGCACCGGATCGCCGGCCGATTTTTCGGTCTCCGCAGCCTTCTGGAGAGATTCCCAACGGTTTTCGGCTTCGGTGGCGAGAGCGACTGCTTTCTGCGCCCCCAGTAGAGTCGCAACAATCTGCTCGCTGCGTTCGGCGGGCGCGGCCGCCGCGGCACTTTCCGAGTTTGCTTCCCGGACGACGATGGTCGGAATCGCTGCCGCGACGGACGCGGCCTCGTCCTTGAGGAACTGAACGGTCGGACCCCAACCCCTTTTTTCCCACGAGTCCGCCATTTCCCGAAGCCCGTTCAGTTCCGGCCAATCGATGAGCAGCCGGCGGATTTCGTCGATCTTGTCGAGACTGGCGGCGGCGGCGATGATCTTGTCTCCCTGGATCCAGTCGCCCTTGCTGTCTCGAAGTTCCCGGAGATTTCCCTCGTCGCCCGCGCCCGCGATCACACGGGGATCCTGCAGTGCGGGGTCGCGCAGGTGTTCGACGATCCGGTGGATGGTGCTCCCCGCCGGCTGGCCGGCCGCGGCCGCCTCAATTGCGCTTCGGCTGACGTACACGTCGCCGAACCAGAGCATCCAGTTATCGACGAGCCGCTGCCACTTGCCGAACCGGGATTTTTCGTCGAGTTGGTCGGGCGTCAGTACTGCTACTTCAACGTGCGAAGGGCGCAACGCGAAATAGGCGCCGCCGGCGACAAGGCAGAACACGACGATGCCGCCGGCAAACATGAGTTGCCGCTTCGGCAGCGGCTTGTGCGGCCTGTGTTCCAGGACCATCTGCCGGACCTGCGCCAGCGTCGGAGGCGCCGCGACGTCCCCGATCGCCGTTCCGGCCGACATCAGCCTGTTGGCAAGTTCAAACCACCAGCGGCCATCTCCGATCGACTCCCAACCCTCGGACCACGCGGCGGTCCAGCCGGCGGCCGCCTTGAGCGGAGGGCGCTTGTGCAGCATCATCTCGTAGATGAGCCGTCCGAGCGCTCGAAGATCGGCGATGTGCGCGTCGGTGCCGAGGCGTTCGCGTGATTCCAGTTCGGTCAGCGAGACGGCGCTCCCGTCCGCCAGTTTGGAATCTCCCGGGCCGGCGGAGAGCATCACCGTTGCGCTGCTGAGGTTGCCCCATTGGCGCCCGGAGGATCGCTCGAGCTCGAGCATCCCCTCGACAACCCCGAGGATGATGCCGCGAAACTCGACGGAGGTCAGCACATACTCGGCCTGAACGAGGCGTTCCACCGTCCAGGCGAGCGCCGGGCGGACAACAAAGGCTCCGCGCCCGTCGTCCATCAACCCGAAATCGGCGACGATGGACCATCGCTTCGCGCCGGCACCGACCAGTTGGGCCTGGTCGCGTGCCGCGCCGACCAGGCGGCGGGCTTCTTCGTCCAGCCCGGCCCGCGGCAGCCAGGGCACGACCACGCTCGGTCCCACGGCGGTTGCCACGAATCTGTCGCCGAAGGGCTTGGCACCGGGGGCCGACGCCGTTGGCGAAAGCGAAGCCTCCCAGCGGGCGCAGAACCCTGCACCCGCCAGCTCTCGGCGCGTTTCGTACGACCCAAAGGACGGCATGGGCCAATTGTCTACGAAAGTCGGCCCGGGAGCAAATCGCGTTTGGCGATTACCTGCCGGGACGTCCGGGGCCTCACTTCGAGTCTTCGGCCGGCGTCGCCCGTGCCTCGCCGAGGCGCAGTGTCGAGGGCACGACCTTTACGCCCTCACGATCGACCTCGATGACCAGGCCCTTGGTCCGCAGCGTGTCCGTCGAGATCAGCACCGCCCGCCGGTCGGGCGGGGGGGATGGCGGCGGAGGCTGGTCTTCGAAAGGCGCGGCCAAATACTCCGGGATTTCGTTGCCTTTGTCGTCGAAGACTGCCTGCTTCTCGATGTAGTTGACGGGGGGCTCCTGGGGTCCGGCCCAGGCGAGAAACGCCGCGCCCAGGACGTATGGGCTGGTGAAGAGCGGATCGTCCGGTGGAATCGTGACGAGGCGGGTGTCCTGATTCAGCGCAATGTCCCTGATCCGTGCGCCGGCCATTGCGGCGTCGATGGCGCCGGACATGTCGAGCTTGCCGCCATGCATCGATTCCTCCCCGACGCCGATCAGGCGCACAGTCACGGGCGGGAATTTTGCGTTCGCCGGGTCGCGCATCGACTCGGTGTACATGACGGTGAGCCCCGGCTGGGCCGAGACTTCGGTGAGATGGAACTTGGTGGGCAGGCGCTCGTAGTCGCACGCGCCGAGCGCCAGGAAAAGCAACCCGGCGGTCGCCCGGACAATTCGGATCATGGCCAAGCATAATCGACGGGCGAGCGGTCCGCGCGGCCCTACTCACCCGAGCAGGTTGCCCAGACCCGGCAGGTCCGGGATGCCGAGTTCGCGCGTCCGCGCCTGGATTGCGGCCTGGAGCTTTTCCTGCGCTTGTTTGAAGCCGTCGTTCACCGCCTCGGCGATGAGTGACGATGCGTACTCGCGGGTCTTGGCATCGGCCACCATTCCATTCAGGAGGGCCGGGCTCAATTCCACGGCGATGACCTGCATCTGCCCGCTCACCCGGGCGGTTGCCGCGCCGTTGCCCGCGCGACCGACGACCTCGGTCTTTCCCATGTCCTGCTTGACCTGCTCGAGCGATGCCTGCAGTTTCTCCCTGTTCTTGAGGAGGCTCGCCACGGCACCCATCGCTTTCAGTTGATCCAACATTCGTTTTCTCCGCCTGATTCGGACCCGCGTGGAGCGGCCCGGTTCTCTGCTTGTGTTCCCTACGCGTTGATGGACCGGCCTGTTGTCACTTCTGCCTCGGATAGACGCCGATCACCTTCGCTCCCAGCAGTTCCACGGCCCTGGCGATCAGCGGGTTGTCCGTCGCGTTCGCGATCGTGAGCGACGGCGCGGCCGGCTCCGCCGGACCGTTCACGACCGCGACCGGAACAGCTTGCGATTCGGCCCGGAACTCGACCCGAACACTCCGGCCCCACGTCCGGACGAGAAGCTCTCGGATTTCCTCGTGCACGCCCTGCGCGGCGGTCATGAGGTCGGGCGCAATCCGCAGGGCGGCGAGGTCCGACTTGAACTCAACAAGAACGGCTTCCTCAATGACCATCCGCACTTGCCGACGCGCGGTCGCGACCGCTTCGCGCACCGCCGCCCAGTCGCCGGGGAAGTACTTGCAAGGCTTTGGAAGAGTGTCTGATGCAGACGCCATCGAACGGGAAGCGGCAGGTTGAGAAGTCTTGCTCGCGGGCGCAAAGAGATCGTTGCCCGAATCGGGCGCCGATGCGTTGTCCGGATTGTGACTCGCCGGCGGGAGCGATCTCTCCTCCTCCCCCGGCGTCAGCGTTTTTTTGCCGGGGAAGCTCCGACGGCAACCGGCCCGCGTCCCTCGCCCTTGGCTTCCTTGAGCACCGACGTCGCATCGGCCAGCCGATCGGTGAGGGCGAGCCGGACGATGCAGGCATCGAAGAGAGCCCGGGGGCTGGCGCTGTTCTTGGCGCTCCGCTGGATGTTCTCGATCATCGCGATCATGTGAACAACGGCGGCGGGGTCGAACTTGGTGCTCCGCGTCGCTTCGGTCTTTCGTGCCTCGTCGGACAATTCGACCAGTTCCGAATCTTTCCCGCACGTCGCCAGCACGAGCAGATCGCGCAGGCGTTCGAGGAGCGACTCAAGAACCTGGTCGATCGAGATCCCTCGCTTCAGCAGGGTGTCGGCCGCTTCGAGCGCCGCCGCGGGATCGCTGGATGTGAACGAGTCAAGGAGTGTTCCAACCAGTTCCCGCGCCGGCAGGCCAAGAAGTTCCTCCAGCGTCTTGACCGTCAGTTTCTTGTCGCCCCCGGCGATCATGCGGTCGAGCAGGCTGAGCGCATCGCGCATCGAGCCGTTGCCAAGGCGTGAAAGCTGGAAGACTAATTCGGGTTCGGCGGAAACGCCCTCCTGCTTGAGAACGGCGGTCAGATGTTCGGCGATCTGCGAGGCCGGGATATTCCGAAAATCAAACCGCTGGCAGCGGCTTTGGATCGTGGCCGGCACCTTCTGCGGGTCGGTGGTCGCCAAGATGAACATCACGTGCTCGGGCGGCTCTTCCATCGTCTTCAGCAGCGCGTTGAACGCCGCTGTCGAGAGCATGTGCACCTCGTCGATGATGTAGATCTTTTTCTTGCCCCGGAGCGGTCGATATGCCGCGTTGGCGATCAGTTCACGGGCGTTGTCCACGCTGTTGTTGCTTGCCGCGTCGATCTCGATGACATCGGTGTCCTTGCCCTGCATGATCGCGTTGTCGATTTCTTCCTTGCCGCCGTTGAGAGCCTTGGCGAAGATGCGCGCCATGCTCGTCTTGCCCACGCCGCGGGTGCCGCAGAAGAGGTACGCGTGAGCGACGCGGTTGAGCTTGATCGCGTTCTGAAGCGTCTTGGCGATGGCTTCCTGGCCGACAACCTCGTCGAAGTCGGTGGAGCGGTAACGGCGGGCGAGGACGGTGTAGGCCATAGAGCGATTCTAGAAGATCGCCTCGGCCTCAAAGTCTCCCCCCGATCGACGGCCAGGACACCGGCGGCACCGGACGACGGCCGCTTATGGCTGCTGCGGTCAAGCCCTGACCAGGTTCACGGGCCATCCGTGCACCGGGCCCGGCCGTCGATCGGAGGGAGCGGCCGATTCTAGCGCCCGGCCCGCCTTCGCTCCCGATCCGGTGGTGCCCGGCCGCGTATGCGAACGCCCGAAAACGGCGAACTTGTCAACCGACGGCGCCGGCCGGACCCGCATCTTCCCCCGTCTCGTACACTGTTGCGGGTTCCCGCGCCCCGCCCCCGCATGGACGATCAGACAAAATCTCCGCCGATTCTTTCCGCGGCCGAAAACGTCGAGAGCACCCGCTTCGCCGTGCTGCGGATCACCCGACTCAGCTTCCTTGCGCTTTTCGTCGTGGTTGTCACGCTCAGCGCGCTCTACTTCCAGCCCGACAAGGCCGTTCCCAAGGAATGGCCGCGGATCGCGATGGTCATCCTCGCGATCGCGTTTGTCATCGCTTCGCTGGTCGGCGCCGTGGACCTCCTCACTCGGAAAAAGAAGATCGGAGCGGTCATCGCGGTCTTCTTCGGCGTCGTGGCGGCGATGCTGGCCACGGTCGCGCTCGGCTCCGTGGTCGATCTGCTCGGCTCGCTCTACGAGATCGACCCCAAGATCAACAACGCGACCAAGGTGCTCCTGGGCATCGCCCTTGCGTACCTTGCCGTGACCACCATTCTCCAAACCCAGGACGATTTTCGCCTGGTCATCCCGTACGTCGAGTTCGCCAAGCAGATCCGCGGCACCAAGCCGCTGATCCTCGATTCATCGGCTCTCATCGACGCCCGGATTGTCGATATTGCCTCGACCGGCCTGATTCAGTCGCCGGTCATCGTGCCGCGCTTTGTCATCCTGGAACTGCAGCGTCTTGCCGACTCGTCCGATCGGCTCTCGCGCGCCAAGGGCCGGCGTGGGCTCGACATGGTCACCCGCCTCCAGCGCCTGGGCACGATCGCGGTCAGCATCGACGAGTTGCCCGTTCCGGGAAAGGGCGTCGATCAGATGCTCATCGAATTCGCGCGCCTTTCGCCGGGCCTGATCGTGACGACCGACCTTGGGCTTGCGCGCGTGGCAGAGATCCAGAAGATCGGTGTCATCAACATCCACGAACTTGCCAACGCCCTCAAGCCCGCGCTGGTCCCGGGCGAGCAGATCGCGGTCGTGCTGGTTCGTGAAGGCGAGCAGCAGGGTCAAGGAGTCGGATATCTCGACGACGGAACCATGGTCGTCGCGGAGGGCGGCGCTCATCTGCTCGGCCAGCGTGTGGACCTCACGGTCGCGAGCAACCTCCAGACCGCGGCGGGACGCCTGATCTTTGCGAAAATCGCCCCCGGCCGCGAGCCTGAAGCGCCAAAGCCCGCGCCGACGGCGGCCTCGGCTTCGAACGGGACGCACACGGACACCATCGAGAACGCCGAGGCGGGCGGTCCGCCCGCTGAAGCGCCACCGGAAGAGGCAACCGTTTCAACTTCGAAGCCGGCTGAGCCGCCCCGTCCGCGCTCTCCGTTCCCGCCGAATCCGCCACGTTCGGTTCGCGAGGGCACCTCGCGGAATCCAAGGCGCTGAGTGCCGCCTATTCGCCCGGCTCTTCGGGCGCTTTGGGGATCGGGCGGTTGTTCAAACCCTGCGCCAATTGCGTGTACGCGGCAAACCCGAACGGTTCGCCCTTTTTTTCCTGGCCCGATTCTTCCGTGGCGGCCCGCAACTGGTCCATGATGGATTCTGAAAGGGCGTGCAGGCCGCGGATCTCGTGGAGGGGCAGCGTGAACACGTCGCCCTCGGGCGTCACGATCTGAAAAACCGTGCCCTGGATCATCATCGAAAGCTGGCGCTCCTGCCTGGTGTTCCCCAGGCCGAAGTTGATAAGCGGGCGAACGGCGCCGATCGGGATCCGCTCTCCCCGGAATGTAATGACCGTGAGGCGACCGTCGAGTACCCGGGGCTTTCCATCGGCGTCGGCCTGGCCGGTCTCGAAACACAGGGCGGTGAGCATCTCCCGGACGACGTTGTGCCAGAGCATTTCACGCAGTAACTTGGTTTCGCGCGGGTCCATCGCCAGAGGCACGCCCATCGCCGCCTGAGGCCCGGAAAGACCGGCGGCTTCATCGGCCCCGCCGGCCGGCCCGGTCTTTGCCGGCGCACCGCTCCGCACGCCCGGATGCCGGCGCGTTCGCGCGGGCTTTGGCTTCCGTCCTCTTCTGTTCGGGCGCACGCCGCACGCTCCTTCCGTTGTCTCTCGGTTCCGTTTCAGTGCTTGGCATCGATCTTTGCCTCGATCTTTGCGGCACGATCGGAGAGTCGCTGCAGCGTCCGCTTCCATCGGGACTCATGCTCGCTCGGCGTCTGGCCGGCGTCGATCTCGCCCGGGGCCATCGTCCGCAGAATCTCGGGCACTTCCCTGATCAGGGCCGAGGCCCTTTCCAGCTTCTCCCGCGCGGTGCGCACCATTGCCTTCGCGCGTTTCATCGCGAGCCCCGTGTCGGGGTCTTTGGCTTTCAGTTCGAGCTCGGCCCTGGCGAGAAATCCCTCCGACTCGTCCACCAGGCGATGGACCGCGGCGCTGCGTTCCGCGAGCGGGGCGCCGACCGAGCGAGTCTCCCGGATCTCCGGCCTGACCCCGCCCGATCCTTCAAGCGCGGCCTCGATCGCCGCCTGTGCGCCGGCCGCGCTGCCGCGGCAGACCCGCAACGCCACGGCATCGGCGACGTCGATCGACAGCCGGCTCGCTCCCTTCCCGCAGAAAACTGCCACGCGCTCGGCCTGCAGACGCTCTTGGCTTGTCGGCTCCCCCGGATAGACCATGACCCCGCCACCCTTGCTCACGCTCATCCAGCAGCCGGCCTTGGGATCGATGATCGCCGAGCGAAGCGCGTCGTACGTCGCGAGCGGGGATTTCTCATCGCCCTTCACCCACGCCGACTCCTGCTTCTTCAATTCCCTTGCATCCGACGCCAAATCCCGGGCGTTGTCGTTCGGCGCAATCGTCAGCGGGCGTCCGGGTTCGACCCAGCAGCCTGAGCTCGCTCGGGACGCGGCGATCAGCGGCCCCAGCCCGATGTCGCCGTCCTCCGACTTTACCAGCGCGATTGCCGGGGGCTCGCTGCGCTCGAGCACCGCTCCTAGAGCGTCGGCCACATCGATTCTCCAGGCCCTTCCGCTCAACTCGACGCAGACCAGGCGCGCTCCGCCCGACTTCGCCTCCCGCAGTTGATCCTCGAGTTCACGCACCTGCGCGGCATGGTCGAGGCCGCCGCGGAGCGAGATGACCCACGCAATGGTCCTGGCCGGCGGCACCCCGGCACTGGCAACCGCCACCAGGGAAATCAACGCCAACAGCGCCACCCGACGCATGAATCGCCCCCTACAGAAGCAGATTTCGCCCGAATTCGCCCGGTTCGAAGAAGTGAACGGCGCCCATATCGATCTCGAGCGTGATCTCGCCGCCGGAGCCGATCCCCGCGGCACGCGCCGGCAGGCGGGCCACAAGATGCGGGTGTCTTGCCGTGCCGCAGGCAACGTCGATCGTGTCGCCCAGCGGTTCCACCACGTTGACACGGAGCTTGATCGGCGCACCGCCGGATGCCGCGCCTCCCGGCGTCGAGAACATCTGCGGGCGGACCCCGAGCACGACCGGCTTGCCGATGAACGGCTCGAGCGCCTTGGATCGGGCCGGGGGACACGCCAGTACGCAAGCCTCACCGGAAGCGGCGGATGGTCCTTCGACAAACTCAATTCCGCCGGCGCCCGCCCGGAGCGTGCCGTCGAGGAAGTTCATCGGAGGCATGCCGACAAACGCACCAACGAATCGATTGACCGGATTGCGATAGACCTCCAGCGGTGGTCCGGCCTGCTGGATCAGCCCGTTGCTCATCACCACGATCCGGTCGCCGAGGGTCATCGCCTCTTCCTGGTCGTGCGTGACGTAGATGGTGGTTGTCTTGAGCCGCTGGTGGAGGGCCTTCAACTCGCCGCGTGTGGTTACCCGGAGCTTGGCGTCGAGGTTCGACAGGGGTTCATCGAACAGGAACGCCTTGGGCTCGCGGACGATCGCGCGTCCGAGCGCCACGCGCTGACGTTGGCCGCCCGAAAGCTGACGGGGTTTGCGATCGAGCAGTTCCGTCAGCCCGAGTGTCTTGGCCGCGCCCTGAACCCGGCGTTCGATCTCGGCCTTGGGCACCTTTCGGAGTTTGAGCGCGAAGGCCATGTTCTTGTAGACGCTCATGTGCGGGTAGAGCGCGTAGGACTGGAAGACCATCGCGATGTCGCGGTCCTTGGGGTGCACGTCGTTGACGACCCGCTCGCCGATGGCGATGGTGCCGCCGGAGGTGTCCTCCAGCCCGGCAACCATGCGGAGCGTGGTCGATTTGCCGCACCCCGATGGGCCGACAAGCACGACAAACTCGCCGTCGCGGATGTCCAGATTGAAGTCTTTGACGGCCTCAAAGCCGTTTGGGTAGGTCTTGTGCACGGAAGAAAGGGCGACGCGAGCCATGGGCAGAAAGATTAGCGTCCGGCCGGGCGTCGGGTTTTCTGGGGTCGTTGACGATCTTCCCCGCTCGGTGCCGATGCCTCGCGCCCGGCAAGAGCCGATCCTCCCCATCCCGTCGGCATCGAAGCGACTCCCGGCGCCACATCTCGGACTTCGTGCTCGAACTCGCGCGCCGACAGAAACACGGGCATGGCAAATCCCGGGGCGCAGCGGCGGTATTCACTCGCATCTGCGCCGGAGACCCGCTATCTTTTTGCAGCCGCGACGGTTGACGCGGCGCGGCGGTGGCCGCTCGAAGGCTGGTGATTGATCGCCCGACGCAGGGAGGCGCGGGCGCAATCAACGACAAGTCGGGTTTCCGCATTCGGTTTGCGCACGCTCGCGCGAACCGGTTGCGAGGTTCGGGATCGCACTCATTCCCGCCGGCACGCGCGTCGCGTGACACACGGGAATCGGAGAGACCGCGAAGGCGCGGCGGGATACAGATGGCAACGGTGACCACGGCGAACGCGGCGAATCTCTCTTCCATGAAGGTTGATGTCCCCGGAATGACAGAGCACGAAGCCGCACCCAAACGCCCCTGGACGACCGACGAGGCCGCCAAGCTCTACGGCGTGCGCGACTGGGGCGATGGTTACTTCGGCGTCAACGCCGAGGGCCACCTCTTCGCCATGCCCGAGCGCGACCCCAAGCGCCAGATCGACCTCCATGAAGTCATCGAGGGCCTGCGCGAACGCGAGATCGGCACACCGGTCATCATCCGCATGCGCGACCTGCTGAAGCACCGCCTCCAGGAAATCAGGAACGCGTTCGATAACGCGATCAAGGAACACCAGTACAACGGCGTCTACAGCTGCATCTACCCGATAAAGGTTAATCAGCAGCGTCAGCTATGCGAGGAAGTTCGCGATCTGGGGGCCCAGCTCGGGTTCGGGCTCGAGGCCGGCAGCAAGCCGGAACTGCTCGCGGTTCTTGGGCTCACCGAGAACCTGCCGCAGATGCCCATCGTCTGCAACGGATTCAAGGACAGCGAATTCATCGAGATGGTCATCCTTGCCACCAAGCTTGGGCGGCACATCATCCCGGTCGTCGAGCGGTTCACCGACCTCGAACTCATCGTCAAGCACGCCAAGCAATACGGAGTGCGACCCAAGATCGGCGTTCGGGCCAAGCCGAGCACCCAGGGCAGCGGGCGCTGGGAATCCTCCGGCGGCATGCGCTCCAAGTTCGGGCTCACCGTCTCCGAACTGCTCCACGCTCTTGAGTTCCTCAAGAAGCACGACATGGCCGACTGCCTGAACATGATCCACTTCCACATCGGAAGTCAGGTCGGCGATATCCGCAATATCAAGGCCGCGGTCAACGAACTCGCCCACATCTACGTCGAACTCAAAAAGCTCGGCGCCGGTCTCGACACCATCGATGTCGGCGGCGGCATGGGCATCGATTACGACGGCAGCCAGTCCGACAGCCAGTCGAGCGTGAATTACAGCGTCGCGGAGTATGCCGCGGACATTGTTTATCGCATCAAGAGCGTCTGCGATCAGGCCGAGCTCCCCCACCCCCGCATCCTCTCTGAGTCCGGCCGGGCCATGGTCGCGCATTCCTCGCTCCTGATCGTCGACGTGCTGGGCAAGACGAATTTCCCGAGCGACCCCGACATGCCCGCGCTCAAGAAGCTGATGCGCGAGGAAAAGCAGAAGCCCCAGCCCGTCATCGAGCTCGTGGACGCGTTCGAGTCCCTTGCCCAGCCCAAGGTCAACCTCGTCGAGGCCTACCACGACGCCGTGCAGGCCCGCGACGAGGCGATGAGCCTCTTCAACCTCGGCTATATGTCGCTCAAGATGCGGGCCAGCGCCGAGCGCATGTTCTGGGCGATCGGCCGCAAAGTGCTCGCGCTGGCGACGGCTCGGGGCGAACTCCCCGACGATCTGATCGATCTGCCGCAGGTTCTGAGCGATATTTATTACGTCAACTTCAGCGTCTTCCAGAGCCTGCCCGACCACTGGGCGATCGACCAGCTCTTCCCAATCTGCCCGATCCACAGGCTGAACGAAGAACCTAATCGCCGCGCCATCCTCGCCGACATTACCTGCGACTCCGACGGCCAGGTGGACAAATTCTGCGACAAGAAGACCGTCAGCAAGCCCGTGCTCGAACTGCACGAACTCAACTACACCAACGGCGACCACAAGCCCCAGCCCTATTACCTGGGAATGTTCCTGCTCGGCGCCTACCAGGAAGTTCTTGGCGATCTGCACAACCTCTACGGCGACACGCACGTGGTCCACGTCAGCTTCGACGATTCACCCGGCGTCGGTGACTGGGACCTTGACGAAGTCGTCGAGGGCGACACGGTCAAGGAAGTGCTGGCCTACGTCCAGTACGACCACGAAGACCTGATCAAATCGATGCGGCGCGATGTGGAGCGCGCTGTGAAGGCGGGGACACTGGCGGTCGTTGAAGGGCAGAGCCTGCTGAAGTTTTATGATCAGGGGCTGGAGGGATACACGTACCTCGAATAAGGAACCGCTGACCCCGATGCTTGTCGATTGCTATCCCGCCCGGCGCGAATTCGCGATATCGGATACCTGATCGATTTCAAACTTTCTGCCGCCAGAGAAGCTCGCAGTCAGATGCAGTTCGCCACCAAGCGCCTCGACGTACTTGCGAAGCGTGGTGAGATACATATCCGCGGCGTTCTCGATCTTGGAGACGTTGCCTTGGCCAAGCTCGATCTTCTTCGCGAGATCGGCCTGCGTCATCCCGATCGCCTTGCGGATTTCGGCGAGGGGCATCGAGGCGAGAGTTTCCTTCATCTTCGCATCGACGCGGGCGCGGGCATCGGCACTCATCCGCGACTTGAGGTTGTTCCACTTGTTTGCCACTAGATCAGCCCCTCGCGTTTGATTTGATCGAGATGTTCCTGATAGAGCCGGTCCGCTTCGGGGATCAGCCTTTCGTAGAACCGCTTGTCGCCCGCCTTGCAGCCCCCGATCAGCAGGATCGCACACCGCCTCGGATCGAACGCGAAAAGAGTTCGGTACGGCTCACCGGCGTGTTGCGTTCGGAGTTCCTTCATGTTCGCAAATGTTGATCCCTTGAGTGTGTCAACCTTGGGTCTCCCGAGACCCGGACCGAGTTGCTCCAAAATCCCGATGTCATGCGCCAGCGATTCCTGAACAGGCTCGGGAAGAATTTCCCACCACTTGCCGAACTCATCGGTGTACTCGACTTCCCACATCGCAATTATACCTCCAAAGATATATATGTCAAGATGTATTTCCTGATGCGGGGCATCCGCCGCGGTTATCGGAATGAACCGTGGGGTTTACATTGCCGCGGACAACTTGTCCACCCGCTCACTCCACCACTTCTTCACCCGCTCCATCGTCCTCGCATCCCTCAGTTTCTCATGCTGAAGCCCCATCTGGCACTTCACGGTCCCGTCCTTCCCCTTCTTCTCCGTCAGCCAGACGCTGATCGACTTGGTCCCCTTCTCCTGAATCTTCGGATCGCCGTTCCAAGTCGCCCGGATGCTCTTCGGCGGCGACACTTTGTGCACCGTCACCTCATCCCCAAGCCACTTCTTCTTTTTCGCCGCGTTCGCCCACGCATCCATGACGTCGAGCGCTGATGCGTCGAATGTCTTTGAAACGTGCGCCACGAACAGGCCGCCCTGCTGGTTCTTCTCGCGGAGCCCGCGCACCCGCTCGTACCCCACCACCACCATCTGGCACCACCAGCCCGGCACGCGGCACTTCTCGTACAGGTGCTCCGCCGCGGCCTTGTGGCCGTGCTTGCTCACATCAAACTTGTCCAGGATGTGGAACCACTGCGACCAGGTCTTTCCCGTCGCCTTCTTCACCGCCTCATCGGACATCCCCGGGTCGGGGCCCTTTGGCTTCGTCGCCTTTGCCTTGCGGAGTGCGGAGCGAGCGGGCCTGGCGCGGCTGATCTTTCGCGGCATCCGGAAATGGTACCGCGCGGGCACGGCCCTACCTGCGCCGGCGCTTCATCTCCTCCACCGCCTTCATCGCCTTCTTCTTCTGGTACGGATCGGTCGTCTGCGCCGTGATGCTCTCCACCATCCCGCTCGCCGCGGCAAAGTCAAACACCTGCGCCCACGCACCTCCCAAATCGATCAGGTCCTGATCGATCTGTTCCGGACGGATGTTGTCGCGGAGCATCTCAAGCGTCGATACGTCCGGCGGGCTGATCTTCGAACGCAGCGCGTTCGCGTTGGCGCTCCACAGGCAGTCGCGCAGGAACGCGGTGTCGTTCGATTTGTCTTCGGCCTTGATCTTCGCCAGCCCGAACGCCGCGACCACGTCCTGCGTCCTGCCGGCTCGCATCAGTGCCGGGATCAGGGCCCGCGCGACCGCCGGCGTAACCGACGTGGGTCGCTCTTTGAGAAGCGCCGCCCCGAGCTTGACCGCGGTCTCTTCCTTGCCGCTCAGCACCAGCGACCGGATCGCCCCGGCGAAATCCCCCTTGCGGATCAGTTCGCTGGCCTCAGCCCCCTCACTCTTGAGGCCCGCCAATTCAAGCTTCGCGTCACCGCGCGGGCCGACGGCGCCCGGGATCAGGGTCGCTAGCGGATCGCCCGCCAGCGTCAGTTTCCAGGCCGGCCCGGTTTCCCGCCGGGCGGCTCCGGAGAAAACCGCGCCGCCGGCAATCAACTCCGCGACTTCCGGGCAAGGCTTGAACGCCACAAGCGTCGGCTCGTTTACCGATCCGTAGTACAGATACACGCCTCGCTCCAGCCATCGGCCTCCAATCGAATCGCGCGACCCCGGCCCCTGCATCGACCACGAGTGCACGATGTGGATCGCGGCCGGCCTCCGCAGCATCGGAATATCGCCGCAGTATCCGTACCCGCTCTCCAATTCGAAATAATCCGAGTTGCCCTTGGTGTTGACGAAAAAGAGACCCGCATCGATCGGCCTGGCCACCCGCTCTCGCCACGCCCCGATGTTCGCCCCCGGCGACTCCGCGAGCTCGGCCGTGAACGACTTGGACAACGCCGCCTTCGCGATCGCAAGGCTGTAGGTGTTCCACGGCGTGCTCTTGGGGTAGCTGTCAAACAGCCATGCCTTGTCGTTGTCGAGAAACAGCGGGCACATCGCCCGGTACGCCGCCTCGGCCGGGTTGCCGAAGATCTGCCCGCACCACGCCCACCGGTTCGGCGAATCAGCCCGGAGGCGCCCGATCCGGTCCGTCATCGCCCGGGCCTCTTTGGGCGCGATCTCGATGATGTTTGGGAGTGAGGCGCAGATCGTCACGGCGTCGAGCGTGTCGCCCAGGTCGCTCCACGAGAGGCCCATCTTCGCGCACTCGTCCTGAAGGTACTTGTCGAGCGCCGCCGCCTCGTCACCGGACCACCACTTGTGCAGATCGCGCGGGGCCTGTTGATCGGTGATCCACAGCAGGGGTTGCCCGCGCGCCGCAGCGAGCGCCGCCGCCGCGGGCCACGCTCCATCACCCTCGTTTGCCACCACGATCCCCGGCGGCTCGTGCTTCGCGCCGGCCCAGGCCTTCTTCATCGCTTCCAGATCCGTGGACTCCGCCCCCCACGCCTTCGCGAGCGCCTTCTCCACCCCGGCACGATCGGCGCCCCAGCCCGACGCCGGCTTCGCGCCCACAAACCGCACGACGTCCTTCGGCTTGAACGCGTAGACGAAGCGAGCGATATTCTCGGCCGCGAGCACCGACCCGTCATCGATCAGGACCGGGAATCGCAGGTCCGGCCTCCACGCGCCGACAGCTTCGATAAACGAGTTTCCGTCCGACACCAGCACAAGCACGGGAATGACCGCCGCCGTCTTCTGCGTCTCGCGAACACGCTGACCCAGAGCGAGCGCAGCCCCCGCGGCATTCTGCGACGCCTGCGCCGGAACAGGATCCGGCGCCTTGGACGGCTTGATCACAACCGGCGGCGCCGACCGGCCGCCGGGCGTGGATTTCTGCGCGAATGCCGCCGTTGGTGTGAACACCGAAGCGACAATGAGAAGAAGAGTGGGCCCGGCTTTCGACATGCCCGCCAGTCTACGCGCCGCGTACGATCGGCCCGCATGTCCGGCGGCACTTTCAATCTCTCCCGCGAAGACTTTGTCACCTTCGTGGCCAAGACCCGTCCCGAAAAGCCCGACCGGACGCTGGTCGTGCCGCTGAGGATTCGGCTGCTCGCCGACCAACTCACCCCTGTTCTTGCCTACCGCAGGCTCGTTGCACCCGATGAACGTACCGCGCCCTCGTTTCTGCTTGAATCGGTCGAAGGCGGTGAACGTCAAGGGAGGTACTCCATTCTGTCCAGCCGGCCGGTGCATCAGATCGGCGGCAAAGGCAACTACGCCGGCGACGACCCGCTGGATCGCGTCCGCCGGTACAGCGCCAACATGTCACTGGTTCTGCCCCCCGCCAAATCCCGGCGTGATGCGCTCCCCGGAGCCTTCCTCGGGGGCTGGGTCGGGTACGCGGCCTACGACGCCGTCCGGTACGCCGAACCGGAAAAACTCGCCCGCCCGCCGAAAGACGACCGCGACCTTCCCGACGTCGCCTTCGCCTTCTACGACGGCGTGGTGATCTTCGACCACGTCGATCAGATCGTGCACATCGTGCAGCTGGCGATCGTCGCCCCGAGCGCGGACGCGGGGCAGGCGTTTGATTCAGCCGCGGCCGCGCTCCGCCGCCGTGTCGATGAAATCCAGACCCACTCCAAGCCTCTGCCCGCCGGAATCGTCGGCGCCGACGCCCCCGCTCCGAACCTTGACAGCAACACCACGCGTGAACAGCACGCCGCGATGCTCGCCAAGGCTCTCGAATACATCCGCGCTGGCGATATCTTCCAGGTCGTCCTCGGCCAGCGTTTCGAGCGCCGGACCAAGGCCGATCCCTTCGACGTCTACCGCGCCCTGCGGGCGGTGAACCCAAGCCCGTACATGGTCTACATGCAGACGGGCCCGTGCATTCTGGTTGCCAGCAGCCCGGAAATCCTGTGCCGCGTCCGGCGGAAGGACGCGGCCGACGAGACCAACAAGACCTTCGTCGTCACCAACCGCCCGCTCGCCGGCACGCGCCCGCGCGGGCAGACACCCGAAGAAGATGCGCGCCTCGAGGCCGACCTGCTCGCCGATCAGAAGGAACGGGCCGAGCACATCATGCTCGTCGATCTGGGACGCAACGACGTCGGCCGTGTCGCCAAGCCGAGCACGATCGACCTGCCCGCGATCATGGAGATCGAGCGTTACAGCCACGTGATGCACATCAGCAGCACGGTGACAGGTGAACTCCGCGAGGGCCTCGACTGCTGGGACGCGCTCCGTGCCGCGCTGCCGGTCGGCACGATCTCGGGCGCTCCCAAGGTCCGCGCCATGCAGATCATCGATGAACTCGAGCCCGTCCGCCGCGGCCCCTACGGAGGCGGCATGGGCTTCGTCGGACTCGACGGCCAGATGGATATCGCGCTGGCGCTCCGGACGATGGTCGTTCCCTGCGCGTTGCGCAACGAAACAGGCTGGATGTACCACCTGCAAGCCGCGGGGGGAATCGTGGCGGATTCGCAGGCCGAGGCTGAATATCAGGAGACCGTGAACAAGGCCGCAGCACTCGGCCGCGCGATCGCGCTGGCGGAGCAGGCGTTCGCGGAATAGCCGATCGAATCGACTTTGGATCGACCGGCAATCGCCTAAAGGAATCGGAACTCGGCGCAATCCGACGCGTCGCCATTCCCGGTTACTTCCACGTCCCATTTTCGCACGTTGCCGTCAATGCAGCGAATCAAGGTCCAGATTCCGGGTGCCAAAGCGACCCGCTCGCTGAAGTAGATTGTCCCGCCACCGACTTGGGCAACCTCCAGGGATTGACCGTCTCGCAGCAGCGTTAGACTCACGGCCGCGGAATACCCATTCGACCTTTCGAGCGCCGTGATCGTTTCGGATGAGTTCATCGTCGGATTGCGAGTTGGAGCTAAATCGGCTTCGTAGCTGACGGCGAATGCCTGGTTCGCACCAGGCTACTCCTCGTCAAACCCGCTCTCGACCAGCTTCTTCAATTTCGCAATCGCGTTCTCCGCGTCCTCGCCGTTCGCCGTGACGATCAGCGTCGATCCCTGCGCCGCCGCCAGCATCATCATCTGCATGATCGACTTGCCGTCCACCTCGGTGTCGTCTTTGCGCACTGTGATCTCGCTCTGAAACGTCGCGGCAAGATCCACAAACGTCATCGCCGGCCGGGCGTGCAGCCCCAGGCGGTTGACAATCTGGACTTGGGTCTCGCAGCGGGGCATCGGATCTCGGAACGGGGAGCGCGAAAGTCAGAACGCAAAGGCCGGTGAATTTGGGAAAGCGTGCCGGAGTCCGCGGATCAGCCCGGCAATTGCTGGTTGTCCGCGTCGGTGAGGAGTTGGTTCACGTCCTCGGCGCTCGAGGCCTGCCGCAGCATCTTCCGGAACGTCTCTTTCGAGAGGTTCTTGAAGATCACCTCCATCGCCTGAAGATGTTCCTCGGGCTTGTCCTCCGGGCTGATCAGCAGGACAACCGAGTGCACCGGCTGCTTGTCGAGGGCGTTGAAATCGATGCCGCGCTGCGATAGCCCGATCGCCGCGATCATCCGAGCCACGCTCTTGTGCTTCACGTGCGGCACGGCCACGCCCCGCCCGAAGCCCGTCGAGCCCTTGCGCTCGCGCTCCAGCACTTTGAGCATCAATTCGTCACGGATCTTCGCCGGAAGCACTCCGGACGCCACGACCGCATCGATGAGTTCGCCGATCGTCTCGTCCCGCTGCGTTGATCGCAATTGCGGAATGATCGCCCCGGGAGCGATGAGCTGAGCAAACTTGAGCACGCGCGATACTCCTGGATCATGAACCCGACGGGGGGTGGGACTGCCCCGCGGGAACACACGCGGGCCAACCTCGGCTATCTCTTCTCGACCTTGAGCTTTTCCTTGAACTCCGCCAACTGCCGCGAGCCCTTGTGCACCACCTCGTCCAGGGCTCCGTACACGTCTTCTGATTTACAGTGGCTGACAAAGTC
>JBGAPK010000031.1:0-47950 GCA_044221315.1 Phycisphaerales bacterium | reverse complement strand
CAGTGCACGCAGCAGGGCTCGCTCGGGCTGGAGGCGGTTGGTTTCGCTCATGCGTCCGGTCAAGTCTATTCGTTGCCGTGGTCCTCGCATTCGCGACGGACCTGCATGGAAAGTTCGCCGACCTGCTCCATCGCCTTGAGTGCCGCGATCACCATTGGTTCAAGCGGAGCGATCACTTCCCTCTCGAACCGGTGGCTGGCGTGGTCGTCCCACTCCGACCGGGCCCGCTCCCACCGGAACTTCAGTTCTTTGATGGCGTCGGTCAGGTTGGATTGTGCGACTTTGACGCTCATGGTGACGACGGTGATTCGGAAGATGAACGTATCAGGTCGGGTCGGAATGCCAGATTTCGCGATCTCCCTCGTCGAGAATGCTCTTCACCTTCCCTCCGGCGAGGACCGCGAGCGAGCCGGGGCGGAGGGCGAGCAGCGATCGGATGCGGGGGGAGAGTCGTGCGAAGTCCGCAACTCTGGTGCACGCGTACCCGCCCGGCTGCTCCGGGCGGTCGAGCGGGCCGATGAACCAGCCGCTGTCGGTCGCGCGGTCGGGCCGGGCTGCCGGCGGTTGGGCTCGCCGGGCCAGGAACACGCCCTCGCAGGCGACCGCTCGCCAGGCGACGAAGAGCAGGTCGTCATCGCCGGGAGGAGCGTCGGCGTTGGCGAGCTTCGCGATCGATTCGGCGTCGGCGGGGTCAACGGTTCCGGCTTCCCACGGAGTTTCGAGCGGTCCGGGGCGGAGTTCTGCCGCGGCTTGGGGAGAGAGGATCATCGCCCGCAAGTGGGAGTACTTCTCGATCGTGGATTTGAGAACGAACGCATCGGGCTGGTCGGTCCAGCTTTCACCGAAGACGGATGGATCGACGGGGGCGAGATCGGGCGAGGAGGTCTGGAGGCGGAGGTATTCCTCGATGGCGACGGCCATGCGTTCGAGGCGTTCGATGGCCTTTGGGAGCGTGGACTGGGTGTATTCGGAGAGGCCGCGGCAGGAGGACTTGTACATCATCGCCTCGCGCTCCCAGCGCGGGGCCCATTTGCGGACGTTGTTCTGCTTGCGTTCGAGGTCTTCGAGGCGGCGCTTCAGGCGGTCGACGGCCTTTCGTTCCTCGACGACGCTGACAGGCTCGGGGGCGCGCATGTACTGCTTGCGGCTGAGTTCGCTCTTGGCCTTGGTGATGGCGTCCTGCGTGCGTCGGACGGCGTGCTTGTAGTACGCGGTCCGTTCCTGCTGGAGCCACTGGGTGGTGCGGCCGATTTCGGCGTCAACGCCGGCGAATGAGTTATTGACCTGCTCGCAGAATTCGGCGAGCGCGGCTTTCATGTCGCGGAGGGGCTGGACGGAGGAGATTCGGGCGGATTCGGACATTGGGAGAGCAGCAGATCAGTAGAGCAGCGGAAAAAGCGGCAGAACTTCAAAGCGGAAAAGCCGAAAAGGGGATCAACGCTGGTTCAGATATTCCTCGATTTTTTCGGCCTTGCGGAGGAGGAAGGGGACGTGCTGCTCGGCGAGGTCGGTGAAGCGGTTCAGCGTCTTCATCGTGGTCTCGAAGTGCTCGACGAACTTGACTTGTTCCTGGTCGCGCCAAGTCTGGCCGAGCGTCTGGAGACGGCCCTGCAGGGCCTGCATCTGCTGAATCAGATTGGTGTTGAAGCGTTTGAGATCGAGCGCGAACCGGCGGAGTTCGGCGGGGTCAACGACGGCTTTGGACATGGCGTGGCTCCGTGCGGACGGGATTCAGAAGTCCATCCGAGTCTAACCGCCAACGGGTTGCCGATGTGCCGGCTTCTGAGAGCGAACTGCCCAAAGTTGCTCGGGGTCCGTTCCGAATTGCAGTCCGGCACGGTGTCGCGTTCCTAGTCTCGATCGCCGGGTTTGGTTGGAAAAGCAAAAACCCCTGCATCGCAGGGGCTTTCTTCAAGTGGAGCGGAGGAGAGTCGAACTCCCGACCTCATCATTGCGAACGATGCGCTCTACCAACTGAGCTACCGCCCCGGATAGGTTTTTCCGACGGGGCCGGTGGGGCTCCAACGATGCGCTCTACCAACTGAGCTACCGCCCCGGATAGGTTTTTCCGACGGGGCCGGTGGGGCTCCGTTGGGTGGGGAGTGTAGCGCTTGAGGGGCTTGCTTCCAAGCGTTGGAATGGCCGGTCGGGCGGGCGGGGGTGAGCACCCCGGAACAAACCGGCACATGCGGCGCGAACACGCACCGGGCGGGGCGACTATTCTATTGAGAATTCATTCTCAGAAAGACGATCGGCCGATTCGGGCCGACCGAGCGGTTCACAGCGCGAGAACGTCGATTGCCCGACTCAGCAATTCAATCCACGTTTGCCCGATGGATGGCCCGGCTTGCGGTGTTCGCATGCGTCATGGTGGGTGTTCGCGCGTCGGCGGTTGAGGATGCCGGGATTCGGGTTGTGGTGACGATCCCGCCATTGAAGGGACTGATCGAACCGCTGCTGCCGGAAGGTTCGACGGTGACGGTGCTTATGCCGCCGGGGCGGAGCGAGCACAACTACGAGTTCACGCCGGCGGACATGGCCGAGGTGGGCCGGGC
Organism: Phycisphaerales bacterium; assembly: GCA_044221315.1. Taxonomy (GTDB): domain Bacteria; phylum Planctomycetota; class Phycisphaerae; order Phycisphaerales; family UBA1924; genus JAFEBO01. The sequence continues at coordinate 45,395 of JBGAPK010000031.1, read as the reverse complement.
GGACATCGTGCTGTATGTCGGTCTGGGGCTTGAGCCGCAGGTGATGGGGTTTTTGGATTCGCACCGGAGCGAGAGACGGGTGGACGTGTGCTTTGCAGAGGCGGTGGGTGTACATGCGGAGGGGGTGGATGAGCATCGCGAGGGGACGGAGCGCGAGACGGCGCACCGGGATGAGGCGGACGAGCACAATCACGGAGACACCGATCCGCACGTGTGGCTCGATCCGGTCCTGGTTCAGAGGGCGTTGCCGCGGCTTGCGGACGCGGTTGGGCGTGCATTGGCACTCGGCGCACCGGCTGATGCGAAGGCCAAGGCTCGCCTCGCGACTTCTCTGGATGCGCTGATTGCAAAGGTGGGCGCGGTTGATGGAGACTACCGGAAGCAATTGGGGCCGCTGAAGGGCTCGAAGATCGTGACGCATCACGCGGCGTTCGGACGATTGGTGGAGCGGTACGGTCTGGTGATCGCCGAGGTGATACGGATGAGCGAAGGGGCGGAGCCGACGCCGGGGCGGATCGCGTCGATTGTGAAGGCGGTGGAGTCCGAAGGGGTCAAGGTGATCTTCGTGGAGCCCCAGTTCAATGGTGCGGTCGCGGAGCGGATCGCCAGGGCGGCGGGCGTAAAGGTCGGCGTGCTCGATCCCCTGGGGGATGGGGACTGGTTTGCGATGATGAAGGGAAATCTTGAGGCGCTGGTGAAGGGGCTGAAGGAAGAAGGCAAATAGGTCCCATGGGACCTCTAGGACACATAGGACCTAATCGATGCCGCAGGACGCGGGCACATCATCTTCGGGCGACGTCGTGATCCGGTATCAGGGCGTGACGTTTGCGTACGACCAGGGCTCGGACGGTCCGGTGCTGGAGAAGGTGTCGCTCGATGTGCGGCGCGGGGAGCGGCTGGGAATACTCGGGCCCAACGGCGGCGGAAAGTCGACGCTGCTGAAGTTGACGCTGGGTTTGCTCACCGGATATTCGGGGACGATCGAGGTGATGGGGCTGGCGCCGCGAGAGGCGGCGCGGCGAAGGCTGATTGGGTACGTGCCGCAGCGGGTGCAGGCGGAATTGTCGTTCCCGATCACGGCGCGGCACGCGGCGAGCATGGGTGCGACGGCGGGGCTGAGTACGTTTTCGGGCGGACGAGGCGCGATGGAGCGGGCGGATCGGGCGCTCGAGATTGTGGGAGCGAAGTCGTTTGCGGGCAGGCCGGTGGGGAAGTTGTCGGGTGGGCAGTTGCAGCGTGTCATGATCGCGCGGGCGCTGGCGAGCGAGGCGAAGATCCTGTTGCTTGACGAACCGACGGTGGGTATTGATCCGGCCGGGCAGAGGCAGTTCTCGGAGTTGATCCAGCGATTGCACGATGAACTCGGGCTGACCACGATCGTGGTGAGCCATGATCTGCGGACGGTGGCGGCGTCGAGCGATCGGGTGGCGTGTCTGGCGCGGACGCTGCACTATCACGATTCGCCGCGGGGATTGACGCCTCATGTGCTGGCAGAAGTGTTCCGGCACGATGCGGCGGCGATCTTCGGGGATCTGCATGTGGATGCGCACCGAGCGAACGAGTGCGGGCACGAGCACGGGGAGCATGGGACTCATGGGACCCATACGACCCAAGAGACTCATGGAAAAGGCGACGCCTCCAGTTCTGGCGGGGGTGCTCGTTGAAGACGATCGAGTATCTTTCTGATCCGGCGATGCGGTCGCTGTTCATGCCGGGGATCATCGCGGGCATCGCGATCGCGCTGTTCGGAGGAGTCTTGAGCGTGTTCGTGGTGCTCAAGCGGATGGCGTTCATCGGGCAGGGGATCAGCCACGCGGCGTTCGGGGGCGTGGGTGTGGCGTACGTGCTGGGATTTGGCACGGCGGCGACGGGGGCGGCGTTTTCGGCGCAATTGGGAATCGTGTTTGTGTTCTGCCTGTTTGCGGCGCTGCAGGTTGGCTTTTTGACGGGCGGCGAGACGGGCCGGAGCGGTGGGGGCCGCTCGCAATCGGACACGGCGATCGGGATCGTGCTTGTGGCGTCCATGGCGATCGGATCGCTGCTGCTGCACATTGCGGAAAAGCAGCACCGGGCGGCGACGGTCTCGTGGGAGAGTCTGCTGTTTGGGTCGATCGTCAGTGTTGGTGCGCCGGATGCGTGGGCGTGCGGCGTTGTCGCGGTGTTGATCCTGGGGGTGCTGTTTCTGGTTCGTCGACCGATGGTGTTCTGGGCGTTTGACGAACCGGCTGCCGCGGCGTTCGGCGTGAATGTGGGGTTGATGCGGTTTGTGCTTTTGGTCCTGCTCGCGCTGGCGACGGTGACGGCGATGAAACTGGCCGGAGTGGTCCTTGCAACGGCGATGCTGGTGCTGCCGGCGGCGGCGGCGGTGCAGTTCAGCGATCGGGCGGGGAAAGCGCTGGGGCTGAGCGTTGTGTTCGCGGTCGTGTCGGTGCTGGCGGGGATGGTGCTGAGCTTTGAGCTTGACTGGCCGACGGGGGCGAGCATTGTTTTGGTGCTGGCGGTCTTGTTCGGAGTGGGATGGGTGAGGGGGAGGGTGGGAGGATGAGGAGGTGGGGAGGTGAAGAGGTGAGCAGGTGAATTGCTACGGTTGGGAATCGGAGCACTGACCTTGCAGAGCCAAGGTCAGTGGCACGACACGGGGAGCCACGATGAAGGCTGAGAATCTGATGGCGGAATTGAACCGGCTTCGCAAGGACATTGGCGAGGACAAGTCGGACCTTGAGTGGCTCGCGGTGCACCACGCGTTCTGCTTCATCAGTTACAAGATGGGGGAGTTTCAGAAGTACGTGGAGGAGCAGGAGAAGGCGGGGGCGTTCGCGGAGTACGAGCCGTGAGCTTTGAAGTTGGTGAGAGGTCCGATGCCCCAGATCGAGGGTGAAGACGGGGAGAATCTGAAGAAGCGAGTCGTTGGACCGGTTAAAGAAACGGTGGATAACTCGCAGCGGGCGAGGGGCTTGGGGAGCCCTAAAGAAAATTTGTTGCATCCGAACCCGGTTTCGGCGATAATCGTTCTATCGGAGGCTTCGCTCTCGAGACGGACGCCAACGGCGTACCGGGCGAGCGCGGGTTCCGACGACCGGTGGGTACGTTCCCGCCGGGCGATGTGCCGCGGGCGACGGTCCGCGGAGGGAAAGTGCGGCGGCGGCGCTGTACAGCCCGTGACGGCTGCAAGGGCTTTCTCAGAAGGAGGTGATCCAGTGATAGATCAATGTACGCAGGGGCTGCGCTGCTAAGCGCGGACTCGACGGAGTCGCGCGATGCGCGGCCCTCACTCCTACGTAAATCAGAACGTAGCGCCGGCGGCCCCGAAAGGGCCGCCGGTTGTTTTTTGGTCGTCTTGCACGCGAGATTGAAGAGCGCCCGGCGTTCGAGGCTCCCGGAATCGGAGTTCGGTTCCGAGCGAAAGACATGAAGACCTTGTTCTCACCGGGCGGGCTTTGCGTGGCGGCCGCTGCGAAACATGCGGTGAAAAAAACGGGCTCCGGGTGGAAGGCTCTTCGCCCCCACCTGTCCACCCCAAAGCCCCTTCGAGGACTGGGAGCCCGTTTTTCATGCCGCATTTGGAGAGAGAAACGCCTGTTTGGCCTTGGGTGGCCGAACGAAATCGAGGGTTCCGGTGCGAAGCACCGAATGGTGTGAGAGGGCTTGGCGAGCGGGTCAGGATCGGGTAGACTGCGAATATGAGGCGATCGCCTGCCCGTGCGGCAGGATGTTGCCGTTTGACGGGTTCGGTGGGGTCGGCGCTGGGGCCGACCGTGGAGGTTTTGCGGAGAGAGTGCGGCTGGTCCGGCAAAGTCTTGCAGGGCGGTTCGGTCTTTTTGGGTTGATTTTGGGAGCCGATTCGTTTGAGTGTTCGCACCGGCCTTGTCACGACCACCCTGCTTCTTGACCAGCTCAAGGAGGACGGGAATCAGTCGGCCTGGCGCGAGATTGACCAGCGTTTTCGGGGCGTGGTGCTGGGTGCGGCCCGGAAGATCGGGCTGGATGAGTCGGATGCCGCGGACGTCGCGCAAGAGACGATGGTGCAGTGCCTGCGTGACTATCGGGCCGGCCGGTACGACCGGACGCGCGGGCGGCTGAGTTCCTGGATCATCGCGATCGCCCACCACCGGATCACGGACGTCTTGCGGCGAAGGGAACGAGCCGGGAGGCAGGCTGGCGAGACAACGCTGCGGGAGCTGCCGGCGGTGGAAGAAGTGACATCGGCGTGGTCCGAGGCTTTGCGGGATGACGTGTTCCGTCGGGCGTGGGAGTGCGTGCATACCGAAACGCAGCTCAGCCCCGGGAATCTGCGGGCGTTTGAGCTGGCGGTTATTCGCGCTGTGCCGCCGGAGGCCGTGGCGGCGGAGTGCGGCATCACGGTTGATCAGGTGTATGTTGCGAAGAATCGGGTTTCGGCGAAGTTGAAGGAGATCGTGGAGCGTCTGACGCTGGCGTACGAGGACGGGTTATGAGTGCGGGGGAGGGGCCATGTCCTTCGGCGGTTGAGATTGAAAAGCACGCCGCGGAACCGGGTGCGGATGTGGGCGTGCGGGAGCACGTGCAGCGGTGTGATGCGTGCAAGAAGCGGTTGGAAGACGCGAGGTTTGAGCGGGAGTTTGCGTCGGCGCTGAATGCGAAGCCCGGGAGGGGCGATTTCGCGGATGGGCCGCGTCCCGAACTGCCAGGATACGAAATAGTTCGGGAGGTTTCGCGTGGCGGGCAGGGGATCGTGTACGAGGCGATCCAGACGCGGACGCGGCGGCGGGTGGCGCTCAAGGTGCTGCGGCAGGATCACGGGCTGTCCCGATCGCAGCGGGCGCGGTTTGATCGGGAGATCGAGATCGCGGCGGCGCTGACGCACCCGGGAATTGTGGGTGTGTACGACAGCATCGCGATGCCGGGATCGCGGCATGCCCTGGTGCTGGAGTATGTGGAGGGAGAGGCGCTCGATCGGCAAAAACTGGCGAGCGGTGACGAAGGACAACGCCCGCGCGCGGCGGTCGAGTTGATCGCGAAGGTGTGCGATGCAATCCACTACGCGCACCAGCGGGGGGTGATTCACCGGGATCTGAAGCCTTCGAACATTCTGGTCGATGGCGCGGGGCAGCCGCGGATTCTGGATTTTGGGGTGGCGTGCTGGTTCGGAGTTCCTGGGGCGGAAGCGGCGCGGATCACGCTGACGGGGGAGTTCGCGGGGACACTGGCGTACGCGGCACCCGAACAGGTGTCGGGCGTTGTGGGAGTGCCGGATCTGCGGAGCGATCTGTACGCGCTGGGGGTGATGCTGTACCAGCTCTGCTTCGGCAGTCTGCCGTACGAAGTGAACGGTCCGCTGGATTCGGTGATCCGCAACATTGTCTCGACGGCGCCGACGCGAACCCGGATCGGGCGAGGCTACGGGGTAGACGAGGACCTCTGGGTCATCATCAGCAAGGCGCTGGCGAAGGAACCGGACCGGCGATATCAGTCGGCGGCGGCAATGGGGGCGGATCTGCGGAGATATCTGAACGGCGAGACGATCGAGGCGCGGCGCGACAGCCGGATGTACGTGCTGCGGAAGACGATTTCGCGGCATCGGTACGCGACCGGTGCCGTGGTTGCGGCGTTTGCGGGGCTGGCGGCATTCGGCGTTGTCGTCGCGTGGAACAACGCGAAACTGACGGAGGCGTTGCGGACGAGCACGTTCGAGCGGGCGCGGGCCCTTGGGGCGGCGGGCAGTCGTCCCGCCGCGGACCTGCTTCTCTGGGAAGAGATTCTTCGACTCGGACCGGGGCTCGAGGATCCTGAGCGTGCCATGTTCCTTGGAACGCCCGACGAGCGCCGGGTGCTTTGGGCGTTCGCGGAAATGCAGGGTTCGGACCCCTGCCTGGCGGTGGGCGCCTGGGCGGCTCAGAGGTCGCTGGACATGGCCTGCGACAACGAACGGCTGTTTGGATTTAGCACTGGCGGCAGGGTGACTGAATGGTCGCTTCCCGAATTGCGGCTTATCTCGGACCGGAAGGTCGCGGAAGGCCCGCTCGTTGATGCGATTCTCATTCCGCAGAGGCATTGTTGCGTCGTGCTCTACGCGGACAAAGTGCGGTGCATTGACCTTGCAACCGGCGAGCAACTCGGCGAGGCGGCGTTTTCGGTGAATCCGTACGTCAACTCGCGTGCGAGCAGGGATGGAACTGCGATGGTTGCCAGCGATGTCAACGGCACGGTCGTGGAATTCTCTGTGCCGTCGATGCGAGTGGTCTCGGAGCGAAAGGCAAGTCTGGTGCATTCACCATTGTGGGTGAGCCGCGATGGGGACCGAGTCGGCGGCCTGACCAACGATTGGGGCGTCGAGATCTACCGCGCGCGGGACGGCGCGAAGCAGGAGTCACGATCCTTTTTCGAGCCCGCGTTTGTCGCGAGGTGGGGGAACGAGTGGCAGGGCCGCCCGAGTCTTGATTTCTCTGAAAGCGGCCGCGTGATCGCGGTGGGGTTCGGACGGGGCATTTATCTGGGGCGGATCGATGACACGGCGAAGCCGAGCATGCACGTTGCCACGGTTGGGAGCAGTGTTTCAGCGAGATTCAGCCCGTCCGAAGAATGGCTGATGACTCGCGCTGCGGACGATTCGCTTGCCAAGTTGTGGCGTTGCAGGGATTGGACCGAGGAGACGTCTTATTCCGGACACTTTGGCCTCGTTTACGAAATTCTGATGACTCCGGACGAACGGTTTGCGTGCACGCTCGACGGGGCAAGCGCGGTGCGGGTGTGGGCGGGTCCGAGAGCCCGGGCGATGCGTCCCCTGCCGGATTCCAATGTCCTCCCGCACGACATCGTGTTCGATGCAAGCCTGCAGAGGCTGTGGGCGGCAAGCAGCGCCGGACGGGTTGAGTGCTGGCCGCTCGGAGGCGCCTCGGCACCGAGCGGCGTTCGGCTTGATGCGAAAACGGCGTTTTCGGTTTCGTATTCGCCCGAAGCGGATGTTGTCGCCGCGGGAGGCGAGAGCGGAGTGGTCGGTCTGTTTCACGGCGATCTTCGGCCGATCAGGACTCTCGAGATCGGCGCGCCCAAGGGTGTTTCAAGCGTGCGATTCAGTCCGGATGGGCGGCGATTGGTGGCGGGCGGGCGATTCGGCCGGATCGAGATGTTCGATACCGCCACCTGGGTTCGCACGGCGAACGTTGAAACACACCTCGATCGGCTCGTGATGGTGCGATGGAGCCCGGATGGGAAGACGCTCGCCATAGCCGGTGCGCCGATCCGAAACGGACCAAACTTACCGGGGATGTGCGAGGTGAGAGCGGAATCGGATCTTGCACTGCTCAAGGCGTGGCAGGCGCACGTGGGCGCTTGCAGAGTCGTGGAGTTTTCGCCGGATGGCGAAACGCTGGCGACGGCAGGAGACGACGGAAAGATCCGATTCTGGGATGTTGGCTCTTGGGAGCTGCGCAGCGAGGTTCAAGCGAGCGAGCACCAGGTGTTCTGTTTGAGTTTTCACCGGGGCGGGAAGGTGCTTGCGGCGGGGGATCGTGCGGGCCGCCTCACTCTGCTCGGTATTCCCGAACGGAAGAAGCTCGCGCACTTTGATACGGGCGAGCCGATCATGGCCGTGCAGTTTTCCGGCGAGCAGCTCGCGGTTGCGGCGCTGGACCGTCCGATCGTGATCTGGGAATTTGGCATGCTGGCGCGATGCGTGACCGGGAACAAAGAGTATTGGAAAGAGCGCCTGGCACGCGAAGCCGAACGGCCGTGAAACCACCCCGGGCAAAATAGCAAAGAGCCCGGCGGGAGGCCGCCGGGCCCTGGACTAGCCAATGATGGGAGTTCAGGCGTGCCTGGCGGTGCTGCCGGTGATCTGCATGCCGTAGAACGAGCGGTAGACGAAGAACGCGGAGATGAGGAAGAACGCGACGGTCAGACCGATGGTGAGCGGGTTGTGCGTGGCGCCGTCGATTCCCTTCATGCTCACGGCGAGTTCAACGGCCAGAAGGCCGAAGAGGGTGGTGAACTTGATGACCGGGTTCATGGCGACGGACGAGGTGTCCTTGAACGGATCGCCGACGGTGTCGCCGACGACGGTTGCGGCGTGGAGGTCGCTGCCCTTGCCCCGCCCGCTGTTCTTGTAGGCCGGATCGGTCTCGACGATCTTCTTGGCGTTGTCCCAGGCGCCGCCGGCGTTGGCCATGAAGATGGCCTGGTAGAGGCCGAAGACCGCGATCGAGACGAGGTAGCCGATGAAGAAGTACGACTCGTAGAAGGCGAAGGCGAGGGTGGCGAAGAAGATGCCCAGGAAGATATTGAACATGCCCATCTGCGCGTACTTGGTGCAGATGGTGACGACCTTCTGGCTGTCCTCGACGCTGGCCTTGGTGGAACCCCGAGGCGGATGTTGGCCTTGATGAACTCGACGAAGGCGGTAGCGCCGGTGCTGACGGCCTGCGGGAAGCCGCCGGTGAACCAGTAGATGACGCGCCGCCGGAGATCAGCCCGAGCAGGAACGGGGCGTGCAGGATCGAGAGGAACGGAGGTACCGGGACTCGAGGCGGAGGAGGGCCACGATGATCGAGAAGATCATCGTGGTCGCACCGACGACGGCCGTTCCGATGAGCACGGCTTGGCGCGGCCTTGAAGGTATTGCCGCCGTCGTTTTCTTCCAGGAACTCCTTGCCCTCTTCGAAGTCGGGCGTGAAGCCGAAGGACTGCTGGACCTCGTTTTTGATGTTGGGCATGGTCTCGATCGTCGAGAGTTCGAAGACCGACTGGGCGTTGTCGGTGACCGGGCCGTAACTGTCCACCGCGATCGTCACCGGTCCCATGCCCAGGAAGCCGAAAGCGACGAGGCCGAAGCCGAAGACGGCGGGGGCCATCATCAGGGCCTCGAGGCCCATGTTGGCGATGTAGTACGCGATGCCCATCAGAGCACAATGCGAGGCCGAGCCAGTACGCGGAGAAGTTGCCCGCGACCAGGCCGAAAGGATGTTGAGCGCCGCCGCCCTGCTCGGAGGCCGCGACGACCGCGCAGACGTAGCGGCTTCAATGGGTGGAGGTAAAGACCTTCACGAGTTCGGGGATGATCGCGCCCGCGGCGGTGCCGCAGGTGATGATCGCCGAGAGCTTCCACCAGAGCGTTCCATCGCCGTGGATGGTGGGGATGAGCAGGTAGGACGCGACGAACGTGAGGATGACCGACACGATCGAGGTGATGAAGACGAGGGCTGGTCTTCGGCCTCGAGTTGAACTTGGACGCGTTGCCGTACTTGGCCTTGGCCATCGCCTCGTTGATGAAGTAGGAGACGGCGCTGGCGATCACCATCAGGATGCGCATCGCGAAGAGCCAGACCAGGAGCTGGATCTGAACACTGGCGAACTCGGCGCCGGCGGTCTTCTCGTTGATCGCGAGCATGATGAAGGTGATGAGAGCGACGCCGGTGACGCCGTAGGTCTCGAAGCCGTCGGCGGAGGGGCCGACCGAATCGCCGGCGTTGTCGCCCACGCAGTCGGCGATGACGCCGGGGTTGCGTGCGTCGTCTTCCTTGATCTTGAAGACGATCTTCATGAGGTCCGAGCCGATGTCGGCGATCTTGGTGAAGATGCCGCCGGCGATACGCAGGGCGGAGGCGCCGAGCGATTCACCGATGGCGAAGCCGATCAGGCAGGCGCCCGAAATATTGCCCGGGACAAAGAGCAGGATGCCGAGCATGATGAGCAGTTCGACCGAGATGAGGGCCATGCCGATCGACATGCCCGCCTTCAGGGGGATCGCGTAGCAGGGGAACGGCTTGCCCCGCAGCGAAGCGAATGCCGCGCGGCTGTTGGCAAAGGTGTTCACGCGGATGCCGAACCAGGCAACGCCGTACGACCCTGCGATCCCGACCAGGCTGAACGCGAGGATGATCGCGACCTTGGAAAGAGGCATGCCGTAGACGACGGCGCCTGTTTCACCGAGCGTGGGGACGAGCTTGCCGAAGTAGACGCCGACGATCGCGGCGATGAAGATCCAGAGCACCATCAGGAACTTGCCCTGCTGAATCATGTACGACTTGCAGGTGGCGTAGATCAGTTCGGAGATATCGAGCATGCTCTTGTGGACGGGCATGTTCTTGAGCTGGGCGTAGATCATGAGCCCGAAGCCCATGCCGAGCGCCGAGACCAGGAGGCCGATCATCAGGAGATTGTGGCCGTTGATGGCGCCGTTGAGGAACGAGACCTTGCCGACATCGGGCAGGACGAGGTTGGCCTCGCCGCCGGGTTTGTGCCCGCCGGCGGCCTCGGCAGCCATGACCGGCATCGCCAGCAGGGCGAACGCAATGAAAACTCCCGCGAGGCGCGCGGGAGTCGTCGAGAGAAGCCGGATTGCGGCGTGCGAACATTTCGCGAGGGTCGTTTCCATGTGGGTCATTCCGTGAAAGTCGAGGGGGCGTGCGTTCCGGGCCATTTGGGCGCCTCCGGGGGCGGTGAACTTAGCAGATTTGGTGCCGCCGAACGTCGGGGCGGATATCGATCGGGGCGGCGGCCGCACCCTATCGCGATCGGTTCGCGCAAGCCTTGCGGATGAACAAACGCCTCGGCAGACAGCCGGGGCGGAAAAACTACTTCTCTTCCTTGCGGGTGAAGTACTCGCCGGTCTGGGCGAGGCGCCGGTTGAGGCTCTTGCGGGCGGCACGGCGGCGGCGCTCGCTGGGCTTCTCGTAGAATTCCTTGCGGCGGATGTCCTTGATCAGACCTTCCTTCTCGCACAGCTTCTTGAAACGGCGCATCATCTGTTCGACCGTCTCGCCGCTGCGTGATTTGACCCGAATCGCCATCCGAACCTCGCTCCCTGCTGATACTTATGCTGCTCCGTCCGCACCGATTGCGGGCGAGCGACCGTTGATTTGGTCCCCTCTAGGGCCGGGATAATAGAACCTTGACCCCCGGTCGATCAAACGGCCGAGGTGCCCTTCGGGAAGGTACCATGGGCCCTTGTCCGGCAATAGGCCCGGAATGGTCGCGAAATCGCGGGAAGGACCCATGCTTGAATTTCTCACCGGATCAATGCTCGGAAGGATTCTGCTCCTGGGGGCGACGGGCACGCTGATTGGCGCCCTGCAGGGGTGCGACGCGTACGCCAAGGTGCAGGGCAAGGCCGGAGAGGTCTTGGCGACCTATCGGGCCGGGACGCTGACCGCCGAGGTCAAGGCGAACCCGCCGGCGGTGATGGCGGCCTCAGAGCAAACGCTCCGGGACCGTGGGTATGCGATCGAGAGCAGTGCCTCGACCGAAGAGCAGGGGGGTATCGTCGCCCGGCCGCCAAATTACAATCTCGGCAAGACGATGAAGATCGATGTGTCGCCCGGCAAGGACGAGGCCACGAAGATCGTGATCTGGACGAATCCGTGGGATGAAGCGCTGGCTCGCACGACGCTCGATGGAATCCTGAACCGGCTGGGTCTCTAGATCCGCGGCGCGTCTGAAAATGAAAAGGCCCCGGCGAAAGCGCCGGGGCCTTTCTCGTTCAGCTCTTTCGAAGCAAGGCTACAACCAAACGTGCCTTAGGCGCGACGGCGGCGTGCAATCACAAGGCCGGCGAGGCCGGTCAGGGCAAGCGCACCGGGCGAGGGCACCTCAAGAAGGAAACCGCGGATTTCTCCGCCGGGAAACGTGGTCGAGTGAATATTGAGGTAGGTTTTTCCGGCCGCCATCGCGGCGAAGAGCGCGAGTTCGGCGCTGGCGGTCGTGCCGCCGTTGGCGGTGACATAGGAGGGGTTGTAGCTCGAAGCGAGCGTCATGTCGAACGTGTGGTCATACGCCCCCGTCGTGAGCCCGGCGGGGAATCCGGTGAACGTGGGAGTGGTGGTAGCAACACCCGCAGTGCCCGTGCCAGCCGTGGCGGTTGCGCCGTGAATGTGGCTGGCGGTGGTGGTGCCGGTCAGGCCGCTGAAGGTGATCTGCACCCGCATCGTGTGAAGCACGTCGTCGTAGTCGACCAGCGCGAAGCCCGTGCCGGGAGAGGCATTGGGCGGTGATTCGGACGGACCGTCCAGATTGGCGCCGTAATGGAAGATAGTCGCTTGGGCTCCCGCTGCAAGGCAAGCCACAGCGGCGACAGAGAGCGAACGGCCCAAAGTTGTTTTCAAAATCTTCATCTCACAACCTCCCCTGGCGGATCACCTTGCCCCTGATCGCCACAACCGCGCACGCGGCAACTCGGCGGATCCTGATCGAGAACTGCGACCCTCGCTGGTGGTGAAATCCCTCTCAGAATTTCCCCCGCCGCTCCTCCAAGCACATCGAATGTAACCGGGAGGGGCCCGGCTTGCAAGAAAATACTGGATACGCAGTCTGTTCGGTGCCGGAGGCCAGTCGTCTTGATCAGATCACCCTTTGGGCGAGCACGGGGGAGGTGGGGACTGCACTCGAATCGGGAATCGCTACGCTCCGCGTCCGATGGATATCGCAACTCTTCTTAGCCGTCGCACGCTTTCGATGTCGGGATCTGGGATTCGCCGCGCGTTCGAGCTCGGCGCGAAACTGAAGGATCCAATCAATCTGTCGATCGGGCAGCCTGACTTTCCGGTGGCGCGTGCCGTGAAAGACGCCGCGATCCACGCGATCAACTCCGATCGGAACGGCTACAGCCTGTCTCGAGGCATCCCGGAATTGACGGCGCGCCTGGCGCAGAAACTCGGGGATGACTTTGGCTGGACGTTCGCCAATCAGAACGCCGGTGGCGAGAGCGACATCATCGTGACGCCGGGCACGTCCGCTGCGCTCGTTCTGGCGGCGATGGCGATACTCAATCCGGGCGACGAGATCATCATTCCCGACCCATACTTCGTGCTTTATCCGGCGATGGCATCGCTGACGGACGCCAAGGCCGTCTACTGCGATACCTACCCGGACTGCAAGCTGACGGCGGCGCGGGCGGAAAAGCTCATTACACCCCGAACGAAGATGATTGTGCTCAACTCGCCGGGGAATCCGGGTGGGGTGGTCAACACGGCGGATGAGTGCCGCGAGCTGCTGGAGCTCTGCCGCCGGAAAGACATCCTGCTGGTGACCGACGAGATCTACGACGAGTTCACGTACAGCGAGTCGCGCACGCAGAAGTCCGCACGGCCCGAAAAGGATCCGGTGCTGAAATGTCCGAGCCCCGCGCGATTCGGCGGTGCCGAGCACAACGTGCTGCTGATCCGGGGATTCGGAAAGACATACGGCAACACCGGATGGCGGCTGGGGTATGCCGCGGGACCGAAGAAGCTGATCGAGCAGATGATCAAGATCCAGCAGTTCAGTTTCGTGTGCGCGCCGACGCCGTTGCAGTGGGGGGCGATCGCGGCGCTCGATGTGGATTGCACGCTGCAGATCGCGGAGTATCAGAAGAGGCGGGACATGGTGGTGGCGGCGCTCGGGCCGGTGACGGGTCTGAAGGCGCCGGGCGGCGCGTTCTACGCGTTCCCGAAGATCCCGGAGCGGCTGCGCATGACGGGGTTGCAGTTTCTCGAGGCGGCGATCGACCGGAACGTGATCCTCGTCAATGGGGGCACATTCAGCCAGCGGGATACGCATTTCCGGCTGAGTTATGCGGTGCCCGAGCACAAGCTGGAGGCGGGGCTTGCGGTATTGAGCGAACTTCTGGCGGGAAAATAGCGTTTACGCGCCGACGGCGTCGCAGAGTTCGCGCAGCGAACGGACGTGCAAATCGGGCTTGACGAGTTCGCGCGTGCCTTCGCCTGAGGCGCTGGCGCCGGATTGACGTTGTACCCACGCCGTGCGGAATCCGAGACGCGAAGCAGGCTCGATGTCGTGGAACTTGCTTTCGGCGACGTGGAGCACCTGTGCGGGTTCGAGTTTGAGGGCGGCGAGGAGCGCTTGAAAATTGGCAATGGCGGGCTTGTACGAGCGCACGTGCTCCGCCGTCACAACGGTGTCGAGCCGGACTCCCAGACGGGTACGGCTGGCGGCGAACAGATCGTCGTCGATGTTGGAGAGAACGGCGAGCGTTCCGAACTCCTGCTTGAGGCGACGGAGGGACTCCGGGGTGTCCGGGAAGGCAGGCCAGTCGGCGATGGAGCGGGAGAGCGTGTCGAGAAGTTCACACGGACCCCCGATGCCGAAGAGGCCGGAGACGACCTGCCGCAGGACTTCGGTGTAGGAGCAGTATGGAGGTTCCTCCGCCTGGCGCTCGAGGCGCGAGAATTCGCGGAAGAGGGCTTCGCCGCTTGGAAGACTGGGGCAGCCTTGGCGCAGCGGCGCCAAGGCAGATTCAAGGCCGGCCTGCCAGTCGATGAGTGTGCCGTAGCAATCGAAGGAGATGGCGCGAATGTTGCTGAGATCGATCATCGCGAATTCAGCGCTTTCTGCGGAATAAACGGGCGGACACGATCGCGCCTTACTTCCGGACCGTGCGTTGCTCGATGCGCTTTTCCGCCTTCGCCTTCACCACACGATCGACGTAACTTCCCGGCGTGTGCACGCCTTCCGGGTCCAGTGCTCCCAGGGCCACGAACTCGTCGACCTCAGCGATCACGAACGCCGCGGCAGTCGCCATCATCGGGTTGAAGTTCCGGGCGGTCTTTCGGTAGACGAGGTTGCCGAAAGGATCGGCCTTGTGAGCTTTGACGAGCGAGAGGTCGGCGTAGAGGCCGGTTTCGAGGACGTACTCACGGGGCGTCGCGCCGGCGCGTGGCGTGGGAGCGAACTTGCCGGGGACCGTCCAGCCGGGAATCGTGCAGCCGCCGACGCCGTCGTAGGGGCGGAAGAGCTCGCGGGTTTCCTTGCCCTCGGCGACCTTGGTGCCGGCGCCGGTGGCCGTGTAGAACGCAGGGATGCCCGCGCCGCCGGCGCGGATGCGCTCGGCGAGCGTGCCCTGCGGGTTGAACTCGACCTCCAATTCGCCGGAAAGGAACTGACGCTCGAATTCGGCGTTCTCGCCAACGTACGAGGAGATCATTTTGCGGATCTGCCGGGTCTTGAGGAGGAGGCCGAGCCCAAAGTCATCGACTCCGGCGTTGTTGCTGATGCAGGTAAGGTCTTTCACGCCGCTGTCACGCAAGGCGATGATGAGGTTTTCGGGAATGCCGCAGAGTCCGAAGCCGCCGACCATGACGGTGATGCCGTCCTTGAGGATGCCCTTGGACTTGAGGTCGGCGAGGGTGTCGGCGGCGGTGGCGAAGGTCTTGGTGGTCATGCTTCTTGTAGAATAGCGACGGTCCACGATCTTGCGGGGGCCGAGCGGCGTCGCCTGTCGGCGGATTTCATGAGCACGCGTTGTTTCGGAGCCACGCCTGATGCACCAGGATCCATTGCCCGCTTCGGATGAGTCAGCGCCGGGTGCTGGTGGAGCCGCAAGTATCACGTCCGGGCGTTTGTCCGAACAGAGCCTGTGGACGATCATCGGCGCTTCCTCCGCCGGCACGCTCATTGAGTGGTACGACTTCTACATCTTCGGCGCGATGGCCCTCACGCTCGCCGATGTTTTCTTTCCCAAGGGAGCGGGCGCCACGGCGCTGCTCTCGACGCTAGCGACGTTCGCGATCGGCTTTGTCGTCCGTCCGTTCGGCGCGATCGTGTTTGGCTACCTGGGCGATTTGGTCGGGCGCAAGTACACGTTCATGGTCACGCTCCTGCTCATGGGCGGGGCGACATTTCTGATCGGGGTGCTGCCCGGCTACGCGACGCTCGGGTGGCTCGCCCCTGCCCTGCTCGTCCTGCTGCGCCTCGGGCAGGGGCTCGCGCTCGGGGGTGAATACGGCGGGGCGGCGACGTACGTCGCGGAGCAGTGCCCGGACGGCCAGCGCGGGTACTGGACGAGTTGGATTCAGACGACCGCAACGCTTGGATTATTTGTGTCGCTCGGTGTCATTCTGGCCTGCCGCACCCTGCTCACGCCGGAAGATTTTGGTGCTTGGGGCTGGCGGATTCCGTTCTGGGTGTCGCTTGTGCTGGTCATTTTCTCGTACTACATCCGCAGGCGGATGAGCGAGTCGCCTCTGTTCCAGAGGATGAAGGCGGCGGGGAAGGGCGCGAAAAATCCGATCAAGGACTCGTTCGCGCACCGGGCGAATCTGAAGCTCGTTGTGATTGCACTCCTGGGCGCGACCGCCGGACAGGGCGTCGTCTGGTACACGGGCCAGTTCTATGCGATGAACTTCATCAAAACGACGCTTGGCGTCGAGGCGACACAGACGGAGTACATCGTCGGGCTTGCTCTGCTGCTCGGAACTCCGTTCTTCATCGTGATGGGAGCGCTCTCGGACAAAGTCGGCCGCAAGGGGATCATGCTCACCGGGTGCCTGCTTGCCCTCGTGCTGTATTACCCGATCTACGCGGCGAAGATCGCGACGACAAACCTCGCCGACCCGACGCGTTTCCAGCCTGTTGAGGGCGGCATCCGGCCGCTGGGCGAGCCAAAGGTCGAAAGGCTGCCGGCGGATGCCTCCCGAGATCTTCCCGTCCGCACGATAACGGTGGAACGCGCGACCCACACGTATTCCAACGGAACAATCAACACGGTCACGACGACCCGCACAGTCCAGGACGGTACAAACAGAATCGTAGAGTCAACCAAAAACTCAATCCGCTTCTTGTCACTCACCAGCCCGCCCGCAATGATCCTGACGCTGCTGGTCTTCGCGCAGGTGCTGCTGGTCACGATGGTGTACGGGCCGATCGCGGCGTTCCTCGTCGAACTCTTCCCGACCAAGATCCGCTACACGAGCATGTCGTTGCCGTATCACGTAGGCAACGGTGTCTTCGGCGGCATGGTCCCGTTCATCGGGCAGCTTCTGTACGAGCGCACGCACAATCCCTACGCCGGGCTCTGGTATCCCATGGCGATCTGCGCGATGACGCTGGTTGTGGGGGCGATCTTTGTAAGAGAACGGCGACATGTCCGGATGCACGACGAGCACTGAGCGGTTCAGAAGAGCTTCTGTTGATCCTTCACATCCTTGATCCGCCCGTTCAGCGCCTCGAGCTGCTGCATGATGTCGTCGACGTTGCGGAACTTGTAGTACTCGCTCGCAAAGCGGATGTACGCGACCTCGTCCAGGTCGCGAAGCTTGGCCATGACGCGGTCGCCGATGATGCGGCTCTCGACCTCGCGATCAAACTCTTTGTGAAGCTCCTCTTCGACGAGGTCGGCGATGCGTTCCTTGGCCTGTGCGGGGACCGGGCGCTTGCCGCACGCGGCGACGACGCCCTTGAGCACGTTTTCGCGAGAAAACGGCACGCGGCTGCCGTCGCGCTTCACAACGACCAGGCGGGTCATCTGCTCGACGCGTTCGTAGGTCGTGAAGCGCTTGCCGCAGCCGACGCACTCCCGCCGGCGACGGATGGTTTTGCCGGCGTCGCTGGCGCGGCTGTCGATCACCTTGTCGTTGTCGGCGTTGCAGTAGGGGCAGAGCACGGTAACTGGAGCATACCGGGAAAAGCCACTCGGGAGAACGGCTGCAATTTACGGGATGAAGAAGAAGCTCCGGGCACCCGTCGAACCGTTGCCCTGCCAAGGGCAATCGCCGCCGCTCCGGTTGAGCCCGGGTCTCATCGCCACGGAGGTTGAAGATCACAAAGGCCGCACGAGGGCGGCGCGCCGGGTGCAGCGTTTTCTATACTGCCGCCGTGGCCATCACGCTCCGGAAGTGGTACGCGGACGTCGTTTCATCCGAAGGCGATGCGTGGATTGGGTATCGGGCTCAACTGGAGTGGGGGATGGTCAGGCTCTCCGCCGCGAGTGTGCTGCGGGCGAGGCAAGGAAAAGAAGTCAAGGCGAGCCTCTCCCTGACCGCGGGCGATGAGCCAACAGAATCGATGCGGAGTTGGAGTTGGGATCACAAGAAGCTCGATCTGTGCTGGCGCGTCGAGACGACGGTGCGGCGGCCTTTCCAGCGCGAACTGCTCCGCGATGGGAATCGAACCGTCCAATGGCGGTGCCACGTGCCGGCGGGAAGAGTCTCCGCGACAATGGGCATCGGTTCGCATGCAGAGCAAATCGAAGGGATCGGCTACGCCGAAGAACTCGAGATGACCGTCGCGCCGTGGGACCTGCCGATCCGCGAATTGCGATGGGGAAGGGCATTGTCCGAGCGGACGAGCATCATCTGGATCGAATGGCGGGGTCCTCAGCCGCTTTTGCTCGTGTTCGTGAACGGCAAGTTGGAGAGCGAGTCGGAAATCGGAGACAACTTCGTGAGGTGCCGCGGCGTGGAAGTCTGCCTCGCGGAAGGACGCACGATCCGCGATGGTCCGATCGGGACAAATGCCCTTGCCGGAGTTCCCGGCGTTGCGTCGTGGGCTCCGGCGGCGTTTCTTTCGGCGCACGAGACCAAATGGGTGGCTCGTGCCGAGATCCGTTCGCGTCGCAGAGTGCGTCAGGCATGGGCGATTCACGAGGTGGTTCGTTTCGGGGCGCCGCAGCCATGATCGGTCGCGCGTCATACGCGGTGCTTTTCTGTGTCGTGATTCCGACGCTTCTTGTTCTGTGGGCGCGAGGATTGGAAGCGGTCGTACGCCTGCCGCGACTGGAGTCCATTCCGATCGGGATGGGGCTCGGCATGATCGGACTCGGTCTCATGCTCGGGTCCATCGCGCGTCTCGCCACCGAAGCGGGCGGACTGCCGATGAATGCGTATCCGCCTGCTCGACGGGCGACCGGCGGGCCGTACGCATGGCTCAATCACCCCATCTACATCGGCTTTGTGGTGCTCTGTGCGGGCGCGTCGATCGGTTTCGGGTCGGCATCGGGCTTGTGGATCGTGACGCCGGCCGTGGCGATGGGTTGCGCGGCGCTTGTTTGGGGTTATGAGCGAGACGCTACATGCCGCCGATTCGGTCCACGAAAAGATCAGACGATTCTGCGGATTTGCGCGGCTGAAAACGTGCCCGCGAATGCGTGTGACCGGATGTCGGTCTTTGTGCTGATCCTCCTGCCCTGGCTTATCGGGTACGAGGCGATCGGGCATCTCCAGTCCGACGATGTGGTTTCAACTCTCATGCCCTTCGAACGAGCGTGGCCGGTCTGGCAGCAGAGCGAATGGGCATACATCTGCGCCTATCCGCTGGTCGTTCTCGCGCCCTTCGCAATGCGGACGCGTGCACAGTTGCGGGCCTTCTCGGAAATGGTAATCGTCGCGATGGTGATCGCGTTCTGGTGCTATCTCGCCCTCCCGCTGATTTCGCCGCCGCGGCTGTTCGTGCCGGATTCATTGGCGGGGCGGATTCTGGCCTTGGAACAGTCCGAGGGCCTGCGCGGGCGAGCGGCGTTTCCTTCGTTTCATGTCTGCTGGACGCTGATCGGCGCGTGGGCATGGAGCACTCGGGGCGGTTGGTGGCGGTTTGGCGTGTGGTTGCTGGCCTTCGCTATTGCGTCAAGCTGCGTCACGAACGGCATGCACTCGATTGCCGATGCGGCCGCGGGCGTGATGCTCTTCGCGATCTGCTGGTGGCGGCGTGAGGTTCTTCGTGCCGCGATGCGCGGTGCGGAAGCGGTCGCAAATGCCTGGTTTGAATGGAACATCGGCCGGGCGCGTGTATTGGTTCATGCCGGGTACGCGTGGGCCTCCGCGACGGTGGGCGTTCTGATCACGGGTTGGCTCGCCGGGGACGATGCGCGGTTTGAAGTGATCACGATTGCGCTGGGCGGCCTGATCGGCGCCGGAATCTGGGGTCAGGTGTTGGGTCGCGGCAGCGGTCTGGCGCGCCCGTTCGGCTACTTCGGGCACATCTTGGGGAGCGGGGTGGCGATCATTGTGGTCTCGATCTGGTCGCCCGACCCATGGAGACTCGCGGCGGCTCTTGCAACCGCAGCGCCCGTTGTGCAGGGGATCGGTCGGCTGAGGTGTCTCGTGCAGGGCTGCTGCCACGGCCGGCCGACGGGTATTCCGGGCATCCGGTACTTCGATCCTCGCTCGCGTGTCTGTCGCTTTACGGAGAACAACGGTGTCATGGTCCACGCGACACCGGTCTACTCGATCGCCGGAAATTTGCTCATCGCGGGCCTGCTCTTGCGGCTGTGGTCCGTCGCTGCCCCCGCATCGTTCGTGGTTGGGATTTACCTCCTGCTTCAGGGCTTGGCACGATTCGTGGAGGAGCACTTTCGGGGAGAGCCGCGGACGCCGATCGTGGGAGGCCTGCGCCTCTACCAGTGGCTCGCGATGGCATCAGTCGCGGCGGGGGCGATCCTCACGGTCATTCCCACGCGGGCGGTGGCGTGGCCCGAATCGTTCAACGCCTGGCTCGTGGCCGATGGTCTGCTTGTCGGGCTGGTTTACGCGTTCGCGATGGGAGTCGACTTCCCGGCCAGCAACCGCCGATTTGCGAGGCTGGCGTAGGAAATCGCTGATTTGCAAGAAGTTCGCGCCGATTGCCCGAAGAGGCTTGGTCGGGGCGGAGGCCGCGACCTAGGAGTTCTTGAATGCTCAGCAATCTGGTATTGGCCCAGTCGTCTGGAAGCGGAAGCGACGTCGGCGGGTTGATCTTTCTCGTGGTCTATCTGGCAGTCCTGGTCTTCATGATCGCCGCCGCTTGGAAGATGTACGCAAAGGCCGGTCAACCCGGCTGGGCCTGCATTATCCCCATCTATAACGCGTACATTCTTCTCAAAATTGTCGGCCGCCCATG
The DNA here is from genome assembly GCA_044221315.1 of Phycisphaerales bacterium. Classification (GTDB taxonomy): domain Bacteria; phylum Planctomycetota; class Phycisphaerae; order Phycisphaerales; family UBA1924; genus JAFEBO01. Next base: position 24,839 of record JBGAPK010000031.1, on the reverse strand, counting down.
GTGGTGGCTGATCCTGTTGATTATTCCCGTTGTCGGGATCATCGTTGGCTTCATTGTGACGCACGATCTGTCGAAATCCTTCGGCCGCGGAATCGGCACCACGCTCGGACTCATCTTCCTGCCGTTCATCTTCGTGCCGGTGCTCGGGTTCGGATCGGCGGAGTATGAGGGACCGGTCGCGGCCTAGCGAATCGCGCCATGCCGGCCCCCGAACCTTTGTTGACGGATCAGCTTCCGGCGTGCCCGGCCTGCGGCTACTCGTTGGTGGGGCTCGTCCGGCCCGCCCCATGTCCGGAATGCGGGATGGACCTGCCTCATGACGTCCTGGACTTCTACGGTGTGCCTCGCGGCTTCGCTGGGGCGAGCCGCGGGCGGACGGTGCTCATCTGGTCAAGCCTCGCGATCGTGCTCGGGATGCTCTACCTGTGGCCGGTGGTCTACTTCTCGGTTGGGCCGCAACTGACGGCGACTGTGTTTACCGGCGCGGTCATCGGCCTGATCGGCGTGCTCTACGCCTTTCGGAGCAATCGCTCGGGCCGGTGCAGGTACACGCTGTGGGCTGGGGGCATCGGAATTGAGCCGGGCCAAAATGGCAAGGGGCAGGAGACGCGAGCGTTTCTCGCGTTCGCGGGCGACGAGGTTCTGCTGCTTCGGCGCGTGCACCCGATCTCCTGCCGTCTCACCATCAAACGTCCCGGCGCGCCGGATGCGGCACTCGATACGAGCGTGCGGTGCTTGGCTGCCTCCGAGCAGATTGTCGTGGAAGCCCTTGCTACTTTCTTTGGTGGGCGATTCTCCCGGAGTGGAACGATCACCGGCCCCTGAGTACCCTTCACCCGAATGAACGCCACCGGTGCCACGACCACGACCCGACACGACTCCACCGCCTGAGCCGGCAGGCAGCGGAGTCTCTATCGCGACGATCCACCCGGCCCAGAGCCGGGTTTTTTCATATCTTCTTTGACCCCCTGCCTCTCTTCTGACCCCTTGCCTCCCTGCGAATTGGACCTTTCTCATGCCCACCATCACCCTCCCCGACGGCAAGACCAAGTCCTTCGACAAACCCGTTTCCGGGCTGGAAATCGCTCAATCCATCGGCGCCGGCCTTGCCAAGGCGGCGCTTGCGATCAAGGTGGACGGCGAGACCAAGGACCTCGGGTTCACAATCGACCGCGACGCAAAGGTCGCACTCATCACCCTGCCCAAGCCCGGTCAGGCGGCGAGCGCGGACGCGCTGTCGCTCATGCGCCACTCCGCCGCGCACGTCATGGCCGAAGCGATCCAGGACGTCGTCGGCAAGGAAGTACAACTCGCGTACGGTCCGCCGACCGACACCGGGTTCTTCTACGACATGTATGTGCCGGAGGGCAGAAAGATATCGAGCGATCAGTTCGAGGCGATCAACAAGCGAATGGCGGAAATCATCGCGGAAAACCGCGCGTTCACCCGGTATGAGGTCGGCGGGAGCGATGGCTTGGGCAAGCTCAAGACCGAGGGAAACAAGTACAAGGTGGACAACGCCGAGCGGGCGATGGGTCTTCCGAGCAGCGTCTACAAAGGCTCGAAGCCCGCGTTTGCCGATGCTGCCGCCGCGCCGGCCCGGGCGTCGAGCGCCACACCACTCTCCTTCTACGCCACCGGCACCCCCGGCAAGAACTGGGAAGACCTCTGCCGCGGCCCGCACGTGCCCTCGACCGGGCGCATCGGCGCAGCCATCGTCACCTCGCTCGCCTCGTCCTACTGGCACGGCGACGAAAATTCCGACCGCCTCATCCGCGTCTACGGCACCGCCTTCCCGACACAGGCCGAGTTGGACGAGTATCTCAAGCAGAAGGAAGAAGCCTCGAAGCGCGATCACCGCGTCATCGGCAAGCACCTCCGGCTCTTCCACATCGATGAAGATGTCGGTCAGGGGCTCATCCTCTGGACCCCGCGCGGGAGCATCGTCCGCAAGGAACTCCAGAACTTCATCGCGGCGGAACTGAAGAAGCAGGGGTACACCGAGGTCTTCACGCCGCACATCGGTCGCCTCGAACTCTACAAGACCTCCGGCCACTTTCCCTATTACAAGGACAGCCAGTTCGCGCCCATCGTGGAGCGGCAGGCGCTCGAGAAGCTGAGCGCCGAAGGCTGCACCTGCGCCGAGATGATGCACCGCGTCGAAGGCGTCTCCGCCCGTCTCGCGGCAGGCATCAACGAGCGCACCAAGGCTCAGACCATCGCCCCCGATCGCATCATGGCCGACGACAAACTCGTCGAGGGCTTCATGCTCAAGCCCATGAACTGCCCGCACCACGCGAAGATTTTCGGATCTTCGCCTCACTCGTACCGCGACATGCCTGTGCGTCTCGCCGAGTTCGGCACCGTGTACCGCTGGGAGCAGTCGGGCGAACTCAACGGCCTCACCCGCGTCCGCGGCTTCACCCAGGACGATGCGCACCTCTTCTGCACCGAAGAGCAGATCCCCGCGGAGATCCAAGGCTGCTTGTCGCTGGTGAAGATCATCTTCAACGTGCTGGGCATGAAGGACTACCGCGTCCGCGTCGGCCTGCGCGATCCGGATTCTTCCAAGTACACAGGTAGTGCGGAGAGTTGGGACAAGGCCGAGGCAGCGTGCCTCGCTGCCGCCGAGTCACTGGGCGTCGCGTTCAGCAAGGAGCCGGGCGAGGCCGCGTTCTACGGACCGAAGATCGACTTCGTGGTGAAGGACGTGATCGGGCGCGAGTGGCAGCTCGGCACGGTGCAGGTCGATTACCAGATGGGCAACAGGTTTGATCTTTCGTACATCGGGCCGGACAACAAGGCCCACCGCCCTGTCGTCATCCACCGCGCTCCATTCGGCAGCATGGAACGCTTCTGCGGCGTGCTCATCGAGCACTTCGCCGGTGCGTTCCCGACCTGGCTCAGCCCCGAGCAGGTGCGCGTGCTGCCGATCAGCGACAAGACACTCGACTACGGACGCAAAGTGCTGGATGCTCTCAAAGCAGTCGGTGTTCGCGCCACGCTCGACGAGAGCAACGAACGCGTCCAGGCCAAGATAAAGGTCGCGGCGGACGAGAAGATTCCGTACATGCTGATCGTCGGGCCGCGGGATGCGGAGAACGGCGCGGTCTCGGTGCGCGTTCGCGGCGTGGAGAAGGACCTGGGCGCCATGCCGCTCGATTCCTTTGTCAAGGCGATTGCAGGCGAGGTGGAATCCAAGAGCGCGGTCTTGGGGGTCAAGCCCTGACAGGCTGCTTCGTTGCCGCCTACCGCTCGCCGACCAGCCGCCGGAACCCGCGATCCGGCAGCGCGATGAGCGCAAACACTGCGGAAAGTGTTGACAAACCCACGGCGATGTACAGCGAGAGATGGTAATCGCCCGTTGCCTGTCGGAGGTACGCGCCCGCCATCGGCCCGAGCACGCCCGCTCCGCCGAATCCGAGCAGGAAGACCAGTCCGAAGATCTGAGCCACGTACCGCGTGCCGAACATCGTCGCGCTCGCGTTGGCGCCCACAGAGACTGTGCCCCCAAAGGAGAAGCCGATCAGCCCGATCGCCAGCAGCGAAGCCCAGCCCACGTCTGCTGGTGCGAGGGTGTGCCCGCCCGATCGGATCAGGAGCGCCAGGCCGCCGGTCATCACCATCGCGCACAGCGCGATACAAAACCGGATTCCCATCCGCCCCGAGGCCCAGCCCCAGGCCGGCCTGCCCAGCGCGTTGCAGACGGGCTGCGCGATGACCGCCGCAGCAGCAATCGTCGCGCCCGACGCTCCGGACGCCGCGATCGACTCGGTAAAAAATGGAAAGAGCTGACTGAAGACCATCAGCCCGCCGAACATCGAGAGGAAGAGCAGAAGGGCCAGGGTCCACAGTTCACGAGTGAGCAGCGCTTCCATCAGATCGAAATCGTTCCCGTACTCGCTGATGCCCGACGACTCCCATTCATCCGGCCGCGGGAATCGAATGATCGAGGCTGCGATGGCGAGCACCACGCCATACACGGCGGCGGTGAGGAGAACCGTTTCCCGCCATCCGAGTTGATCCATTCCAAAGTGCCACAACCGGGCCGCGACGAGCCCGCCCACTCCGATGCCCATCATGCTGAAGCCGATGGCGGTGCCGCGTTGGCGCTCTTCCGGATACCACCGGGCCGCCATCGCGACCGTCGCTGCGGAGGACGTGAGTCCGACTCCGCAACCGAGCATGAAGCCGTACGTCATGCTCAGCCAGAAGCTTGTGGCGACCTGGCTGGCGAGAATCTGAGAGACCACGATCAGAATCGCCCCAAGGATGAAAGGGCGGCGTGGGCCGAAGGCATCAACGATCATCCCGCCGATGAACATGAACAGGGCGTACACAAACGTGTAGCACGAGAAAACGAGAACGGTCTCCGACCGGGCCCAGCCGAGTTCCTTCTCGAGAGGCAGTATGCAAATCGAAAAGGTGTACGCCGCCGCCCCCCTAATTGAGGAGGTAAGCAAACCAGCTGCCGGAAACAGCCACCGCTGTCTTCGCAGATCAAGCCCAAGCCAGGAAGGCGTGGATTCAGCAATGGCTGTGTTCATTGGGGAGGAGATCGGCATTCGGTAGGAGGGGTGTTAATGTGTCCAGAACGGCGCAAAGGTGGGGATATTGCGTTGACTCAGGCAGCGGCTTTTCCGGGCGCAAACTGCATTGATTTCACCGCGGACATGCAACTCTTTCCTCAAAAATCGGATTGACCGCCGGGTTTCGTGCCCGGCCCTTGCTGTTCAATTCTTCAGGAATCATGAGATTCGGGATGCGTTATTCTCATCGGCGTCCGGCCGGGGGAGGGATACCAAGGAACCCGATCATGCCACGCCGATTGCTCATCGCCGCGATCTTCCTCGTCGCGGCCTCATCGCATGCCGGCTTCGACCCCGTCGCCGCGACGGACGCGTACATCAACACCATTCCCGCCGAGGCGATGGCGAAGTCCGTCGCGTACAACGACGGAAACCACTGGATCACGCTCTGGTCCTTTCTGCTTTCGACCACGATCTACCTGGTGCTGCTCGCGAGCGGCGCCTCCGCCCGCATGCGGCTCGCCGCCGAACGAATGGTTGGTGCTCGCACACGTGATGGCGCCCCGACCGGAAAACGAGTCTGGCTCGTTCCATTGTTTTACATGGCCATGTTTGTGGTCATCACCACGCTCGTGGAATTGCCGTTTTCCATCTACACCGGCTACTTCCGAGAGCATCAGTACGGCATGTCCAACATGACGATGGAGGGTTGGCTGGGGGATTGGGCCAAGGGCTTCGCGATCGGGTTTGTCGTCTCCTGCATCGGGGCGGTCATCCTCTACGCCGTGCTCCGGCGCGTCGGGCGGAGCTGGTGGATCTGGACGACGGTGCTCCTGGTTTGCTTTACTGCACTTGGCGCGATGATCGCTCCGGTCTACCTCGCGCCGCTCTTCAACAAGTACACGGTGCTTCCCGAGTCCGAATTGAGAACGCAGCTCGTGAGCCTCGCCAAGGCCAACCAGATTCCTGCGGAAGACATCTACGTATTCAATGCTTCCAAGCAATCCAAACGGGTGAGCGCAAACGTGAGCGGTCTCTTCGGTACGACACGGATCTCGCTCAATGACAACCTCCTCGAGCGCTGCTCCCCCGCGGCGATCCGCGGCGTGATGGCCCACGAGATGGGGCACTACGTACTGAATCACACGGCAAAGGCCGTGTCTCAGATTGCACTCATGACTTTTCTTGGCCTGGCGATTGTGGCATGGTTCTTCGAGAAGATGGCCGCGCGGTTCGGCGCAGGTTGGGGCTTGCGCCTGGCCCCCGAGCCCGGCCCGAACGGGCTCGTTCCGAAGCGGCCGGCCGTGGGAATCGCGGACCCGGCTTCGCTTCCGCTCCTGCTGCTCCTCACGGGCATCTTTGGACTGGTGACCACACCGATTTCCAACACGATCACCCGAACCGCCGAAACCGAGGCCGACGCCTTCGGCCTGAACGCCGCCCGCGAGCCCGACGGAATGGCCGAAGCGCTGCTGATGCTCGTGGAATACCGCAACCCCAAGCCCGGGAAATGGGAAGAGATCATCTTCTTCGATCACCCAAGCGGCTACAACCGCATTCTCGCCGCGATGACCTGGAAGAGTCAGCATCTGCCGCCGGACGGGGCGACCCGTCCGCAATAATCGCCCGTGCATTCAAGGCCCCGTAAGCCAGACCAGCCAAGCCCCCGGCGCGTCGTCGTCAAAGTCGGCAGCGCCGTGCTCGCGCCCAAGGGCGAGCTCGATCCCGACAGCGTCCGACGACTCGCGGCCGACCTGGCGAATCTCCGTCGCGCAGGGCACGAGGTCGTTCTAGTCTCTTCGGGCGCGATCGCCAGCGGGTTTCGGGCACTCGGGCTGGCGAGGCCTCCGAAACTCATCCGTCTCAAGCAGGCCGCCGCCGCGATCGGTCAGCAGCGACTGATGTCTGAATACGCCGCGGCATTTTCTCGGGACTCGATCGCGGTGGGGCAGGTGCTTCTCACCGCGGATGACTTCGATCACCGCGCCCGCTTCCTCAACGCCCGGCACACGCTCGAAACACTCCTCGCGCACGGCATCGTGCCGATCATCAACGAGAATGATTCGGTCAGTTTCGACGAGATCAAGCTCGGCGATAACGACCGGCTCGCGGCCCTCACCTCGGCGATGATCAGGGCCGACCTGCTGGTCATACTCAGTTCAGTCCCGGGTCTGCTTGGCAAGAACGGGCGGGTGATCGCCGAAGTGGCCGGCATCGATGAGGCGCGGACGCACCTGCGACCCGAGAAGTCCGGCGTGGGCACCGGCGGCATGGCGACCAAGCTCGATGCGGCGGAAATCGTCACCCGCGTGGGCATTCCGGCCGTCATCGCGTCAGGCGACTCTGGGGGAGTCGTTTCGGGCATCATCGGCAGAATGGCCAACCCCGGGGCGAGCGAACAGATCGGAACTTTCTTTCTTCCCGCTCGCGCCCACGTCGATTCACGCCGACGCTGGATTGGGTTCTCGGCAAGGTCGCGCGGAATGCTCACAATCGACGACGGCGCCGCGAGAGCTCTCCGCGAGCGGGGCGCGAGCCTCCTGCCCGCCGGTGTCGTTGCCATCGACGGTGACTTCGAGGCCGGAGCCGTAGTGGACGTGAATGACAAGAAAGGCAGATCGATCGCGCGCGGGCTCGTCGCCTATTCCGCCGCAGAAGTCGGCAAGATCCGCGGCAAGAAGGCATCCGAAATCGAATCCGCCTTGGGCTATATCCACTGCGACGAAGTCATCCACCGCGATGACCTGCTCTTGTCTTCGGCGCGCTCGGAAGAAGGGCCGTCATGAGCACTCCAGGTCCTGACTCCCCGGCCATTTCAGGAACTTCGGCGTGGCGCGGCGCGGCCGTCGCCGCCCACGAGGCCTCACGCCGGCTCGCCACGCTGCCCACAGACGCCAAGAACGCATTTCTTCATGCACTCGCCGCTGCGATCCGCGCCGGTATCCCGGCAATTCTCGAAGCCAACGGCGTGGACTTGGACGCGGCGAGGAAGTCCGGCTTGGCTCCGTCCAAGGTCCAACGGCTAGGCCTCACCGGCGAGTCGATCTCGAGGTTGTGTGACGGTTTGTCCCAGGTTGCGTCGCTTCCCGACCCGGTCGGTCAGGTCACCCGCGAAACAACCGTGCCCAGCGGTCTTCGCGTCCGCAAGGTCCGCGTCCCGCTCGGCGTGATCTGCATGATCTACGAGGCGCGCCCGGCCGTCACGATCGACGCGTTCGCCCTCTGCTTTACGAGCGGCAACGCCTGCCTGCTCAAAGGCGGACGCGAGGCATTCGCGACAAGTTCGGCGCTCGCCGCCATTGCCCACGCCGCGCTCGCGGCGCACTCTCTGCCCCGGGCCGCGCTGACCCTCGTCAACACCTCCGACCGCGACGAACTCAAATCGCTCCTGCAACTCGATGACCTCATCGACCTCGTGATCCCCCGCGGCGGCGAAGACCTCATCCGCTTCGTCGCCGCAAACTCCCGGATTCCCACGATCCAGCACTTCAAGGGAGTCTGCCACATCTACGTGGACGAATCCGCAGACGTCTCCCGCGCCATCGACCTCTGCGTCTCCGCAAAGACGAGCGCCCCCGCGACCTGCAACGCCGCCGAATGCGTGCTCGTGCACCGGGCGGTCGCGCCGTCGTTTCTACCCATGCTCGACAAGGCGATGAAAGCCGCCGGAGTCGAATGCCGCGCCGATACTAAGACGCTCAGTCTCATGCCATCCGCCATCGCCGCCGCTGACTCCGACTTCGGCCGCGAATTCCTGGATCTCATTCTCGCCGTCAAGGTGGTTGAAAACGTCGGCGAAGCCATCGACCACATCCGGCGCTACGGATCACGCCATACCGAGTCGATCCTCAGCGCCGACCCGAACTCCATCGCCGCATTCCGTGCCGGCGTCGATGCGTCTTGCGTTATGGTGAACGCCTCCACCCGCTTCAACGACGGCTTTGAATTAGGCTTGGGCGCCGAGATCGGCATCAGCACAACCAAGCTCCACGCCTACGGCCCGATGGGGCTGGAGGATCTCACCACGCAGCGATTTGAGGTTGTCGGCAAGTACCACACGCGTTGACTGACCCCGTTGCAATCAGGGCCCGAGGCCAACATCTTGCGAGCCGGGGCAGAATCATCTCACGAGCAGAACGCGATGACGTTCCTTGGTGCCGACCTGACGATCGCCGTTCGGCGAAGTGATACACTCCGCGTCGGCCCGTTTTTCCTTCGAAACACGGCCGACCGGGATTCATCCATGGACGTGGAACGACTCTTGAAAGGTGCGGTCGAACTGGGCGCCTCCGATGTGCACCTGCAGGCCGGCGCGCCCCCGATGCTCCGCGTCGGAAACTCAATCCGCCCCGTCGATGCACCCCCCATGACCGACGACGACATGACCGCCTTCCTCCTGGCGATCGTGCCCGCACGCCTCAAGGATGAACTCGGCTCCGCCAAAGGCCTCGATTTTTCATTCGCCTCCGCCGCCGGCTCCCGCTTCCGCTGCAGCGCCTTCCGGACCCGCGGCCGTCACGGCGTCACGATGCGCGTCATCCGAAGCGTCATCCCCTCCATCGAAGCACTCCGGCTCCCCAAGGTCATCCACGATATCGCCCTCTCCCGCCGCGGCCTCACGCTCGTCACCGGCACCACCGGCAGCGGCAAGAGCACCACGCTCGCCGCGATGATCGACCTCATCAACGAGAATCACCGCACCAAGATCGTGACAGTCGAAGACCCGATCGAGTACACCCACAACAACAAGAAGGCCCTCATCACCCAGATCGAAGTGGGGGAAGACACAACCTCCTTCGATCAGGCCCTGCGCCAGGCCCTCCGCCAGGATCCCGACGTCATTCTCGTCGGCGAATTGCGCGATATCGAGACGCTTCGCATCGCCCTGCGCGCAGCCGACACCGGCCACCAGGTCTTCTCCACCGTCCACAGCGCAAACGCGCCGCAGACGATCGAGCGCATCATCGCCATGTTCCCCGCCAACGAGCACAAGATCCTGCTCTCGCAGCTTTCCAACACCATCGAGGCGATCATCTCCCAGCGGCTCGTGACCGGCGTCGACGGCAAGCGCCGCGCCGCCGTCGAGATTCTCCGCGGCGGCCCCGTCACCGCCAAATACATCCAGGACGGCAAGATCGCCGAACTCGCCAACTACGTCCAGGGCGGCGAATCCGGCATGCAGAGCTTCGATCAGCACCTCGCCCAGATGCACCAGGCCGAAGAAATCAGCGGCACCGAGGCGATGCGTTTCGCCACCAACCCCGAAGCCCTCGCGATGGCCCTCCGCGGTTTCAAGCGTGCCGCGGGAATCAACAAGTAGAAATTGTTCCCTTCTAGCGATCAACCACCAGCCCCAACCTGAACGACACCGATTCGAAGCCCGGAGAGACCGATGCCCGACCAACCCGTGACAATCATCGAAAAACTTCCCGACATGGTGGTCGTCCACGTCCAGCCGGAGAAGATCGATGAGTACAACCTGAGCGTGCTGCGGACCGAGACCGCCGCGGCAGGTGCCGAATCACCCAGCCTGCCCGTCGCGCTCGACCTTGCGAAAGTCGCGTTCATGCCGAGCCTTTCCCTCGGCGGCCTCATCCAGCTTTCGCAGCTGTTCAAGTCCCGCAAGCAGCGCCTCGTCCTGGTCGCGCTGCAGCCAAACGTCCGCGAGACCCTGGTGCTCACCCGCCTCGACCGTCTCTTCGAAATTCATTCCGACCTCTCGGCGCTTTCCGGCTGATCTCCGGGCTTCCACATTCCACGCCGACCCTCATGTGCGACCCGAACAGCAGGCAGTCCATTGTCGCCCGGCGGCGAGGTCTTTCGGGCGCGGCCGCTTGTAGTTCTCGGACAAGCCTCAACCCGCCAAATCAGCCCTTGGGCCCTGAACAGCCGCCCCGAATCAAAATGGCGGCATTCGGTCCACCGGGGATTCCCCCGTCCCGATCTGAATGTATACTTCTTGATCCGGTTATCCACAATGGCACGCCTCCACGAATATCAGGGCAAGGCAATCCTCCGGCAGGCCGGCGTGCAGGTGCCCCGCGGCAAGGCGGTTCGGACCGCAAACGACGGCGCCGAGGTCGCGGCGGGGCTTGCGGGTCCCGTCATGGTCAAGGTCCAGGCCTGGACAACCGGTCGGGCCACCGCCGGTGGCGTGGCGACCGCCAAGACTCCGGAGGAAGCGCAGGCCCATGCCGCCCGAATGCTCGCCATGCGCTTCGGCCGATTCCCCGTGACCGAGGTCCTGATCGAGGAACGGCTTCCCATCGCCCGCGAGTTCTTCGTCTCGCTCGCCATCGATGAACGCGAGCGCGCTCCGGTGCTGCTGCTATCAGCATCAGGCGGAAGCGGGGTGGAAGAGAGAGCCGCGACCACGCATCGCATTCCCTGCGATGTCGTGTCCGGTCCCGATTCCAAACAACTCGCCGATGCGGTCGGGTCGTTTGAGTTGAAAGACTCGCTCGCCGGCGAATTCATCGCAACACTCCGTAAGGCCTTCACCCTTGCCCGATCCATCGACGCCCGCTCGCTCGAGATCAATCCACTCGTCATCACGAACGCGGGCGCGATCGTCGCGGCCGACTGCCGCATCACCATCGACGACTACGCCGTCGCCCGCCATCCCGAACTCGGGATCGAACTCGCCCGCGAACTCGACCACCCGCCCACCGCGCTCGAGCGGGTCGCGTACGACGTCGAGCAGGCGGACCACCGCGGCACGTTCTACTTCGCCCAGATGAACACGGAGGCCGGCCCCGGATCCAAGGGCCTTGTCGGCTTCCACGGCGCGGGCGGCGGCGGTTCCATGATGTCCATGGACGCAATCACCGCAGAAGGCTTTGCAATCGCCAACTTCTGCGACACCAGCGGCAATCCCTCGCCCGCCAAGGTCTACCGCGCCGCCCGGATCATCCTCAGCCAACCGGGACTGATCGGCTACTTCGGCTCCGGCTCCGGCGTTGCCAACCAGGAGCAGTTCTGGAGTGCCTACGGACTGGCCAAGGCCTTCTGGGAACTGGAACTCTCCATCCCCGCAGTCATCCGCCTCGGCGGCAACAGCGAAGATCGCGCCGTCGAAATCCTCCAGAGTGTCAGCTCCAGCCTGAGCACGAAAGTCGAGGGGTACAAGAAGAACGATCCCCCGGCCAGGATCGCCGCACGCTTTGCCGGCCTTGTCGAAGAACATCGTCGCAAACTCGGTGACAAAGCGGTTTGGACCCCGCGTTCGCCGCGGCGCCCTTCGTTCGTTGCCAGCGGCTCGCCCTGCTTCGAACTCAAGGGCGGCAAGGTCTGGATCGATCCCAAAGCTTGGCGCGAGAAGGCTGCCGCCATCATCGTCCGTGCCAACGGCCTGCTCAAAAACGATGCCGGAAAGCCCGCGCTCGCGGTTCCCCTCGCGGAATTCGCCGCCAAAGACAGCGACATGATCGCCTGCGAAGTGGAGTGCCGGCGCGACGGGATCGGCGGCGTCTTCGTCGAACTCGATATCCCCGGCCTCGATCAGGCGCTCGGCGGAAAGAGGGTGGGGGCGGTGCGCTGATGGCCATTCTCATCAACGAAAACTCCCGAGTGCTCGTGCAGGGCATCACCGGACGCGAGGGCCAGGCCCGCACACGCCTGATGCTCGACTACGGCACCAAAGTGATCGGTGGCGTGACCCCGGGCAAGGGCGGCGTCGAGGTCCTCGGCGTTCCGGTCTTTAACACGTGCGCCGACGCCGTCGCAGCAACGGGAGGTCTCGACGCCTCCGGACGCGCCCTCGGCATCGACAACTCGGTCCTTTTCGTCCCCGCCGCCGGGCTGAAGGACGCTGCGCTCGACGCGATCCGCTCCGGCATCGGCCTTGTCGTGCTCGTTGCCGATCGCGTTCCCGTCTGGGACGCGATGGAGATCGCGGCCGAAGCAAAGAAACGCGGGTCCCGATTCGTCGGACCGAACACGCTCGGCATCGCCAGCCCCGGGCGCGCCGTCGTCGGCATGATCGGCGGCCGGGCCGAGTCCGCACGCGAGTGGTTCAAGGCACCGCTCCCCGGAGGCACCGGAGTCGGCATCATCTCCCGCTCCGGCGGCATGTCGTCGAGCACCGCCTATTACTGCGGCCAGGCCGGCGTTCGCATCAGCAGCATCGTCCACATCGGGGGCGATGCCGTCCTCGGCCTGCGCATCCCCGAAATCGCCGAGATGTTCGAGCACGACCCCGAGACCGATGCCATTGTCGTCTTCGGCGAGATCGGCGGCTCGCAGGAAGAAGAACTCGCCGAACTCATCAAAGCGGGAAAGATCACAAAGCCCGTCATCGCCTACATCGGTGGCAGGGCCGCCACCAGCGGCACCCGCTTCAGCCACGCCGGCGCGATCATCGAGGGCAACCGAGGCACCCATGCAGGCAAGGTTGCAGCGCTCCGCGAGGCCGGCGCCACCGTTGCCGACGCCTTCGGCGACTTGCCGCAGGCTGTGGTGGGAGTGCTGCGTGCGAAGGGCAGCCGAAGTCTCATGACCGACGCCGAGCGCAAAGCGGTTTGGACGACCGCGGTAACAAAGATCGAGCCCAACAAAGTCGCCGTCCGAGGGCACGACATCGCGTCGCTCATGGGCAACGTCTCATTCGGCGCCGCCGTCCATCTCATCCTTACCGGGCGCCTTCCCGATGATCGCGTCGGGCGGCTCATGGACGCGATCCTCGTCAGCAGCATCGACCACGGCGCCACTCCCCCAAGCTGCCTCGCCGCCCGCACTGTCGCCAGCACCGGCGCCAGTCTCAGCCAGAGCGTCGCCGCGGGAATCATGTCCATCAACCGCCACCACGGCGGCGCCATCGAAGATTGTGCGAGGTACCTCTCCCGCATGCTGAGCACGGCCGCGGCCACGAAACGATCGATCGACGAAATCGCATCGGAAGAAATCGCCCGGATCAAGTCCGCCGGCGACCGCATCAGCGGCTTCGGACATCGCGTGCACACCAAAGACCCTCGCACCGCACGACTCTTTGAACTTGCCGCCTCCGCCGGTCTGCCCGACGCACCCACGACGCACATCGGAGCCGCCCGCGCCATCGAGCGGGCCTTTGCCGCCGTCGGCAAGCCCCTGCCCATAAACGTTGACGGCGCCATCGGCGCCATCCTCGCCGACCTGGGAATGGACCCCAGGGTCTTCAACGGCATCTTCATGATCGCCCGCACCCCCGGCCTCGTGGCGCACGTCGTCGAAGAACAGACCCGCGAGAAACCGATGCGTCGCATCGATCCTGTGAATCACGCCTACGACGGCCCATCCCACGAGGGAGCCAAGCAATGACCTACTCCACGAACCAGATCGCTCAGCTTTTTCCCGATCTCGCGAGGATTTCCGATGCGGGACTTCGCGACAAGGTTGCCGCCGTCTGGAGCGAAGCCCTCACCACCGGCTGCGCCGGCAAAGGCTGGACCTTCGACGAGATCCGAGCCATTCCCTTCACACTCTTGGCCGGGCCGATCGACATGCGATTCGTCGAGCATCTCAATTCCTGCTGCAAGCAGTGCATCGCCATCACCAGCGTGCTCAAGGAAGTCTTCGGAAGCCGCATCCCCGTCAACCTCGACTATCTCATTGCCGGCTCACTTCTCGCCGACGTCGGCAAGATGCTCGAGTTTGACAAGGACGCCGCGGGCAAGGTCGTCAAGGGCCACTTCGGCGACATGCTCCGCCACCCCTTCAGCGGCGTCGCGCTCTGCTACAAGCACGCCATCCCCGCCGAGGTCATGCACATTATCGCCACCCACAGCCACGAGGGCGACAAGGTCGACCGCACCATCGAGAGTTGGATCTTCCACCACGCCGACTTCATCGACTTCGACATCGCCAAGGTGCTCGGCAAGCAGGCGATTGCCAAGGGACTCAAGTGAAGACCATCATCGAGCCATTCCGCGTCAAGTCGGTCGAGCCGATCCGCATGTCGACGCCCGCCCAGCGCGAGGCGATCCTCCGCGAGGCGTTCTTCAATCCGTTTCTCATCCACGGCGTCAACGTGATCATCGACCTGCTCACCGACTCGGGCACCAGCGCCATGAGCAGCGAGCAGTGGGCCGGCATCATGCGGGGCGATGAGTGCTACGCGGGCAGCGAGTCGTTCTACCGCCTCCAGTCCGTCCTGAAAGACCTCACCGGCTTCGATCAGGTCCTCCCGACCCATCAGGGCCGGGCCAGCGAACGAATCCTCTTCGAACTCGTCGGCGGCAAGGGCAAGGTAATCCCGAACAACGCCCACTTCGATACCACCCGTGCCAATGCCGAGCACTCCGGCGCCGAGGCCGTCAACCTGCCGATCCCCGAAGCCTCCGACCCGCGCAGCCGCCACCCCTTCAAGGGCAACATGAATGTCGCCGCCCTCGAAGACCTGATCGCCCGCGTCGGACGCGACCGCATCCCCGTGGTCATGCTCACCATCACCAACAACACCAGCGGCGGCCAGCCCGTGAGCATGGAGAACATCCGCGCGGTGCGACGTGTCTGCGACAAGCACCGCCTCCCGCTCTTCCTCGACGCCTGCCGCTTCGCCGAAAACGCCTGGTTCATCCGCCAGCGTGAGCCGGAGTTTGCCGGGCGTTCTCCCAAGGAGATCTGCCGAGCGATGTTCGACCTCGCCGACGGTTCGACTATCTCGGCGAAGAAGGACGGCCTGGTCAACATCGGCGGCCTTCTGCTCATCCGCGATGCCGCTCTTTTCCGCCGGGCCTGCAACCTCCTCATCCTCACCGAGGGCTACGTGACCTACGGCGGACTCGCCGGGCGTGATCTCGAGGCCATGGCGCAAGGCCTCACCGAGATCGTGGAAGAGGATTACCTCGGCTACCGAATCCGCAGCACCGAGTACCTCGGCGAGAAGCTCCTCAAGGCCGGCATCCAGATCATCGAGCCACCCGGCGGGCACGCCATCTACATCGATGCCTCGCACTTCGCCCCGCACATCCCGCGCGAGCAGTTCCCCGGCCAGGCCGTTGTCTGCGGCCTCTACCGCGTCGGTGGCATCCGCAGTTGCGAGATCGGCAGCGTCATGGCCGGCCCCAACCAAAAGGCCGACATGGAACTCGTCCGTCTCGCGATTCCCAGACGTGTCTACACCCAGAGCCATATCGACTATGTTGCCGAGGCCGCGGGCGAACTATTCGCAAAGCGGAAGGAACTCCGCGGCCTGCGGATCACCGAAGGACCCGAAGTGCTCCGTCACTTCACCGCCAAGTTCCAGGAGATCTGACCGCGCCCGAGACTTCACCGCGCGAGACGAACCATGCCCCTCACACTCATCGAAAAACTCGCCGGACGACACGCCGAGGGCCTCTCCCCCGGCGACACCGTTTCCAGCGGCGACTTCATCCTCATCCGCCCCCGCCACGTGATGACGCACGACAACACCGGGGCCGTCATCCCCAAGTTCAAGGAAATCTTCAAACGCGCCGGGCTCACGCCCAAAGTCCACAATCCCCATCAGCCCGTCTTCGCGATCGACCACGACATCCAGAACACCACGCCGGAAAACCTCGGCAAATACGCCAAGATCGAATCCTTCGCTAACGAGCACGGAATCGACTTCTACCCCGCCGGCACCGGCATCAGCCATCAGGTGATGGTCGAGCAGGGATACGTCGTCCCTGGGTCGATGGTGGTGGGGAGCGACAGCCACTCCAACCTGTACGGCGCACTCTGCTGCCTCGGCACGCCGGTCGTCCGAACCGATGCCGCAAGCCTGTGGGCGACCGGCACGACCTGGTGGCAGGTTCCCCCGGTTGCAAGAGTCACGCTCAAGGGTCGCCTGCGTCCCGGTGTCGTCGGCAAAGACGTGATCGTCACCCTCTGCGGCATCTTCAACAAGGATGAGGTTCTCAACCACGCCGTCGAATTCGCCGGCGACGGCATCGCCTCGCTCTCTGTAGACCAGCGAATGAGCATCGCCAACATGTCAACGGAGTGGGGGGCCCTCGCGGGCGTGTTCCCGTTCGATGAGGTGCTGCGCGAGTACCTGCTCGCCCGTGCCGCGTACTTCGCCGCCGGAAAGCGTCCCGGCGTTCGCCGCCCCGGTTCGCTCGGCGGTTACACGCCGAACGATGTCAACAAGTGGTGGGCCGATCGCTCCACCGTGGCCGCCGACTCCGGCGCGCCGTACGCGATAGAACTTGAAATCGATCTTGCCTCCATCGTGCCGCACGTCTCGGGGCCGAACGACGTCAAGAAAATGGTTTCGCTCCCCGAGATCGAGTCAAAGCACGTGGCCGTGAACAAGGCGTGGCTCATGTCCTGTGTGAACGGACGGCTGGAAGACCTCGCCGTCGCCGCCGACGCCGTCCGCGGCAAGAAAGTCGCCCCCGGCGTCGAGTTCTACGTCGCCGCCGCCAGCGCCGAGGTGCAGGCACAGGCCACAAAGCTCGGCTATTGGAAAGCCCTCACGGACGCCGGCGCCATAGAACTCCCACCCGGCTGCGGCACCTGCATCGGCCTCGGGCGCGGCACCATCAAGGCCGGCGAGGTCGGCATCTCCGCGACCAACCGAAACTTTGAAGGACGCATGGGTGACAAAAACGGGCTCGTCTACCTCGGCTCGCCCGCCGTCGTCGCCGCCAGCGCCGTCGCCGGCCATATCTGCGCTCCCACAACATTCCAAAATCTGGCGGTTTTCAGCCGTGCGCATCGCCCAAAGTCGATCGCCTTCCCACGTCCGACATCCGACATCCCACATCCCACATCGATCATCGAAGGCTTCCCATCAATCGTCCGCGCCCACGCCTGGTTCCTCGACCGCGACAACCTCAATACCGACGGTATCTACGCGGGGAAGCACACCTACAACGACGCGATGACCCCCGATCAGATGGCCGGCGTCATCTTTGAGAACTACGACGACTCGCTCCGCTCCAGAATGGCCAAGGGCGATGTCGTCATCGGCGGGCTCAACTTCGGAACAGGCAGCAGTCGCGAACAGGCCGCCACCGCTCTCAAGTTCTTCGGCATCCCCTGCCTGATCGCCGCGACCTTCAGCGAGACCTACAAGCGCAACGCATTCAACAACGGCTTTGTGGTCTTCGAGTGCCCCGACCTCGTGACCTTCATCCGTACACAGCCTTCACAAGCCGGCGAAAAGGCACGCCCCGCCGGCGAAATCGAGATCGACTTTGCCACCGGTCGACTCACACTCGGGGAAAAGACCTTCACGTTCAAGTCTCTGAGCAAGGTAGCGCAGGAACTCGTGGTCGCCGGCGGCGCCGAGGCCGCCGTCGCGAGCCGACTCGCCCGGTCTTCAAACTAGAACCAACGCACACGCAAAGGAGTTTCCCGATGGCCAAGTACTCGATCGCATGGATGCCCGGTGACGGAATCGGCAACGACGTCATGGAAGGCACGCGCATGGTCCTCGACGCCATGATGTTCGATGCCGAGTACATCCCCTGCGACATCGGCTGGGAGTTCTGGCGCAAAGAAGGCAACGCCCTCCCCGACCGCAGCATCAAGATCCTCCAGAACACCACCTGCGGCCTCTTCGGCGCCATTACCAGCAAGCCCCAGGACGAGGCCAAGGAAGAACTCGCCCCCGAGCTCAAGGGCAAGGGCCTCGTCTACTTCTCGCCGATCGTCAAGCTCCGCCAGCTCTTCAACCTCCACACCAACATGCGCCCCTGCAAGAGCTACGAGGGCAACCCGCTCAACTACCGCGGCAACCGCCTGAACAACCCCGACGCCAAGGACGTCATGATCGACCAGGTCATCTTCCGCGAGAACACCGAGGGCATGTACGGCGGCGTCGAGTTCTACCCGCTCCCCGAAAGCGTCTACACCGCCCTCTGCGCCAACCCCAAGATGAAGCCCTGGAAGGAAAAGGGCCTCGACAACGTCGCCCTTTCCACCCGCATCGTCAGCGTGCAGGGCTGCACCAACATCTGCCGCCAGGCCTTCGAATACGCGAAGAAGACCGGCCGAAAGCGGGTCACGCTGGTCGAGAAGCCCAACGTCCTCCGCGAGACCGGCGGCCTCATGACCCGCATCTTCCGAAAGATGGCCGAGGAATACAAGCCCGCCGGTATTTGGGCAGACGAAGCCAATATCGACGCCATCTGCATGTGGATGTTCAAGAACCCGCAGGACTACTCAGTGCTCGTCGCCGAGAACATGTTCGGCGACATCGTCAGCGATCTCTGCGCCGGCCTCGTCGGCGGCCTGGGCTTCGCCCCGAGCGCCAACATCGGCGACAAGTACGCCGTCTTCGAGCCCACCCACGGCAGCGCCCCCAAGTACGCCGGCCAGTACAAGGTCAACCCGCACGCCATGCTGCTCACCACCCGCATGATGTTCGAGTGGCTCGGCGAAAAGGAGCGAGCGACGCGCCTCGAGTCGGCGGTCGCCCGCGTCATCAAGGAGGGCAAGGTCCGCACCTACGACATGGGCGGCAAGGCCAGCACCCTCGACGTCTGCAAGGAAGTCGCGAAGTACGCGGGATGAACCGGAAACCGACTCCGTTACCGCTCGAGCGGAACCTCGCGCCGCGCGTACCGGATGCCCCTTGCCTCAAGATCCCGCATCAGACGCTCGAAAACGGTGCCGGTCCCCTTGTCCAAAATCAGATGTTCCGGCGCCAGCACCCCCGGCCCGCGCACTTCGCCCGCCGCGATCATCCGAGCGACAATCGTGCAGGGGAACGCGGTCGTCCGCGACATACTCGTCGCCCGGCTCTTGGCGTCGTAGAAATCGAGCAAGTCCCAGTCCACCCTCATCCGCTTCCCGCCCTTGCGGCCGGTCACGCTGATCCGCATCACCGTCAGGTCTTCCTCGCCCGGCTGATAAGTCCACTTGGGGAACATCAGCGCCGCCGTCACATCCCGCGGCGCCACCTTCACGCCGTTCACCTCGATGGGCTCTGTTCCGAACAAACCCGTCGCAGCGAACACGCGCATCAGGTCGTAATGCCCCGGATAGCGGAGCGTCTTCTCCTTCATGAACGGCACACGCAGCGTCGTGGCGAGCGAACGCAGCCCATCGGTGTTCACCGCCTCCAGCGTTCCGAGGCCCGCAAAGTCAAGAAACTCCGGTTCCGTCAGTGCCTCACGCACCACGACCTTCCCGTGCTCCACCAGCCGCGTCGGACGCGTGTACTCCTCGATCACGTCCGAAGGCGCGAAGCCCGCTTTGTATTGGAACGGCCAGCGCCGCTCACGGGGCAATCCGCCCACATAAATCGCCAGGCTCTCCGGCTCATCAAAGAGAGTCGATTCCTTCGCAGAGAGGATGTTGCTCATCCCCGGCGCCACGCCGCAATCAACCACCGCCGTAACGCCGTGCTTCTTCGCGAGCGCATCGAGTTCCAGCGCGTCTTCCGCAAAGAACGAAATGTCCGAATAGTTCTTGCCCGCTTCGATGACCGCGCGCAGCGCATTGAAACCGATCCGACTCGCGAGAGCGCCGAGCACGATGTCGGCCGACGCAACCACCTTCTTGATTGCCGCGGCATCCGACAGATCCGCGACGACCGCTTTGGCTTTCCCGCCGCTGCGCGCCACCGCCGCGTCGAGCGCCGTTTGCCGCGAATCCACGATCGTTACGTTCCAGTCTCCGTCCGCCACCAAATCCGCCACCATCACCGACCCGACCATACCCGAACCCAGAACAACCGCGTGCCGCATGTATTTCTCCGTATTCCTGATGGGCACCGATCCTAGTCCAATGTGCGCACAACCTGTATTCGAGGAGCACCAATGAGCACCGCACACGCAACAAGCAAACGCTATGTATCGCACGACCTCGCCGAGTGGGCGTGCGCCCTCAAGTACGAACATCTCTCGCCCGCCGCGATCGAGAAGGCCAAGCTCTTCTGGTTCGATTCACTCGGCTGCGCATTGGGCGGAAGTCAGCAAGAGGACGCGAAGATTCTTCTCGCCCACTACCAGGAAATGTCCGGCCTCGGAGCCGCGGGCTTCATCCCGCGCGGAGGAGCGTCCACGTGCTTTGTCTCCGGTTTCAGGACCAACCCGGTGGACGCCGCGTTTCTCAATGATCACATGATCCGCGCGATGGACTACAACGACATCTACTGGAAGGCCGATCCGTGTCATCCGTCCGACATCATCGCCGGGCCGCTGGCGCTGTGCGAATCGCTCGGGCTTTCGGGTAAGGATCTCATTCTCGCCACCGTGATTGCGTACGAGGTTGAGCAGCGGCTGTGCGAGTTCGGAGTTCCGGGCGTGCGGGAGTACGGGTGGCACCACGCGACGCTGACGGCGTTTGCAGCGCCGATTGCCGCGGGGCGGGTTCTCAACCTAAGCGTTGACCAGATGGTCCAGGCGATCGGCATCAGCGCAAGCCGCACGTTTACGCCGGGGGCGGTGACGGCGGGCAAGCTGACCAACATGAAGAATACGGTTGATCCGTGGGCGACTCGGATGGGCGTTGAGTCCGCGCTTCTCGCCAAGCGGGGCTTCAGCGGGCCCGAGCACATTTTCGACGGAAAGGAGGGGCTGTACGCGGTGTTCGGTCACGTGCAGTACAAAGGTAATCCAGCGAAATTCGACACGCAGGTGCTTCTCGACAAACTTCCGGAGTCGGCCGCGGACCATTACCGGATTCTGGACTGCGGCATGAAGTCGTTTCCCATCGAGGCCCTCAGCCACGCTCCGCTGACCGCAATGATGAAGTGCGTGAAGGAGAACGCCATCAAGGCGTCCGATGTCGCGCAGATCAAGGTCGAAGTGATTGCCCGTGCCGCGGACATTCTGGGCGATCCGCATAAGTACCGCCCCGACAGCAAGGAGACGGCGGATCACTCGCTCCCGTACTGCATGGCGGTCGGCCTGATCGACGGGATGGTCACGCCTCTGCAGTTCAAGGAAGAACGCGTTCTGGACAAGTCGCTGATTCCCGTCATGGACAAGGTGAAGGTGGTTCCCAACGCCGAGTTCGAAGCGCTCTTTCCGAATTTCCAGCCCAGCCGCGTCACGATCACCACGACCGGCGGCAAGTCGTTCAGCACGCGCGTGGATGTCCCCAAGGGCGATCCGCGCGACCCGATGTCGGCCGACGAGATCAGCGTGAAGTTCCACGCATTGGGTGATGGCGTGCTGGGCCGCGCGGCGTGTGAGCGGCTCAAAGCAGCGGTCCTGAAATTGGAGACGTTGACCGATGTCGGCGACCTCACAGCGTTGACATGCCGCCTCGGCTAGGTTGGGATTGAGCGGCTAGGTGACGGGTGCGTCCTGTTCGTAAGGAAAGGAATCGACTGGCGTTACGCCGTCTTTTGTCCGTAATTTGCTGCCGCTATTGTCTATTGTGGAAATCCTGATCATGAAGTCATAAAGTGTGCGGTCAACGCCAGGCCGGCCTCGGCCGCGCGGCAATTCCTCGCGGCCTGACAGCACCCGCCGTCCTCCCTCGCCGGCCCATGCGTTCGCGACGGAGGTTGTTCATGACGACCATTCCGAGCGCCTCGCAACTTGGACCGGTCGTGCGCGACGCGCATCCGACTCTTGGAGAATCCGAGGCCGTGCTGGAGGCGCAGGCGTGTCTTCAGTGCGGCGGCCCGTGCGCCACGGCGCCCTGCATCTCGGCGTGTCCTGCCGGCATCGATATTCCGGGGTTCATCAAGAACATCGCGGAGGGCCGGCCTGTCGATGCCGCGGTAAAGATCTTTTCGGACAACATACTCGGGGGCACGTGCGCGCGGGTCTGCCCCGTGGAGGTGCTCTGCGAGGGGCACTGCGTGCTCAAGAAGGAAGGGCGGCGTCCGATCCAGATTGGGCGCCTCCAGCGGTTCGCCACCGACCGTGCCTTTGAACTGGGCGCTGTCACGGTTACGGCTCCGACCATGAAGCGGACGGAGAGCGTTGGGATCATCGGGGCGGGGCCTGCCAGTCTTTCCTGTGCGGCGGAACTTGCCAAGCTCGGCTATCGCGTTGTCGTCTACGAACGCAACACGTATCCCGGCGGTCTGGTTACGCGCGGCATCGCGCCGTACAAGCAGCAGTACAAGCCGCTGCCGGAAGAGGTCGAGCAGATCCGCAAGCTCGGCGTTGAACTTCGATTCGGCGTTTCGATCGGCAAGCAGCTTTCGTTTGAGCAGCTACGCTCGGGGCACCAGGCGGTTTTCCTGGGCATCGGCATGGGCGACGACATGCCCGCCCGGATCCCCGGCGAGAACCTCCCCAACGTGTGGGAATCGCTGAAGTTCATCGAGGCGTTGAAGCTCGGACCTGCGGGGGGTTTGCGCGTTGGGCGTCGCGTTGCGGTGATCGGGGGAGGCAATACGGCGGTGGATGTCGCCCGCGAGATGATCATGCTGTGGACCACGGAGGTCACCAGCGGCAACACGGCGATGGACGTCGCACGCCACGCGATCATGCTCGGCGCCGCCGAGGTTCTCATGCTTTACCGGCGCAGCGAAGCAGAGATGCCCGCGTTTGCCCATGAGATTCACGCCGCCCGCAAGGAAGGCGTCAAGATCGTGCCGCTGGTTGCGCCGGTTGAATTCGTGGGGACCGAGCGGGTGACCGGCGTCAAGTGCATCAAGATGAAACTCGGCGCACCGGACGCTTCGGGACGGCCGCGGCCCGAGCCTATCCCGGGCTCGGAGTATGTGATCGAGTGCGACACGGTCGTCAAGGCTATTGGCCAGAAGCCGCACGACTTCCTCTCGACGATCGGCGTTGAGATGAAGGGAAGCGTGGTGCGGATCGACGAGGACATGCGCACCAGTCTGCCCGGAGTCTTTGCGGGAGGCGACTGCACCAACGGCGGATCGACGGTTGTTCAGGCGGTGCGTGACGGCCGGAAGGCGGCGCTCGCGATCGATCGGGCGCTCTCGGGCGGCGAGCGGCCGGCCGATCCCGCTCGCGTACCGGCGCGGGTTGAAGCCGCTGATGGCACGGTCAAGCACTTCCAATCGGACTACCGCCTGACGACCGCGCCGCGACTGTGCAAGGGCTGCAATGTCTGTGTTACTGGATGTCCGACCAACACGCTCCGGCTTGACGGGGGGAATCACATCGCCGTCAACGACCCCAACACCTGCGTGTTCTGCGGGCTGTGCGAGGCGCGTTGCCCGGACTTTGCGATCTGGATTGTCCGGGGCGAATCACCACGATCGCGGATCTTTGCCGCGGAAGGCAGGCCGGTGTCATGAAAACGCAACGACTCGTCCAGGGAAACGAAGCCTGCGCCCACGGGGCTCTTTATGCGGGCTGCAATTTCTTCGCGGGATATCCGATTACGCCGAGCACGGAGGTGATGGAGATCCTTGCCCAGGAGATGCCCGCGCGGGGGCGGGTATTTATTCAGATGGAGGACGAGATCGCCTCGATCTCCGCCATTATCGGAGGCGCCTGGGGCGGTTCAAAGACTCTGACCGCGACCAGCGGGCCGGGATTCTCCCTCATGCAGGAGGGGATCGGTTACGCGGCGATCACCGAGACGCCCTGCGTGATCGTGAACTGCCAGAGGTGGGGGCCCTCAACTGGCCAGCCCACCAAGTCGGCGCAGGGCGACGTAATGCAGGCCATCTGGGGCACGCACGGCGATCACCCGGTGATCGTGCTCACGGCCTCCGACGTGCGCGACACCTTTGAGATGACGGTGACGGCGTTCAACTACGCGGAGAAGTACCGCGTGCCCGTGGTACTTCTGCTCGACGAAGTGCTCGCGCATATGCGGGAAAACATCGAATGGCCGGAGCCGGGCGAGCTGGAAGTCGTCAATCGAGCCGCCCCGGAATCCGTCAAGGGCTTCAAGCCGTTCGCTTCGGAAGCTTTCCTGCCCTTCGGGGCGGGAGCTCGATTCCACGTCACCGGTCTGGCGCACGGGCCCGAGGGGTTCGCGGCGAACGACGAGGCCGCGGGTCGCGAACTGACGCGCATGGTGGGCAAGATCCAGAATCGCGTCAAAGAACTGGCTCTCTACGAGCGCTACATGCTTGATGATGCGGACGTGGGCATCGTTTGCTACGGCATTACCGCCCGCCCGGCGCAGAGCGCTGTGCAGACGCTGAGGGCTCAGGGAATCAAAGCGGGCATGCTCAACATCAAGACGCTCTGGCCCTTCCCTGATTTCCTTGTCTCGGAGGTGGCGGACCAATGCCGCCTGATTGTGGTTCCCGAACTCAACATGGGGCAGATCGTCCGGGAAGTCGGACGCGTCGTCAATGGACGCTGCATGGTGAAACCGGTGAGCCGCATCGACGGCCACCTGCTGACGCCGGCGCAGATTGCGGCGGCGGTCGAAGAAACCAGCGTTGCGGAAGGAGCGGCGATCCTGTGAGTGAAACCTACCGACAATTCCTGCGGACGAGCCAGTTGCCGCACGTCTGGTGCC
>JBGAPK010000004.1:0-203593 GCA_044221315.1 Phycisphaerales bacterium | reverse complement strand
CCGCTTTTCTTTTTGCCGGAGGTCGCCGGAGTACGTCCCCTCGCCGCGAAGCGACACGTACAGGCGCCCAGAGCGTGCCTGACGAGCCCGGAGTGAAGCGAATGGTGTCTTGCTTGCGCCAACAGCCGGTCACTTCGTTCCCGGCTCGTTCGGCACGCGTCAATCGAATCTTGCTAATCTCGCATCGTGTCGCTTCCGCTTGCTTATTTCCTCACGTGGACCTGCTACGGCCAGCGGGTTCACTGCGATCGGCGCGGCTCGGTGGACCGTGATCACGATTGTCCGGGCACGCCTGTCCTTGCCCCCGATCCCCGGCGAGAAAGTGATGTCCACCATCGGATGCGGGGAAAGGTGTTTGCCCTGACCGCCGCAATGTGGCCGATCGCCGCCCTGGCTATTGAAAACCCTTGCCGGGACCGGGGATGGAGGCTGCTCGCCCAAAGCGCACGACCGACGCACGTTCACGTTGTCGTGAATCGCCGCGGCACGAACCACCGGAGCGTGCGCTCGCGTCGCTCAAGGCGCGAATCGCACGCGACCTGCGAATCTCCGGTCTGATCAGCCCCGATCGGAGAATCTGGACCGAGCACGGCAGCACGCGATGGATCAACAATTTCGCGGGGCTGTGCGGCGCGATTGCGTACGTGAACGACCGGCAATCTGGAGCGAATCGAGAATTGCTTGAATCGCACAAACGGGAAATCCGTCGCCGCATGGAGGATCTGAAGCAATGCCTTCGGAACGCGGGGCTGGGGGAAAATGGCGTGGGCGTGGAGATCGATGATCTGATCGATTCGAAAGTTGCGAGGCCGGAGCGTTCGGGATTGTGAGAACGAGGCGCTTCGCGGGCAGGCTGCGCCGACTCGTTCGGCACGCGCCCTCCGGAATGTGCGTCGTTCCGGCCATGAGCGTTGAGAACGAGCCCTGAGCGAAGCGAAGGGATTCCTGCGTACGCAAAGCACCGGTCACTTCGCTCCCGGCTCGTTCAGTACGTCAACTCCCGGCATGTGAACGCACGCTCGAAACACGTCTTGGGCGTGCCTGACGAGCCCGGAGTGCAGCGAAGGGTGCCTTGCGTAGGCAAGAAACCGCTCACTTCCAAGGCACATCAAAGACGCTCGAGCATGAGTCCGTCCACACCCGCTGCCCGGCGTGCGTGCCGCGTGAAGACGATCGCGGCCAGCGCCGCAACCCCCGCCGATTGCAGATCAGCCCTTCGGCCCGGAAGGCGCGCGTTGCTTGCATTTCACCCTCACGTGTACGATTGCTTTGCCGCTTTGCCGCTTTGCCGCTTTGCCGCTTTGCCGCTTTGCCGCTTTGCCGCTTTGCCGGACGACGCTTGCTCCGGGTGCTTTGTTCGTCCCAGCGCCCTCGCTGGCGCTTCGGGCTCGTAGAGGCGCGCCAACGAAAAAGGCCCGCCGTTGCCGGCGGGCCTTCGAGGGTGATTCGCGGCACCGGAATTACATGCTGAGGTCCGGGCAGATCAGATCGTTGTACGCGCTGACGAAGATCACGAAGTCGGTGTCGTCCACTGCGCCATCGCCGTTCAGATCGCCGGAGGCCCAGCGGTAGTCGGCGATCAGGATGTCGTACGCGCCGGCGAAGATCACGAAGTCGCTGTCCTCGACGATGCCGTCGTGGTTCAGGTCGGACGGGCACGACTGGAAGACCGTGATCCACTGCTTGCCGTCGATCGCGCTGAAGTCAACCTGGTTGGCCGTCCCGACGTTGGTGCCGGGGCTGGCGCCGTAGGAGGCGGGCAGGGAGCCGATCACCTGGTTGGTGACGGTGTTGCCGCCGCTGGTCTCGATGAAGCCGGCCAGCTTGATGTCGTTGGTCCCGTTGTAGCCCAGTTCGGCCAGGTCGATCGACATCTCAAGGCCGGTGTTCACCGCGATGGCGTCGTCCTCGGTGAACGGAGCGCCGCCGTTGGCCGACGTCACGCCCGCGAGGTTGGACTGATCCATCCGCATGAGAATGATGCCCGCGGCGGGCTTGGGAGTGCCGGGGTCGCCCGCGATGCTGTTGCAGGGCTCGCCGACGTAGGCCGACATGAACTTGTGGCCGGCGTAGGGGGCGAAGTTGCCTTCCAGTTCGGTCTTGGTGCCGTCCTGCTCCTGGATTCCGATGAAGGGCTCGGTCGTGCCGCCGGGGTAGCCCTGCAGGCCGTTGTACTTGATCACGTCGTAGAGCTCACCGTTCGCGCCCGGGACGAGCTTGGGCCCGCCGTCGAACATGCCGTAGTCGATGAGAGCATCGCAGACGGTGGCGCGTCCGTTGGTGCGCAGGACCTGCGAGTGCGAGTAGTTATCAACGTTTCCGCCGTTCTTGTAGTCGATGAAGTAAGTCGGGGTGAAGTCGGTATCAAACTTGAGGCCCGGGTTGGTGGGATTGACATCGGGGCCGGGGCCGCCGAGGTTGTTCAGGTGGCCGTAGTCAAAGGTGGAGTTGTCGTTGCGGATCTGGTTCTGGCCGTATTCGGTGCCGCCCGGGGTGGCGTAGCCGCCTACGTCGAGGAAGAGGTTGATGGCGCTCCAGTCGGTCTTGGAGTTGCCGGTCGTGAGCAGGTAGAGGCGCTTGTTGACCTTGTCCACGTAGCTGTAGATCGCGTCGAACTCCGAGCCGTTGGAGACGTCCTGGTTGCCGGCCGGGGGCGGGCAGAAGGCCGGAACGCCCAGCTTGTTCGAGTTGTTGATCGTGCCGGCGATGGCGGGAGCGCCGACCTCGCCGCCGGTGAGCGTGCCGCCCGCGGCGCCCGGGGTGCTGGCGCCGCAGTAATACCCGACGCCGCCGCCGCTGCCGTCGGCGTTGGAGAGCTGGGCGTAGTCCACATAGAACTGAACGGGCCCGCCTCCGCAGTTGGCGCCGATCCAGTACGAGGCCTTGAAGTCGGAATCGAAGGTGAAGCCGTTGTTGGTGCCGTCATCGCCCATGCGATTGAGGTGGCCGTCGGTGCCGAGGATGAGGGGGTTGTCGCCGCGGAGCTTGTTCTGGCCCTGGGCGTTGCCCACATCGAAGAAGATCTCGAGGTGGTTGTTATTGGATTCGAGGTTGCCGGTGATGAAGATGTAGAGAATCCCGCTGTTCACGCGGGTGTAGATGCCGTCGAGTTCCGAGCCGCCGGCGCTATCGACGAGGCCCTGGGTGGCATCACCGAAGCCGGTGCGGGCGCTCTGCGGGCCCTTGTTGGAATAGCCGGTCTCACGCGTGCCGTCCACGATTGGGGCGGTGGTGGTCGTCGCGACGTTGACCGTCACGTACTGCTTGCCCGCGGCGCGGGTGTCGGTCTCGAGGTTGACGGCCCGGGTCTCGCCGAAGTTGGCGGGCTGGGCGAGTTCGCCGGCGACGCCGACGAGGCTTGTCCCCGCGAACTGGTTGGAGGCGAAGCCGCCGTCCTGGTTGTTGATGAACGCGGCAATCTTGATGTTGCCCGTCGGGCTGCCGATCGCCGTCAGCGGGACGGCGATCTCGACGCCGGTGAGCACGCTGATCGGCGACGCGCCGTTGAGCGTGTTCTTATCGCAATTGATGACAAAGTTGTCGTCGGCGTTGGTCGGAATCAGGTTGACCCAGCGCGGATTGCCATAGGCGGGCTTCTTGGCTCCCGTGACGGCAAGGGGCTGGGCGACGGCAAATCCGCTGACCGTGGCGAGAAGCAGGGCCGAAGCAATGTGACCCATGTGTCCGTTGTGACGCATCTGCGAATACTCCCTCGAAAGAGAACTCCGATTTCCCACCGCATATGGACCGGTACCAGGGCGGCAGGGTGTAAAGGCGCAGAAACCGTTTCCATTCCCTCGGGAACAGGCGGTCGGCACCAACTTCTAAGAATACCACGAGCCGCCGGAATTGTGCCCTTCCAGTCTCCCAAATGCCGTTCTTTTCACGATTTCCGGACGAATACCGTCCAAGCGTCCCAAAGGAATTATTGCGAAGTTTCATGACTTGCATCGAACAGGGTGAGAAACCCCGCACGCAACGTTAAGGCGTCGGGAAAAACCCGCGGTTCTCCGTTGGAGTTGCTGGTCGGAAACGAACCGTGGCGGGCATCCAGCACCGGCTCAGACGATCGGCCGGAGGGGTTGCGTGCAGCCCCGTCGCTGGGGCGAGCGGCGGAGGTCGATCTTTGGAACGTTTCACGGGGGCGCTTGACGAAACCCCTTCCGAGACGCTAGGTTGCTGGGTCGAAGGAGCCTGGTGGGTCTGGGTTCGGGGGATACGGCGGCAGGACGCCGGCGTATAGGAGGGCGGTTTTCGATCCGATTCCGGGCCTTGGCCGGTCTTTGGCCACGCCCGAGCGAAAGGCAAAGAGATGCGAGGAACACCCGAGACCGTTGGAACGCCGGGGAGGCTTCGGCGCGGATTCACCCTGATCGAACTGCTGGTGGTGATCGCGGTGATCGCGCTGCTGATCGGGATTCTGCTGCCGGCTCTGGGGAAGGCTCGGGCCACCGCTCGGGGACTCAAATGCCTGGCAAATACCAAGAGCATGGGGACGTCCATGCTTCTTTACGCGAACGACAACAAGACCTGGTACCCCACACCGCCCTTGGACAAGACCTACGACGCCGAGCGACAGGAAGATGTGAAGTATTCGTACGCTCCGAATCGCTACTCCGCTGCCCGATGGAGCAAGCAGAACCAATATGGCGGCGTCGCGGGGTTGTTCAATCTGACGCAGGTCGGCAACGGCAATCTCACAGATAGCGCAACCAAGCCGTGGTGGGGGTACTACGACAAGTTCAAGGCGGGTAAACCAGTTTTATGCCGACGGTAAGACGCCTCCGCTCATGCCAAAGTACGTCGATGGATACGGGGCGCTTGTGTGTCCGGCCGATCGAGCGGATCGGTTCTACACATACAACAAAGGCTCGACAACTCAGAACGCTTCGCCTTACAAGGCCAGTCCGGACGCCGCCCCCACGAATGCCAGACTTAGGTGGAAGTGATTCCGCGTATTCCCGGGAGCCAGTTAGAAATCGTCTCGTACAACATCAGCTATCTGTACCTTGCCGGACTCCGCTCGGACGATCCGGACATCGTCTCGCCGGTTCCGATCTGGGGAGACGAAACGAACGGGCCGGACAACGGCAGTTCGGCGTGGTACGCCACCGGCACGGGCCCAACGCAGGGATTCCAAGCGGCCGGGGCGGCCGGCCAGGGCTGGTACGGAAGGGTTGACAACCATGGCAAGCCTGGCGCGAATTTCGTGTACACGGACGGGCACGGAGAGTTTACGACGATCAGCGTAAACCTGACCTTCTTCGGGTCGGCCGACAGCACGACGCCGCAGAACATGTCGCGCAGCATCAACGCGATCAATCCAAGCCGCACGGGCTTTATTCAGACGATCGACTGACTCCCTTTCTCCTACCGGATCGCCTTCTGGGTAAAGTCTCCGCGTGACCTCAGCCAGCCTGAAGCCCGCCGCTCCCGCACCTCATTTCTTGGTCGCCTCGCGCACGCGCAGGAATCGGGCCTCATCCTCGTCATCCTGTTGATGGGCGCTGGTCCTCACCTTCAAGGGCGGCACCAAGCCCGGCGATGTGTACCGCCTGCCCCTGCCCGACCTCTCGTCCGCCGAGGAGGTTGGTGGCGTCCTCGTCCTCACCACCTTCCGAGCAGACGCTCCGCGACAAGTCAGGGCCGTGCTCGGCGACATCGGCGATCGGCCCGGCAATGTCCGCGTTGTCGTCCGCGGCCCGACCGAGGCGACGCCAACGTGCTGTTGTTGCAACAACCCGCGTGCCAAGCTGGGACGGCAGCCGCCAAGTCCTGCTCATCTCCGCTTCGAGAGCAAATTCCTCAACTCTCCGTAGAACCTGGTGCTGCTGGCGACGCAGGCGCAGTTTCATCGGCGGTGATGGCGGTCGGCATGACCGCGGTGATCATCCTGGGCGGGATTGATCTGTCGGTGGCCGGATCTACGGGGCTTGCCGCGGTGATAGCGCTGGGCGCTGCGGGAATTGGTGAGGCGGACACTGGCCTTCCGGAAGACGCGATGGCCTGGCGACGGCGGGGCGTCGCTGTGGACCTCTCTGCCGGTGGGGGTCCTGACGTGCTGCCTGATCGAGCGGCGTGCGGGCGTTCAGCGGCAGCCTGATCGTCGGGCTCGCGGTGCACGTTCATCATCACGCTGGGCATGATGGCGATCCCGAGCGGGCTGATCTTCGTGCGGACGGCGGGCAATCAATCTCCGGCATCCCCGGGAGAGTTTCACTGGGCTTCATGAAGATGCCGGCGGGGGAGGCGAGGTCTACCCCGTGCCCATGATCATCATGGGGCTGATCATGCTGATGGGCATGTTCGGCACGACGCAGACCGTGCTGGGTCGCCGGATCTTCGCCATCGGCGGCAACGAAATCGCGGCGAAGTACGCGGGCGTGCCGGTCGGGCGGATCAAGATCATCGTCTACACGATCAGCGGTGCGCTGGCGGGTCTTTCGGCGGCGATGTACCTGGGGTATTACGGTGCCGCGGCACCGGGGGCCGGGCAGGGTATGAACTCGATGTGATCGCGGCGGCGGTGATCGGCGAGGGCGTCGCTGTCCGGCGGGCATAGGTCGGCCTTCGGTGCCGTGCTGGGGGCCTTGCTGGTCCAGATGATCGGCAACGGAATGCTGGTGCTGGATATCGATCAGAGCTACACGCAGATCGTGAAGGGTGCGGCGATTGTGATCGCGGTGGTGCTGGATCAGGCGAAGTCCAGACTGACGCCGGTGGGGAGATAGAGGGGATAGAGCAGCACGATTTGCCCGTTCGAGAGAGAGCAGACAAATCAGCAGAGCGGCAAAGCCGCAAATCGGCAAAGAAGGGGCGGAGGGCTGGTGGGTCTTTAAAAATCTTCGCAAACCTCTTGCCCCTCCGCGTTCTCTCCGATACGCCCTTCCCGCCGTTGTGATACGTCGGAAATCACGCATCTGGTGCGGAGGAGACTCCGCCCGTTCCAGGGACGCATCCATGAAGATTCAGAGGCTTGGTTTGCTGGGAGTGGCGGGGCTCTTTGTTGCCGGAATGGCGACGGTTTCAATGATGGGGGCGGGGCGGCGCGGCGAGGCGCGTTCAAGACGTACCGGATCGGCATCATCGCCAAGAGCCAGAGCAACCCGGTCTTTCAGGCCGCCCGCACGGGCGCGATGGACGCGGGCGAGGAACTGAGCAAGAAGTACGGGGCCGATGTCAAGGTCGAGTGGCGCACCCCGGTGAATGAAGACGCCCAGCAGCAGGCCCAGTACGTCGAGCAGTTGGCCAGCCAGGGCTTCGACGGCATCGCCATCAGCGCCAGCGACGCCAACGTGCTGACGGCCGCCGTGAACAGCGCCGTCGATCGCGGCGTGACCGTGGTCACGTTCGACAGCGATATCCCCGCCAGCAAGCGCATGGCCTATTACGGGATCAACGACGAAGAGGCCGGCAAGTCGGTCATGCGCGGACTCGCCAAGGCGATGGGCGGCGGCAAGGACAAGAAGGGCGGCAAGATCGCCATCCTGTCCGGCAATCAGAACGCGACCAACCTCAACGCCCGCATCAAGGGCGTCAAGGATGAACTGGCGACGATGAAGGACAAGGGCTTCACGCTCAAGGATGTGTACTACACCAAGGAAACCGCGAGCGATGCCGCGGCGTTGATCCAGCAGGTGCAGACGGCCAACCCGGACATCGCCGGCTGGGCGATGGTCGGCGGCTGGCCGCTCTTCACGCAGAACGCGCTTGACGGCGTCTACGAAAAGGCCAAGATCGTCTCGGTCGATCACCTGCCGGAAGAACTGAACTACGTCAAGAACGGGCAGGTCGCGGCCCTGATCGGTCAGGACTGCTACGGCTGGGGCTTCCAGAGCGTGGTGATGATCTGGACAAACTCCCCAACAACGGCCCGGAGAAGGTGATCAACAACTTCCCGCTCTCGGTGGTGACCAAGGAAAACGTGGCCCAGTACGAGGGCATGTGGAACAAGTGGCTGAAGAAGAAATAGCGGATCGGCGGCCGGTCTCGGTGCCTGTCATGATGAGCATGTAGAATGCCGACCGCCCTATCGAGGCGGTCGGTTTTCTCGGAGTGCATAGCCGGCATGAGCGACGCGCTGAACGCCAATCAGGAAGTGCTTCTGAGCGCGGAGGGAATCTCCAAGCGCTTCGGCATCACCCAGGCGCTCGATAACGTCTCGGTCTCGTTCTTCGCGGGCGAGATCCACGCCCTGATGGGAGAAAACGGGGCGGGCAAGAGCACCCTCGGCAAGGTGATCAGCGGGCTGCACGCGCAGGATTCGGGCGTGGTGCGCATCCGCAATGGCGGCGCCGGCGCGATGCGGGAACTAGCCCCGGGTTCAATCGAAGATGCGTTCGATGCGGGCGTTCGGATCGTGCACCAAGAACTGGCGCAGTGTCCGAATCTGAGCGTGGCAGAGAATCTGTCGCTGCATGATCTGCCGCGGACGCGGCTGGGATTGCTTGACCGCACGGCGATGCTGGACCGTGCCGCGGCTCTGGTGCACCGGCTCGAGCCGGGGATCGATGTTTCGGCGCCGCTGGGGACTCTCTCGCCGGGATGGAGGCAGATCTGCCAGATCGCCGCGGCGCTCGACGATCGCTCGGCGACGGGCGGCAGTTCACCACGCGTGATCGTCTTCGACGAGCCGACCAGTTCGCTCTCGATGACCGAGACCGAGCGTCTGCTCGAGATTACGAGGCAACTGGCGAAGACCGGCATCACGGTGATCTACGTGAGCCACCGGATGGGTGAGATTTTCGCGGTCTGCGACCGGGTGAGCGTGCTGCGGGACGGGAAGTACGTGGCGACCAGCCGCGTGAAGGATTTGGACGAGCCGACGCTGGTGGAGCAGATGATCGGCCGGCGCCTGAGCACGCCGACGGGGAAATTGCCGTCGCTGGCCGCGGAGGGGGCGCATCAGAGCAAGGTGGGCAGGGCGCTCCTGAGCGTGGAGGGGATGTCGTCGCCGGAGAAACTGGAGAACGTCTCGGTGCAGGTGCGGGCGGGCGAGATCGTGGGGATCGGCGGGCTGGTGGGGTCGGGGCGGTCGGAACTCCTGAGCGCGATCTTCGGGCTTGATACCAAGGCACGGGGCAAGGTTTGGGTGGACGGACTGGATATCGCGGGAAAGGGTGCACGTGCGGCGATCGAGGCGGGCGTCGGGTATGTGCCGGAAGACCGGCGCCAGCAGGGCCTGTTCTTCCTGCTGGGTGTGGGCGAGAACACGGTCGTGCCGTTCATGTCGAGGCTGGCACGCTGGTTTGGGATCCGGAACCTTGGGAGCGAGCGGAAACTGGTCGGGGATAAGTTCAGCGATTTCCGCGTGAAGGCGGCGAGCACGGCCTCGTTGCCGGGCGAATTGTCGGGCGGGAACCAGCAGAAACTCCTGATCGCGCGGTGGATGGGGCGGGATACCAAGGTGCTCCTGCTCGACGAACCGACGCGTGGGATCGATGTCGGCACCAAGGCCGAGATCTACAAACTGGTGCGGAGCGCGGCGGACCGGGGCGCCGCGGTGCTGCTGGTCTCGAGCGAGATGCCGGAATTGCTCGCTTTGTCGGACCGCATCGTCGTCATGTGCGACGGCCACGCGACGGGCGAATTGACCGGCGATCAGATGACGCAGAGCAATATTCTGAGGTTGGCGACGGTGGACCTGGCCCGGGCCGGGGCGGCGTAGCCGGTCTGCCCTGCACGATGAAAACGAGCCCGGAGCGCAGCGAAGGGCGCTCGGCACGCAAAAACCGGTCACTTCGTTCCCGGCTG
Source organism: Phycisphaerales bacterium (assembly GCA_044221315.1). Taxonomy (GTDB): domain Bacteria; phylum Planctomycetota; class Phycisphaerae; order Phycisphaerales; family UBA1924; genus JAFEBO01. Next base: position 193,840 of record JBGAPK010000004.1, on the reverse strand, counting down.
GTTCCGCACGTTCGCGCACGAATCTCGCAGGTTTACGGGCAGATCAGTGTGTCGTAGGCCGAGGCGAAGATGACGAAGTCGGAATCGTCGGTCTGGCCGTCGCCGTTGAGGTCGCCGCGCGGGTCGATGAGGGCGTCGTAGTAGCCGGCGAAGAGAACGAAGTCGGCATCATCGACCTGATCGTCACCGTTGAAGTCACCGGCGCAGGTGGCGAAGTAATTGATGTAATAGTCGTGGATCACCGAGTTGCCGGAGAGTTCGTAGGCGACGAGCGTGATGCGGTTCACTCCCGGGGTGAAGGAGATCGAGCGGCTGTAATCGAAGCGGTCGCTCTGCGTCGCCTGGTTGAACGAGTTGGTGTTGGCGAGCGGGTCGGCATTGGAAGCGAGGTTCTGGATGACGTAGGCACGGGTGACGGTGCGGTCGCCGGCCTTGACGAGGAAGTTGTACGTCGGGCTGCCCTGGGGCGTCACGGGGAGGTTCGTAATGTCGCAGACGGGGGGAAGGCGGTCGATGTAGAAGACCTGGCGGAACTCACGGAAGAGGGCGGCCTCGTTCGCGTTGCGGTGGCGGAAGGCTACGACCGAGAGATAGTGCAGGCCCTCGTCGAGCTGGGCGGCGTTGATCGTCTGGGCGTAGTTGCCCTGATTGATCAGGAATCCCTTGTTGTAGAGCGGGTCCTTGAGCGTGAGGAACTGCTCGTAGCCCGCGGCGACGGAATTCGTGTAGTCAAAGTCGATCACGCCGTTGCCGTTGTAATCGAAGTAACCGCTGTCGATCTTGAAAAGGGCGTTGTCGTCCGTGTTGTTGTTCGCGCCGGCCTGGCCCACGATGCCCGCGTCGCCGTTGCTCGTCGTGAGCTGGATCTGGAACGAGTTGGCCGTGATGACCGGCAATGGCGTCATGCGCCGGCGATACGAGGGGATGAAGTTGGTGTCGGCGGCGATCGTCGATGCGATGTTCGTGAGGCTGAGCGTGCCGGCCGGAAGCGCCGGGGCGTACACGAGGTAACCCTTGTTGTGCGTCGTCGTGCCGGTCTTGTTTCGGGGAGTGGTGACCAGCACCCATCCCGGAGTCCCGTTGAAGTCTGAAGGAACGAGCACTTCCGGCACCGAGTTGGTCGGATCGACCGTGGCGTCGGCGGCGTTGCCCGTCAGTTCGATCAGTCGTGTGCCGTTGGGGAAGCTCGTCCGGACGAAGCGGACGTCTGTCCCGGCGTCGTAACGGTCATTGCAGGCAAAGAGCGCGTTCGAGGAATAGCTGCCGAAGCCGAGGTTGGTGCGGCGGTCGAAAATGAGCACGTCGGCGGTGGACTGGTTCTGCGGGTCAGTGGTGTTAAGGATGTTGAACTCGCCCCGGGCAACCCAGTTGTGGATCTGGACGAGCTTGGTGAGCGTGGCGTCGGCGGCGTTGACGGCGGGGTCGGTGTTGAAGCCCAGCGCCGTGGGCATTCCCTGACGGGGCCAGAAGCCGCCGGAGCGGGTGACGCCGCGGGCGTTGTGATAGACGATTCCCTGGCCGGTACGTCCGAGCAGATAGGCGTGGGTGTACATGCCCTGCGCCTGGGCGGAGGGGTAGGCAGGTGCGGAGCCGCCGTCGCCGGCAGAGCCGTTGTCGTGGCTGAAGACGTGATTCACGCCGATCGAACCGTCGTTGAAGCCGTCCTGGTTGTCCATGTGGGCGTTGATGACGTTCTGCCAAGAGCCGTTGCCCGCGGCGGAGATCAGATCGCGGAGCTGGCCGGCGCCGTTCAGGTCGAGCAGATCGCGGTTGCCGAAGGAATCACCGGAGCGGGCGATGTTGTTGGTCTTGCGGATGAAGTTGTCGTACCCAAACTGGTTGCTCTCGACGCTCTCGCCGAAGCTGTAGGGCGTGACGTGGCGACCGTCGCGGGTGACGCGCCGGAGAGAGACGGCCGAATCAAAATACTGATCCCAGAACCAGCTCGGGACGTGCTTGATGGCGTCGAGGCGGAAGCCGTCGATCTTGCGGACATCCAGGAGCCACTGCGACCAGCGCATGAGCAGGCCGGTTGCGTTCTCGGCGGTTGGCGTGCCGTTCATCCCGTCGTACGGATAGAAGGTGAAGTTGAGGGTCCCGGGATTGCGGGCCGTGCCGGGGTTGCTTACGGGCGTGCCGCTGAGGGAGTGATTGGGATAGAACTGAGCGTTGTTGGGATCGGGCTTGTTCCAAATGGAACCGGCGGGGATGTTCTGGGGGTTGCCCGCAGCGACCGGGTGCCGGATGAAAACGTTGTTGGTCTCCTGGGCGATATCGATGAGGGAGACCAGATCGCCCTTGTAGAGGTCGTAATTGGCGCTGCTTGGGTTGGTCGACTGGTAGTAGGTGGAAGCCCCAATGCCGTTGTGGAAGTCGCCCCAGTTGTCGGAGGCGATCTTGGAGGGGAAACCGGGGCCGGGGTTCATCCAGAAGCCGGGCCAGCCTCCGGCGGATAGGAAGCCCGAGGAGCCGTCCCGGGAGGCGTTGTGGTTGTAGATCGCGTCGAGGTAGACCAGACCGTCTGCCCGCTGGAGCTCGCCTCGGGCGGCATCGAAATAGGCCGTCGTGCCGAACGCAGTGGGAGAGGTGGGAGTGCCGAAATCGAACCGGTCGAGCGGGTTGTATCCGGCGGAGCCGGCGTCGGTGCACTTGGCCGCGGGGGGAAGCCAGACGGAGCCGTAGCCGGCCATGAACCAGTCCGGGACCCGCTTTTCCATGTCGGTCCATTTGCACTCGAACCACTGGAGCATGACGGGGTTATCGCCGGCGACGACCGTGCCGGCGTTGGTGGTCAGGCAGAGGCTGAACCCGGCAATTTTCCCCAAGAGGGCGCCGCAAAGGCTCATGCGGAGGAGTGCGTTTCGGCGAGTGGTCATGATCGAACGGTTCCTCTCTCAGAAATCGGTTTCATCTTGCGATCCGGGAGTACGAGCCAACGCCATCGTCAACCCGGGGCAAAAACGCTTACGGGCAGAATAATGTTCGGCACATACATCCGGCGGTTTGGACGATCCGGCTGACGGCCGGGAATGGCCGCCCGTTCCTCCACTATCAACATACAGGGTGCGAACGTCCCTGACAACAGCCAATTGCTTTGCCGGGGAGAGATTATGGCATCGTTCTCGGTCCCCGGCTTGAGGTTTGGCTCTGGCGACGTCATACTGCGGTCCCGCCCCGGGCAGGGCGGAATACGGAGAGTCACCGATGCGGAATCTTGATCGTGGGACGTGCTTGGGACTGGTTGCTCGGCTGGGTTGTTCGACGGCGGTGCTCGCGATCGCCTCGGGGTTGGCGGCGGCGCTCATGCCCGTAGCGATCGCCGTAGAGGCAGGGTCCGTGTCGGGCATGGCACCGGGGGTTTCGGGCCCGATCGGGGCGGGCGTGTATCTGTTCTACGCGGATCAGGAGTCGATGGAGAAGGCTCTGCCCTCGCTCATTCTGCAGAAGCCGCGGCCGACGCCCGGTCCGACCGACGGTCGAATCCCGGCGGCACCGCGGTTTGAGGTGCAGGGCGAGAAGACGGTTGTGCGGTATGCGGTCGAGCCGGGCGTCTCGCTCTACGGAACGGGATCAGTCTCGGGGCCGTTGCTTCGCAACGGGCGGACCGTGACTCTCTGGAACACCGACGCGTACGGATACGACGACACGAACCCGAGCCTGTACCAGAGCCATCCGTGGATTCTGGCCGTGAGCCCGGACGGTAAGAGCCGCGGGATCATGATCGACTGCACGTACCGAATGACGATCGCATTGCCGAGCCTTGGCGGCGGTGACATCGTGGCCACGGTGGACGGAGGGCCGAAGCCGCCGGTGATCGTGATCGAGCGGGATTCTCCGCAGGAAGTCGTGAAGGAACTTGCTGCGCTCACCGGGACGATTACGCTGCCGCCGAAGTGGGCGCTCGGATATCACCAGTGCCGGTATTCGTACAACCCGGACACGAAGGTGAAGGAGATTGCCGAGGGTTTCCGGTCACGCAAGATCCCGTGCGATGTCATCTGGATGGACATCGACTACATGGATCAGTTCCGGATCTTCACGTTCGACAAAAAGGAGTTCCCCGACCCCAAGGGGCTGAACGCCTGGCTGCACGAGCGTGGGATCAAAAACGTGTGGATGATCGACCCGGGCGTGGGCGCCGACACGAGCAAGTTCCGGGAGGGCGGCTATTTCGTGTACGAGCAGGCGATGGCGGGGAAGCACCCGGTCGAGAAGCCCGACGGCACGACGTACTTCGGGGATGTCTGGCCGGGCAAATGCGTCTTCCCGGATTACATGCGTAAGGAAACGCGCCAGTGGTGGGGCGGGCTGTACAAGGACTTCATGGCGAACGGGATCGATGGGATCTGGAACGACATGAACGAGCCGGCGGTGTTCAACGTGCCAACCAAGACGATGCCGATCGACAATCTGCATCGGGCAGATCCGGATTTGGGAGGAAACGGGCCGCACCTGCGCTATCACAACGTGTACGGAATGTTCATGGTAAAGGCCAGCCGCGAGGGGATCATGGCGGCAAATCCGGACAAGCGCCCGTTCGTGCTGAGCCGGGCAAATTTCCTCGGCGGACATCGGTACGCGGCGACGTGGACGGGTGACAACAGCGCGAACTGGTTCCACCTCGAGAATTCGGTTCCGATGGCGCTCAACATGGGCCTCTCCGGGCAGCCGTTCGCGGGCCCGGACATCGGCGGCTTTGCGGGCAACGGGCCGGCGGGAGGGGAGGGCAAGCTCTTCGCGCGCTGGATGGGGTTTGGGGCGATGATGCCCTTCGCACGCGGCCATACGGGCAAGGGCAATATTCAGAAGGAGCCGTGGGCGTTCGGGCCGGAGGTGGAGCAAACCTGCCGCGACGCGATCGATCGGCGGATGCGGTTCATGCCGTACCTGTACACGCTCTTCCAGGAAGCGAGCGTGAACGGATTGCCCGTCATTCGCCCTGCGTATTGGGCCGACCTGAAAGACCCGGCGCTGCGGAGCGAGGACGATTCGTTCCTGCTCGGCAATGACGTGCTGGTTTCGCCGGACATGACGCCGGATCGATCCCGAGTGGCCGCCTTCCCGAAGGGGAATTGGGCGAGGTTTGACTTCACGAAGTCGGATTCGCCGGAGCAGGCGAATCCGGATCTGCCGCGGCTGGCGCTGCGCCCCGGAGCAATCGTGCCGACGGGCCCGGTGATGCAGTGGGTGGATCAGGACACCAAGGAGGGTGGGGGGCCCATCACGCTGATTGTCAATCCCGACGACAACGGAACGGCAACGGGCACGCTGTACGAAGACGCGGGGGACGGATGGGGTTACAAAACCGGCGACTACCTGCTGACCAAATACTCGGCGAAGCTGGAGGGCGGGCGCACGCTGGTTGTGTCGGTCGAGAAGGCCGAGGGGAAACGGGCACGGCCCGAGCGGAAGGTGAATGTGCGAGTCCTGCACAAGGGCAAGGAATTCACCGGCGAGGGCGTTGACGGCGCGGAGGTGCGCGTGGTCGTTCGCTGAGCAGCGATCGCGCTAGTCGTTTTTCGCCGGCTCCGCAGGAGTTTGCCCCGCGGGTCCGGGCGGCGGCGAGGGCAAGCGGCGCAATGCCGTCGCGAGGATTCGGGCGGCGGAGTTGGTCGCGGAAGTTGCCGCGCCGTCGGTTGACGTCGGGATGGCGGCGGCGGCCGTGGTCACGGTTTCGGCCTTCTGCTTGGCCAGCGCCGAAGTCTCGGGCGTGCAGGCGACAGCGCCGCCCGCACCGGCCGTCGGCTGAGCCGCGTTCGGCGCGGGCTTGGCGGCAACCTGGGCCGGCGCCGGGACCGGCGTGGATGATGATGCGGACTTTGCCGCGACGGCTGGCTTGGCATCCAATGCGTCGTAGCGGTCGGCGGCTTCTTTCAGGGCAAGGGCACCGGCGATCGGAAGGAGGGCGGCACAGCCTCCCAGCATGCAAAGGCCCGCCGACAGCACACACACGATAACTCTGCTCATGGACACACTCCCGGACCTTCATCGTCCGGGAAGCGAGCGCGAAAAAGCCGGGCTTGCGGATTGTGCGGGTCTTTCCGTGGTTACATGCCCAGCCGGACGACTGGCCCGCGTCCACGCTCGGCCCCTTGCCGCCGCGAGGGGACTTCAGAAAAAAGCCCCGCAAATAGCGGGGCCTTTTGTGCGTGCAATGAGCGGGCTTGATTACTTGATGCCGTCCTTGTTGGCGAGGTACTTGATGAGATCGACGCAGCGGGCGGCGTAACCGGCTTCGTTGTCGTACCAGCTGACGATCTTGAAGAACCGCTTGTTGAGTTCGATGCCGGCCTTGGCGTCGTAGATGGACGAGCGGCGATCGCTGATGAAGTCGCTGCTGACGACTTCCTCGTCGGTGTAGCCGAGAATGCCCTTCATCGAACCCTCGGAGGCCGTCTTCATCGCCTTATTGATCTCGGCGAGGCTGGTGTCCTTGCCGGTCTTGAAGGTGAGATCCACCACCGAAACATCGGCCGTGGGGACGCGGAAGGACATGCCGGTGAGCTTGCCCTTGATCGCGGGGATGGCGAGAGCGACGGCCTTGGCGGCGCCGGTGCTGGCCGGGATGATGTTCTGGTAGGCGTTGCGCCCGCCGCGCCAGTCCTTCTTGGACGGGCCGTCCTGCGTCGGCTGTGTTGCAGTGGCGGCATGAATGGTGGTCATGAGACCCTCATCAAGGCCGAAGTTATCGACGATGACCTTGGCGACGGGGGCGAGGCAGTTGGTGGTGCAACTCGCGTTGCTGATGATGGTGTGCTTGAGGTCGAGGGTCTCGTGATTGACGCCCAGGACGATCGTGGGCACCTTGTCCGGTTCGCTCTTGGTCGGGGCGCTGATTACGACGCGCTTGGCGCCGGCGTTGATGTGGGCGCTGGCCTTCTCGAAGTCGGTGAAGAGGCCGGTGGACTCGAGCACGTAGTGGACGCCCAGATCCTTCCACGGGAGCTTGCCGGGGTCCTTCTCGGCCGAGGTCTTGGTGGTGAAGCCGTTGACGGTGAACGAATTCTCAGTGGCGCTGGTCGTGACCGGGGCGCCCTTGACCATGAACTGGCGGTGCATGGTGTCGTACTTGAGCAGGTACGCGAGATTGTCGGCGGGGACGAGATCGTTGACGGCGACGAACTCGATTCCCTGCTCGAATCCCATACGGTAAACGAGGCGACCGATGCGACCGAAGCCGTTGATTCCGACGCGGATAGCCATGGCGTACTTCCCTTCCAAATCGGGCCGTTTGGGCGGCCCGGGAGAACCGCACGTGAACTTGCGGGCCTTTTCGCGGGGCCCGTGAGTGTGCCGGCGATTCTAGGAAAGTTGTCTGTTGGCTTTCTAGTGTTTGGGGTTGTTTGCCCCGCTGCGCCGTGCCGCCAGAAGGCTTGCGAGGGGCTCTTTTGCGGCAAGGGTCGCGATCAGCGCTGATTTGGCGTCGCGATAGCGTCGCATCGAGCGGTTGTGGAATCGTTTCTTGAGGCGGGCGATGGCGCGACGGCTGGAGGCGCTGACGCGGAACTGATCGCGGAGCAGGTCAAAATCGTCGTGTTCGCTGCCGATGGCTACGAGTTGGACGCCCAGTGGCGGGGACGAGCGATCGTCTTTGAAGGAGGCGAAGGCGGGAGAACGGGTGCTTCCATAGTTTCGAAAGTAGAGCCGGGCAAGTGCTTGCTCGGCATCGGCGAAGCCCGACGGATCAACGCGGACGACGATGTCGAGGTCGCCCTTGGTGGGCATGCCGCGGATCGCGGTGGCGCCGATGTGCTGGATAATGGCGGCGGGCAGGCGGCGCCGGATGCGGACGCGCTCGCGCCGGAAACAGCGCTCGGCGACGCGGGCGGCCGAACCTGCGGGAACGAGTTGGAGAAGCTTGCCGTTCGGTCCTGACTCCATAGTGCGCAGTATCGGGTCGGGCGCATCCGGCCGAGCAGTTTCCGGCGGGCCGACCCGCGCAAGACGCGTCCGGGCCGCATTGGCCTGCGGTCAGCCTGAGAAGCCGTGCAGGTGCGGTTGCATAGCGCCGCGCATCGTGGGTGCGGCGCTGGACCAGAAACTGGCTCGCCCGGAAGCGGTATCAGCGTCGAGCGCGGCGAGCGAGCAACAGACAACCGGAAAGGAGCAGCGGTGCTGTTCCGCCGGACGGGATCGAGACCGTATCGATCACCACCTCGTCGAGGATGGTTCCGGCGCCCATGCTGATCGAGACGAGATCCCAGTTTGGGTTCGGGTGGATGATCCAGTCCTCGTAGAAGTGGGACGTGGACACGATCACCGAGCCGGTCTGTGTACCCGGGAACGGGATGTAGTTTCCGAAGCCGAGCCAGTTGTATCCGGTCACGCCCGTGACGATTGGCGGAAGCGCCACGTGCCATGTGATCTGGACGCGCAGGAGCTTGGTGTCCAAGTCGTCAACAAAGTTGGGGATCTTGAATCCGATGGATGCGGAAGAAACGCCCGGCGCGAGCGTCAGGCCGCCGTCACCGTCACCCTGCGTCCACGACCAGTTGGCCGCATCGTCCACTTCCGCCTTGGCGGGGAAGCCGGACCAAAGAGGATACTGCGGCGGGCCCGCGACCGAGGAGAACGAGTCCGCATAGATGTCGAAGAAACTCGTGGGAGGTTGCGTGAACTCCCAGACCGATCGGGTGCTCAGGGTGTGCCCGCGATACCACGGCGGGCTGAGATCGTCCGCTCGGACCAGCGGCGTCAGCGCAACACAAACACCGAGCAGCGAAACCAGAGGTTGCGTGCAAATCATGAACTCCTCCTTTTCTTAAGTCCTGTCGCCGCGTTGTGTGGGGTCTGCGGGACCGCGGCGGCCGGGCGAATCACTCTAGCGAAGAGCGAGATCGACTTCCATCGCGTCGCACGATTTATTCAGTTCTGCGGCAGCCAAGATGAGGCTGCCTGATGGTCCTGCTCGCGAGCGACATGCAAACCAGCTTCCCAGATCGCCGGGCGACACGACGCACGCGAGGGATTGTTCGGTTCAGTGAACAGAATGCGCGGGAAAGTCCTTTGGGAGACCGATCGATCGGATCGCGACCGCTCGTTGTCGCCAATCACCAGCCGAGCGGCCGGGCGCCGAGCTTGTGGGTGAGGGTGACGCGGATGGTCTCGTAAGGAACTTTGCCGCCAAGGTGTTCGAAGACGGGCTTCAACTTGTCGGCGTTGAGTTTGGAGGCGGTGGACGAAATGAGCTCATAGGTGACAGGATCGACCCAGGCGGAGATGTCCTTGGGGCGGCGCTCTTCGATGTAGTGGGCGAGGTGCTCGGCGATGGTGCCGGTGGTAAGGCCGACTTCGCGGGCGACTTCTGCAATTGGACGACCCGCATCGAACATCGCGAAACTGCGCTGCTTGGCCGGAGATTTTCCGTTCAACCGCGGACCCGTGCGGACCCGCCGCGGGCGATCCGTCGGGGTCTGGTCGGTGCTGACGTTGTGGATGCGGCAGTATTCCGCGATGATGGCGGTGAACTGCGCTCCGAACTCGGCGGCCTTTCGCTCGCCGACGCCGCGGACGAGGGAGAAGGAGTCCATGGTGGTGGGACGCACGCGCGCCATGTCCTGAAGCGCGGCGTCGCCAAAAATGATGTACGCGGGCACGGCACGCTCGGTGGCGATCTCGCGCCGGAGTTCGCGGAGTCGCTCGAAGACGCCGGTGTCGAACGGGGCGGTCGTGGTTTCGCCGCCCGCGGCCGCAGCTTCACCGAACGATTCGCTCGTATGGGTCGCCCGAAGTTCGGCCTGGAGTTGCCCCTTGAGGACCTGGCGCGACTGCGTGGTCAGATAGAGAGTGGGGTATTGACCTTGTTCGCGGCCGAGCAAGCCCGCATCGACAAGTTGATCGATGTAATTGCTGAGCGTGTCGGCAGGGACATTTGCGAGAAGGCCGAAGGTGGAGAGCTGATGGTGCCCGCGCCGCGTAACTTCGGCGGTGGCCCGCCCCCGGAGAATTGTGACAATGTGCTTGGCGCCGTAGTTCACCGGACGATCGGAATCGCCTCCCGCCGCGCGGAAGACGCAGGAGAGGATTTTCTGCGCGATGACGGTGGAATCGGGCACAGCCCCGGCCTCGTGCAGGCAGACGTCGCAGGCGCCGCAGCCGCCTTCGGCGCGAGGCGTGTATTCCTGCCCGAAATACTCGGAAAGAGCACGATGCCGGCAGCGCGAGCCGGTGACGAGTCGGCGGAGTTCCTCCAGCAGATGGAGTTGGTGTGCGACCTGCGCGGGATCGGTCTCGTGTTCCTGCGCAGAAAGAGCGACAATGCGCGACCACTTCATTGCGTCGGCGGCGGAATAAAGCAGCAGGCACTCGGCCGGGAGGCCGTCGCGCCCGGCGCGACCGGTCTCCTGCTGATACGCCTCGACACTCTTGGGGAGCGCGGCGTGGATCACACAGCGGACGTTGGATCGGTCGATGCCCATGCCGAAGGCGACGGTGGCGACGACGACATCGAGCCGCTCCTGCTTGAAGTGTTCCTGCACGCGCTGGCGGATGCTGGATGCGAGCCCGGCGTGGTATGCCGCGGCTTTGATCTTGTGGCGTTTGAGATCCTCGGCAAGGCCTTCTGTGTCTTTTCGGCTGATGCAGTAGACGATTGTCGCGCCGTCCTTGTGGCGTTCGACCGCTTCGATGGTCTGACCGACGAGATCCGTGCGTTGATGGACGCGATAGGTGAGATTGGGGCGGTCAAAGACGCCGACAATGTTGGCGGGTTCTTTGAGTGCGAGTTGCTGCACGATGTCTTCGCGGGCCCGCGGCGTTGCAGTTGCGGTCAACGCCTGGAGGCTGACCTTGGGCAGACGCGAGCGGAGTTCGGAGAGCCGGCGGTATTCCGGCCGAAAATCGTGGCCCCACTGGCTGATGCAGTGGGCTTCGTCGACGGCGATGTGCGTGATTCCAAGATCGGGGAGGCGATCGATCAGGTTGCCGACGAAAAGGCGTTCGGGCGCGATGAAGACGAGGCGGAGGTTTCCGGCGCGCAGGTCATTCCAGGTTTGCAGCGCTTCATCCTCGGACTGACTGCTGTTGAGCGCTGCGGCGGGGACACCGATGAGGCGGAGGGCATCGACCTGATCTTTCATGAGGGCGATGAGCGGGCTGATGACGAGCGTGGTCTCGTTGGTGAGGAGCGGGGGAAGCTGATAGCAAAGAGATTTGCCGCCGCCGGTGGGCATGACGACGAGGGAATCACGGTGGGCGAGGGTCGCGGCGATCGCCTCCTTCTGAAGCGGGCGGACGGCGTCGAAGCCCCAGTACTTAACGAGGACTTCGCGGAGGCGATCGGGGGTGGCGGTTTGTTGACTAGGCGTGGAGTGCACGGGTGAGTGCGATTTGGAAAGCGAGGCGCGAATGGATGACGTGCGACCTCTGACTGACGCCAGAGGCTCTATGCGGATTCGAAGACTACAACGCCGCCGACGATTGTGGCGACGGCGCGACCGGTGACTTTCCGGCCGGCGAAAGGGGTGTTGCGGCTCTTGCCGGACATGGTGGTCGGGTCGATGGCCCAGCGATCGTTTGGGTCGATGATGGTGATGTCGGCCGGGCAGTCGGGCCTGAGGGTGCCAAGGCCCAGAGCGTCAAGTCCACAAAGCAGGGCGGGTTCGAGGGTGAGAAGAGCAATGAGTCGGGGCCAGGAAATAGCCCCGGAGCGGATGAGGGCCTCGGCGTAGAGAGGCAGGGCGGTTTCGAGGCCTGTGATTCCCATCGGGGCGTCTTCGAAGGGAAGCGACTTCTCTTCGGCAGAGTGGGGGGCATGATCGGTGCCGAGGATGGTGATCGTGCCATCGGCGATGCCTTCAATGAGGGCGTTGACATCGAGCGTTTCGCGCAGAGGCGGATTGACCTTGGCCAGCGTGTTGTAATTCTCGCACAAATCGTGCGTGAGCAGCAGATGGTGCGGGGTTGCTTCACCGGTCACCGGCAGTTCGTCTCGCCGCGCCTGACGGATGATCTCGACAGATCCCGCGCTTGAAACGTGCTGGGCGTGGTAGCGGCAGGGAGATCGCAGATGCCGGAGCAGGCGGACATCACGCTCGATGATGATCTCTTCGGCCATGCGGGGCCAGCCCCCTAGACCGAGGCGCGCGGAAACGGTCCCCGCGTGCATCGAGGCTCCCTGCGTGAGCGTCGGTTCCTGGCAGTGCTGCATGAATGTTGAGCCGGTCTGGCTGATGGCGGCAAAGACGCGGGACATGACCTGCGCCGAAGCGATGCAGTCTCCATCATCGCTGAACGCAACCGCACCGGCGCGGTGAAGCAGTTGAATCTCCGCAATCTCGCGCCCCAGTCGGCCCTTGGTGCCCGCCGCGACGGGAAACACGCGGCAAGATGCGGTCAGCGTCGCCCGGTCATAAATGAATCGAACCAGCTCCGGAGTATCGATCGCGGGACTGGTGTTGGGCATGCAGCAGACAGTCGTGAACCCGCCCGCAACTGCCGCGGCGGTGCCTGTCGCGATGGTCTCCTTGTGCTCGTGGCCGGGCTCGCGGAGGTGAACATGGGGATCGATGAGGCCGGGACAGACGATGAGGCCCTCGGCGTTCATCACGCGACAGCCGGGGAGGGTGGGAAGCTTCTTTCCGATCGCTTTGATCACGCCGCCTTCGGTGGCCACGTCGCAGACTTTGTCGAGCTTGGAAGCCGGGTCGATGACGCGGCCCGATCGGATGAGAAGGCAGGTTGGTGCCGCGGCACGGGCGATGGTGTTCTTGGGCAAATCGTGGCGGACTTTGATGGTGGGTGTCGGGGGCATCCGCCGTGAGGATACCGGGGCGGTGCGGGGTTGTGTTCGGTGGTCTTGTTGCCGATTTCGATTCTTCAACCTGGCGCGCCTAATCTTGCCCTTCCGCAAGAGAAATTGCGGGGTGTAGCGCAGCTTGGTAGCGCGTTTGACTGGGGGTCAAAAGGTCGTGGGTTCAAATCCCGCCACCCCGATTCGATATTCTGGGTTTACGTCCTTCGCAGTGGGGTTACGGGCCGGAGATACACCGGTTCTTGCGAAGACATAGACGAGCGGCTCCGCCGCCACAATGCCGGACACAGCCCGGCGACCAGGCACGGCGTGCCTTGGACTCTAGTCCACAGCGAGAGCTTCCAGACTCGCGAGGCAGCGGTGCAGCGCGAGATGTATCTGAAAACCGGGCGCGGCCGCTCCGAGTTGGATCGCCTGATCACCGGCGGTGCGAGGTAGCGCGGTCGCCGCGGCGACAGGTCGTGGGTTCAAATCCCGCCACCCCGATTCGATGTTCTGGGTTTACGTCCTTCGCAGTGGAGTTGGGGGCTGGCCACAGGCGCCTCGATAGCAAAGGCCATCGATGCCATGGGGCTCAGCGCGGGCTGGCCGATGGTGGAGGCTTTCGGCACCGGACCAACGACGAGAGCAAACTCGAAACGGGGACATTCGTTGAGTTCAACTCCCGATGATGCGGCTCGGCGTCGCGCCAAGAGCGGGAGCCCGACGATTCCTAATCTTTCGAGCATGTCGAGCGCCTTCTGGGATCAGCGGTACGCGAGCGAAGACCTTGTCTACGGCAAGGCACCCAATGAATTCCTGTCACGGATGGCGGACCGATTCCCGGCAGCGGGAAATGCTCTCGACATCGGGGCGGGAGAAGGCCGCAACGCCTTGTTTCTTGCCTCCCGTGGGCTGAACGTGTTAGCGGTCGACCAGAGCGAAGTCGGAATGCAAAAGGCACAGCGACTCGCCGGTGAGCGTCGCTTGAAACTCCGCACGCAGGCCGTGAATCTGCAGGATTTCGACGCGGAATCGGCTTCGCTCGATGTGGTCAGTTCCATCTTCGTCCACCTTCCCGCGGCCCTCCGCGCCGCGGTTCACAGGCGAATCGCCACGTGGCTCAAACCCGACGGGGTCTTCGTGCTCGAGGCCTACGCGCCCGATCAGCTCCAACGCAGCACCGGCGGCCCAAAGGACCCTGCGCTCCTCGCTCCGTTGGAAGTCATCCTCGGAGAATTGGAAGGGCTGACGATCGAGCATCAGGCCGCGCTGGTGCGCAACGTGGCCGAAGGACAATTCCACACCGGCGATGCGTCGGTCGTGCAGGTCTTTGCCCGCAAACCCTGATCAGCATCACAGCGCCGCTCTCGCCCGGCGAATCCATCACGGACTCGGCTCAAAATCAAACTCTTCCCCTGGCAGCGCCGGCGGCAGGTCCAGTGAATTCCATTCGGACACACTTGACGAGTCAAATCGTATCGGAAGTCGCTTGATCATGCGGCGAATCAGACGGAAATGGAATCAAACAATCTTCTACATTAGTTGCCCGGCCAACCCGCTTGCACAAAGGCCCCGTCCTTGTGGAACAGTTCCCCGTCCGCGTGAATCGTCCCTCCGGCGCGCAGATCACACACCATGTCCCAATGAAGCCCCGATTCGTTCGTATTGCCCGTCTGCGGATAGCCCGCGCCGAGCGCAAGATGAAACGTCCCACCGATCTTCTCGTCGAAAAAGGCGTTCTTGGAAAAGTCCTTGATCTGATAGTTCGTGCCGATGGCGATCTCGCCGCAGACCCGTGCGCCGGAGTCCTGATCGAGCATGCGGATCAGAAACTCTTCGTTCTTGCTCGCGCTGGCCTCGACAACACGACCGTCCTTGAATTTCAGTCGCACACCCTCAACTTCTCGACCGCGATACACAGCCGGAAAGTTGAAGTTCATCACCCCATCAACCGAGCGCGGCCCGGAAAACACTTCACCGTCCGGAAAGTTCTCGCCGCCCGCACAATTGACCCATGTTCGCCCCGACACGTCCACGGCGAGGTCGGTGCCGTCGTGAGGGGCCAAGCCGGCGGCGCGATCGCCGGGTGGCACGTAGAACCGCAATTCGCGCTTTGATTCCAGGTACGTTCGCACCAGTTCCTGCTGCGCCTGCAACTTCCGCCATTCCGCAAGCGGATCGGACAAATGGAGGAAGCCGGCGCGATAGACCCAGTCTTCATACGCCGAAAGCGACATCTCCGCGTCCTGTGCCGCGGCAGGGCCGGGAATCTCCGTGAGAACGTACCGCATCTTCCCTTCGGCCGCCCGGCGCATCGACATCGAGTTGAGTTCACGCCGCGCGCTCTGCGCCATCGCCACCCGCCGCGGATCGACTCGCCCGAGGAACCTCGTGTTGGTCGGCCGCAGCAGCACCATCAGCACATCGCACCGCTCGAGCCGGAATCGCTCCGAGGGTGAGACGTGCCGGAGCTGCTCCTCGTTTCCCAGTGTCAGAAGCAGTTCCTGAAGGCGGTCGCTCTTCGGATGAAAGCTCGGGTGTCCCCCCGCATGGAGGACCTCTGCAAAGACCGCCTCAACAGCCGGCAGCGCCCCGGTCTCGCCAACGATCGTGACAAGATCCCCCGCGCCAACACTCGCGCAGTGCCGGACCAAAACCGCGGCAAGTTTCTCAACGCGCGGATCGCGCATGTGTTCGCCTCATTGCTGCGGGGGACGCCATCAGAACAATCTCAACTCACGCCGCGCTCCGTGGGGCCTCTCGCGGCCGAGGTTTGTGAACCAAGGCCATTTTCGCTCACGCAACATCCGATCTTTCGGAACGCGTGCGAATCGCGCTTCAAGCCCGAAGGGCTTGCAGAATCTAGCCGAGGGTGGAGCGAGGGTTTCCGAGCGACACCCTCGGTCCGATGTGCAGATCTTCGCACCCCGAAGTGGGTGCCACAGTCTTCGGTGTTCACCGAGAACGTGTGCCGATTTCGCTGCCGACGGTCCGTGTTCACGCACAAGTATCTTCCGCAAGATGTCGCAAGGCCGAGCACGTTGTGTAGCGCCTTCTTTCAAGTCCGCTCCATCTGACTGAACCTCGTTCTAGCGCCGAAAGGGAATGAGCACCCGCAGCCGCGGCTCCCGAAGGAACAGACCCAGCCAAACAAAGACGCCGCAGAAAAACGGGGCAAGGAACTGAATTTCCGACCCCCGTACATGGACGTCTACCGCCCCACCCAGGTATCCGGTCAGCAGAATCGCCCCGAGCACCGAAGTCTGCGGAATCAGGTAGATGATCGTGCACGCCAACTCGACAACTCCCAGCGTGACGAGCGACCAGTCGGGATATCCCCCCTTCGCAAAGCCCTCTACCGCCTGCGGATTCTTGCTTAATTTCATCCCGGCGCTCATGAAGAGCAATAGCACCGGGATCGCGCTGACAACACAGCTCGCCCAGAACACTGCCTTCGAGACACCCGGCGATCGAATATCGGTCTGCATGTGCGAAGTCTCCTTGAATCAAATCGGCGAGAGCTTACTACAGGGGCGGGGTATTCGCAGGAACGGCAGAATGGCGAACTTAGACCGGCTCATGGTATTTGTTTCGTGCCTTTGCATTTATCCTCCCCCTTTGCCAAAGGGGGAGGTGTCATCGCGCAGGCTTTGCGGAGCGATGACGGAGGGGGTTTCGGATGTCTTTTCGCCCCGATCTCGCTCAAAGTTGCGCAACTTCCAACGGGAATTCGCATTGCTCCCGCTACATCCCCAAGGCGGGTGCGTGAACTACCCCGCCCTTACCACAGCCTCCCATTGATCCGAAAGCCGCTTGTACGAGATCGGGATCGCCGTTCGCAAGTCCTGCGCGAACAACGAAACCCGCATCTCCTCCAGCATCCACCGGAACGCAACAAACGCTTCTCGCCGCGGCCCATCCTGCGAGAGCACATGCAGATTCCCAGTGAACAACTGCCACCATGGAAGGAATTCCGCCCGGTGCTTGTCGTCCCGGGTGATCCCCCCGCCCGGAAGCCGTTCAAGCCGAAGCCGAGCCGCGGTGAGGTAGCGAGCCAGGTGGGGGAGCCATTCTCGTGGTGTCGCCAGGAGAAAGCCCTCCTCGACCAGCCGTGACGCCTGATCGTTTACATCGGCCACGACCGCGCTGAAAGACAGGCTTGTCGTCGCGGCGACGCGCGTGGCAAGCGCCTGGTTTGCTTCAAGCGCCTCGCCGACGATCTTGCGCACCGCTGACGCCTCGTTCCAAAGCCCCGGCTCGGCTTTCGCCACGGCCGCGTCGAACGCCGCTTCAGCGCGGATATCGACAAAGCCCTTCGGAAAAAGGCGCAGATCAGCGGTGAGGAGCAGCAAGTCGTCCAGGAACTGTTCCCACTTCGCGATTGGCGCAGAGAGCACCCGCAGCCGCTCCAGATCGGGTATGCCCCGCCGCAGGCGAGAAAACTCGTGCGACGCCGTCAGCATGAACAGCCGCCGAAGCCCCGCTCGATGCAAAATTGCGGCCCGCTCCTGCGAATCCGCGAGCCGCAGACCGCACGACGTTGTGAGATCCACGAGCGCCGGATACGCCGCAACCTTGATGCCCGCTCGGTCCACCTGGACAGCGGTCGGAAGCTCGCCGAAGTCCCACGATTTGATCCCATCCCGGCTGAAGGCTCCCCCCGCGGCCGACGGAAGCTTCTTGGATGACCGAGCGGCAAACTGGGCGCGCAGCGCTCCCAAATCCCGCCCTTGGGCCAGTTCCTTCCCCGAGTCGTCGAGGACTCTGTAATTGAATCGCAGATGCCCGGGAAGCAGATCCAGCCGCCAAGCCGACCGCGCGATGTCGCCCACAAGCCCCTTCGTCCGGATCCGAATCTCCGACGCGAGCGTGTCGAGAAGAGATCCCTTCCCAAAGGTGAGGCGGGGCGCCACCTCCTCGGCAAACGCCGGGGCGCTCACGATGTGATGCCGGTACGACTTGGGGAGAGTCCGGACCAGTTCGCTCACGAGTTCGGTCAGCATCCCCGGCACGAGCCACAAAGCCCGGTCCTCATCCACCTGGTGCAGCGCTTCGACCGGCACATCGACCGTGATTCCGTCGCGGGCAGCGCCCGGATCGAGCGTGTACTTGAGGGGCAGCCGACTACCAAACACCGGCATCTCGGCCGGAAATTGGTGCGGATCGATCTCGATTTCCGACGCGATGATGTCGGCGCGCGACATGAAAAGGGCCCTGGGCTCGCGCCGGTCCATCTCCTTGCGCCACGCCTGGAACAGGTGCGTCGTGCAGATCGTCGCCGGAAGTCGCTTGTCATAGAAATCAAAGAGCGTCCGATCGCCGACGAGCAGATCCCGCCGACGCACCTTTGCCTCCAGCTCGCGGATCTCCTCGACCAACCCGAGATTGTGCACCAGGAACGGGTCGTCGGACTCCATCTCCCCCCGCACCAGCGCGTTCTCGATGAAGATCTCGCGGCTGGTCTTCGGATCGATCGGCCCGAAATGGACCGGCCGCCGCGCGACGATCTCGAGCCCGTGGAGCAGCACACGCTCGTTGGCAATGACACGCCCCGATTCCCTCCTCCAACGAGGCTCGCTATGCGTCCGCTTCACGAGGTGCGCACCGAGCTGTTCAATCCAGAGCGGATCGATCTTGGCGCCACAGCGGGCGTACAGCTTCGTCGTACGGACCAACTCCGCCGCCATCACCCACGGCGGCTTGTTCCCCGAAAGGCCCGAGCCCGGGTGGATGAAGAACTTGATGTTGCGGCAGCCCGTGTACTCGGCATTCTCTCCCTTCGTGCCCACACTGGTGAGCAGCCCCGTCAGGATCGCGCGATGGACCTGATCGTCCGCCGCAGGCTTCCGCGAAACGCGCATCCCCAGTTCATCCGCAAGCGACTTGAGCTGCCGGTAGATCTCGCTCCACTCGCGCAGGCGAAGGAACGACAGGAAGCCCTGCCGGCACGCCGCGCGCAGGCGGCTGCTGGTGAGCTTGTCGTTGAGATCGTGGTAGTGCCGCCAGAGGTTGAGCAGTGCCTTGAAGTCAGACGACGTGTCTTTGAAGCGGGCGTGCGCCTCGTCCGCCTGATCCTGCTTGTCCATCGGACGCTCGCGCGGATCCTGGATCGAAAGCGCCGATGCAATAACAAGCACCTCGTGCAAACAGTCTTCCCGCTGCGACGCGATGATCATCCGTCCGAGCCGCGGGTCGATGGGCAGCCTCGCGAGTTTGCGCCCAATCTCTGTGAGTTCGCCCCGATCGTCAATCGCGTGCAATTCGTAAAGCGTCTCAACACCGTCCCGGATCGCGCGGCTGTCCGGAGGTTCGACAAACGGAAACTCGGCCGGGTCGCCGAGCCGGAGCGACTTCATCTGCAGCAGCACGCTCGCCAGGTTCGTCCGAAGTATTTCCGGCTCGGTGAACTCCTCGCGCTTCTCAAGGTCATCCTCCGCATAGAGCCGGAAGCAGACGCCCGGCGCAACACGTCCGCAGCGCCCCGCCCGTTGATTGGCCGAAGCCTTGGAGATGGGCTCGATCGGAAGCCGTTGCACCCGCGTTCGAGTCGAGTACCGGCTGATCCGGGCAAGCCCGGGATCGATCACATACCGGATTCCCGGAACCGTGATAGACGTCTCCGCCACATTGGTCGCCAGCACGATCCGACGGCGCCCAGGCGCGGTCTTAAAGACCCGCATCTGATCGTCGTTGGAGAGCCGCGCGTACAGCGGCAAGATCTCGGTCTCCTTTGGAATCGAATGCCGAAGCGCATCCGCCACATCGCGGATCTCGCGTTCCCCCGGAAGGAAGACCAGGATGTCTCCCGGGCCATGCGCGATCGCCTCTTTCGCGGCGGCAACGATGGCCTCTTCCTCGGTGAGATCCAGATCCGGCCCGTCTTCATCGCCCGAGGGTCGCGAGAGCGGCCGGTAGCGCAGCTCGACCGGGTAGGTGCGCCCCGAAACTTCGATGATCTCCGCGGGCTTGCCCGGCGTGCCGAAGTGCGCCGCGAAGCGCTGCGGGTCGATCGTCGCCGACGTGATGATGAGTTTCAGGTCCGGCCGCCGCGGAAGCAGCCGCTTGATGTACCCGAGCAGGAAGTCGATATTCAGCGATCGCTCGTGCGCCTCGTCGATGATGAGCGTGTCGTACTGCTCCAGCAGCGGGTCCCGCTGCGTCTCCGCCAGCAGGATGCCGTCTGTCATCAGCTTGATGTACCCCTCGCCCGAGGTTGCATCGGTGAATCGCATCTTGAACCCGACGGCCGACCCGACCGCCACGCCCAGTTCCTGCGCGATCCGCGCCGCCACCGAACGGGCCGCGAGCCGCCGCGGCTGCGTGTGGCCGATCAGCCCCCGCACGCCCCGCCCCAGTTCCAGGCAGATCTTGGGCAGTTGCGTCGTCTTTCCCGATCCCGTCTCTCCGCAGAGCACAAGCACCTGATTGCGCTCGATCGCCGCCGCGATCTCCAATCTCCGTTGCACGACCGGCAGCGCATCGTCGAATTCCGGCTTCGGCCGTTTCCCGAGTCGCTCGGTCGCCCGAACCTGCGACAACGCGACCGCCGACTCGATCTGCCCCAGCCGCTCCTCGTCCGCTCCGCGCCGCATCGCCGTATCGAGCCGCCCGGCCAGCGCCCGGCGATCGGCGACCATGCACAGTTCCAGCCGACTGCGCAGGGCAGCCACGCGGCCATGAATGTCCGGCGGGCCGTGGTCGGGCCCGGGAATGCCGGGTGCGGAGGATGGCGTCGGAGAGTTCATGGCGTGCGGCAGGGCTGGATCGTTGCACGCCCGCGTGCTCGCCGGATCACTTCTTCGCCACGCAGCCCAGGTCGATCACCACGCCGTCCGGCTGGTAATAGTCCACATCCAGTTCATCGGAAGACACGCTTGTGAAGACAACGCAGGAGCGTCCGGAGCGGGTCGCGTAGTCCAGGTCTGCGCTGGACGGACCGGCGACTTCCGAGTTCCTCGCCCGATTGACGTGAAAGTGAAAATGGGCCAGGGCCCGGTCGCCGGAGAGGATCATCTCCTCGGGCGCGATGAACTCCTGATCATTCATCCGCTGACCCGGCCTGGGCGGAAAGAGCCATGCCACGATCCTGCCGGGTGTGTCGGTGGGGGCCGTGCCGTCTCCGACGTTGTGCAGCGTCAGAAGCAGTCCGCCGTACTCGGTGGTCGGATCGTCTTTGTCCAGCCCGGCGTAGATGTACAGACGCTCCAGGAATTCCCGCTGGTGGATTCCGCGGTCAAGAAGGAAGATCGTCAGGAAATCCGCCCACGCCAGTTTCGGCTCGTGGAACGGCAGTTGTTCTTTCGCCGCCCTCACAATGCCCTGCGCTTCATTGGACCTCTGCACGGTCTTTCGGGATTCCACGAGCGCCGTCAGTTCCTGCAAAAACTCCGAACGGCTCTTGGCAAGCAGGTCCGGCTGGTAAACCGAGGCGATCCGCACCGCCTCGATATGCCTGAGGTGCAGGCCCTCGAGCTTCTCGGGCGGAAGCTGCGCAACGATCGCCTGGCACTGGGTCCACCACGCAAGGTTGCGGGCGTTCTTTGGATCGGCCAACCGCTCCAGCCAGCGCAGTTCCTCGCCGGTCACCGGGATCACTTTGAGCTCCGCCACTGTGCGCCGGAGCAGACCGACGATGTCGTCCTTGCTGCTCGCCAGGGACGGATCTTCCAGCAATCTCCGGCGGTACTCGCCGGTGACGTCGAGCTTGCCGAGCACTTCGTACGCATCCGCCCGGGTCCGCGCCCGAAAATCGGCCGGCGAATCCGGGTCTTCTTCCGGAGGATTGAGGAAGACCGCGAAGACAGTCTCGACGAGCGGCCGGTCGCCGCTGAGCCGGACCAGCGCGATCCGTTCCGCCCTGTCCTCGTTCTTCACCAGCGGCACGCTGCGGGAGTAACTGCGGATCAACGCCGGGATGCAGTCGGTCCATTGCTTGGCCGCCGCGGTCTGGCACAGCACAAGCACCATCTCGCGGCTGGGCTCGCGCGGAAGCATGAGCCGCGTCATCGCGCGGGTGTCTTCAACGCCCGCCGGATCCGAGTCGTTCGCGAGGTAGTCGTACATGCGCTTGCGCATCGCCGTCGGGACCTGGGCGGACCAGATCATGTCCTTGAACGCTCCGCGCACCCGCGCCTTGTCGGCCGGCGATTTCTGAGCCTGCCGCCACGCGCTGTCAATCGCCGACTCTCGCTCGGTCAGCGGGCGCTGCGGATCCCGCAGAACCGTGAGCGGCTCGCGCTGGATCCTCTGGGCGGATGAAGAACTGCACCCCGTGACGGCGAGGAGCCCGACGAACAGCACAGCGAGGAAGCGGGACGCAAAGTGACAAATGACCGCGTTCATGGAGCAGAGTTTACGGTTTTGCCCGCGCCTGCATATTCACACCGGCCCCGGACCTACCTACACTTTTCCGGTGAGCAACAGCCCCGTCGCCAATCCCGGCTCCGTCCGCGACAGAGTGGCAAAGGTGATCAGCCTTATCAGACCAGCGGTGCAGTCCGACGGCGGAGACGTCGAGTTCGTTGATATCACCCCGGACGGAACGGTCGAAGTGCGGCTCCACGGGGCATGCGTGGGTTGCCCGTCCAGCCGGATGACCCTTCAGATGGGCATCGAACGCAACCTCAAGGCCCATGTTCCAGAGGTGCAGGCGGTCCGGGCCCTCGCGCATGACTGAGAGTTGGCGTAAATCCCGTCCGGGAAGCCGCTTGGAAGTCGGACAAGACTCGGAATTCCTTGGGAAGGCGCTTTCGGAAGCAGCCTCTTTCTGGTATACCATTGCTCCGGTGGATCGAACGGCCTCACGGTGGAGGCCATCGCGTTTGGTGGAGTTGGCGTTCCCAAGTCGGACCGCCGAGGCCAGGGAGTGGTCGAATGCTGGTCATTACGCGCCGTGAGGGTGAGGAAATCGTGATCGGTGATCCGCGCAATCCGCTCGGCGTGGTGCGCATCGCCTCAATCAAAGGCGAACGCGTTCGCGTCGCCTTCGACTTCCCGCGCGAGGTCGAAATTCATCGGCGCGAGATCGCCGAGCAGATCGCTACCCAGGAACCCTCGGTCGTCGGGACCATTCGTCCCGCGGCAGGCGCCTGATCGGCCGACTCAGTCCAAAACGACAAAGGGAGACCGCGAGGTCTCCCTTCTTCTTTCGCGATCCGTCGATTGTCACTCGGCCTTGCCGCCGGACATGTCGTAGACCCAGGCTTCCTGCGCCCGGTTCCAGTTGAGGACTTCGCCCGGCTGGAAGAAAAGCTTGAGTTCGCGCTCCGCGGCTTCCGGGCTGTCCGAGCCGTGAATGAGATTGAACGAGTTGCTGACGCCGAAATCGCCGCGGATGGTCCCCGGGTTCGCCTTGCTTCCGAAGGTCGCGCCCATCATGTTGCGGGCGATGCCGATCGCTCCATTGCCGCGGACGGCCAGAACGACGACCGGCGAGCTGGTCATGAAACGAACCAGGCCGGTGTAGAACGGCTTGGTCTTGTGCGCCTCGTAGTGGGTCGCCGCGAGCTGCTGGCTGATCTGCATGAGCTTGAGGCCGACGACCTGAAGCCCCTTGTCCTCGAAGCGGCTCAGGATGCGACCGGTCAGTCCGCGCTGGACGGCGTCGGGCTTGAAGATAATGAGCGTGGTTTCCATCGAATACTCCTCGGTAATTTGGGGCCAATAGTAGCCGTAAGAGCGGCAGGTTCGCCTTCCCGGAGAAGTCTGAATTGCAGATCGCGATCGTGGGAGCGGGGATTGCAGGGCTTGCCGCCGCGGCACTCTTGTGCAAGTCTGGTCACCGGTGCGAGATCTTCGAGCGTTTGCCCACTCTCGGAAACCCCGGCGCCGGGCTGCTCCTTCAGCCGAGCGGCATGGCCGTGCTCGGTCAGATCGGCGTGCTCGAACGCGTCCTGTCCTGCGGCAGCGTAATCACTCGCCTCGAAGGACGGACCGCTTCGAATCGTCTTGTGCTCGACGCGAAGTACGCCGACCTTTCCGGGGGCGGGTTTGGCCTCGGTGTGCATCGGGGCATGCTCTTCGAGGCGCTTCTCGCCGCCGCACTGGACTCCGGCGCAACCATCACGGCGGGTACCGACATCGCCGGCATGGCGGAGTCGGAGGGTGTCGTGCTCGTGACCGAGCGCGGGGCACGTCTCGGGGGCTTTGATCTTGCCGTGCTCGCGGACGGAGCACGGTCACGTCTTCGTCCCGGAGTTGCCGCCAGGCCCTACCCGTGGGGTGCGCTCTGGTTCGTCGGCGAGTTGCCTTCCTCGCTCGATCCCCACGTGCTTCGCCAGGTCTATGCCGACACGCGCCGCATGGTCGGCTTCCTGCCTTCGGGCCGTCTCAAAGACCGCGAGGGACCCGAACTCGTCAGCATGTTCTGGAGCGTTCGGGCGGACCGGGTAGCCGCCGTTCGTGCCGGGGAATTGGAGGCGTGGAAGAGCGCCGTGCGTGCACTGACGCCGATCGCAGATCCGCTTCTTGCGCAGATCGATTCGCTCGACCAATTGATCTACGCCCCGTACTTCGACCTGGTGCTCAAGCCGATGCATCGCGGGCGTGCCGTGTGGATCGGAGACGCCGCGCACGCGATGAGCCCCCAACTCGGCCAGGGCGCGAATCTCGGACTGCTCGACGCCTCGCTGCTGGCGGGCGCACTCGCGTCGGGCGAACCGCTCGGGTCGGCCCTGAAGCACTTCAGCCGAGAGAGAGCAAGCCAGGTCGGCTACTACTCACGAGTGTCACGCGCCCTGACACCGTGGTTTCAATCGGACTACTTCTGGCTGGCGCCGATCCGCGATATTGCCCTGCCGCTTGCGTGCCGCATGAAGTGGAGCCGGCGCGAATTGCTGCTGGCGCTCGCGGGCGTCAAGTCCGGGCTTTTCTCTTCGTCGCCCGTGCCGCACACTCCGGCTCCCGCCCGGTAAGTCTCCGATCGGGCCGTCTCTCGAATTCCCCGGTCCCGATAAGGCGCGGTCCGTGCCGGGTGAGCAGTCTGTACCGCCATCGCATCGCCGCCCAATCGCGCAACGCGTTGCTTTGAAGGCCGCGACCCGCCAGCGCGGGCATGCTTTACGTTCAACAGCCTGTCTGAACGCAAAGAGGAGAACGAGAGATGAAGATGACCCAGCTCGGAATTGCGGCCCTGCTCACCTGCGTCGGCGTCGCGTCCTCGGCCAATGCCGAGACGCTCTTCATGAGCATCACCGCCGACAATCACTACGCCCTTTATTCCAGCGTCGGCACGACGTTTACCTTCCACGGCGGCAACGAACTCGGCTCGGGCGGCAATCCCGGCACCTACAACTGGTCGCTTCCCGAGACCTACCAGTTCAACGCCGGCGATCGCGTTTACATCGCCGCGTGGTCGGATGATTCGGTGGCGCAGGGTGTCCTCGCCCAGGTCTACGACCAGTTCAACAACTCGCTTCACTCGGGCGACCCGGCCTGGCTCGTCTATCACACCAACATCAATCGTGGCGACGGCGACCAGCACCCCGACCTCATTGAGATGGCGGCGCACGTGGCCAACGCGGATGCGTTCAACCTGTGGGAAATCCCGTTTGTCGGCGAAGCCAACGGAACCGACCCGTGGGGCACCGTTCCCGGCATCACGACAGCGGCCAAGTGGATGTGGTACAGCGCTCCCGGCGACGCCGACCCGCTCCGCGGCGGCTCGGGCGACGGCGAGATGCTGGTCTTCAGCATGCGGGTCCCCGCTCCCGGCTCGCTCGCCCTGGCCGGCCTCGGCGGTCTCTGCTTCGCCCGCCGGCGCCGGTCCTGATCTCCGCAATCCCTGAATCCAAACCCTTCGCGAGCCCGGCGCATCCCCAGCGCCGGGCTCGTTCCGTTTGCACATCCCGCCGTTGGCTTCGGGGCCTTGCGGGGCGGCTGCGTATTCGTTATTTTCATCGCGTGGAGGTTCGCGCATGAAGCCGATCGGAATCGTCATTGCGATAGGACTTGTCGTCGTCGTTGCCGGGGGAATCGCGCAAGGCATGAAGATGAAGGCGTCGCCAACTCCTTCGAGTCCGGCGCCGGTCTCGGATTGCGAGATTCCCGAGTTGATCTCCGCGCCGGAACTCATCGGCATGGTGAGCAGCCGCAAGGAAGAGCTGCGTTCCGAGTTCCAGACGCTCGTCGGGTGCATGGTCTCCTCCTCCGGCTGGACCGGGCAGGTGACGTCCGTCGAAGGCCAGACGGTGACCTTTGAGTACGGCAGCGGGCTGTCGGCGTATTCCGTCGTGGTGCTCATGAAAGCCCCGCACACACTCGCCCCGGGAGCCAGTGTCCGATATCGCGGCCGGCTTGACGGCGCCTCGGCCAGAATCGTGATGGGAAACGTGATGAACCGGGTCGATCTCAGCCAGGGTGAGCTGGTCAACTGACCACCGGTCGACGCCGGGGCGGCGATTGTCCGGGGACGATTTGCTACATTTCCTCCTGTATGAACCAACCCGCCGCCCCCGTTCGATCCCAGGCCACGCTCCTCGGCCATCCCGTCGGTCTCTTCCTGCTCTTCGCAGTGGAGATGTGGGAAAGGTTTAGCTACTACGGGATGCGCGGGCTGCTGGTGCTGTATTTGATCGCCGTCTTTTCGGCCCGGGATCTCGGAACGGGTGTGTACACAAACCAGTTTGAGATCACCGAGATCAACGAGGTCGACTCGAAAGGGGTGATCACAGAGAGTGATGGGCCGTCGCGCTCGCAGGAATTCCAGATTGCCGTCGATCAAGCGCCAAGGCCGCCAACGGAAGTGAAGACAACCGGGGGCAAGCCGCCTTTCTCTGTTCGTCGTGTGATCCGAGCGAAGGACCCCAAGAACCCCGAAAGTGAAATCTGGGTTCCCGACTCGGTGGACGCCAACGCCCCGGTGGTGCTGAGCGGCAAGCCGGGAGGCTCCTTTGACCTCAAGAACACCGCGTTCCAGATATCCAATCCCACCGACAAGCCGATTAAGATCCGGGTTGGAATCGTGCGCACCTCGTCGGAGATGCGCCCGTATTTCACCGTCAACGACCGTCCCGCGAGCATCGTGGTTGACCTGAAGCCCGACAGCAAGTTGGAAGCCGGAGAGCAGCCGTTCGTTGCAGCGATCGGCATTAATTCGGTGTCGTCCGGTCGATTCTGGACCACGAGCGCGGCAAGCACGCTGTACGGCTGGTACACCGGCTTGGCGTATCTCTTCCCGATTCTCGGTGGCATCATCGCCGACAAGCTCATCGGGACTCATCGCTCGATGGTGATCGGCGGCCTGCTGATTTCTCTCGGCCACATTGTGCTTGGCTTGTCCGGGGTGGGCGAACTCGCCCACAACGCCGCCGGCATGAGTCTGTTCATCGCCGGTCTTGCCGTCATCGTGCTGGGGACCGGTCACTTCAAGCCAACCGTTTCGGTCATGGTGGGGCAGCTGTACGGGCCGGGAGATCCTCGCCGTGACGGTGCATTCACGATTTTCTACATGGGGATCAATCTCGGTGCCTTCATTTGTGCCTTTGTGTGCGGCACGCTCGGCGAGAAAGTCGGCTGGCACTGGGGATTTGCGGCCGCCGCCGTCGGAATGATCTTCGGATTGCTTCTGTACCTGGTCGGCAGGCCTTACTTCCTGAAGGGAATCGGAGAAGCTCCCCGAACGAATGCCAACATGACATCCGTCGCATTCTTCTTCGTCTCGGTTTTCGCCGCGGCAGCATTTGGTGCGCTCTATCACGCCGGGATGCTTGGACAACTCGCGAAGCTGATGGGCTTCATTCAGGCAAGCGCATCGCTCCGCATCGTGGTCCCCGTCGTGCTAGCGGGTGCCATTCTGGGATGGAGCGTGATATTCATCGCAAAGAACAAGCCGGAGGATCGTGGACCCGTCGTCACCATCTTCGTATTCATGTTCTTCAACGCGTTCTTCTGGCTGGCGTTCGAACAAGCCGGCTCGAGTGTCAATGTTTTCACGGAGCAGAATACCGACCGCCATCTGCTCGGATGGGAGGTACCGGCAACTTGGTTCCAATCCGTTAATGCCGGTCTTATCTTCATCCTCGCCCCGCTGTTCGCCGTCATCTGGACGCAGCTCGGCAAGCGGAAACTCAATCCAAGTCAACCCGTCAAGATTGCCCTTGGATTGATCTTCCTCGGGCTCGGTTTCGTGTTCATGGTTTGGGCCGGGCGTTTGACGGTCGGGAATGCCGCGAAGGCGAGCATGGTTTTCGTGCTGGTGATGTACTTCTGGCACACCGTGGGAGAACTCTGTCTCTCGCCCACCGGCCTGTCGTATGTCACCAAGGCGGCGCCGGTCCAGTTCGTCTCCCTCCTGATGGGAATCTGGTTTATCTCGAGCTTTATCGCGAACCTCGGAGGCGGACTCATCGCGGCTCAAGTAGAAGACATCGAAAAGGGAAAGATCAGTCTGCCCTGGAAGTTCGGCGGCCAGGCGGACTTCTTCATGCTCTTCGTCGTCACCAGCATCGGCGCCGGCGTGGTCATTCTGTTGCTCACGCCATTCCTGAAGAAGCTCATGCGTAATCCGACGGACTGAGCCGATTCCGTTCTTGAAGTGACGGGATTGGGCGCCACTCGGATGGCGAGGCGCCTTCGATGACAGCGAAGGCTGTCTGGCGTGCGCCAATCGTGCGCTGCCCCGGATTTGATATCCTCCGCCCCCATGCCCAAATACCTTACCGAACTGCTCGGAACCTTCTATTTCGTGCTCCTCATCGCGCTCATCGTCAATGCCGGGGGCGTGCTCGCCCCCTTGATCATCGGGCTCTCGCTCATGGTCGTCATCTACATGGGCGGCTGGATCTCCGGCGCACACTTCAACCCCGCCGTCAGCCTCTCGCTTGTGGTGCGCGGCGCGCTCCCCGCGGGCGACTTTGCTCCGTACGCGGTCGCCCAACTCGTCGGCGGTGCGCTCGGCGGCCTGGTTGCCTGCAAGGTGTTCGGCCGGAGCTTCCTTCCGGCCCCGGGTGAACACGTGCTGCTCGCAAACGCCTGCATCGCCGAGGTGCTCTTTACGTTTCTGTTCTGCCTCGTCGTCATGAACGTCGCCACGACGAAGAAGATCCAGGGCAATTCCTTCTACGGACTGGCCATCGGCATGACCGTCGCGGTCTCCGCGTACGGCGCGGCGAACATCTGCGGCGGCGCGTTCAACCCCGCCGTTGCGTTCGGAGGAGTCGTCAGCAAGGCCGACGGGTTCCCGATCCACATTCTCTGGTAAATGGTTTCTCAACTCGGGGCCGGCGTTCTCGCGGGCCTGTTCTTCCGATTTGTCCAGCGCCCCGCCGACAGTGCCTGAAAGATGTTTCAGTGAAGCGTCGTATCCTCCCGACCGGAGGTAATCGCCATGGGATATGGAGGCGGAATGGATCGGCCGCGGGTTCGAATCCCGCCGCGCCTGATCATCGGCGCCGTGATCGCGCTCATCGCGGTCGGCGGTTACTTTTTCAACAGCTCCACCAATCCGGTCACGGGGCGCACGCAGCACATCGCGATTACCCCGGAGCAGGAAGTCGCCCTGGGCCTCCAGTCCGCCCCGGAGATGGCACGCGAATTCGGCGGGCTGAGCGCCGACCGGGGAGCCACGGAGCGCGTCAAGCTGGTCGGGCAGAAGATCGTTCAGGCCCTCCCAAATGAGGCCATCCCGTATCCCTTTGACTACCACCTGCTCGCCGACACCAAGACGGTCAACGCCTTTGCCCTGCCCGGGGGCCAGATTTTCATCACGGAGGCTCTCTTCTCCCGCCTGGAAACCGAGGGACAGCTCGCCGGGGTGTTGGGCCATGAGACGGGCCACGTCGTCGCCCGCCACTCGGCGGCCCAGATGGCCAAGAGCAGCCTCACCCAGGGCCTGGTGCAGGCGGTGGGCGTCGCCAGTTCTGATTCGGTGCAGGGAGCGCGAACCGCCGCGGCGGTGGCGTCGATGGTGGGCAACTTCATCAATATGAAGTACGGCCGGGAGGATGAACTGGAGGCCGACAAGCTCGGACTGCGGTTCATGCACGCGGCCGGGTATGACCCGCGCTCCATGATCCGGGTCATGGAAATCCTGAAAGAAGCCTCCGGCGGCTCGAGCCAGCCCCAGTTCATGAGCACCCACCCCGACCCCGGCAACCGGATCCAGCACATCCAGGGATGGATCACGGAACTGTTCCCGGGCGAGTCGTTCTCCGGCCTGAAGAAATAGCGTTTGTTCACTGAAGCCGGCGCGCGGCCCCGCGTCGATGTAGAATGGGCCGTACCGACGCAGCCAAGGAGGGCCGCGATGTCGCAAGCAGCGCTTCTCGAGGAGCCCCCACGGGAGGCTTCCTCGAACCAAACCAAGCCGATGAAGTCCAACAAAGCACCACGCGCCACCGC
Source organism: Phycisphaerales bacterium (assembly GCA_044221315.1). Classification (GTDB taxonomy): domain Bacteria; phylum Planctomycetota; class Phycisphaerae; order Phycisphaerales; family UBA1924; genus JAFEBO01. The sequence goes on along the minus strand of JBGAPK010000004.1, from coordinate 163,770 downwards.
CGAGACCATGGCGGCCAAGCAGCGGGATATTTCCGTCTCGGAGTTCTTCGCCAAGAACCGGCACCTGCTCGGGTTCGACAACCCGCGCAAGGCGCTCCTCACAACCGTGAAGGAGGCCGTTGACAACTCCCTCGATGCGTGCGAAGAGGCCGGCATCCTGCCCGACGTCACGGTCATCATCGAGGACCTGCAGCCCGATCGGCCCGCGAGCGCCAAGTCCGGTCGTTACCGGGTCACCGTGGTGGACAACGGGCCGGGCATCGTCCGCACGCAGGTTGAGAACATCTTCGGTCGTCTGCTCTACGGCAGCAAATTCCATCGCCTCAAGATGAGCCGCGGCCAGCAGGGCATCGGCATCTCCGCGGCCGGCATGTACGGTCTGATCACCACCGGCAAGCCGATGGTCATCCACACCCGTCCCAGCTCGCGCAAGCCCGCGCACCACATCGAGCTGGCGATGAACACCAAGACCAACCGGGCCGAGGTCACCGAAGACACCGAGGCCAAAGACTTTCCGCCCGCGCGATTCGGGCAATTGACTCCCGGCACGCGTGAACTTGCCGAGAAGGGCGAGTTCCTCAGCGCGACCGCGTATCCGACGGGCACGAGCGTCAGCATCGAGCTCGATGGGCGGTACCAGAAGGGGCGCGGGAGCGTTGATGAGTTCCTCGAACTCACGGCGATTGCCAATCCGCATGCGCGGTTCACGTTCGTTCCACCGTCGAAGGTGAGCGCCGACGAGCAGGACGACATTCCGCTCCTGAAGGGTCGCGGCAGCAAGATCAAGACGGCCGATGCCGACGAAACGGGCAAGCCCGTCGCAGAAGCCGTTCCCGCCGTGCCTCCGCCCGTGCAGCCGGCAACAACGACCGAGACATCCGGTGTCCTGATTTTCCCGCGCGCTGTCGAAGACCTGCCGCCGGAAACCAAGGAGATCCAGCCGCACCCCAAGGGGATCGAACTGGGCATTCTGCTTCAGATGCTCAAGGAGGCCGAGGCCGACAAGGGCGGCCACTCGCTGTACAACTTCCTGCAGGAGCGATTCAGCCGGGTGAGTTCGGCAACCGCGAGCACGCTCTGCGAGAAGATCGGCAAGACGGCCCGCACGCGCGTGGCCGATGTCGATCACGACACCGCCGAGAAGCTCTTCCAGGCCTTGCAGGATGCCAAGCTCCCGCCGCCGCCGACGGATTGTCTTGCGCCAATCGGCGTGCAGCAGCTTTTGAAAGGCATGTTCAAGGGTGTGCGGGCGGAGTTTTATGCGGCATCCTCGCGTGAGGCCGCGGTCTATCGCGGGCGGCCATTCCTCGTTGAAGCCGCGATCGCGTTCGGTGGAGAATTGCCCGCCGATGAGCCCTGCCGCGTCATCCGGTTTGCCAACCGGGTGCCGCTGCTCTTCCAGCAGTCGGCGTGTTCGAGCTTCAAGGCGGTCATCGAGACGAACTGGCGGAACTACGACCTGCAGCAGCCGCGCGGGGCGGTTCCGGTCGGGCCGCTCGTGATCATGATCCACATGGCCAGTGTGTGGGTGCCGTTCACAAGCGAGAGCAAGGAAGCCATTGCCGACTACGACGAAATCCGCAAGGAGATGAAGCTCGCGCTCATGGAGTGCGGCAGGAAGCTCGGCACCTACCTCAACAAGCGGCTCAAGATGCGCCGTGAGGCGGAGCGGCGCGACGTCTTCGAACGCTACATCGGCGAGATTGCCAAGGCCTGCAACGCCATCAACGGCGCCGATACGAAGAAGCTCTACGACGCGATGCTGGCTCAGGCGAAGAAGCGCACGGCCATCGCCGATCTGCAACTCGATGAGGAGGGCAAGAAGGTCGAGGAGTCTGACCCCGCCGACCAGGAAGGCGTGATCATCGTCGAGCAGCCTGTTCAAGTTCCCTCCCTTGACGAAGGGGTTCGCGGAAGAGTCAAGGGCACGGACTCGGACCTGCCGGTGTTCAAGCAGTCGAAGGCCGAAAAGGCCGCTCTGGCCGTGCATGCCCGGGCGAAAGAGGTTGAGGAAGAGTCACAGCCCCGACTGATCGAATCGGGCCCGGGCCGGGGGCGATCTCGAGGCTCTTCGACGTCCAAGGCAACCAAGGCGGTTCCGGATGTCAAGCCGAAGCAGGCCGCATCGAAGCCCGAGCCGGCACCGGCCGCGGCGCCCCCGAAGTCGAAGCCCAAGATGGTTCTGATCAATGGCAAACTCGTTCCAAAGGACGACGGGCCCAAGCTCTTCTGAGCCGTTTCCCAAATCGGGCCCGAGGTCCTCCCGACCGTCCCATGATCCGCGCACTCGGTCATCTCGGGCTCTGGGCAGGGCTCTATGCGCTCGCGGCGTTGATCTGCTTCGCCCATCTTGCGGGCCTGACACTCAAGGGCCTGCCGCTCCCGCGTTGGGAGGCAATGGTGTGCGTTCTGCTTACCGCCACTGCGGTGTACGCGCTCGATCGTGTCAAGGTCCGGCGGCACTTGCTCGATCCTGCGGATGCCGCGGCTCAGCCCGGACGGTACGAGTTTCTGCATCGGGTAGATCGAACCGCTCGAGTGATCGCCAGCCTGCTTCTGCTGTCCGCCGGCGCCATCGGCTTTCGGCTTGGGTGGTACATCCCGCTTGCCGTTCTCTTCTCGGGGATCGCAGGCGTGATCTACGCGCCGGGTCCGCGTCGGCATCGTGCCCGACTTAAGGACCGGCTCTATATCAAGAACGCGTACGCGGCGCTCGGGATGACCGGCTTTGTGGGCTTGGTCGGGCTTGCCGCGGAATCGGGTCCGCGGCTTGCGGACCTTTCCTCGGACGTCCGGGCGCGGGGGCTGACGCTGGTGTTGGCGGGCGCGGTCGTCGCCTGGCGGATATTTCTGGATGCGGCGCTCTGCGACATTGACGACGAACAGACCGACCGCCACTATCGCACCGACACGTTTGCGGTGACGCTGGGTCCCGCGCGGGTCTGGACGTGGAGCGGGCTTGGTCGGCTTGGGATCGCTCTGGCGCTGCCGATTCTGACGCCTTTGGCGATGCCGGCCCGCATGGCGTGGTGCATCGCAATGCTGCTGGGGATGGCCGCTCTTCGCTGGAGGCGGCCTGAACGCATCCGCGACACGATCGACGTGCGGTTCCTTCCGGAGGCGATCTTCGTCTCCATGATACTGCTCGTTCTGGGAGTTCTTTTGAAATGGATGGCTCCATAGACTCTTCCTGCAAGGAGAATTTCGATGCGACCACTCATTGCCCTGATCTCCTTTATTCTGATTCCCATGGCCCAAGCCGCTATTCAGACCAAAGCCATCGAGTACAAGCACGGCGACACAGTGCTCGAGGGATTCCTGGTTTGGGATGACGCCGTTGCGACCGAGAAAACTCCCAAGCCGGGCGTCGTAGTGTGCCCCGAGTGGTGGGGGATGAACGACTACTCGAAGGCGCGGGCGAAACAGTTGGCCGAGTTGGGGTATGTGGCCTTTGCGATCGACATGTACGGCAAGGGGAAGGTAACTGAGGATGCGAAGCAGGCGGGGCAGTGGGCTGGTGAACTTTCGAAGGATCCGCAGGTGCGGCGCGATCGGGCCGCGGCGGGGATGAAGGTTTTGACCGATCAGAACATCGTGGACAAGTCGAAGGTCGCGGCGATCGGGTACTGCATGGGCGGCACGGTTGCCCTTGAACTGGCGCGGACCGGGGCGGATCTGAAGGCGGTCGTCGCATTCCACGCCTCGCAGGTTTCGGCGGCGAAGCCCGAGGATAACAAGAAGATCAAGGGAACCGTTCTTGTCTGCCACGGCCAGGACGATGCGTTTGTGCAGCCGGGCGAGATCGAAAAATTCCACGCCCAGATGAAGGAGGCGGGGATCGACTACGTGTTTGTGGCGTACAGCGGGGCGGTTCATGCGTTCACGAATCCGAACGCGGACAAGTTCAAGGTGCCGGGCGTGAGTTACAACGTAAACGCGGACAAACGGTCGTGGGCGGAGATGAAGGAGATCTTCGCGGAGAAGTTTGGGCCGACAAAGACCAAGTCCTGAGCGCGGTGGCGTGTGATAATGGAATGAGGGATTGCTTTCAAGGATGAACGCATGGCAAAGGCCAAAGCCAAGGCTCCTGTCAAACTGAAGGAACGCGACACACGCACGCTCGGAAAAATCGTCGGTCTTGCGGACGAGGTTTCGAAGAAGACGCTCGGCGGGAAGGAGCCCGTCTTCCACATTCCGACGCGGGCAAAGTCCAACACGCTCTGGAACAAGAAGCGCGGCATCCTGGAGATGGGAGATGCCAAGGCCGAGCGGCCGCTCTTTGATCTCAAGACGGCCAAGCAGTTCATGCAGACGATGCTGCACGGGAGCACGATCAAGGACCTGATCGAGGCGGGGAAGACCTCGAGCCTGCGAGGTGTTTTCTACAAGGCGAAGCACACGGTCGCGGGCACCAAGGAAAACACGTTTGATGCGCAGGAAGAGTCCGATCCGATCCTCGAGGATTTGGAGGTCACGCTGGGCGCCCTGCGCGAGGAACTGCACATCTTCGCCGAGAATCGGGGTTCGATGGTCGGGAATATCACGATCACCGACAAGGGCGATGACATCGACTGCCGCCGGATGGGCAGCGGCGGGTACGCCCTCCCGAGCATCGTGGAGCCGGACATCATCCAGTTCAAGAAGTGCGAGGCGAAGTTTGTCCTGCACGTCGAGAAGGGCACGGTCTGGAACCGGTTCAACGAGGACCGGTTCTGGGAGAAGAACAACTGCATTTTGACGCACGGCGCGGGGCAGCCGCCGCGGGGTTGTCGGCGGCTGCTGCAGCGGCTCAACCAGGAATTGAAACTTCCGATCATCTGCGTGCTCGATTGCGATCCGTGGGGGCACTACATCTACTCGGTGATCAAGCAGGGCTCGATCTCGCTCGCGTTCGAATCGTCGCGCCTGGCGATCCCCGAAGCGAGGTTCCTCGGCATCCGCGCCAAGGACTACAAGGAATGCGAACTGGGCGAGGCGGTCAAGATCGAACTCACCGAGAATGACATCAAGCGCGCGAAGGAAATCGCGGCGTACCCGTGGTTCGAGGCGAACAAGCAGTGGCAGAAGGAGATCCAGGGGCTCCTGACCAACGGTTTCAAGATGGAAGTCGAGGCGATGATCACCAAGGACATCAGCTATGTCACGGAGGAGTACGTGCCGGAGCGGCTGAAGGCGAAGGACTGGCTGGATTAGGGTGAGTTCGGCTTGAACGTGGGAGGGCACCCGTCCCCAACAGCCGATCCCATCGCGGAGAGGGCACCGTATTGCGTGCGCCGGTCGCCGGTGAGCGTTGCATGAACTGGCCAGCGGGCTGCGCAGATGACGGGATTCTGGCGGTCGCGGTGCCGGTCTGCGGCGTGCTATCGCGGGCCGGGGGGCGGGGGCTTTCCGTCGCGGGCGAGGGAACCCGGTGGGAATGCGAGGCGTCATGGCGCCGCCGATCGTGCGTTTGTTGCGAGCGCGGGTCGGGCGGATGGTCGTTTGATGGGATCGAAGGCCTGGCGCGGCGGGGGGCGGTCGTCCTGGCCGGATCGAAGCGTGCGAGGTTGAGAAGCAGTCGGCCAGCGGAGAGCGAGATGGCGGCGGCGCGGAGTTGCTGACGCGCGGAGAAAAAGCAACTGACCGAATCGTTCAGTGCCCTGCGTTGCGCCTCGAGGACTTGGGCGGCGGTGCGTGCCGCGAGGTGGATCTGCCCGACGGCGAGCAGGCGGGCGCGACGGGCAGTGGCGGATTCGAGCGCGTCGATTCTGGCGGCGATTTCGGGGCGGAGCATCCAGGCACTCAGGATTTCGATCGAAGTTTCGGCGTGGGCGGCGACATGGGTGAGCGGGCAGCCCGGATCGGCGAGACGATCGATGATCTGGTCTGTCAGCGCCTGGTCGGGGCGAAAGTCGAGGTCGATCGGGGTGTTGCTTGCTGAATGTGTGGCATGGCTTGTGTGCATGTGGCTGCTCCGGAGGGAAGAGGGACGGTTCGCGGGCCAACATACACGACGATTTTGCGGCGTCGGACAAAAATCGTTGGCTTGCGCGCGCAGAGGCGCTTGTGTGCGCGCGGGGGCGTGGAGGACGCAAGTCGTAAGTTACGGCCGCGGCGGGAGCTGGCACGAAGTGAAGTTTTTTTGGGATCGGAGCAAAACGAGCGCTCTTGTGCGCACAAACGAACGGTGAGAAGACGACAATCGACTGGCGTTGGTACGCTTGGCGTCATGAAGACGACACCCCCGGGCAAAATCCGCTGTCCTAAAGACGCCACGATAATGGAGAAGCTGACCGTCGGCGACAGCAAGTTCGAGGTTGACCATTGCGGGCGCTGCGGGGCGATCTGGTTCGACGCGTACGAACTCGAAGCGACTATCAAGGCCAAGGACAAGGGCGTTGACCTTGGTGAGATCGACTACGGCACGGCGAAGCACAACTACGAATACAAGGTGCTGCGGGACGATTTCCTCGAGTGCCCGCGCGACCACAGCAAGCTCGTTCAGGTGCCCGATCCGAGGCAGCCCCATGTGATCATCGATCTCTGCCGCACCTGCGGGGGCGTGCTGCTTGATGCGGGGGAACTGAAAGACCTCAGCGAGTTCACGCTGGCGGAGCGGATGAAGGGGCTGTTTGGATTCAAGAAGTAGGGGGGAACGGTCGCGGGTCAGTCGCTTGGCATTGCGGGATTTCGGTGCGCCTCCTGGTGTTTCGGCAGGCTGACGAAACCCCAGAGCGCCCAGACCGCGATCACGGTGCCGATCGCCGAGAAGAGTGCGCTGACGTAATAGGGCGCGCCGGGCAACTGCACCGGCGCCTTGGCGGAGATGAAGTAGGCGAAGACGTAGCCGCCGATGAGCGGGCCGAAGATGTTGGCGATGCTGGAGAGCGCTGTGAGGGTGCCCTGCACGGCGCCCTGCTCGTAGGGGCGCACGGTTCGTGTGATGATGGACTGTGCGGCGGGCTGGGCGATTCCGCCAAGCGAGGCGAAAGCGATGACGATGTAGATCATCCAACCCTGCGGTGCCGTGCCATACCCGATGTAGGCGAGGACTCCGATGCAGAGCCCGAGGATGAGAGCTGTTTTCTCGCCGAGCGCCGGGATGATCTTCCGCGCGAGCCCGCCTTGAACGATTGCCGCGCCGATGCCGACGGCTGTCAGCGAGAGGCCGACGTCCCTTGGGTTCCAGTCGTAGCGGTGCTTGGTGTAGAGCACCCACGTTGCGTGGAGGCCGAACATGGCGAGGTTGAGCATGAACATGGCTGCGGCGAGTGCCGCGACTACGGGGTACCTGCCGAGGCCGTGGAAGGCACCGATCGGGTTCATCCGTGAGAGACTGAGATGCGAACGCCGGTCGTGGGGGAGCGATTCGGGCAGAACGATCAGACCGTAGAGCCAGTTTGCGAGTGAGAGACCTGCCGCGGCGTAGAAGGGCAGGTGGATATCGATCGCTCCGAGCACGCCTCCCGCGAGTGGACCGAGGACGAAGCCGATACCGAATGCCGCCCCCATCAGTCCGAACGCCCCGGCCCGTTTCTCGGGGGTTGTGATATCCGCGATGTAGGCGTTGCAGACCGTCATGCTGGCGCCGGTCAGGCCGTTGATGCCACGCGTCAGGAAGAGGAACCAGAGCGCCGGGGAGAGCGCCATCGCAATATAGTCGATCCCGCTGCCGAAGATGGCGACGAGCAGTACGGGGCGCCGGCCGAACCGGTCGGACAGTGCGCCGAGGAAGGGCGAGAAGAAGAACTGCATGATCGCGTAGGTCGCGGTGAGCCAGCCGACGACGGATGCGGCCTGCTCGTCCGTGCCGCCCGCGCCGGAGTTCAGCAGATTCTCGACGAGCCTCGGCGCGACCGGAATGATGACACCGAAGCCGAGCACGTCGAGCAGCAGGGTCAGGAAGATAAATCCGATGGCGGGTTTGCGGCTCGGCACGCGGTTGGTCCGTGGATGTTGGCCCCAGCGTAGCGTGCGAGGGCACGGCTCGCGCGCAAGCCGCGCGGCAGAATCAGCTTGGTTTGCTTCCCCGCACGGTCAGATCGACTTTGCGCGAGGGATGCCCGAACCAGCCGTTTTCGCCGCTGGGGCCGGGGTACTTCTCGTTGAGGAGTGCCGCGACTTGCGCGATGTTGCCCTTCGCATCGACCCAGCCGCCGTTGATGTCGGGGAAATCGACGCAGCACTTCTCGCACTTTTCAGGGGATGAGTACTTGATGGGGCACCAGAAGCTCTCGACGTTGCGGAGCATTTCGGTGGCGAGGCTCCAGACGCCGGTCATCCAGTCGCAGTAGAGGCACCAGATGAGGTCGTGGCCGACGAGGCCGGAGAACTTCTGGCGGCTGACGTTGATCCACTCGTTGACGTTGTATTTCGGGAGGCGGACGAGCCAATGGAGCGGCGGGTAGAGGAGGATCTCGGCGAGGCGGACGATGGTGAAGAGCGGCACGGCCCACGCTGTCCACCAGACGGCGGCGTGGTTGCGGAACTTGCCGACTTTGCGATTAAGGGTGGTGACGATGCGCGGGCCCTTGCGGATGCCGGGGTGCATGGCTTCGTGCATCCAGGACCAGAGGACGAGAGTGAGCATTTGGGCGAGGATGGCGGTGGCGAGGTACGCAGCGAACGAGGCGAATGAGTGGGCCGGCGGACCCGGCGCGGCGGAGTCGTGATTCCACCAAAGGATGATCGCGGCAACCCACGGCCCGTGCACGAAGTAGAAGACCGTAATGTCGAGCAGGTAGCCCTTGGCGCAGACATCGCAGATCGCGTTGCCGACCTTGCCGAGGCGGGCGAGGGCGTGGAAGACGAGCGCCGAGAGCAACAGGCCGATCACGCACGCGCCGAAGAACCAGAGCAGTGGATGCATGGGGGGAGCGTAACACAGTCGGGAGTTATTTTCGGGACGCGTGGGGCGCTCGTTTGCCGGTGCGCCCTTCACTTCGTTCGGGCTCGTTGGGCACGTCGGTGCGTTGACCTGCGGCCCGTGGGCCTTCCGCGATCTCCTAAGCGAGAAGAGCCGATATCCTTATTCAGGGATGAAAACCAAAGCCGATATCGTCCGCGACTGGCTTGTCCGCTATACAGGACGCCCGCTTGATCAGTGGGGAAGCCACATTCTCCTCACCAACTTCGCCAGCTACGTCGAAGCGTTTGCGACCCGCTTCGGCGTCGAGGTGATGGGGCGCGACCGGCCGATGCAGTCGGCCACCGGCGCCAAGGGAACGCCGGGCGAGAATCTGACCATCGTGAACTTCGGCATGGGCTCGGCCATGGCGGCGACGACGATGGACCTGTTGAGCGCTGTCGAGCCGCAGGCGGTGCTGTTCCTAGGCAAGTGCGGCGGGCTCAAAAAGACCAAGCTGGGTGATTTCGTGCTGCCGATCGCTGCCATTCGGGGAGAGGGGACGAGCAACGAGTACATGCCGCCGGAGGTGCCGGCGCTTCCGTCGTTCCGGCTTCAGCGTGCGGTGTCGACGGCGATTGTGGAACACAAGTGCGACTACTGGACCGGCACCGTCTATACGACCAACCGTCGGGTGTGGGAACACGACGAGAAGTTTCGCGAATACCTGCGGCAGATTCGGGCCATCGGTATCGACATGGAGACGGCGACACTGTTCATGGTGGGGTTTGTAAACTCGATTCCGAAGGGGGCGCTGCTGCTCGTCAGCGACAATCCGATGACGCCCGAGGGCGTCAAGACTGGGGAGAGCGATCGGCTGGTGAATGAGAACTTCGTGAAGATGCACCTCGACATTGGCATCGACGCACTCATCGATCTGCGCGATAGCGGGGAAAGTGTGAAGCATTTGAGGTTTGAATAGCGATCGTGACGCAAAGAGTCGAACACTGAGTGCCACGGAGAACCACGGAGAGGTGCACGGAGAAAGAATGACCGAAGATGACAAGTGCGAATCGGGCTTTGATTGAATCGCTCTACGACGCCTTCGCTTCCCGCGATCGCGATCGCATCTTTTCCATCCTCCACCCTGACGTGGAGTGGATCCAGAACGACGGCTTCCCCGACGGCGGACTTCACAAGGGCGCGCTCCACGTGCTCGACGATGTTCTCTCGCAGTTCCGGCGCGATTGGGACAACTGGCGTGCTCGCGTGACGGAATGGCACGATGCGGGCGACACGGTGATCGCGATCGGCGTGTACGAGGGGACGTACAAGGCGACCGGCAAGCAACTCTCGGCCGCGTTCGCGCATGTGTACGACATCAAGGACAATCGCGTCGTGCGATTCCGTCAGTTTACGGATACCGCCCTCGTCCATCGCGCCATCTCGTGCCAGTGACCGGTACTTGCGAAGCCCCCTCCCCGAGGAAGGGGGTTGGGTGTGGGCTCCGGCGATGCACAGTTCATCGCCGATCGCCATTTCCAGGGTTGACGAATTTCCTGTACGTACGGCCGCGTTCTCCGCGACGCGTGACCTCACGGGCAACTTCGCGCCGCCGATTCGGTATCCTCTCTGACCCACACGGAGCCTCCGCCCCATGCGATCCCTCGCCGCCGCTCTCGCGCTTTCCTGCTCGATTCTTGCGTTCGCCCAACCCGCAGGCCCAAACCCAAATCCCACAACCCGCGGCTACTACCGCCAGCCCGCCATTCACGGCGACACGATCGTGTTCGTCAGCGAAGGCGACCTGTGGAAAGTCCCGGCCGCGGGCGGCGTTGCCACACGCCTCACGACCGGCGCCGGCGATGAGGGGCATCCGGCGATTTCACCGGATGGGAAGACCATCGCGTTTGTCGCCACGTATGAAGGCCCCGGCGAGATCTACACGATGCCCTTGGACGGTGGCCTGCCGGTTCGCCAGACCTTTGGCGCCTCCCGGGTGAGCTTCGTCGGCTGGACCCCCAGCGGGAAGATCATGTACTCCACTCGCGAATTCGCGACACTGCCCTCGAGTCAGCTCGTTGTTCTTGGAGCCCGCACGCGAGAGGCCAACGCGGGAGAGGCGCCGGCTGTGGAGCGAGTGCCGCTCTCTGAGGCCGATCAGGGCGCGTTCTCTTCGGATGGCAAGACGCTCTTCTTCACGCGTCTTCCGTTCCAGGGGAGCAATACCAAGCGTTACCAGGGCGGCTTCATCCAGCAACTTTGGAAGTACACCACGAGCGAAGCCGAGGCTGTGCCGCTGACGACGGATTATGCCGGCACCAGCAAGGAAGCCATGTTCTGGAGCGGTCCGAGTGGGGCGCGGATTTATTTCGCCTCAGATCGCGACGGCATCATGAACATCTGGTCGATGGACCCGTCCGGCAAGGACCTCAAGCAGCACACCAAGCACGTGGAGTATGACGTCGCCTCGCCCGATCTTGACGGCGGTCGGATTGTGTACCAGCACGGAGCCGACATCTATCTGCTGGATATCGCGTCGGGCAAAGACGGCGAGGTCCCGATCAAGCTCTCGAGCGATTTCGATCAGATGCGCGAGCAGTGGATCAAGGACCCGGCGAAGGCGATCGGTTCCACGGCGCTTTCACCGAGTGGCGACCGCCTCGCCCTCACGGCGCGTGGGCAGGTCTTCGTCGCCCCCGCCAAGCAAGGGCGCTTCGTGGATGTGACCAAGGAGTCGGGCGTTCGCTACCGCAACGCCTCGTTCATGCCGGACGGGAAGTCGCTCCTGGCCTTCAGCGATGCGTCGGGCGAGGTTGAAATCTGGAAGCTCCCCGCGAACGGAATCGGCGAGGCGACGCAGATCACCAATGACGGAATGATCCTGCGATTTCAGCTCGCCGCAAGCCCGGACGGAAAGTACGTCGCTCACACCGACAAGAACCAGAAGCTCTACCTGACCGACATCGCGGCCAAGACCACCAAGACCATCACGGAGAACAAGGACGGCGATATCGGCGACTTCGCGTGGTCGGCGGATTCACGCTGGATCGTGTTTGCCGAGCCCGCGTCCAACTCCAACGGCGTGATCAAGCTCTACAACGTTGCCAGCGGTCAGGTCACTCCCGTCACGACCGACCGCTTCGAGAGCGGTTCTCCCTGCTTCAGCCGCGACGGCAAATGGCTCTACCTGCTGAGCGACCGCACGTTCCAGTCCACCGTTCAGAGCCCGTGGGGCCCGCTCGCCCCTCAGCCGAACTTCGACAAGCGGACCAAGATCTACCTCGTCTCGCTCAAGAAGGGTCAGCGCTCACCCTGGCGTCCGAACGACGAGCTGAATTCGGAAAAGAAAGACGAAAAGAAGGAAGAGGCAAGAAAGGAAGAAAAGAAAGACGACGCGAAGAAGGACGAATCGAAGCCGGAGGGCGACAAGGCCAAGGACTCTGAAAAGAAGGCCGAAAAGCCTCCGGCGGAAGTCGTCATCGACCTCGACGGAATCGAATCTCGCCTCGAGGAGGTCCCGCTCCCGGCAAGCAACTACGGAAGCCTCTCGGTCACCGAGAAGTCTCTCTTCTTCACCGACTTCCTCCGGGGCCTGGACTCCAAGACCAACCTTCACGGCGTCAACATCGGCAACGAGAAGATCGAGACCAAGACCATCGCCTCTGATATCCGCGGGTACGAGCTCTCGCTGGATCAGAAGAAGATGCTGATCCACAAAGCCAGCACGTACTCCATTGTCGATACCGCCGTTGCTCCTGCCGAACTTGACGGCAAGTCGGTCGATCTCTCGAAGTGGTCTTTCAGCCTGGTTCCGGCCGTCGAATGGCGTCAGATGTATTCCGACGCCTGGCGCCTGCTCCGCGACTATTTCTACGCCACCAACATGCACGGCGTGGACTGGCCCGCGATGAAGGCCAAATACGCACCGCTGGTCGAGCGGGTCCGCACCCGCGCCGAACTCAACGACATCCTCGCCCAACTCTCGGGCGAACTGTCCACCCTGCACCACTTCGTCCAGGGTGGAGATATTCGTCAGGCGACGGACGACGTCGGCAATGCGTCACTCGGCGCAGATATGACACGCGAGGCGGCAGGATGGCGCGTCACACACATCTATGACTTCGATCCCGATGAGCCGACCCAGGTGCCGCCGCTTGCCCGTCCCGGTGTGGACATTCAGAACGGTGATCTGATCGAACAGATCAACGGAGTTTCGCTGGCGACAGTGCCCGATCCGGCCTCGCTTCTGCGGGGCAAGGCGGGGCAGCAGGTTCTGCTTCACGTCAAGCCCGCGAGCGGCGATGCCCGCGACGTGATTGTCACGCCAATTTCTCTCGGCGATGCCGCGAACCTCCGGTACACCGCATGGGAATACACCCGGCGAGTCGCTGTCGAAAAGAACGGCGCGGGGCAGATCGGCTATGTGCACCTCCGCAACATGAGCGGCGGCGAGATCGGTCGCTGGGCGAAGAACTTCTTCCCCGTCTACAACCGGGCGGGCCTGATCATCGACGTCCGGCGCAATACAGGCGGGAATATCGACTCCTGGATCCTCGGCGCCCTGGTCCGCAAGGCCTGGATGTTCTGGAACGCCCGCGTCGGCCAGCCCGACTCCTGGAACATGCAGTACGCCTTCCGCGGCCACATGGTCGTTCTGTGCGACGCCTTCACCGCCTCGGACGGCGAGGCCTTTTCCGAGGGATTCCGGCGCCTTGGCTTGGGTAAAGTGATCGGCATGCGAACTTGGGGCGGCGAAGTCTGGCTCAGCATGAACAACCGGCTGTCGGACGGAGGCGTCGCTAGCGCCGGCGAGACGGGAGTCTTCGGCCCCGACGGCATCTGGCTGGTCGAAGGCAAGGGCGTCGTGCCAGACATCGAGGTCGACAACATGCCGCACGCCACCTTCGAGGGCAAAGACGCTCAACTCGACGCGGCGATCGCCCATCTTCAGCAGCTCATCAAGGAGAAGCCGGTCAACCCGCCGCAGACGCCCAAACTGCCCGACAAGAGCTTCAAGCCGGCGAAGTAGGCAGATCCGGCACTCCACAGGGCAAACAACGACCGCACTCGCGTCGCTGGTCTTCTGCGTGCGATATCCGCGTGACCGTTTCGATCCGCCCGACATGAGCCGGGCCGAGGGCGATGCGGAGAACCCGCCCCATTTCCATTCCTAATCTTTCCTCTTCTCCGTGGCCCACCGTAGTTCTCCGTGTTGAAAGGTTTCGAGTATGGCTCTCTGGGGCGGTCGTTTCGAATCCAAACCCGACGAACTCTTCAAGCAGTTCAACGACTCGCTTCCCGTAGACGCTGCGCTGGCCATACAGGACATCGAGGGCTCGCTCGCTTGGGCCAAGGCCATCCACCGCGCCGGCGTCATCACCTCCGACGAACTCGCCAGACTCTCCTCCGCACTTTCCGGGCTCAGATCCGAGATTTCCAAGGATCCGGGCAATCCGCTTTCCGCGGCGGACGAGGACATCCACTCGTATGTCGAGCGTCGGCTGATCGAAGCGGTGGGGGACCTGGGCAAGAAACTCCACACCGGCCGCTCCCGCAACGATCAGGTTGCCACTGACTTTCGGCTGTACGTTCGCACCGAGATCGATTCCCGCCTTGCCGAGTTGAAAGAGGCCCGGCGAGCCCTCATCGATCTCGCCGACCGAACCAAACATGTCGTCACCTCCGGCTACACGCACATGCAGCGCGCCCAGCCGATCGTTTTCGCCCACTGGGCGCTCGCCTATCAGGAAATGCTCGAGCGCGACGCGGCCCGCCTGCTTGATGCCCGAAAACGCGTCAATCTCTCACCTCTGGGCTCGGGCGCTCTCGCCGGCACCACCTATCAGGTCGATCGCGCTCAGATCGCGAAGGACCTCGGCTTTGATGCCCCCACCCGCAACAGCCTCGATGCCACCAGCGATCGCGATTTCGTACTGGAGACTTTGTCCGCGAATTCGATCACGGCTCTGCACCTCTCCCGCCTCGCCGAGGACCTCATTCTCTTCGCGTCCCAGGAGTTCGGCATCGTTGAGATGCACGACTCGGTCTCCAGCGGCAGTTCGCTGATGCCGCAGAAGAAGAATCCGGACGCCTGCGAACTCATCAGGGGCAAGGCCGGCCGCATCTTCGGGGCGTTCGCGACCCTCGCGATGACGGTGAAGGGACTCCCGCTTGCGTACAACAAGGATCTGCAGGAAGACAAAGAGCCAATGATCGACTCGATGCGGCAGCTTTCGATGTGCCTGCGTGTGCTGGCCCGCGTTCTCGACACGCTCAAAGTCCGCGAGGACCGGGCAAGGAACTCGGCGCTCGACGGCTATGCGAACGCCACCGAACTCGCCGACTACCTTGTCGCCAAGGGCATCCCCTTCCGCGACGCGCACGACATCGTGGGCAAACTCGTGCGCCATGCACTGGCCAGGTCCAAGCGACTCGAAGATCTCCCGCTTTCAGAGCTCCGTTCGATCGATGCCCGGATCGATGAAGGCGTCTTTGAGTGCCTCAAACTCGAGTCCGGCCTGTCGCGGCGGGAAATCCCCGGCGGCACCGGGCTAAGCGCGGTCGCATCCGCGATTGCCTCCGCCCGAGCCAGGCTGTCCTGAGAGGACGGCTGAAAGCACTTTCAGTCCGCGTTCGGGCCATCCGGAATCAACCGGCCCGTAGAAAAGTCCAAGAAAACAGGGGAAATGGGCGCAACAGGGCTCGAACCTGTGACCTCGGCTATGTGACAGCCGCGCTCTAGCCAACTGAGCTACGCGCCCGGGCAGCACCACTATACCCGCCCTGAACCCGAACCGCCAGCCCGACAATTTCTTTGCAAAATCTCAACGCAATATGGGTTGTGTTGGGGGGTGTTTCTGCTACAGTCTTAACAGAGAGACAAGTCCCCGCGTTGGGGAAGGCGCGTTTCCGCCGCGCTATCGAGGAGAGTTGTGAGCAATAGGAGGTTCGAGATTATGAGAAAGAGCATTTTTGCGCTCGCCCTTGTGGCGGGTGCGGGCATCTGTGCGTCGGCGAACGCTGCGCTGGTTGCCTATTGGAATTTCACCGCGAGCACCGCCGGCACGAGTGGCGGATTGGGAACCGTGGATCAGTCGTACCCGTTCGCGGCCAACGCCGGGGCGGGTTCAATCACGACCAACTTCTCAATCAACACAGTTGCCGGCACGGCGGCCCAGAACACCGGTGACCTCGGCACATTCGGTGGCACCTTGACCAACGCTCTCTTCGGCGATCCGCCTGGCGGGGCTATGGCGATGCGCGCGGGTAACGGGGTCAACAGTGGCGTGACCAACAACGGCAAGTGGGTTCAGTTCAACATCAGCACGGTCGGTTATACCTCCAACCTGATTCTCACCTACGCAACGCAGCGTACTTCGACCGGCTTCAATTCGCAGAAAATCGAATACTCGACGGACGGCACCAATTTCTTCTTGATCACGACGATCAACTCGATTGCCTCGTCGTTCACCTCCCCGAACGGGGGCCAGTCTGTCTCCATCTCCGACCTTGCTGCCTATGGAGCTGCCAACCTGCGGGTCAGGATCACGTTTGACGGTGCGACCAATCAAGGTGGCAACAACCGCATCGACAACGTTCAGTTTAACGCTGATATTCCCGCTCCCGGCAGCATCGCCCTCGTCGGACTCGCAGGCCTTGTGGCCGGCCGCCGTCGTCGGGCCTGAGTTTGGTTTTCCAGGCGGGCCGCGTCGGCCTGCCTCGGTCAGCACGTTCTTGGCGGTTCGTTTGCTGACCACATCCGCCCCGGGCATCCGCGCCCGGGGCGGTCATTTTTGGGGTGCATTGCCGATCTCCCTCCCCTGAACCGGAAACCGCCGCGGGCGGTACTACTTCCGGTTTCTCTGCATCGGCACTGACGCCCATCCCGAACAGAAGGGTGGGAGCGGTCCGATATGCTCCGGTCGTCGATTCGCTCACCCGGTCCGTCAACAAGCCCGGGGGAGGCAACCGATCGATGGGGGCAATGGGCGGCCCCTGCTCTTTGGCAGGATTCGTTCGGTGGGTTGTGTGGACCGGAAGGGCACGCGACCCGGAAGTCGGAAAACGCACCGCCGCGGAATTGACTCCGTCGGCAGCAGTGGGAGGTTGTGTGGAGTTGAATTCCGTTCGTCGTGCGGGTCGCGCCAGCCGGGTCCTGCTCTGCGCCGTGCTGGCCTTCTCCGCGGGTGGCGTACTTCCGCTCGCCCCCACGATCGCCGCATCGGCCGAGAAGTCCGCCGATGCCGCGGAGTGGTCGAACCGAGCCTGGCGGATCGCCAAGAGCGGCCGCTTCGATGACTTTGTTCGTTACATCCACGAAATCCCAGACGACCCCTCGCTCACCGCCGATCAGCGGGCCGAGATCGAGAAGTCGGTCAAGCTCCTGGACGAGAATTTCTCCAAGCGCGATCAGAAGCGTGCCGAACGCATCGCCGAGGTCAACAAGGAACTCGACGAACGCCTCACGGGTGAAAAGACCAACGCCCGACTCGCCAAGGCCATGCGCAGCGCGCTGGAGCTCTGGGTGCTCTCGACCGACAAGCCCGCCGTTCTCGAAGACCCTCGCGTCAAGCAATTGATCCAGGACGCCGACGCCGCGGCCCGCAAGGCCGAACAGGCCGGAGAATGGCTCGCCACCAGCGAAATGTTCAGCCTCCTGAACGCATTGCTCGAGGAATCCGGCCAGTACAAGCCGGACCTCGAGCGTCAGTCCCGCCGCCTGACGATGATCCGGATGTACACCCCGCAACGGCTGTGGGAGCTGCGGAACGCACGACTGACCGCCGAGGGCGAGAAGCCGCTCCCCCCGTACAACCCGACCGGGGACGATTTCCACGAGAAGCTCAAGGGCATCGATCAGGAAATGGTCGTTCGCGCGGTCGCGCGTGCCGCCGATCACGTCGAGCAGATTCCCGCCCGCCGCCTCCTGACCGGCGGCATCATCGCCATCGAGACCATGATCTCCACGGGTGACCTGCATCGCGCCTTCCCGGCGCTCGACAACGATAATTCGCGCGACGCCATGCTCTCGGCACTGCGCACGGAGAGGGAGCGTCTTGCGGAGGTCAAGAAGAACGTCTTCGGACGCGTGACCGAGCCCGGCGTCGGTGAGACCGACGCCCTGCTCACCCGCATCCTCGCCGTCAACGATCGCACGGTCAAACTCCCCCACGAGGCCCTGCTTCACGAGTTCGGGAACGGGGCGATCGATCAACTCGATGAGTTCAGCGCCATCATCTGGCCCGACGAGCTGAACCGCTTCAACCGCAACACCCAGGGCAAGTTCGTCGGCGTCGGAGTGCAGATCGAACTCGACGATCAGTCGAACGTCCGCGTGGTCACGCCGCTCGAGGGCACGCCGGCGTTCCGCGCCGGTATCAAGGCCGGCGACATCATCAAAAAGATCAACAACACCAGCGCGTACGGCATGTCGATCGACCAGGTTGTTGATCACATCACCGGCCCCGATGGCTCCCAGGTCATCCTCTCCATCGATCGCCCGATCGAGAACGACGCCCAGACCGCCGAAGCTCTCGCCGGTGACGAAGGAGTTCCCCCGGCCGCCGAGCCGGCCAAGGACGCGCCCAAAGCCGACGCCAAGCCGGAGAAGAAGTACCAGGAGATGGAAGTTCCCATCACCCGCCAGCTCATCAACGTCGTTTCCGTCAAGGGCTGGAAGCGCAAGGGCGCGCGCGAGGACGCATGGGACTGGTTCATCGACAAAGACAACCACATCGGCTACGTCCGCCTGACGCAGTTCAGCGAGAAAACCGCCGAGGAACTCCGTCGCGCGGTCAACCAGATGCAGAAGGAAGGCCTCAAGGGCCTCGTCCTTGACCTGCGCTTCAATCCCGGCGGATACCTGGACCAGGCCGTTCAGGTCGCCAATCTCTTCATCGACAACGGCGTCGTCGTCGCGATGCAGGGGCCCAACGGACGGGCGGAGAGCCCCGAGATGGCCAAGACGAATGTCTCCCGGCTCAGGACGACTCCCACGGTGGTGCTGATCAACGAGGGCTCCGCCTCCGCCAGCGAGATCGTCAGCGGCACGCTCCAGCATTACGGCCAGACCGGCGACGTGAATGTCATGGTGCTCGGCCAGCGCAGCTTCGGCAAGGGCAGCGTCCAGAAGGTCTTCGGTCTTTCCGACGACGCCGCCATGAAGCTCACCATGCAGTATTACGCGATACCAGACGCGGCGCCGCCCGGATACCGGATCATCCACCGCAAGCCCGGCGCGCACGAGTGGGGGATCACCCCGAACCTCGCCATCGAGATGCTCCCCAAGCAGACCACCGAATCAATTCTGCTCCGGCGCAACGCGGACGTTCTGCCCACGGAGGCGAACGTCAAGTCCCCGCGACCGGATCCCGAACGGCTAATCACTGAAGGGCTCGACCTCCAGCTCGAGTCTGCCGTCGAGATTCTGAAGATCACCTCGATCGGTCAGCGTCCTCCCGGCGCGGCGCAGGCGCTCAAGGACCGTTAGACGCCATCCGAATGCCATTGAATCGAAAGGCACGGGCGTCGGTCCCGTGCCTTTTCATTTCTTGACGCCGGCGCCTGAGCCGTTGGTGCTTTGCTTCTCCGCGACCAGAAAGAACCGTCCCACCCTCGCTTCGAAGTTCTCCGGCCACGGCCCGTCGAGCATCGAAGACGCGGTTTCGCCGGCCTTGGCCGCCTCCCGTGCACGCAGGGAGAACGCGCCCTCCATCGTCCCCCACGGCGTCTTGAGCGGGCAGAAACTCTCGTACTGAAAGAACTGTCCCGGCCCCAGAATCGGCTGCCGGCCCACCACGCCCTCCCCTTCGACGTCTCGCGACTTCCCGTTGGCGTCCACAATCGTCCACCGGCGCGAGAGCAATTGCACCACCCGGTCCGTCCCGTTAGTGATCCGGATCCGGTAACCAAACACGAACTCGCGCTCCTCAGGGTCGGATTGGTCTGCGAGGTAGACCGGCGTTGCCTGGACCGTCAATTGTCCTCCGGCGAAGGGTGTGACCGCTTCCGACCCGTGCTCTCCGCTTGTGCGCAGCGAATCCATACCCAAAACACTAAGCCCCTCGCCCGATCCGGGTTCGGTCACCTACCCTTCCGCCCGATGACTTCCCTGGCAAAGCCCCCCCACGAAATGACCATCAGCCCCTCAAAGACCACTGCCGCCCAGCCTGCCCGCTTGGCCGGAACCCGACTTTCGGATTCGCTCCCCCCCGCGACTTTCGTCCGCTGGCTCCGGGACATGTTCCTCATTCGCGAATTCGAGAACCGGACCGCCCAGGCCTACCAGCAGGCCAAGATCGGCGGCTTTTGCCACCTTTACACCGGCCAGGAAGCCACCGCCGTCGGCACCATCGCCGCCCTGAATCCCGATGACCCAATCGTCACCGCATACCGCGACCACGGGCACGCCCTGGCCCGCGGCATGGACCCGGGCGCCTGCATGGCCGAGATGTTTGGCAAAGCCAGCGGTTGCGCCAAGGGCAAGGGTGGGTCGATGCACATGTTCGACAAGCAGCATTGGCTTTTCGGCGGCCACGGCATCGTGGGGGCCCAGACCCCCTTGGGAACCGGACTCGCGTTCGCCGCCAAGTACGAAGTCGAGGTCCTGAAGCGGAGCCTTGACGGCGGCCCGGCAAAAAAGAAGGTCTCGCTCGCCTACCTCGGCGACGGCGCGCTGAACCAGGGCGCTCTCCACGAGGCCATGAATCTCGCCGGCCTCTACGGCATTCCGGTCATTTACATCGTCGAGAACAACGGCTACTCGATGGGCACAGCAATCGATCGCGGGACAACAATGGCGCACGACCTTCGCAAGAAGGCCGAGGCGTACGGCATCCGGGGCGAGATCATCGACGGCCTGGACGTGATCGACTTGTATGACTCGTTCAAGCCGCTGGTGGACTGGTGCCGCGAGAACCAGAAGCCGGCGTTCGTCGATCTCAAGACGTACCGCTACCTCGGACACTCGATGTCGGACCCGCAGAAGTACCGGACGAAGGAAGAGGTTGACCAGTACAAGTCGAAGGACTCGATCGACCGGCTGGCGGCACATCTCATGGAAGACCGAAAGGGTCCGGACGGCAAACCGATCTTGACCGAGGCGCAGTTCATCGAACTGCAGACCGAGGTGAAGGCGGTGGTGAAGGCCGCGCTCGATTTCGCGGAGAGTGCCGCCATCCCCGACGAGAGTGAGTTGTACACCGACGTCTTCGTGAACCCGCAACCGAATCTCTCTCCGACCTGCGAGTACACCCACGGCGCCAAGAACCCGCTGCTCTAGGGCGCGGTACGCTCGGGTCGTGCAACGCGCCGCTTTCCTCCTCCCGTCCGTCATTCTCTGGTCCTGCTGCAACGCGCCCAGAGTTGGCACGGAGTTGCGACGCTCCGGCGACGAGATCATGGTTGCCGGCCACCTCGTCCACACCGGCGTCCCCGTCGTTCTATGGACCGATCCCGGCGGCTACGACGGCTATCGCGTGGAGCGACTGTTCTCGCCACCGGAGCAAGCCGATTGGGACCACTCCAAAGACGCAGTGAAGTCGCCCAACCGCTACGACACGCGGGCAACAACGCCGCAACTCGCCGCCCAGACCCGCGGCGGAAACTGGGACCTTGAATCTCTCCGAGGACAGGTTGATCAGATCGTGCTTCACTACGACGCGAGCGGCACCAGCCGCGGGTGTTTCCGCACCCTCCACGACCAGCGCGGGCTCTCGATCCATTTCATGGTCGATCTCGACGGCACGATCTACCAGACACTTGATGTGAAGGAGCGAGCGTGGCACGCGACCAAGTCGAACGCTCGATCGATCGGGATCGAAATTGCGAATATCGGCGCGTACCCGCCGTCTGAATCATCTGTTCTCAACCGGTGGTACACCACTGACAATGCAGGACTTCGCGTGATGATTCCCCCCGATCAGGGCGACGGCGGCATCCGAACGCCCAACTTCGTCGCCCGGCCGCGTCGGAGCGAGTTCGTCAGCGGCGAGGTTCACGGCGAGATGCTTGTGCAGGCCGATTTCACTCCGCAGCAGTACAAATCGCTCGCCGGCCTCCTCGCGGCCTTGCACGCCTGTCTTCCTGAGATCCTGCTCGATTGCCCGCGTGACTCCTCCGGAACTCCGCTGACCCGGGTGCTCACCGATCAGGAATGGAAGACGTTCCACGGTGTCTTGGGACACGTGCATATCCAGCAGAACAAGTCCGATCCCGGCCCGGCCTTGGACTGGGACTTCCTACTAAGGGCAGCTCGGGTCGCGGGCCCGTGACTCTTCGAACTGCCGCTGAACGAGATTCCTACGCTCCGGCTCGTGAGGAGCGTGCCGCAATGCTCCTCACGAAACACGCAGATCTCGGAGGGCCGATGTCGCACGAACGCATTCCCTGGACCCAGCGGAAGTTCAAGTTTGATTACTCGTGGGAGCTCTATCCCGAGATCATCGAGCGTTTGCGCGGCACCCCGGCGCGTGCCGCCTCGCTGCTCTACGACGTCCAACCCTCAGTGCTCAAGCGCAGGATCGGCGAGCGCTGGTCGGTGCAGGAGAACATCGCGCACCTCGCGGATCTCGACGAGATTCTGTGGATGCCACGGATCGATCAGTACGTCCACCGGGAGTCTCGCCTCATGGAGGCCGATATGACCAACAGGACGACCAACGAGGCAAATCACAACCAGCGATCGATCGTCGAAGTGCTGGAGCGCTTCGGGCACGTTCGCGAGCGACTCGTCGCCATGGCGGAACGACTCGAGCATTCCGTCTTCGGACGCAGCGCCCTTCACCCTCGCCTCAACGTACAAATGAGGCTGACCGACCATCTGTTCTTCGTCGCCGAACACGACGATTATCATCTGGCCCATATCACCGACCTCAAAAGGCCCCGAAGCGTCAGCTGATCCACAGGTTTTCCACAGCCATTGATCCTTGAGGGGTTTCCCTCACACCGAAAAGCCCATTCCTGGCGCACAAACAGCGATTCTGTGAAGATCAACATCGACGGTGCCGCCGGATCGACGTCCGACCCCGGCCCCGATACGCTGTCTCGTGATACCCCGCAGGCACGGAAGCCGCGCCAAGCCCTTTCCAAGGGTCCCGAGCCGCATGCTCTCCGCAATCGCCCAAAACCCCGGACGATCGACCGCCGAGCAATCTCCGGCGCGCGTTGCCCGTCGAGCGGTTTCGGATGTGATCCGCGCCGTCGAGCGGGTTCGGACGGATGGCGACGTCTCGCCGAAGCAGGTGCACGCCCTCCGGCGTGCCTGCCGCACTTCCGGTGTCGTGCTCGATATTCTCTCCGGCTGCGTGGACTCGGTCGCGTCGGCCCGGCTGCAGAAGCACTTCCGGAAGATCCGTCGGCGTGCCGGGGCGATTCGCGATCTCGACGTGCACGCCGAACTGGCGAAGGAATTCCTCGCCGATTCGCCGCTGGCCGAGGACCTGGTTGAGGAGATCGACAACGCCCGACCCAAGGTTGAATCCCGCTTGCTCGAGCTTCTCGATGCAGTGACGCCCGCTCGCCTCCGGAGGCTCCGGGCCAAACTGGATCGGGCCGAGCCGCGCGACTCAGAAGAGGCCCGCCGTCGCATCGCCCGTCGAGCGGAGCGCTGGATCGATCGGGCGAACGCAGTCCTCGCACGCCCGCTCCCGGGCGACCCGCAACTGCACGAACTGCGGATCGATCTCAAACGGCTTCGGATTGCGCTTCGAACGCTGCGTGCCCTTGGCGCTCGCGCCACCAAACGCAAGGAAGCCATCTTTGCCGATACGGCCCGCCACTTGGGCCGCTTTCATGATCTTGCAACCCTCCGCGAAAGGCTCGATGCGCATGAGGGATCGCAAGCGGTCGGCCTTGGGCGTCTTCTCGCCCGCATCCGTTCCGAAGAGGCCGATTCTATTGTGCGAGCGCGAGACTCTCTCCGCAAGCTTCGCTCCGCCTGAGCGGGAGTGCGCCCGGGGAGCTAGGCTGAACGCATGCCCGGCCCTCAACCTCCGTCCATCTCCGCACGGCGGATCATCGAACTGCTCGACTTAAAACCCCTCCCCGGAGAGGGCGGCCACTTCCGTGAGACGTTCCGCGCCTCCGGAGAGATCCCCTCCGGCGCTCTCGATCACCGTTATCACGAGCGCGGCGTTCCCCGCCCCCGCTCGCACAGCACACAGATCTACTTCCTTCTCACTCCTGAGTCTCCGTCGCTGATGCACATCGTGCAGAGCGATGAAGTCTTCCACCATTACCTTGGAGATACCGTCGAGCAGTTGCATATCCGGCCCGATGGCTCTCATCGAATCGTCCGTATCGGGCCCGACCTTGAGTCCGGCGATCGTCCCCAGGTCGTCGTGCCGCACGGCGTGTGGCAGGGTTGCCGGATCGCACCGGGCGATGTGAATTCCGGCTGGTCGCTGTTGGGCTGCACAGTCGCGCCCGGCTTTGACTGGGCCGATTTTCGACTCGGGACTCGCGACGATCTTCTCGCCCTGTGCCCCGGCGCCGGCGACCTCATTCTCGCGCTCACCCCGGCGGGAAGCGCATGACCATCGGCCTCATGAGCGCCATGCCCGAAGAGGCCCACCTGCTCGCCCGCGTGTTGACGCGTGAGGCCGAGCATGTACACGGCGGCCGGACATACTACACGGGCGATCTGATGGGGCGGCGCGTCGTTGTGGTCTTCAGCCGCATGGGCAAGGTCGCCGCCGCGGCAACCGCCCAGCACCTCATCGATATCCACCGCGTCTCCTCCATCATTTTCACGGGCGTCGCCGGCGCCCTCGATCCTTCGCTGCGGATCGGTGATGTCGTCGTGGCGCATCGTCTCTGGCAGCACGACATGGACGCGTCTCCCATCTTCCCGCCGCTGGAGATACCGCTGCTGGGAGTGTCGTCGATCGGCGCCGACCGGACGCTCTCGGCGCGTCTGCATACGGGTTCGGAGGTGTTCGCGCGGGAAGATTTCGAGCGCCAGGTGCCGCAACACATCCGCAAGGAGCTTGGCCTGCGGACGCCGCGGGTGGTGATCGGAGATATCGCGAGCGGTGACCGGTTCGTCTCGACCGATGCCGAGCGTGCCGGGCTCCGTAGACGGGTGCCAAGCGCCATCTGTGTGGAGATGGAGGGAGCCGCCGTGGCGCAGGTGTGCTACGAACAGGGCGTGCCGCTGGGCGTGGTGCGCGTCATCTCCGACAGCGCCAACGACCAAGCGGCTCGCGATTTCGGCAGGTTCATCACCGAGGCCGCGAGTGTGTATGGGCTCGGGATCGTTCGCAGGACGCTTGCCACGGCGAGCGATTGATTCCGCAACGCCGAGCCAGCTCGCGATCGCGTGGACGATGGCGCAGGGAAGCGACATCGTGCCGATCCCGCGGACGAAGCGAGCGAAGTATCTCGATGAGAACCTCAGCGCGGCGGCCGTG
The DNA here is from genome assembly GCA_044221315.1 of Phycisphaerales bacterium. Taxonomy (GTDB): domain Bacteria; phylum Planctomycetota; class Phycisphaerae; order Phycisphaerales; family UBA1924; genus JAFEBO01. The sequence continues at coordinate 138,534 of JBGAPK010000004.1, read as the reverse complement.
CGGCTGAGTGCCCAGGAATTGAAGCGGATCGACGCGGCGTTCCCGCTGGGGACGACGGCGGGGCAGCGGTACGCGGAGCGAGCGATGGCGGCAGTGAATCGGCAGGTTCGATTCAATGTGGCGAACGGCCCAACGGCACAACGGCCAAAGGCAAACGGTCGAGAAGGCCCCAAGGCCCGAAGGGCCGCCCGTTCCAAGCCCGGGGCTCACGCCCGGGGCTTGGAACGGGCGCCGCTTCGCGGCTCCAGGCGTTGTTTTCGGGCTACAGCTTCGCCCACTCAAGACCGCCGGGAAGTGGGTCGGCCGCGAACTCGAGATGAAGCACGCGCCTGTGCGAGGGGCGTGATGACTTCCGGGACGCGTGCAGCATCAACGGTCGCATCAGCAACATCGCACCAGCGGGGCACTCGCAGACAATCGCGGACTCGTCGCACCGATCTTTGTCGATCTCGGAGTCGGGAACGAAGTCATGGTGAGAACCGGGCACGACCCACAGCGCACCATTGTCGGCGGGGCAGTCATCGAGGTGCAGCCGCACCGTGATCATGCGAGAAAGCACACCTGCAGGCGGGCGGACGTGCGGCACGCCGGCCTTAGTCGACCAAGGTCCGAAGCCGGCAACTTCGAAACGTTCGCGGACCGCGATGGTGGTGTCCTGATGCCAAGGCACGTCCCAGTTGGCGTCGGGGTTCTTGTCGAAGATGATGGATCTTGCAACGAACGTCGATCGTCCTAGGACAGCAGTTGCCAGCTCATCGATCGCTGCGTCGGAGACGAATCGGCGAAGCGCCGGCGAACGGTCGAGAGCGCGACGAGCTCCGGCCCGCTCGGCGGCGAGAATCGCATCACACTCCGCACGGAGTTCGGGCAAGGGCATGGGACGAGGCGGAACGATGGCGAAGCCGTCCGCAAGCACCTGCTTGCGAATGGACTCCAGCGACTCGGCATCGACGTGCACGTCGCTGGCCCGTTGTTGTTCGTTCACAGATTCCCCCGCCGCTCCTGTTCCAATTCCAGCGCCTCGAACAGAGCCTTGAAATTCCCCTTGCCAAACGACTGGCTCCCGCGCCGACAGATGATCTCGAAGAACAACGTCGGCCGGTCCTGCAGCGGCTTGGTGAAGAGCTGCAGCAGATATCCCTCGTCATCCGCATCCACCAGAATGCCAAGATCCCGGATCTTCTTGTGGTCTTCCTTCACCGCCGAGTGTCCGTGCTGTTTGAGCATCCCGTTGACGCGGTCCCAGACCTTGTCGTAATACGCCTCGGGCAGCAACAGAAAGTCCACGCCGCGTGCCCGAAGCGCCGCGATCGAATGCAGTTCATCATCCGTCCGCAGCGCCAGATGCTGCACGCCCGGCGTGTTGCAGTGCCAATCCAGATATTCCTGCACCTGGCTCTTCTTCTTGCCCGCCGCGGGCTCGTTGATCGGCATCTTGATCAGGTGATTCCCGCTCGCCATCACCTTGCTCATCAGCGCCGAGAACTCGGTCGAGATATCCGCATCATCAAAGTGCTTGAACATCTTGAACTCGAGCACATCCTCGTACCACTTCACCCAGTAGTTCATCTTGCCGAGTTCGACGTTTCCGACCAGATGGTCCACGTACTTCAACCCGCACGGGTTCTTCTTGTTGTGCTCGTTGATCGCCAGGATCGAGCTTCCAACGCCGCTCTGCGGCCCGCAGCCCGTCGCGCCCGCCGCTGGATCGCACACCCCGCCATCAATCCTCTTGAACCGGGGCATGAAGAGCCCGCCCTGCTTCACCTTGGTCAGGTCGTACTCGCCCGTGCGGCTCACGAATGTGTGACACACCCGCCCGTACGTCCGGATCCCCGCCATCGTCACCGTGCCGCGATCGTCCTTGTAGACCCGCGGTTCGTAGGCGCTCGTCGCGCCGTTCTTCACGGCCCGCTCGTACGCCTTTTCCGCATCGAAGACGTTGAAAGCCACGTCCTTGACGCCGTCGCCGTACATCGCGATCTCCATCGCGGCGTGGTGCTCCGCCGAGAGCGGGCTCGTCAGAATGAAGCGGATATTGCCCTGCGTCAGGAGATAGTGCGCCGCGTCGCGGTTGCCGGTCGTCAGGTCGCACACCTGCTCGATCTGGAAACCGAAGCAGTGGGCATAAAAGAACGCCGCCTGCTTGGCGTTCCCCACATAGAACTGGACGTGATCGACATCGATCAGTTGCAGCGGGTCGTTCACTTTGCTGGGCTTCACGGCGGGCGAGAGGGTGGTCATGTCATGTCTCCGTCTGGTCCGGTCCTACGAGGTGCGATCTCGTCACGCCCGTTTCCCGGCACTCGTACAAGAACCAACTGTAAATGATACGAGCTAGACGGGAGGACCGAACCGGCGTGCCGGGTTGTTGCTGCCACAGCCGACTCCATACCCCAAAAACAAACAGCCCCGCTCGCGCGGGGCTTGCTTTTTCTCTCTACTCATGCCGTGCGACGGCCTCCTTAGGCCGCGTTGCTCGGATTCTTGTGCTTCTTGTGTTTCTTATGTTTCTTGTGCTTCTTGGGGGTGGCCGGATCGGCCTGAGCCGACGCGCCGCCATTCGAAGACGTAGTCCCGCCCGAGATCGGCGCGGCATTCACCAACGAAGCAACCGCCATTACCGGAAGGACCATCAACAGTGCCTTGATCGAACTCATCTTCAAACCTCCAAGTGTTCTGCCGGCCTTGCCAGCTCGGCCTCCTGCCGCGGAACCCTCGGCAGGTCCGCACGGCCCGCCGCTTCCGGGAGTCAAACGGCTCTCCGAGCCGTCCATTTCAAAAAATGTATCGTGCGCGACACAGTTCCTGCCGCACAATCCGGCCACGCCGCACGGTTACGGTTTCGTGGCGTCGCAAACTACTCAAATCGGTGGGTTGAAGACTCCCGCGGCACCGATTCGATCACCCCATACGATCCCCGGATGTCCGCTCCGCTGCTTTCTTCAACCTACCGGACGGTGCGGGAGATCGAGCTCGGCGCCGCCGCGCGGCGGCTGCTGCTCAAGCACATCCAGAATCAGTCTCCCCACGTGGCCCACCTCCTCGACGCGAAGAACACATCGCTTCCTGTTGAAGCCGCCATCTCAGCGCTCGCCCCTATCCGCATTACCCATATCGCGCCCGTTGAGGACCAGGCCGTCCTCGATGATGGGATTCCTGTGCTCATCACCCCCTATTTCGGGCATGCCTCCGGCTTGGTCAACCTTGAAAGCCTCGTCACCGCCCGGGGCGGGCGCCTCTCTCCCGAAGAAATCGAGTCCGCCGCCGATCACATCCTCCACGCGCTCGATGACGCCCACGGTCAGCGCCTCTACAACGGACCGATCGACCCCCGGCAGATTCTCATCGACCGCCAGGGCCGGGTTCAAATCGAGCAGTTCGGCCTCGCCCGACTCCTCTCGAGAGGTCTTCCCGACGCCCGCACCGCCCGCGAGGAAGAAATCCGGGCCGAAGTCCGAAGCGTCGTCGAACTCCTCTTCCGCTGCCTGACCGGACTCGACAGCCGAACCATCGGCGTCTCCCCTGCTCAGGTCGTCAGCAGTCTCGACCCGCTCCTCGACGAGTGGATTGCAACCGGCCTGAAGGAAGGCGCCGGCTTCGAGAGCGCCGCCGCCGCACGCGCCGCGCTTCCGGAGAATCATCGCACGGGCAATCCGCCCCCGGGCGCACTCGCAAAGGCTCTGGAAGCGCTTCGGGTCCTGGTAAAAGGCTGACCCCCATACCGGGCACACGCGCGCGATGCAGGTCTTCCGCTCCGAATGGCGCACCGAACCTTCTCACCCGAATAGGGGATATTTCCGCATAGACTACGCGTGAGGGATTGCGAGAATGACATATGGGATGTTGCCGCGTGCACGACGGGCGGCGAACCCGCGGAGGTGACCATGTCGCAGTACCGCTCCGTGCTGGTCGGAATCGATTTTTCAGCGTGCTCGGCCGCCGCATTGCGCCACGCCCGGAGGATTGCCTCCTCGTCCGGCGCGAAACTGCAGGCCCTGCACGTGGTGGATACCAACGTCGTCGTTCAGATGGAGCGCGATGTGTCTCCGGTGCAGGCGTCGATCCGCGCGGGCCTGATGGCCGATGCCAGCAGGGCTTGGGCTTCGTTCGAGTCCGCCAACGACATCGGCGGCGAAGCCGAGTTTCAGGTTGAGATCAATAACCGAGTCGTCGGCCTTCTCCAGCACGCCGCCGCCGCGAAGGCGGATCTGCTTGTGCTCGGAGCCTTCGGCGAGAAGCGGCCGGACGTCGGGATCGGAACGGTGGCCACGGGGTGCGTTCGCGAAGCAACGTGCGACGTGCTGGTGGTCCGCGACACTCAGAAGGATTCGTTCAAGCAGGTCCTCGCGTGCGTGGACTTCTCGGAAGATTCCAGGCTCGCGCTACGACGCGCGGCCGAGAGAGCGGCCGCCGAGGGAGCCGCCCTCAACGTCCTTCACGTCTACAACGGGCCGACCGCGGTCTTCCCATTCCTGACTTCCATCGTCGGTCAATGGGTCGAGGCGGTCACCGACTTCGAAACCCGCGCTCGCAAGCAGCTCGAGGACTTCTGCTCATTTATTCCGCCCCCGAAGCCCGCTCTGCACGTCGCAGAGTCCGCATCGCACGGACGCGAGATCGCTCGGTTCGCGAAAGCCCACGCGATCGATCTGATCGTTCTAGGCAGGCGCGGGCATTCAACACTCCACGATCTCGTCATCGGATCCACCGCCGAACGCGCCCTCTGCGATTCCCCCAGTTCCGTCCTGATCGTGGCCGGCCCGGTTCGGTGACCGGATTGTCGCGGGCCGCCGCCCAGCCGGGAGCACTAAAAAAAGAAAAGGCCCCCGCGTTGCTGAGGCCTTCAGTGTCATTTACTGGCTGATAGCCGAAAGCTGCCGGCCGTTTGCTGCTTACTTCTTCCCCTTCCCGCCCTTTTCTGCCTCCAGCACCGCTTCCTGCAGGCTTCGGGGCATCGGGCGGTATTCGAGGAACTCCATCGTGGCGCTGGCTCGGCCCTGCGACATGCCGCGAAGGCTCGTCGTGTAGCCGAACAACTGGTCGAGCGGGATTTCCGCCGTCACGAGCTTCACCACGCCGCGGTCATCGGTATCGATGATCATCCCGCGCCGTGACGAGATATCGCCCGTCACGTTGCCCAGATAATCCGTTGGCACCGTTACCACAACCTTCATGATCGGCTCCAGCAGCACGGGGCCCGCCTTCTCGGTCGCCTCCATCACTGCCAGACGGCCCGCCTGCTCGAACGCCACCTGCGACGAGTCAACGGCGTGGCTCGAACCATCGACGATCGTCGCCTTGACGTTGATCATCGGGTAGCCGAACTTGACGCCCGTCTTGCACGTCTGCCGGATGCCGTACTCGACCGAGGGGATGTACTCCTTCGGGATGGCGCCGCCTACGACGTCGTTGACGACCGCGATGCTGTCCGTGAAGTCGATCTCCTCCGCGGCCGCCTGTTCCGCCGTGAACGGCTCGAGGTTGATCGAGCAGTCGCCGTACTGACCGCGTCCGCCCGTCTGTTTGACGAACTTGCCGCGCACCCACTCGGCCTTCTTCGTGATGGCCTCGCGGTATGAAACCTTCGGCTTGCCGACGGCGACATTGATCTTCATGTCGCGGGTGAGCTTGTTCTTGATGATCTCAAGGTGCAGTTCGCCCATGCCCGCGATGATGGTTTCGCCCGTCTCTTCGTCGTAATTCGACCGGAACGACGGGTCCTCGCGCCGGATGACGCCGAGCGCCTCAGACAATTTACGCTTGTCCTCGGTCGTCTTGGGCTCGATGCTCATCGCGATCACCGGCTCGGGGAAGAACATGCGCTCGAGCAGGATCGGCTCGTCCGCGTCGCACAGGGTGTCTCCGGTGTACGAGTCCTTGATGCCGACCACCGCCACGATGTTGCCCGCCGTCACCTCTTCGAGAGGGATGCGGTTCTGCGCGTGCATCTCGAAAATACGGCTCGCGTTTTCCTTCTTGCCGTTTCCGGGGTTCAGGAGGCGCGTGCCCTTCGTCAGTGTGCCCGAATACACGCGGATATAGGTCAAGTCGCCGTGCATATCGCTCACGACCTTGAACACCAGGGCGCTGAAGGGCGCCTTGGGATCGTGTGGCCGGGTCAACTTCACGTTCTTGTCGCGCGGATCGGTGCCTTCGACTTCCGGCTTCTCCGTCGGCGAGGGGAGGTAATCCACGACGGCGTCGAGCAGACGCTGGATGCCGATGTTGCGGAGCGCGGCGCCGCACAGCACCGGATACACGGCGCGGGAAACCGTTCCCTTGCGGATCGCCTTGCGGATCTCTTCCTGCGTGGGAACCTGGTTCTCCAGATACTTGTGCATCAGGTCGTCGTCCAATTCCGACGCCTTCTCGAGCAGTTCGTGCCGCCACTTGTCGGCGTATTCCTTCAGGTCGTCCGGGATCGCCTTCTCGGTGACCTTGTCGCCCTGGTCGCCCTCGAAGTAGTAGGCCCGCATCTCGACAAGATCGATGATCCCCTGGAACTCGTTGCCGTTCCCGATCGGACACTGAAGCGGCAGCGCGTTCGCGCCCAGACGCGTCTTGATCGTTTCGTAGGAGAAGTCAAAGCTCGCGCCGAGTTTGTCCATCTTGTTCACAAAGCACAGACGCGGCACCTTGTACCGGTCCGCCTGACGCCACACCGTCTCCGACTGCGCCTCGACGCCTTCCTTGCCGTCAAACACGGCCACGGCGCCGTCCAGGACGCGGAGCGAGCGCTCGACTTCGATCGTGAAGTCCACGTGCCCGGGCGTATCGATCAGGTTCAGCTTGAAGTCTTTGCCGTTGCGGGTCCACGGGCACGTCGTCGCGGCCGACTGAATCGTGATGCCACGCTCCTGCTCTTCCTGCAGGAAGTCCATGGTCGCGGTGCCCTCGTGCACCTCACCCATCTTGTAGTTCTTGCCCGTGTAGAACAGGATGCGTTCGGACACGGTCGTTTTACCGGCGTCGATGTGTGCGCAGATTCCGAAGTTGCGGATATAGGACAGGTCGGCGGTCATGGGGCTTCCTTCGTGCTTCTTGCCGGATTCGGCGACCGCCCCTGGGCGGGTCCGACGGCGGGAGTAACTTGATTCGAGTCTCCGGCCTCACAAATCGGGCCGGGGAACGACAGGTTCGGTGTTCGATTCAGGCGGACGGGTGTCGGGTGGCCCCGCGACCGGTCGCTAGACGGCGCGGGGAGGAGGTGGGGGAATGGTGATCACCCCGCGATTTCTTCTTCCTCGTCCATACCGGTAACGCCCGTTCCAACTCGAAAGAAATAGACAGGATTGGCCGTCAATTCCTTCGGAAATGCGAGGCGAATCCTAGACCGGACACACGCCGAATCAAGCCCATACCCCGCCCCGGCGAGATCACTTTCCCCCTCCCGAACCCGGCGGCCGGGGCCCCTCCGGCTCGACGGGCTGCCATCGCAATCCGTGGGCGATTCCCTGCATCAGATCCTGATCGGCTTTCTCAAAGCGTCGCAGCGGATCAAGCCTCATGTTCTCGTCCAGTTCCAAGGCCCGCGTCGCCCACTGGCGCGCCGCCTCGCTGTTCCCGAGCGCTATCTCCAGCCTGGCGCACCGTGCGGCATGCGTCGGATTCCACGGGTCAAACGTCGCGGCGTTCCGAGCGGCCTCCGCGGCAAGCCAGAGCATCCGGCGGTTCTTTTCCAATTCGTAGACGCCCCCCCGAGCCGTCGCCAGCCAAGCCCACGCCGCGGCTCTCCGATGCCCAAGCTTCGTCGCCTCTTCCGCCCGCGCCAATCCCTCACGCAGATGATCCGCGGGCGATTCGCCCAGCTGACGGTCAATCTCTCCGAGCGCCAGCGCGAGGTGGGATGCCGCCTGACGCGTCTCGTAGTCCGTTGGATCCGCCGCGATCGCAAGCAGCAGGTCCACCATTGCTTCGTCGCCGGCCTTGCGCCGGGCCAGAAGCAACCCACGCCGGACTCCATTCGAGTTCGGCTCCACGTTCGCCCCGAGAATCCGTGAAAGTTCTTCGGCCGCCTTCCGCACGGCCGCCTGATCCTCTTCTCTTCGCGCCGCATCGTTCACCTGCTGGGCGATATCCGCGATCGGCTCGAGCCTCTCCGCGCCACCGCGCAGAAATCCCTCCCAACGCTGCACGCCCGCGATCATCAGGCTCGCACCCATCCCAGCGATCGCGATCGAGAGCCCCGGCACCGCCCGCACGAAAACCCCTCGCCGCACCGGCGAACCCTCCGGGACACCCGCAGCGGCAAGCCCCAGCAAACACCCGTACAGCCCTGCCGAGCTCTGCTGCACAGGCGTCACCTCGATCATCGCGTGAAACGCGAGCGCTCCGGCGCCCGCAGCCAGCGCACGACGCAGGGTCCCCCCTCCGGCCCCGCAGACGCACCACGCCAGGACGCACCCAAGCAGCAGCCCGCCGATCCGCACGATGCCGTTCGCATTCGTCGCGATCGCCGCCTCAATCCACGCCCCGGCGATGACCACCGCCGCCAGCAGGATCATTGCCAACCGCGCTGTCCCACGGTCGCCACGCGTTGCCTCAGCACCCGGTTCTTCCCGCACGAGCCCCGCGCCCGCGAGCCCGACAAGCGTGAACCACAACACCCCCCACAAGACTCCCGCGATTCCCAGAGTCGCCGCGTAGTCAAACAGAACACTGTGCGGACTTGCCACTTCCTCCGGGCTCAGGGGGTTCTTCGCCATCAGGTACGCGTCCTTGAACCCCGCCGGCCCGACCCCGCTCGCCCAGTTCTTCGAGAAGATCGTCGCCGCGGCATTCAGGTATTGCGACCGAAACAGCAGCGAGAGTTCACCAACTCGACCCCCCAGAAGCCCGCGGACGCCGACCGCCAAGAGCGCCGCCAGCGGCACCAGCACCATCAGCCCGGCCCCGCGCCGCGCGCTCGAGCCCGCCAACCTAATCCCCACAACCGCCATCCCGCACGAAACCGCCGCCGCGACCCATCCGCCCTTGCTCCCAGCCATGTACACGCACAGCAGCCCAAGCCCGATTCCCAGCACCGCGCCGGCCCTGCGAGCACTGTTCGATCCACTCGCCAATGCCATCAGAAGAAACGCGCCGGCTCCCGCGGCACCGAACGTCGCCAGCACGTTGGACAGCCCGAACCACCCCGTCGCCGACGGGTCGTTCATCCGGCGCTCGAACGTCTTGGCCGCAAACGAGTCCGGCGTCCATCCGTGAGCCGCCAGGATGGCCGCCCGATTCGCGTTGTAATCCGCCACCATCTGCGGAAACTCGACCCACACCTGCGCCGCGCCCTTCAGCGCCAGCAGCCCCAGAAAGCCGAGCGCCACCGCCGCACCGACGCGCCGCACCGAATCCAGCCGTGCCGCGTGCGCCAGCGCCACCGCGCTCGCAATCGCCCCGCACCACGACGCACCAACCAGAAAGTTTGCTCGCGTCGCCCCCGGCGCAAACAGCCCGTGCCACGCCGCCGCCCCAAACCCCGCCAGGAGAAGCAGGACCACCAAGAAATGCACTCGTCCAACCAGCGGCGCCGCCAACGCGAGGATCGCACCCGACAGCGTGATCATCGCGCAGTCGATGGCCAGTGTCGCCGTCGGCCCAAGCCCGACCACCGGGGCCGCCATCGTCAGCGGGTCCATATCCCACGCGGGAAACACCACCAGCGGCACGCTCGCCTTGAGAACCGCGAGCGCCACAAGGAGCCCCGCGCCGACGCGCGTCAGCCCCTCCAGCAGTTCCCGCTGCGCCGCCAGACGCTGTTCGCCGGTCTCATCGCTCACGCCGCACGCTCCCGCGGCGCTTCCGAGATCGCTCCGCGGCTCGCGTACTCAAAGACAGCCAGCACTCCGAGCAACGCAAGGACTGCCGCGCCGATGACCGCCGCCCCGCCCGGCTCCGCCTTCGCCAGGCCGATCCCCGCCAGTCCCGTCACCAGCGTGAATCCCCAAAGAACATACACCGCGCTCGCCTTCGAGAGTCCACGTCGGACCAGCCGGTGCGACGCGTGGTTCATATCTCCAACCAGCGGCGACTTCCCCTGCCAGCGCCGCACCGCCGTAATCACCACCAGGTCATACAGCGGCACCGCCAACACCACCAGCGGCATGAGCACCGCATGAAAGTGCGATCCCTGCGCCTGCGCCGGGTCGTAATACGTCACCCGCACCGTCACGAACGCGAGCAGATACCCGACGATCAAGCTGCCCCCATCCCCCATAAAAAGTCTCGCCCCGCCTTTTCGCGGCGCGTTGAAAAACAGGAACCCGACGCACGCCCCGATCATGAGCGCCAGGCACCCCGCGATAAGCCACTGGTGCTTCTCGATCGTCACAGTTAGCAGGCACGATGCCGCGATCGTCGCGATCCCCGCCGAGAGCCCGTCCATGTTGTCGAGAAAGTTCATCGCGTTCGTCACGGCCAGGAACCACGCCGCTGTGATCAAAACGCTCAGCCACGCGCCGCCGACATGCGCATCGAGCAGCGTCAGGAGCCGGGTGTCTGTGAACAGGGGGGCGGCAAACGCCGGGATCAGCATCAGCAGCAGTTTCGGGACCGGCGGCAACGGCCTCCGATCGTCGATCAGCCCCATGATGTGCAGAACCGCCATCCCGCCCAGCAAGACAAGCGCCAGTCGCGACTTCCCGATTACATAGGAAACCTGCCCCCGCGCAGCCTCGGGCAGAACGTCCGGCCAAGCACTCGCCGCGATCAGCACGGCCACGACCGGCAGGGCGATCGACCAGAAGATCGCGATCCCGCCCGTGTTGGGGACCCGCCTGGGCTTGTCCTTGACTTGCCCCGACACTCCCGGCGAGTCGAACATCTCCAGACGGTGACCAACCCGCACCAGCACCGCGCACAGCGGCACGCAGATCGCCATCGCCACAAGAATGAGACCAAAGCACAGTCCGATCATCGCCGCCCAGTCTAGACGATTCGGATCCCAGCGTGTCGTCGTGTCCACATCAACCTGCGGAGCGGCGTCCGCCTGGAGCCCGGCGCGCCAACCCCCGGGTGCGTCGCCGCGATGAATCAAGCCGCAAGGCGGCGATTCAATTCAATCCTTTGCGCCCCCGTCGCCGTCCCGGCGGTCTTTCCGCGGCAACCACTTCACGACCATCACCGCCGTCAGCATCGTCTGCCCGATCAGCGCAATCCAAACCACCCGCAATGGCCACGACCCCAGCCGGTCCGCAAACGTCTCCCCCGTGACCGATCCGCGCCCCACATACCCGTAATTCAATCCGAACTTCCAATCGATGATGAACAGAATCGCGAAATAGGAATACGCAATGATCGAAACCAGCCCGTAGTCCCTCCATGCCGGCCGATATCCGCGCACCGTGATCAGGTACAGCGCCGTCAGCACCACAATCCCGTGCGACAGCCAGAATCCCCAGAACTGCACATGCCCCGGACCGAATCCCGCCAGGGGCTTGATGAACGCCTGCGTGCAGAACGCCAGACCCCAGAGCACCGTTAGCGACCGGAAAAGCCGCCCGCCCAGCAACAGCCCCAGCGGCGCCACGATCGACATCACATCACACACATGCAGCGGCAGCGATCTCTGAATGTCGAAGTGCTCGGGCAACCACCACCAGAGCTGATACCACACCCCGATCGCAAGCATGAAGCCACCCAGCACAACCTCAAACCGTCGTCGCGCTCCCGGAGCAAGCATCAAACCCGCCCCGCACGCCACAGCGACCGACACGGCAAACAGCCCGATCATGAACCCGTGCGTCGCCGAGTACGGCTCAAACCGTTGCATCCAGTCTGAACCGGTTTCTGCACTCACGCGCCCGTCGCCTCGTGCCGCAACTGTCCGCACGCCGCCGCGATATCCCGGCCCCGGCTCGCCCGGATATGAACATTGATATTGCTCGCCCGCAGGATCTTCTGAAACTCCAGCACGTCCGTATTCCGCGGCCGCTGAAACTCGATCCCCTCGACCTCGTTGTACCGGATCAGGTTCACGTTCGCCCGGATCGTCTGGGCGATCTCCGCCAACTCCTCCGCGTGCTTGGGCCGATCGTTCACATCCCGCAGCAGCGTGTATTCCAGCGTGATCTCCCGCCCTGTCTTCTCAAACCACTTCTGGCACGCCTTGAGCAATTCATCGATCGAGGTGTACTCCGCCCACGGAATCAACTTCCGCCGGATGTAGTCGTTCGGCGCATGCAATGACAGCGCCAGCGTCACTGGCTGATCAAACTCTTCCGCCAGCTTCGTGATCGCCTGCGGCAATCCAACCGTCGAAATCGTCACCTTCCGCGCCGAAATCCCGAGCCCCCACAGCGCCGTGATGACCCGAATGGCATTGGTCACATTCTTGAAATTGCTCAGCGGCTCGCCCATCCCCATGAACACGACGTTGCTGACGCGTCCAACGTCCTTCAGCCGCCCAAGCCTCCAAACCTGCTCCACGATCCTCCCGGCAGACAGATTCGCATCCAGCCCCCCGAGCCCGGACGCACAGAACTTGCACCCCACCGGACACCCGACCTGACTCGAGATGCACGCTGTCTTGCGCATCTCCGTCGGAATCATCACGCACTCCGTCTGGCGCGATGCATCCTCTGAAGCCCCCTCCCTGAGGGAGGGGGTTGGGGGAAGGGAGGATGCCGTCTTGCTCTGCAACCGGTCCGCATCGAGCACCGGCAACGCATGCGTCTTTCCGGCTCCGACGGGCGTCGCCGCAAAATCCTCCCACTGCACCAACAGCTTCTGCGTCCCATCGCTCGCCTCTTGATGCCGGATCGTCTCTCCGGACAAAAACGTCATTTCCGCCGCGACGACCTCTTGATCCCGTCGCGACAGACTCGTCATCCCGACCGGGTCCACCACACCCTTTTCATACACCCACTCCAGGATCTGCTTCCCCCGGAACGGCGGCATCCCCCGTGCCTCGCACCACGCGCCCAGCGTCTCTGGCGAAAACTCAAAGATGTGATTGGTCGGGTGCTTCAACCACAGAGGTTATGTGGCACCGCCCTTCCGGGCGGTGTGTTTGACTTTCTCCCTTCGCTGAACCGATATTCCCCCCATGCTCGCCAGCGTCCTGATTCCAACGTTCGCCCGCTCCGACAAGCTCTCCCGCTGCCTCGAGTGCCTCGCGGCCCAGACCTTCGACCCAACCCAATTCGAAGTGATCGTCGGCTTCGACGGACCCGACCCAACCGCCGAAGCCGCCGCCCGCACGCTGTGGCTGCGCTCCGGCACCAGGACCACCCTCGACCTCATGCAGTGCCCGCGTGAGGGCCTCCAACTCGTCCGCAACCGCATGCTCGCCCGCGCCCGCGGCAACCTCCTCATCAGCCTCAACGACGACATCCGCCCTGTCCCAGGCTTCGTCGCCGCCCACATCAGCGCCCACCAGGAGCGCGGCACAGCCAACCCAGCCATCATCGTCGGCTCCTCTCCCTTCTGCCGGCGCGACAACGAATCACTTCTCGACCGCCTCGTCCGCAAGACCTCAATGGTCTTCTTCTACGACGTCATGGATGCCGCGCCCCCGGACCCCAGCCGCGACTGGGGCTACCGCCACTGCTTCGGCCTCAACTTCTCCGCCCGCACCGATCTCGTGCGCGAAGTGGGGGGCTTCCACGCCGGCCATCGCCTCTACGGCTACGAAGACATCGAACTGGGCTTCCGCCTCGCCGACCGCTTCAAGACCCCCGTCCTCTACTGTCCCAAAGCTTGGGCCGAGCACGAGCACTTCTACCAGCCGCAAGACCTCCTTACCCGCGAGCACAACCTCGGCACCGCCGCCTGGCACTTCGCCCGCGCCAACCCCGCCTTCGCACGGTCCTGCTTCGGCCGCGACATCACCCACCCCGACGAACTCAACTACTCCCGCGCCTTCATCACCCACGAACGCGCCGCGGCCGACCGCCTCCGCGAGTCGTTCCTTCAACTCTCCGCGATCCCTGCATCCACAGTCGATGGCCCGCACGAGAGCATCCTTCTCAAAATGCTCCTCCAGCAGTTCCTCCTGCTCAAACGCTGGACTTGGCACAACGCCTTGGTTGAGGCCGCGCAGTCCGAGGTCGCCGGCCGCGTCGCCGCGTAGAGCCGGCCCGCCGGCTCGACGTCATCTGCCGATCTGCGAATCTGCCGCTCTGCTATTCTATTTCCGCGCACTCACCGTCAGCGCCACCGCCCCGTACGCCTCGCGCGTAATCGTCGGCGCGCCCACCCGAATCCGCGACTGATCCAGATCCACCCCACGCGCCTTCCCCATCCGCTTCAGCGATGCCGGCAGCCCGAACTCAACATCCTCGTTGAAGATCTCGCGTTGCTCGAGTTCCCCCCCGAACCGCGCCAGGAGCGAGCGGCACAACTCCGCCACCAGGTCTTCCGGTGCCGACGCACCCGCCGTCACCATCACCGTCTCATCCCCCTTGAACCACGACCAGTCCACCTCGCTCACGTCATCGATGAGCCGCGCCGGCGTCCCCACGTTCTGCGAGATCTCCGTCAGCCGCACCGAGTTCGAAGAGTTCTTCGACCCGATCACCAGCACAAGATCGCACTCGGGCGCAATCCGCCGAACCGCGTGCTGCCTGTTCGTCGTCGCGTAGCAGATGTCCGAACTGGGCGGCTCCTTGATGTTCGGAAAGCGCTGCTTGAGCGCCGCGATGATCACGCCCGCATCGTCCGTCGAGAGTGTCGTCTGCGTCAGATACACCAGCTTGTTTTCATCGCGGACTTTCAGCCCGCTCACGTGCTCGGCGCTCTCAACCACAGTCACCGAATCCGGCGCCTCCCCCCGCGTCCCAACCACCTCCTGGTGATTCGCGTGCCCCACCAGCAGAATCTGATATCCCTGCCGCGCGTACCGGATGCACTCCGAGTGCACCTTCGTCACCAGCGGGCACGTCGCATCAATCGTCTGCAATTTCCGCTGCCGCGCCACCTCTCTCACCTGCGGCGACACCCCGTGCGCCGAAAAGACCAGAATCCCCCCCTCCGGAACCTCCTCCAGACTCTCGACAAACGCCACGCCCTGCCGCTGAAACCGCCCGACCACGTGCCGGTTGTGCACGATCTCGTGAAAGACGTACACCTTCTCCCCCGGCAGGAGAGAAATGGTCTGGCTTACCACGTCCACCGCCATCTGCACGCCGGCGCAAAAGCCTCTCGGATTAGCAAGAATCAGCTTCATGTATCTTCCGAATCCCCCTCCCCGTTGGGAGCGAGGTCAGGGGGTGGGCGAGCTTCGACTCCGGACCTTCCAACGATCGTAGCGTGCCCCTCTCCCAGCAACCCCCCGCATCATCCCCTTCGCTCACCGACTCCGCGCCGCCCACGCTCACTCTTCCTCCGACGGCGGCCGAGAGTTCGCAGGAGAACTTCTCCGTCCTCAGCCCTCTCGTCCCGCGCGACCTCCGTCCGCACTTCGCCGCCGTCTACGACTACTGCCGCCTCATCGACGACCTCGCCGACAACCAGGGCGTGGGCGAAGCCGCTCGCCATCGCGCCCTCAATCTCCTCTCCCTCGCCCGCCATGAACTCGCGCTCGCATTCGAAGGCCGCTCGCAGCACCCGATCTTCTCCCGCCTTTCCACAACCATCCGCGAGAAGCGCCTTCCCTCCTCCCCCTTCGAAGACCTCATCAACGCCTTCGAGCAGGACCAGCACATCACCCGCTACGAAACCTGGGATCAGCTCCTCGACTACTGCACCCGCAGCGCCAACCCGGTCGGGCGGATCGTCCTCATGCTCGACGGCCACTCCGCCGTGCAGGAACCCGAACTCTTCCGCCTCTCCGACCTCATCTGCACCGCACTCCAACTCACAAACTTCTGGCAGGATGTCCATCGCGATCTGATCGAGCGTGACCGGATCTATCTCCCGCTCAAAGACATCGGCCACACCGAGGATGAACTCCGCTACTGGCACTCCCGACCGCACGATCCGGCCGGCCGCGTCTCCTACATCCTCTCTCTTCGAATCCTCGCCGAACGCACCGATCTGCTCTTCATCGAGGGCGCCCCGCTCATCCGTCTCCTCGATCGCCGCCTCGGCCCCGTCATCTATCTCTTCCACAAAGGCGGCCACGAAACCCTCCGACTCATCCTCCGCACTGGCTGCACCACCCTCTGGCACCGCCCGTCTCTTTCCAAATTCGACAAACTCAACCTCATCGTTTCCGCCCTGACCTGGCGAGCCCTCCGCCGCTGGCGAGCATGAATTCTCACACCGCGCTCGTGTTATTCTCCTCCCTCGACACCTTGAAACCCTGAAGCCTCGACACCTCTTCTTCCATGCCCCGCCCCGAGCAGTCCATCCCCGAACGCCTCAACCGCACCACGACCGCCCCCGGCCCCGTCCGCCGCTCGCGCGACGTGTGCCGCGAAGTCGCAAAGAAGCGTGCCGGCTCCTTCTACCGCGCCATCTGCCTCACCCCCGCCGATCGCCGCGCCGACATGTTCGCCCTCTACGCCTGGAGCCGCCTCGCCGACGACATCGCCGACGAATCGCCCGACGCGAAGACCGCCCTCACCGCCCTCGACCGCTTCGCCAAGGCCACCCACGAGGCCTTCAACAATTGCCCCGCAGGCGACGACACTTCCATCTGGCCCGCCGTGACCTGGACCGTCCGCTCCTGCTCCTTCCGCGAGCGCTGGTGCGAAGATCTCATCGAGGGGATGCGTCGCGAAGTCGGCGCGCCGGGCAACTCCGGCGAATTCGCGATCGGCTCGCTCGCCCAGTTCGACGACTATTGCTACCGCGTTGCGGGCACCGTCGGCCTCATGTGCATCAGCATCTGGGGTCTCCGAAAGGGCATTCAGTTCGATTGTGCTATCCCCGCCGCCAAAGCACGAGGCCGCGCTCTCCAGACCATCAACGTTCTCCGCGATTTCGCCCCCGATTTCGACCGCATGCCCCGCCGCGTCTACTTCCCCTCCGACGTTCTCAGCAAGTGCGGCCTCATCGCCGATGGCCTCCGCCAATGGCGCGATCCCGTCCGCTGCGAGGCCGCCGTCCGCGAGCTCGCCGCCCACGCCCGACGCAATCTCGCCGAGTCCGAACCCCTCGCCGACATGATCGACCCATCCTGCTTCGCCGTCCTCGACGGCCTCACCCGCGTCTACGCCGCCCTGCTCGACCGCATCGAGAAGAATCCCCGCGTCATCATCGGCGCCCATCCCGTCCACCTCTCCGCCCCCCGCAAAGCCTGGATCGCCGCCGCCGCGTACACCCGCGGCCTTACCCGGAGGTTTGCAAAGCCGCAAGCCCGCCCCGTGGGTTCAGCCCCGGCCGGCGAGCGCGCACAACGATGATCCTTGACGCCAGCGAATGCCCGGCTCTATTCCCACTTCGCTCGCACCCGACCGCTTCCGCGCGATGACTCTCAACCGGACATCCGTCGTCTCCCGTACTCAGGCCGCTTTAGCGGCCTTGCTCGCTACCAGGCCACGGCTTCAGCCGTGGTTTCCGGCGAATCTTCGATCCCTCGCATTGGCTTTCGCCTCTCAGCCCGTTTCAACAGGCTTCCTCCATTCATGGCTTCAGCCATCGGGCGCGGCCGCCTCGCGGGTCAATCCATGACCCCGCGCATCCTCATCCTCGGCGGCGGTATCGCCGGCATCGCTGCCGCGCTCAATCTCTCCCGCCGCGGGATCTCGACCACGCTCATCGAATCCCGCGATCGCCTCGGCGGCCGCGCCTCCTCCTTCTTCGACGCCAAGTCCGGCCTCTGGCTCGACAACTGCCAGCACGTCACCCTCGGCTGCTGTCATTCCTACCTCAAACTCTGCGATCTGCTCAAGGTCTCTCACCTCATCCGCTGGTACAACGAGCAGTACTGGGTCGAGCCCGGCGGCCGAACCTCGATCCTCAAGCCCTCCCTTCTCCCCGCTCCGCTCCACGCCCTCCCCTCATTCCTCGGGGCCAAATTTCTCTCCATCCCCGAAAAGGCCCGCATCTCCGCCGCACTCGCGCAGCTCCAATTCCTCCGAAAAGAAGATCATGAAGCACAGACCTTCGGCTCCCTGCTCGCCGACCTCGGCCAGCACGAACCCGAGATCACCAAGTTCTGGGCGCCGATCATCATCAGCGCCTGCAACCTCTCCCCCGATCGCGTTTCTGCTCTCCCCGCCATCCAGGTCTTTCAGGACGGCTTCCTCGCAGGCGCTCGGGCCTCCCGTATCGGCCTCATGACCGTCCCCCTCGGCCAGATCTACGACCAAGCCAAAGCCGCCATCCTCGCCTCCCGCGGCACACTCCTCCTCGGCGAGTCCGTCGCTTCCTTTGATGCCAACTCCGTCACCCTCTCCTCCGGCCACATCCTCGAGGCCGACGCCGTCCTCTGCGCACTCCCGTTCGAAAAAGCCCTGGCCACCTGCTCCGAATCGCTCGCCCGCACCGATCCGCGCTTCGCCCCGTTATCCCAAATGTCCCACAGCCCAATCCTGGGCGTCCATCTTTTCTTCGACCGCCCCGTGCTTCCCGTTCCCCACGCCGTGCTCGTCGGCCGTGACACGCAATGGCTCTTCCGCAAGGACGATTCCGGGCGCGTCATCCACGCCGTGATCTCCGCCGCCAACGACTGGATGCCCCTCGACCACGACCAGATCGTCCAGCGCGTCCTCGCCGATCTCGTCGCCTGTTTCCCCAAATCCGCCGAAGCCAACCTCGAACTCGCCCGCCCGGTCAAGGAGCGCCGCGCAACCTTTGCATTCGAACCCGGCTTCGAAAGTCTGCGCCCGCACGCGCTTCGCGGCCACAGCCGCGGCCCAGTCCTCGCCGGCGATTACACCGCCACCGGATGGCCCGCCACGATGGAGGGCGCCGCACGCAGCGGCTTCGCCGCCGCCGACAAGGCGCTCGCATGTCTGCCTCGTTGAACGCGCCGGCCGGGGGTATACTCCCGCGTCGCCTCAGGACCTTCTCTCATGCGATCGTCGCGACCAGACTCCGGAGCATCCACATGCAAAGCCTGATCCACTCAACCTGCAAGCGCCGTAGAGCCGTGCCAATCATCTGCTGCCTGCTCACCGCCTCCGCTCTCACACTCGGCGGCTGCAACAACGCCGCCCAGGGCGCCGTCTCGGGAGGCGCCATCGGGGCTTTGGGTGGCCTTGCCATCGGCTCGGTCACCGGAAATGCAGGTGCGGGGGCTGCCATCGGTGCCGTGTCCGGAGCCGTCGCCGGCGGCGTCATCGGCGATCAGAACCGTCGCGCCCAGGAAAGCCAGCAGAACATGCGCTACTCAGGAGGCTCACAGTGAACACCCGCCTGATGACTCGATCCGCCGCCGCCCTCGTCACGCTCGCGCTCTTCGGCGCCGGCTGCCAGACTTCGGGCCCGGCCGCGAATGCAACATCGCCCGCCGCCGTCAGCGCCGCCGATTCCGATCGCGCCGCCCTCGCCAAACTCGTCGGCGCCTGGGACTTCGACGGCTGGTGGAAGGCCGCTGGCCAGCCCGAAAACAAGGTTCAGGGCCGCGCCGCCGCGACGCTCGAGAACAAGTACTTCCTGCTCATGGACGTCCAGACCGCCCCCGGCTCGACGGGCGGCCGACTGGGCGGGAAGTCCGGGTCATTTCTCTTTGCCTCCGAACCCGGAATCGGCCTGACCGTCACCGCCTGGGGTGACGCATCGCCAAGCATCACCCGTCTCGTCGGCCATGCGAGCAGCGGCGGCACCGTTCTGACCTTCGCCCCCGCCCACACGCAGGACAGGAACGTACGGCTTGTCATCCGCATCGAATCCGATACGCGCTGGACCGCCGAAGTCACCAACCCCGCGGCCGAAGGCGATGGTGCACTGGCCAGCTACACGTTTACCCGGTCGAAGTAACATTCCCGGCGCCCGCGGGCCGCGCAACGACCCTTGCCGGCAGATGCAGCGGTGGGGGAGTGGCGCGCTGCCGTTTCGCGTGCATTCCCGGCGCTTCTCGCCCGTAACATTCGCTCATGCGATACACCGCGATTCTTCCGGCCTTGTTCCTGTCCGCGCTCTCGCTGGCTCAGCCGGCGCCCGCCCCGGAGAAATCCGCGCCCGCCCCGGGCGCTGTTCAGGCCGACCGCTCCACCGTCCGCTTCGGCGAAAATACCGCACGCCCGCGCACGCCCGGCACCATCCGCATCGCGACATACAACGCGATGAACCTCTTCGATTCCGATCCCGTCACCCGCACGCACAGCGAGGGTGATCCGGCCCCGATCAAGCCCGCCGAGGAACGCGCCGCACTCGCCGAAGGCATCCGCGCCATCGACGCCGACATCATCGCCATGGAAGAAGTCGAGTCCCTCGCCGTCCTGACTGCCTTCCGCGACAAGTACCTGCGCGGCCTCGGCTACGACCACCTGCAACTCGTCGAGTCCGAAGACCCCCGCGGCATCGACAACGCCGTTCTCTCACGCTTCCCCATCGTCAATACCCAGTCCTACAACGACCGCCCGATCGGCGGCAAGCACCCCGCCCTTGAAGCCGGCCGACCCAACCCGCTCGCCGGACAGGACATCAAGTTCCGCCGCACCCCGCTCCGCGTTGACATCAAGATCCCGGGCACCGCATACGGCGCGAGCGAGAAGGATTCCGAACTCATCACCATCCTCGCCGTCCACCACAAATCCGGTCGGGGCTCCGACTACTGGCGCATCGCCGAGGCCAAGGGTGTCATCGAGATCGTGCGGGAGATCGAAAAGAACGATCCCGCCGCTCGCGTGGCCGTCCTCGGAGATTTCAACGGCCAGGTCAACGATCAGAACGGCAAGATCTACCTCGACGCCGGCCTGTTCGACTCCTTCGCCGGTCGCGACGCGAAGGAACCACGAAATATTTCTCATGAATCCGGACGCCGGATTGACCTCATCCTCCTCAACAAGTCCCTGCACGATGAGATGGTGAAGGACTCCGAGTTCATCTACGGCATGCCCGCCCGCCCCGAGGGCGCCGATTGGCGCACCACGCTCCCCCCGCCCGGATACGCCTCCGACCACTACCCCGTCGTAATCGACTTCAAGCCCTCGGCACCCCAAAATCCCGGCGTGCCGAATCCGAAGAAGTAATCGGGTCCTGCTAGACTCATCCCGAGTATTTCACTCGCGGGCCCCGGCCAACGCGAGTTTCTTTGTTCCGTTGCCCGGGCCGGCACAAAGGAGGTTCTCATGAATCGAGTTCTGCTCACGACCCTGCTCGCGTCCGTCGGTCTTGTCATCGCTTCCTGCGGCGAGGACAACAGCGGAAAAACCACCGCCCAGAAAGCATCCGACGCGGCCGGCGCCGCCGCCGACGCGACCAAGAAGGCCGCCACGGATGTCAAGGACACCGCCGCGGCCGCCGCAACCAACCTGAAGGACACCGCCGTCGCCAAGGCGACCGAGATGTACAACGCCGCCAAGACTTCCGTCGACGGCCTCTCCAAGAAGTTTGACGGCCTGCCCGACGCCACCAAGACCACGCTCAAGCCCACAATGGACTCCATCAAGACGCAGTGGAGCGCTGTGGAGAAGACGTACTCCGATCTCAAGGCCGCCGGCGCCGACAAGTGGAGCACCCTCAGCACCGACCTCACCGACAAGCTCGGCAAGCTCAACACCAGCGTCAGCGAAATGATGAGCAAGCTCAAGTAACCCGCGCCTCGACCCCCTTTGCTTCCCAAGCCCCCTCCATCGGAGGGGGCTTTTTCATGGGTCGTCACCCCTTTTTCGCCTGTCGCCCTCTTTTCTCCTTTGCCGCTTTGCAGCTTTGCCGCTTTGCTGCTCTACTTTCCCCCATGATCCGAATCCACGTGCTCGGCGCCGCCGGCGGCGTCACAGGTTCCTGCTACCTCGTCGAGACCTCCAAGGCCCGCGTCATGGTCGACTTCGGCCAGTTCCAGGGTCGCGACGCCCGGGGCGACACCAACCTGTCCATGCCGCCTATCGACCTCAAGAAGCTGAGCGCCGTCGTCCTCACACACGCCCACCTCGATCACTCCGGCCGCCTGCCGATGCTCTGCAGCGCCGGCTACCGCGGCCCGATCTACGCGACTCCCGCGAGTTCCGACCTGACCGACGCCGTCCTCGCCGATGCCGCCGGGATTCAGGAGCAGGACGCCGAGTCCGACAACCGCCGCCGACTCCGCGCCGGCCTCGAACCCATCCCGCCCCTCTTCACCCGCGCCGACGCCGAGTGCATCAAGGCGCGGATGAAAGATTCTCCGTATTACCAGCAGATCCCCGTCGCGGAAGGAATCTCTGTTCTCTATCGCGAAGCCGGTCACATCCTGGGCGCCACCTCCGTCGAGATGACCGTCGCCGACGCAGGGCAGACCAAGCGCATCGTCTTCTCCGGGGACATCGGCCCGCGCGATGTTCCCATCCTCCGCGACCCAGACCCGCCCTCCGAAGCCGATCTGGTCTTTCTGGAATCCACCTACGGCGACCGCGAGCACCCGGCCCAGCAGCCCTCCGTCGATGAATTCATCCGAATCATCTCCGAAACGATCTTCAACAAGCAGCGTGTCCTCATCCCCGCCTTCGCCATCGGACGAACACAGCTCCTGCTCTATTACCTTTCCGAGGCCGTCCGGGCAGGCAAGCTCTCGCCCTCCATCTCTATCTACCTCGACAGCCCCGCCGCCATGCGCGCCACCATGGTCTACCGCAAGCACGAAGAGCTCTACGACGAGGAAGCGACCCGCCTGCTGAAGATGCGCCGGCTGGAGAAGGACCTGAAGTCGCTCCGAATCATCGAGTCCCCGGCGGAGTCCCGCGCCCTCAACAACTCCTGGGATCCCTGCGTCATCATCGCCGGCTCGGGCATGTGCGAGGGAGGACGAATCGTCCATCACCTCCGCCACAACATCTGGCGCCGCGGCACTTCTCTCATCCTCGTCGGCTACATGGGCGAGGGGACGCTTGGCCGCAAACTCTCCGAGGGCGCCAGGCAGGTCTACATCTTCAACGATCCCATCGCCGTCCGCGCCGACGTTCACCACCTCGACGGTTTCTCCGCCCACGCCGGACGCGAAGAACTGATCCGGTGGCTCTCCAAAGTCGCCCCGAGCAAACCCCGCGTCGCCCTCACCCACGGCGACGACGGCCCCAGAGCCTCCCTCGCCCAAGGCCTCCTCGAACGCTACGGAATCAAAGCCGAACTACCGATGAGGGGAAACATCATCACTCTCGTCCCCTAGGCCCCTTCACTCGAAACCTTGACACCTCGACACCTCGACACCTCTTCCTCCGCCTTCCGCGCCCACCTCCCCCTCCTCGACGGCGTTCGCGGCATGGCCATTCTGCTCGTCATGATCTTCCACATGACATTCATGCGGGCGGTCACCAACCTCGATTCCGCCGCGCAGTCCATTTTCTCCTGCGGCTGGATCGGCGTCGATCTCTTCTTCGTCCTGTCCGGTTTCCTCATCACCGGTATTCTCTTTGACACCAAAGACACGCAGCACTACTTCCTGACCTTCTATGCCCGACGCGCCCTGCGCATCTTCCCGCTCTACTACGCAGTCGTCGCGTTTTCTTTCCTTGTGTTGCCCGCGATCGCATCTCACCTCGGCGACACCGCCCAGGCCAAGCTCGACCGTTTCGGCACGATCGAGGGCGACCAGTGGATGTACTGGACGTACCTCTCGAATTTCGCCATCGCCCACGCGGAGCGCTTCCGCCACGGCATCCTCGACGTCTCGTGGTCGCTCGCGATCGAGGAACAGTTCTACCTCATCTGGCCGACGATCGTCTTCTTCTGCTCCCGGCGCACGCTCATCCGAATCTGCATCGGCGCCATCGTGTTCGCACTCGCCTACCGCTGCTGGCTCTACGCCGCCGGCGCCCACTGGCTGAGCAACTACGTCCTCACCCCCGCCCGCATCGACACGCTCGCCGTCGGTGCACTCATCGCGCTCACCGCACGAGGGCCGTCCGGGCTCTCTTCGCTCGCCCGATTCGCCGGACCCGTCGCCCTTCTCTGCCTCACGCTGCTCGCCGGCGATGCGGTCTGGAGGTTCGCAACGTCGCTCCACAACCCCGGCGGCGTCAACCTCTTCAGCGCCGATCTCCCCGAACTCCGCACCGTCGGATATTCCATCATCGCCATCCTGTTCGGCGCCGTGCTGGTGCTCGCGCTCGAAGCGTCCCGATCGCGGGCCAGTGCGCCGGCCAGTTCGACGGCCACCGGGCGACCCTCCGCGCTCGTGCGACTCTTCGAGTCGCCGCTTCTCCGATCCTTCGGCAAGTACTCCTACGCGATGTACCTCTTCCACCTGCCCATCCGCGCCGTCCCACGCGACCTCATCTTCAACAAGCACGTCCCAGTCATCGCTGGTTCGCAGATCCCCGCCCAGCTCCTTTTCACCATCGTCTGCATCGCCCTCACCTTCGCCGCGGCATGGCTCTCCTGGCACCTCTACGAAAAGCACTGGCTCGCGCTCAAACGCTTCGTCGAATACCGCTGAGCGATCCCCCAAAACGACAACGGGCGCCGGCCCACGAGAGCCGGCGCCCGCGTCTGTTGTCGTGTGTGGCCTTCCCCTTCCTGGTCACACACGATTTCTTTCTCTCTCGCCCAGACTCGACCTCACTCACCCCTCCCATCCATGGAAGCGGATTTCGCCGCCCCCGCCTGCATCGGATTCTCGGAATCCTCCAGATACCGTACACAATCCAAATCGCACAACTTGATCAGCGGGCACTCAACTCTCGATCTTCCCGAGCCGGCCTTTTCCGGACGCTCAAGTTTCCATCCTCACGGCCGCAGCCTCGTCCGGCCGATTTCGCTTTCTCTCAGGGGCGGGCTGTGAGTTTCCATTGCCGCAACACCATGTAGTTTCCAAGTCGCTCAACACCACCGTGGACGCCGCCCACTTCAAGCTCGTACGCGAGATATTCCTCGACGCGCAGCGATTCCGCGGCCACGCCCGCCGTGCATTCCTCGCACAGCGTTGCGCCAACGACGCGGGGTTGCTTCTCGAAGTCTCCAATCTGCTCCGCCACGACGACTCCGACAGTTCCGTCCTCGACAAGCCCATCGTCCAGACCGTCGAGAAGCCCACGTCCAAGCCCCGTTCGCCCGCGCCGCTCGAGCCTGTCGGGCGCTTCAAGATTCTCCAGTTTCTCGGCGAGGGCGCCAGCGGCATCACGAGCCTTGCGAACAACCCGGACGCGCGCTCTCGGCGCGCCGTTGTCAAAGTCCTCCACGCCGATCTCGTTTCTTCCGCGTCGCACGCCGACGAGGTGCTCTCCCGCATCCGGGTCGATCACCGCACACTCGGCGCTCTGCGTCAGCATCCCTCGCCCCGGTTGCTCGATTCCGGCCGTTTGCCCGCCGGTGGTGTCTTCGTCGCAACCGACTTTGTTCCGGGCGAAGGAATGCTCTCGTACTGCGACCGGGTCCGCGCGCCGATCCGGGCGCGCCTGCTCCTGTTCCTCGACGCATGCGAGGCCGTCCACGCGGCCCACCAATGCGGGGTCCTCCACGCCGGCATCACTCCCGGAAACGCACTCGTCCGCATGGCGGGCGATGTGCCGACGGTCACGATGCTCGACTTTGGAGTTGCACGCGCCCTGCACGATTCCCTCGGCCACCGGCGCGAATGGCTCCAGGCCCGCCTGGCCCACGGCGCCCCGGAGTACCTCGCCCCCGAGCAGGCCGGCGAAACCCCGCATCAGGCCGACCCAGCGGCCGACGTCTACGCGCTCGGCGCTCTGCTCTACGAACTGCTCTCCGGCGTCCCGCCGTTCGACCGCTTCACGCTCCGGCGCGCCGGCATCGGCGACTTCCCGCGCATCCTCGCCGAGCAGGTTCCCCTCGAACCCGCGGCAAGGCTGGAGGAACTCCCGGATAAGATGTTCGACATCGCCGACCGCCGCGCCCTCAGCCCATCGGACCTGGTCTCGGAACTGCACAAGGATCTCAGCAGCATCCCGCTCAAGGCGCTCTCCAAGGCTCCCGCCAGCCGCTACGCCTCCGCCGTCTCGATGGCGGACGACATCCGCAGTTTCCTCGATGACAGGCCGGTCGCCGCGGCACCCGGGCTCGGGCATCGCATGCGGCGCATCGTGGACCGATTCCGCGGCGGCAAGTAGCGCCGGCTATTCCTTCTCGTCTTCCACCGCTTCGCCCAGTTCGTGACGCAGCCACGCGCGGGCGAAACGCCAGTCCTCGGCGACCGTCCGCTCCGAGATCTGCAGCACCCGCGCGATCTGCTCGACGGTCAGGCTGCCGAAGAAACGGAGTTCGACGATCTTCGCCGAGCGTTCGTTCAGTTCCCGCAGCCGGTCGATCGCCTTGTCGATCTCGAGTAGTTCGGCAATGCTCTCCGGGCCGTGTTCGTCTCGCGCCGGGGCTTCCATGTCGCCAAGGCGCGCCACGCCGCCGCCCCCGCGCTTGGCCGCGTTGCGACGTCGCGCATGGTCCACCAGCACCCGCCGGATGACCGCCGCCGCGGCCGCCAGAAACTGCTCCCGGTCGGTGACCTTGATCGCCTTATCCCAGCCCGCCAGACGCACGAACGCCTCGTGCACCACTTCGGTCGCCTGCATCGAGTGATCGCGCCGCTCCCGGTTCATGTACTTGGCGGCGATCGCCCGGAGTTCGCGGTAGAGCTCGGGCATCACCTCCGCCACGTGGGCCTCGAGTGCCGACTTGGGAGTCTCGGCGGACTCGGGCTCAACCGGGCTGACCGAGGATGAGTCGTGCTGCATCATGCGTCCGGACAGATTGTAAACCCGCGGCATGCGGTACGATTGGCCCGATGTCCGACCCGGAATTCGCACAGTCTCAGACCACGCCCCGCCCATCGATTCTGGCCTCCTGGTCGCTCCGTCTGGCCTTATTGATCACACTGATCGGCGCCGGCGCGTGGGGGTACGCTCTCGCGACCCGGCCGGCGTTGACGCCCTCGCCGGCCGCCGTTTCGTCGCTCACCGATGCCCCCGCGCCGCCATTGCAGACGCGCCTTATCGACAGCGCGGGACCGGCGACCGCCCGGTTCGGACTGAGTTTCATCGGCGCCTTCTTCGTCGCGTATGTGCTCAAGAAAGTCCTTCGCAGCGTTCTCCTCGTCGCGGGGTTGATCGTGGCGGGGATCGTCGCCCTCAAGTACATGGGGATCATCACCCTCGACTGGGCAGGCGCCCAGCATCAGGTCGAGCACGGCGTCGACCTGGTGCGGCAGGAAGGCGAGAAGGCACGATCGTTCCTGATGGGGCTCCTGCCCTCGACGGTCTCGGCGGGGGCCGGGGCCGTCGTGGGGGCGAAGAAAGCGTGATTCGGCGGGATTTTCGCAAGACCCGATCGGGCTGCAAACATGGGGGATTGGGACCGAGGCGAAGGTGGGCCCGGACTTTGCGGGAATAAGGAGATCCAAACATGAACCGTTCGATCCTTTCGTCGCTCGTGGCCGTGACCTCGATCGCGGGAACCGCCCTCGCCAACCACCACGTCATGCAGATCCAACTGGTGATCGGCGGCGTGAACGGTGACAAGACCGCGCAGGCCATCCAGCTTCGCCAGCGGTTCGCGGGGCAGAATATCGTGTCGGCCGGGCGTTTGAAGGCCTACGACGCCAACGGCGCGAACCCGGTTCTTCTCATTGACTTCACGACAAACGTTGCCAATTCCGCGGGAGGCGACACAATCCTGGTCTGTACGAACTCCTTCAAGAGCAAGACCAATCCAACGTGCGTTCCCGATTTCACCATGACCAACCCGATCCCTCTGTCGTACCTGGCGGCAGGGAAGATCAGCTTCGAGTTCGACGGCGGAAACGTCTGGTGGTCCCTGGGCTGGGGCGGCGCTGCGTACACGGGCCTGCTCGCCGTCGATTTCACCAACGACACCAACGGCAACGCGGCCCCGGCGTTTGGTGTCGCGCTTCCGACCGGAGGCAACAAGGCGGTGCAGTACACCGGCGCCGCGACGGGTGCGAGCAACACCAACCTGGCCGATTACGCGCTGACGGCGGGCGCTGCTGTCGTCACCAACAACGCCCGCATCACCTTCACGGTCAAAGCCCCTTGCCCGGCCGATCTCAATGGCGACGGTGTGGTGGACGACTCCGACTTTGTGATCTTCGCTGTGGCGTACGACCAGCTCCTCTGCGGGACTCCGTGCCCGGCCGACCTGAACAACGACACGGTCGTGGACGACTCCGATTTCGTGATCTTCGCGGTTGCCTACGACGCCCTGCTCTGCCCGTAGCGAGTCGTTTCCTTATTTCTTCGAATGCTTGCGGTGCCCATCGCGCACCCGCTTGACCACCACGCCGGCAGCAACGGCAAGCACAAGAAGCACGCCGAGAAGGATGACGGTGCTCACGGCCTTCTCGGAAATCGCCCCGGCCCGCTGGGCGGAGACGGCGAGCAGACCGAGCAGCGGGCCGCCCGTGTACCCGACGCCGATAAGGGCCTCGTGCATGCCTCCGGCCTCTACTTCGGCGGCCCCGACTTCCATCGCGTAGTAGATTGCCCCGGCGTAGATGACGGACATTCCAAAGCCAAAACTGGCGAGGCCCGCGAGCAGGAGCGCGAGGGCGGATGTGTTGAGCCCGGGCAGTGCGGCGTGCTCGGCCATGGACCATGCGAGGATCGCCAGCGCGAAACCGCCCGCGACCAGAAGCCCCCCGACGACGGGCGCCGACCAGCGTCCGTGCCAGCCGTGCCAGCGTTCCAGCGTGAGAAAGCCCAGGCAGCGGGGCAGGAGCCACGCGCTGGTTACCACCATCTGCCACTCGGCGGGGACGCCGACGGCGGCGCATGTAAGGGGCAGGATCGGCCCCAGGGCGCTGCTCACAACGTAGGACGAGGGAAGCAGAACGCGGAAGGTCGTGAGCAAGTCCGCGTAGATGGGCGGGAGGGGGGCGTGTTCTTCCTCGAGGTGTTCGCCGGGCTCCTTTGGGAACCAGAACAGGAATCCGATCGAGAGAACCTGAAGCCCGCCGAGCGCGACAAGCGCGGCGCCGGGAGCGAGTCGGACGTATCCGGAGACCGCCCACGCGCCGACCACCAGGGCGGCACTCCAGATCACGTTCCAGAGGCCGATGGCGCCGCGGAGCTGGCCGCCGCGTCTGCCGCCGGAGAGGAACGATTCGACCATTGGCCAGAGCACGCCGGTGATCGGGCTGTAGAGGGTGATCATGACCCAGATCGGCCACGTGCCGGGGGAGGTGTCGGGCTTCCAGAGTCCGTAGGCGAAGGCCGGAAGCGTGGTGAGTGCGCCAAGGGCGAGCATGATGGAGACGAGGATGGCCCGTCCGTTGAGGCCGGGCAAGACTCGGCGGAGGGCCTCTGTCATCCGCTGAGCGGAGAGTGCCCCGACGATGTACATGACGCCGAGGATGACGCCGAGAGTGAAATTCTGCAGCGCGGAAAAGCCGAATCCCTCGGCGGTGATGACGTAGATTCCGCTGGTGACGAGGCCGGCGGAGAGGCTGTTGCAGAAGGTGAAGGAGTAGACCGCGGGCAGCGCGGTGGGGGCGCCGGCGGTGCGGGTCTCGGGCGGGCTGGCCTTGGTGATTGGCGGGCTCGTCGTCATTGGTGCTGACGGTATAAGGGCGATACGCTGCGGGAATGCCAAGGGCGATTGCAGTTTTTTGCGGTGCGGCACCGGGTCGTGATCCGGCGTTTGCGCGGGCGGCGGGTGAGATGGGAGCGGCGATCGCGCGCTCGGGGCGGACGCTGGTCTATGGAGGCGGGAGTGTCGGGCTGATGGGCGCCGTGGCGAATGGCGCGCTGTCGGAACGGGGAAGAGTGACCGGCGTCATTACGCGGCAGCTGGTGGACAAGGAGCTGGCCCACCGGGACGTGCCGAACATGCGGATCGTGGAGACGATGCACGAGCGGAAGATGACGATGGCGACGATGGCGGAGGCGTTCGTCGCGCTGCCGGGCGGGTTCGGGACGCTGGATGAGATGTTCGAAATCCTGGCGTGGGCGCAGCTCGGGATTCACTCCAAGCCGGTGGGGATGCTGGACGTGGGGGGGTTCTTTGATCCGCTGATGGAGTTTCTCGATCGCGCGGGGGAGGCGGGGTTCTTGAGGTTGCCTCACCGGGAGTTCATCGTGATCGAGTCGGAGCCTTCCGTACTTCTTGAGCGGCTCGCGCGGATGTGAGGAAAAGAGTTCACCACAGAGGCACCGAGGCACAGAGAAGAAATCAAGTGTGAAGGAGGTTTGTCGGCAAAGGGATGACTTGCCCGGCGCGGTCGCGGGCTCCGATGGCCAAGCACGCGTTCTCCAAAAAGAACCACCGAGCCAAACACCACTTGGCTCGGTGGTCGGAGTGAATACAGGTTGTGGCGACCGGCGCTTTTCAGCGGACGGGACGCGAGGGCCGGCGGTACGTGACCGGGACCGGCTTGGGAAGCAACAGCGCCGAGAGGCGAACATTGCACAACGCGACCAGCGCTGCGAGAAGACGCAGCGGCGCGGCGAGCGCGCCAGATACGAAAGTGCGGAAGCGCATGTTGTCCCTCTCAAACGGGGCGGTCCATCGCCCATTCCTATTGACGGGTGCATTCTCCCGGAATGTGGGGCGAGCGTCAATAGTTTGTGAGGGAGTTGCGGAGAATCTGAGTTATTCGGACTAGGAATTGTGAGCGCCTGCCGGGTAACGCTCGCGGAAATTGAGCGTGGGCACGGGGGAGCGTTTTCGGCGTACAAGGTCTGGGCAGTCCCAGCCGTTCTACCGGAGGCCTGGCGGCCTTGCCGGCCACGCTTCAATCCCGGGAATCCCATCTGATCCTCCGCAACGATCGAGCCCTCTCTGGGCGAAAGGCACGATGCCAAAGACCTCTTCAGAAAAGTCCACCACCGGCAAGAGTCGGGTTCACCGAACCGCCCGGCGTTCGGTCGCGAAGCCTCCGCGAGGGATCGGCGCGCGAGCCTCCGCCGCGCGTGTATCCGAAGCGGCGAAGGCTCGCGCCCTGCGATTGGCCGATGCGCTTCGCGCACGGTATCCGGACGCGGTGTGCGAGCTGGTGCACGAGAATCCCTTCCAGCTTCTGATCGCGACAATTCTGTCAGCCCAAACCACTGATGTGGGGGTGAACAAGGTCACTCCGGGTCTCTTTCGGCGGTTCCCTGATGCCGGGGCGTTCGCCAGGGCTCAGCCGACCGAGGTTGAGCCGTTCATCCGGTCGATCGGGCTCTATCGGAACAAGGCCAGGAACATCGTCGGCGCGAGCAGGATGCTGGTCGAGCGATTCGGGGGCGAGGTGCCGCGAACGATGGCGGAGTTGATCCTGTTGCCCGGCGTCGCGCGGAAGACCGCCAACGTCGTGCTGGGGAACTGCTTCGGAATCAACGAGGGGTTTGTCGTGGACACGCACATCCAACGGTTGGCGGTCCGATTCGGGCTGGCCAAGGAGGGCGATGACGTGCGCACGATCGAGCGAAAGCTGATGGCTCTCTTCCCGCGCGAGCGGTGGTGCGAGTTGTCGCACCAGATCATCCGGCACGGGAGGCGTGTGTGCAAGGCCAGGGGTGGGGCTTGCGGAATGGACGAGATCTGCCGCGGGTTTGGAGTTTGCGGAAAGAGACGAGGAGGGCGCTGAAGCGGCAGAAGGCCTCGGGGCGGCGGGCGGTGGTTGCATGGGAGTGCGATGTTTTGGCGCGAGCGTGTTCCGGGTGCGAACAGTGGTGCGGAGCAGTGCTTCGGCAGCTTTGCGTTCGGATTCGCGCGCGTCGATGGTCCTATTTCCGGGGTATGTGAAGCGGATAAGAGAATCCAGCGCGCGGGAGCGGGCACGCATTTCAAGGAGGTCGAGGCGGTCTCGCTCGGCCCGACGGGCCGCGGCAAGGACAGCACGGGCCTCGGGCGAGGCGAGCATCTTCGCGAGATCGGCGACCGGGATGTCGAATTCGACGGAGAGTTCGGTCAGGGTGCCGGGCTCCATCAGGTAGAAGGACAGGACATCGTCGAGGCGGCATTTGGCGGCTTGGGTTGACATGGGCAGGCTCCTCTATACAGAGGGGCGTCGGACGCGGAAGTGCGCACGGGGGCGCACGCGGGCGCCGGGCGAAGATGGGCATTGCTACTGCGGCGGCAAGGGCTTGCGCTCGATTTGTCGATCCCTCAGAATCGTTGTTTTGCTCGAGCGCGCTTGTGCGCTCGCGAGCGCCTCCGTGCGCAGCTCGGCGCAATGGCATGCCCGACAGGAGTTGAACCTGTAACCTCTGCCTTCGGAGGGCAGCGCTCTATCCAGTTGAGCTACGGGCACACGTGTGCGGGGTGATGCTACGGGAGGGGGCGGGGGAGGCAAATGGGGATCCGGGCTGTCGGGGCTGGATCGGAATCGGGGAAGTCTCGTTCGTCCGGGTGCCCATCACTGCGCGAACCTGCCGCTGCGCGGCGGTTCGCTTCGTTCCGGGCTCGTTCTGAACGTGCAGAGCAGCTTCAGAGGCGTTCAAGAACTTCCGCGATTGTGATGTTTTCCATCAGGACGCGGTTGGATTCATCTTTGTGGGTAATCGCGTCGGCGGCGCTTGCGTGCTGGAGAACGTCTTTCTCGCGTTTGTAGGGGCCGACGCGGGCGATGCTGGTGGGGCCGTAGAGGGCGATCAGGGGGCGGTCGAAGGCGACGGCCATGTGGAGGACGGCGGAGTCGTTTCCGATGACGAGCGAGGCGGCCTGGGTGAGAGCGAGGAGGTCGCCGATCGAGGTCTTGCCGATGCGATCGAGGACGCGGGGCTCGCGCTTGGCGAGTTCGAGGAGCGGGGCGCACTGATCGCGCTCGCCGGGGGCGCCGGTAAGAACGATGCGGTCGTAGCCGCGGTTGAGCAGTTCGATTGCCACCGAAGCGAAGCGGTCGGCGGGCCAGCGCTTGGCTTCCCAGCGACTTGTTGGAGCGAGCAGGGCGAAGCGGCGCGAGGCGAGTTCGGGGTCGTTGCTGATTTTCGCGATGGCGACCGGTGGCGGGTAGAGGCGCATGTCGGGGACGACTTGAACGCCGGAGAGGCGGATCACCTCGAGCATGCGATCGACGGTGTGGACGTCGCGCGGAATGTCGTACTTTTCGGTCAGGCCGAGCCAGCCGAGTTCGCGGGCGTTGGCGAGGCCGACGCGGCGCGGGGCGCGGGTGGCCCAGGCGAAGAGGCCGCTGCGGAAGAGGCCTTGCAGGTCGTAGACGAGGTCGTAGTGCTGATCGCGTAGGGTGCGGAGGAAGGTGCGGGTTGGGGCGAGGTTGCCTCGGCGCAGTGTTGCGCCGAGTTCCTTGCGGCGGAATTCGACGGTGTTGGTGAGAGCGGGGTGATGGCGGATGGCGTCGGCGAAGGAATCCTGCACAAGCCAGTCAATGCGGGCGTGCGGGTAGGCGGCGCGGAGAGAGGCGAGCGCGGGGACGGAGCGGCAGACATCGCCGAGGGCGCTTGGGCGGATGATGAGGATGCGGGAGAGCACGGAGGGAGAGGATACTGCGCGGATTTGGGTGGTCCCGTCACCCCCTCTGTCACTTGCTCGAGGACTCGCTCGTAACATCTCCCCCGCTGGCAGCGGGGGAGAAGGGAAGGCAAGGGCCGGGCGGCTTTTGGCGACTGAGCGATGTCGGATGTCGGATGTCGGATGTCGGATGTCGGATGTCGGATGTCGGATGTCGGATGTCGGATGTCTTGCGCGCGACCGCAATTGGCGCGCCGGACAGGCGATGACGAGTCCGTTGTGGGGTGAGCGATTGGCAACGCATGCAAACCCACCCCCAACCCTCGCTCCCATCGGGGAGGGGGCTCCAGAATTGCGCAACCGGCCGCGCTCGCGTGGTTGCGTGCGCTGGTGGACTTAGTCGGGTTCTTTGGCGCGTTGGAGGAGTTCTTTGACGGCGGCTTCGAGTTGGGGGTCGCGGTCGGCGGCTTCGTCGGCTGGGGTTTGAGGAACGGCGATGTCGGGCTTGGCGCCGTTGGACTCCATGTCTTTGTGGTCTTTGCTGATGTACCAGCCGCGGCCGGGAGTTCGTACGGCGGTGCCGTCGATGAGGGTCGCTGCGCCCGTTGAGATGACGCCGCCGTAGGTAGCGGTGCCGACGAGTTTGCCGCGGTTGATGTTCTTGACAGCATGGGCGAAGATCTCGGCGTTGGAGAAGGAGTTCTCGTTGATGAGGACGGAGATCTCGCGGGAGTAGCCGTAGATGAGGCGGCGGTCGCGCGGGTAGGCGTCGTGCTTCACCGTGGCGGGATCGGCGCCGCGCTGGATGGCGTAGGCGTGGCGCGGCGCGGTGAGGGAGGCGAGCAGGATGTCGGCCGTGCTGCCTCCTCCGTTGTCGCGGACGTCGATGATGAGGCCGAGCTTTCCGTCGGCGGCGGCGTAGAGGTCACGCTCGTAGTCATCCACCGAGGCCTGGCCCATCGCGCGGATGTGGAGGTAGCCGAGCTTGCCGCCAGAGAGTTTTTCGACCATCGCGGCGCGGCGCAGGGCTTCATCGTTGTAGCGGAGGTCAACGTCTGCGGCGCTCGAGAGCGGGGTGAGAAGCGCGGCGCGGGGCTTGATGGTGTTTGTGGCGGGATCGGGGACATCGGACTTGCGGGTGAAGCCCACGAGGGTCTCCTTCCCTGCCTTGCCGATCATGGCTGCGGCGAGATCGGTCTTCGGCATAGCGCCGGGGTCGGCCGCGAGAGGCTCGCCGTCGATGGAGGTGATCACATCTCCCACCTGGAGTCTCATGACGCGGACCTTTTCGTCCGCGGCCTGGAAGGCGTCGGCGGGGGAGCGCGGGAGGATGCGGACGACCTCGAAGCCGCCGGGGACGGCCTTGACGTCGAGTCCGAGGTAGCCGGTGTTGAGCGCGGCCGGGGCGCTGCCGGGGGGCGGGAAGACGCCGACGTGCGAACCCTCAAGTTCGCCGAAGAGCATCATGGTGACGCGTTCGAATTCGCCGACGGTGCGGGTGGATTCGGCGAGCGTGACGTAGCGGTCGGAGAGGCCCTTCCAATTCAGGCCTTTGAGCGTCGGGTGGTAGAACTGGTTGCCGAGGATGCGGGCGGCTTCCATGAACTTCTGGCGCTGCTGCTTGGCGATGTCGATCGTGATGGTGGCGTCGATCGGCAGTGCATCGACCTTGCCGCCGGAGGGAGTGGAAGACGAGACAGCGCCCTGGCGGATGAAATAGACCTTGTCACCGGTGAGGGTGGTGCTGACACCGGAGACGGCGCCGGACTGGATGGACTTGCGGTCGTCGCCCTTGTATGTGATGGAGACGAGCGAGGGGTCGGGTTCGCCGGGCGCGAGGAAGATGATGCGGTCGCCGGCGGGTGTAATGGCGAGCTGGCCGGAGTTGATGGGTGTGCCGCTGGTGATGCGGCGGAGGCGCAGGTAGGCGTCGGCGACGTCGAAGCGGAGTTGCTTGGCGGCGTCGATTTTCTTCTCTTCCTTCTTGTCGGAAGCTTTGTCCCCGCCCTTGTCATCCGCGGGTTTGTCTTCGGCCTTGGGAGTGTCGGACTTGGGCGTCGCGGGCTTGTCCCACTCGACGGGATCGATGGGCTTGCGTTTCTTGGCGGCTTCGGCGGCCTTCTTGAAATACTCCTCGAGTTCGTAGGGGCGGAGGGCATCGAAAGACTTGTCGAGGGCGAGGGCGTAGATCTGGAACTGACCGTTCTGCTCGGAGCGCTCGCTGAGGAAGTAGAGGACCTTTCCGTCGGCGGTGAGCCGGGGGGAGATATCAAGGTCCGGGTGACGGGTCAGGTTGACGGCGGGTTGCATCTTGCCGTCGTCGCCGGGCTTGGTGTCGAGGAGCCAGATGTCGGAATTGAAATCGAGGTCCTCCACCGCGTAGACGATGTGGCGTGAGTCGGGGGACCAGACGACTTCGGGGGCGTTCCAACCCTCCCAGAGGACGCGGCAAGACTTGGTGGCGAGGTCCATCAGGATGGTGTCGCCGAGGCCTCGGACAAAGATCAGCGATTTTCCGTCGGGCGAGGGCGTGGGATCTCGGAGTTCGGTGCCGAGGACGCCGTCGTTCTTGCCCGGTGTGAGGCCGGCGGGTTCGAGCTTGTGAATGTTGAAGGTGAGCGATTCGGACCAGCGCTTGCCGAGGTCTGGCTTGGACTTGTCTTCTTTCTTCTCGTCCTTCTTGTCATCCTTCTTGGAGTCGTCCTTGGCCTCATCTTTCTTTTCCTCGGGTTTCGCATCTGGTTTCTTGTCGTCGGACTTGGCGTCGGCCTTCTTCTCTTCTTTCTTTTCTTCGGGCGGTCCAAGGTCGGACTTGGTGAGGGCGACAGTGGCGTAGTAGAGCTGGTACGCGCCGGTATCGTCGCTGGCGAAGTAGAGGACGCGATTGTCGGGTGACCATGCGAGGCCGCGGGCGCGGCCGGAGCCGGTGGTGACGCGACGGGTCGGGTAGTTCTCGTCGGTGGCGCGGACGAAGACCTGACCACGGGCGATGACGGCGAGAGTCTTGCCGTCGGGGCTGACTGCCTCTTCGACGACCTCCTTGCCGACGTTGAGGCGCTGCCAGTCGAGGTCGGCGAAGTCGGCGGAGAAGGAAACAGCGACGGGTTGGGGCTTGGCGTTGGGAGTGTTGAGGTCGAGGGTGTAGAGCGTGTCCCAGACCTCGAAGGCGGCGGTATCGCCCTTGGCGTTGACGGCGAGATCGCGCACGCCGTGGCCGATGGTGATGTCGGAATTGGAGGGCTGGAAATTGGTGAGGTCGGTCGCGGCGGCGTCGGTCTTGCCGGCCGGGATGCGGCGGATGTTGTACTCGCCGGACTTCGAAGAGAGATACACGATCGAGCCGTCGGGAAGGAACCAGGGGTCGGCGTCGGAGTGGGCGTCGGTGGTCACCTGTTCGAACGTGGCGCCGGCGAGGTCGGAACGCCAGATGTCGGGGGCGCCGGAGCCGTTGTACTTGGGGCGGGTGAAATCGACGCGGCCGTGGGTGAAGACGATGCTCTTGCCGTCCGCGGACATGCGCGGGAACGTGCCGAAGGCGCCGGAGATGCGTTCGATGGGGCCGCCGTCCAAGGGAGCCTTGAAGAGGCGATTGGAGCGGTAGATGCTCGGCTCCTGGTTTGAGGTGAATAGGACGTACTTGCCGTCGGGCGAGAATCCGGACAGATTCTGAGCGCGGTCGGTTGTGGTGACGCGACGCACGGGTCCGAGGGCGACACCTGTTGGGCCCCGCTCGAATGAGGCGACGTAGATCGTGCGTGCGCCGTCGCGCTCGGACTCAAAGGCGAGGAGCTTGCCGTCAGGAGAGAAAGCGGAGCGACGGTCTTCGGCCGGGTGAGAGGTGAGGCGGGTGGCGATGCCGCCGGAGCGGGGGACGGCCCAGAGATCGCCAGCGGCGGAAAAGACCAGCGTCTGGCCGTCGGGGCTGATGGAGGGGTATTGGATGAGGCCGGTGCGCGGCTTGGCGGGCTCGGCGAAAGCCGAGAGCGAGAGGAGGGCGAGCGACGCGAAAAGCGCGGGGCGGGTGATGAGCATGGGTGGTTCCGTGGAAATGCCCTTGGGTCGGGCGTCGAGGATAGAACTGATACCGTACCACGGGCGCACGGCTGCGTCCGGGAGCGGCGGAAATGCGGGTTGAGCGATTGGAACTCGGGTGGGATCAACCGCTGCTGGAATCGGCGGGGGAGTGGCTTGCGCAGGCGTACGAGACGGGCACACTCGGAGGCGGGATTGATCTGTCGGGCGTGCTGCTGGTGACGCCGGGACGTCGGTTTGCGCGGGAATTGCTTGCGGAACTGGTGACGACCGGCGAGAAGCGCGGGCGATGGGTTTCTCCGGGACGCGTGATCACGCCGGGAGAGCTCTGCGGGGAATTGCTGGGCGATTCGGAGGGCAACGTCGCGTCTGGCCTTTTTCGAGGCATGGCTTGGGGACGGGCGTTGCGCGAGGCTGACGGAAAGGACTTTGAGGCGATCCTGAAGCGGCGCCCGGCGGACGACGCGGCGGCGGAGTGGTTGCGGCTCGGGATGATGCTGGACGCGACGGTGGGAGAACTGGCGCGGGAATTGATCTTGCCGCGGGAGGTTCCGGAGCGGTGTCCGGAGTTGAAACAGTTCGGGGAAGAGGCGAAATGGGAGGCGATTGAGCGGGTGCGGGTTGCGTACCTGGGTCTGCTCGGAGAGAGCGGGCTGGAAGATGGGCACCAGTCGCACCTCGTGCGGCTGAATGACGCCACTGGGGCGGACTTGAACGAGCGAGAGGTGGTCCTTGTCGGGATCGTGGAGTTAGACCGAGCCTCGCGCGCGGCGCTTGCCCGTAGCGGGCGGTCGGTTCGGGCCCTGGTCTTTGGTGGGCCGGAGAGCGCGGCGTGGGTTGACGAACTTGGTTGCGTGCGTGCGGATGGGTCGGAACGCCGGATTGGTCTGCGTGGCGAGGCGATCGAGTTTGCGGAGGACTTTGACGACGCGGCGCGGCGGACGATCGGCCGAGTTGCGGCGTGGACGGAGGAACATCGTGGCCTGACGGCGCGGGACGTGAGCGTGTGCGCACCGGAGGCGGCGATGAGCCGGGCCTTGCGGGTCGGAACAGAGAATGTTCCGGGGCTTGAGTTTCACGATGCCGCGGGAGAGCCGGTGGGCGCGCGGTCGATCGTGAAGCTGCTGGCGCGGGTGATGGAGCATGCGAGGGAGGGCAATGCGGAAACGCTGGCGAGGCTCGCGAAGCGGCCGGAGATCGAGCGATTGGTCAGTGGGAGGATCGGTGAGACCAAATGGCTGCGGCGCGTGGACGAGAGCGGGGTGACGAGCCCGGGTGCGCGGGGGCGAGACCTGATCGGAATTCCAGCTGCGGTCGGAGGGCTGGTGGACGGACTGCTCGGGCTTCGGGAGGGCATCGCGCCGATCTCCGAACAGCTCATGGGCGTGCGGAGTGTGCTCGAGCGCGTGTATGACGGGATGGAATTGCCGGCCCGCGAGGCGCAGGCGGCGGAGCAAATTGCGCTGGCGATGGCAGAACTTGAAGGGTCGTCGGCAATGTTCGGGCGGGTAAGCGCGTGGCGGGCGATTGAGCTGCTGCTGGGGGCGATCGAGGGCGGCGTGATCGCGGAGGATGCGCGGCGCGGGAGTGTCGAGTTGCTGGGCTGGCTCGAGGCGGCGGTGGATCGGTCGCCGTACGTGGTCATTGCGGGATTGAACGAAGGGATGGTGCCGCGGGGGAAGGTGGAGGATCCGCTGTTGCCTGAGGGCGTGCGGTGGAAACTGGGGATGCCGAATGGAGAGACGCGGGCGGCGCGTGATGCGTTTCTGCTCGAGGGGATGGTGCGATCGCGGGAGAAGACGGGGGGCTTGTGGGCGGTGGTGGCGAAGCGGGATGACGAGGGGAATCCGCTGAAGCCGAGCCGGTTTGTTTTTGCGTGCGGGGAAGAGGAGGCGCTGGCGCGAGTGAAGAGGCTGACGAGCGACGTGTCGGAGGCGCCGAGGTTCAACGCCACCAATGCGGACGCGGCGGCGAAGGGGGACCTCGCGGCGTTTCCGCTTGCTCCGACGCACGCTATGGAGCCTCCCACCAGCGTGCGGGCGACGGCGTTTGCGGAGTACATCCATTCGCCGTATGTGTTTTTCCTGAAGCACGTCGCGCGGGTTTGCGAGGTCGAGGAATCGGCGGGGGAAATCGATCCGCTGGCGATCGGGACTGCGCTGCACGATGTTTTGAAGTCGTTTCGGGCGAGCGGACTGACCGCGAGCACACGCGCGGAGGAGATCGAGGAGTGGGCGCTCGACGGGCTCCGGGCGGAGGTGGATCGGATGCCGACGAAGAAACTCGCGGCGGTGCGCGATGTGCAGATCGAGGTCGCGAAGCGGAGGCTGAGGACGTTTGCGCGGGTGCAGGCGGGGCACGCGGCCAAAGGGTGGCGCCCTGTGGAGACGGAGTGGGAGGCGGTTCCGGAAGCTTCGCTCGACATCGGCGGCGTGCCAATCCGGCTGCGGGGGCGGATTGATCGGATCGACCGGCGGGGGGACGAGTGGCTGGTGCTTGATTACAAAACTGGCGAGAAACCGATCAATCCGGAGAAGAAGCACTTCAAGAAAGAGTGGTGTGATCTGCAATTGCCGCTGTACGCGGCGATTTGGAGGATGAGCAAGAAGCAGGCGGATTGGGCAAAGGTTGGATATTTCCTTCTTCCGAGAGAATCGGAAAAGGGGGAGGTTGCAATCGCGGGATGGGGCGAGGCGGAGTTTGTGGATGCGGAGAGGCGCGCGAAGGAGATTCTGGCGGCGGTGCTGCGCGGGGAATTCGGACTTGGTGAAGATACACACGGGAATGGGGCGATTGCCCGGCTGTGCGGGGTTACGTTACTTGAGACCGGGGAAGAGGGGGAGGAGTGATGGCGTCGGATTCGTCTATTCCCGGTCGGGGGCGAAGAGAACCCATCCCCAACCCCCTCCGACGGGGAGGAACCTCCCGAGAGCCCTCCGTGATATTGGCGTCGGCCGGATCGGGGAAGACGCACGAGTTAGCCGGGCGGTATGTCAGGGCGCTTGTGGAGAATGCGGCGGGTGGCGCGGCGGATCGGATCCTTGCGACGACGTTTACGCGGAAGGCCGCGGCGGAGATGTTTGCGAAGGTTCTGGTTCGGCTGCTTGCGGCGGCGGATGAGAGCAGCGACAGAGGGCGCGCGGAGCTACGAGAGAGCGTTGGGCGGGAGGTGAGCGCCAGGGAAGCGAGAGAACTGGTGATCGGGCTGGTGCGACGCATGGACCGGGTGCGGGTGCAGACGCTGGACTCGTTCTTTGCGGAAGTTGGGAGGGCGTTTGCGCCGGAATTGGGGCTCACGCCGGGCTGGCGCATTCTCGACGATGTTGAGATTGCTGAGGCGAAAGAGAAGGCGATCGACCGCGTCTGCGAACGGCTCGACGCGACCGCGCTGATGGTGATTCTGGAGGGATTGAACGGTGGCGCATTGCCGATGCTGCCGCGGCGGGAGTTGCTGAGTCGGGCGGAAGATCTGCACGGGGCGTACATGGAATGCGGCGGGACGGCAGAGAAGTGGGGGGCGATCGTCTCGGGCGGCGAGGGAATGCTCTCGGACGAGGACGTGCGAGCGGCACGGCGCGGGCTGCTGGAACTGCCACCAGTAATGACGGGGAGCGGAACTCCCAACAAGCACTTTGCGAATTCGCGTGCCGCGATCGAGGACTGCTTCGCGCGGGAGGATTGGAAGGCGGTGCTCGGCATAGGCCTGGTGTGCGCGGTGCGTGCCGGTAAGGCGGACTATTCGCGTGCCCGCATCCCGCCGGAGATTGCAGAGGTCGTCTCGCGTTTGACGACGCACGCCGCGGCAAAGGCCGTGCATGAACTGGCGGCGATGTCGGGTTCGGCGGGTGCGCTGGCGCGGGCTTTCGATGGCGCCTACGCGGGGGTGAAGGAGGAGCAGAACTCGCTGACCTTTGAGGATTTGCCTCGGAAAATGCTGACGCTGCCTCGGGAGAAGAGCGACTGGCTTTCGTTCCGGATGGATTCGGGGATGGATTCGATTCTGCTGGATGAATTCCAGGACACGTCGCGTGTGCAGTACTTGGTGCTGGAGCCGCTGCTGCGGGAAATCGTGGGGCAGGAGTCGCCGGGGCGCAGTGTTTTCGCGGTTGGCGATGTGAAGCAGTCGATCTACGGGTGGCGAGGCGCGGAGCCGGAACTGCTTGCGGGGTTGAGCGAGCGGCTGGGGCTGGGAGTGCCGGGAACGATGGCCAGGAGCTGGCGATCGTCGAGGGCGGTGCTGGATGTGGTGAATGCGGTGTTCGAGGGGATCGAGCGGAACACCGCGATGGCGGACTTTGCGGACGTCGCGGCGCGTTGGAAGCGGAACTTCGAGACACACACGGCGGCGAAGGACCTGGATGGATCGGTCCGGCTTCTCCAGGCTCGGGCGGCGGGGGATGGGGAGAGCGCCGAGGATGTCGTGATCGACGAAGCGGTGGAGCGGGTGATTGTGATCACGAAGGAGCGGCCGGAGTGGCGTGTGGGCGTGCTGACGCGGACGAACGGGCCGATTCCGCGGCTGATCCATCGCCTGCGGAAGCGGGGGATTTTCGCGGCGCAGGAAAAGGGGCATCCGCTCACGGACGAGCCGTGCGTGAATGCGATTCTGAGCGTGCTGCAGTTGGCGGAACACCCCGGGGACAGCGCGTCGCAATATCACGTGGGGAAATCGGCGTTCGCGGGGGCGCTCCAGATGAGTTCGCCGCTGGGGGAAGAACTGGGTGAACGGGTTTCGCGCGAGCTGCGAGAGCGGATCGCGCAAGATGGAATTGCGGGGTTGGTGTCGTGGCTGCGCGGGAAGGTTGAAGACCGACTTTCCGAGCGCGGACGGGATCGGATCGGTCGGGTGGAGCGGTTGGCGGCCGTGTTTGATGCTCGCGCCGGCGGACGCATTCCGGAGTTCATCCGGCTTGTCGAGGACTCTGCGGTGAATGACCCTTCCGAAGGATTCGTGAGCGTCATGACGGTGCACCGGGCAAAGGGGCTCGAGTGGGATGCGGTGGTGATGATGGATCTGGAGCGGAAGTGGAGAGGCCAACCGCCGCGAGTGGTGGTGGACCGCGGAATGAAGGGTGAGGAAGATCCGCTGGCGCCGGTCGAAGCCGTAACGCTGTGGCCCGGCGAGGAATTGCAGGCGTGCGATGCGCGGCTGATGGCGATCGCGGACCGCTCTCGAGCTCGCCAGGTGCGGGAAGAACTGAGCGGGTTGTACGTCGCGCTGACGCGGGCGCGGGTGCGGCTGGAGATGATCGTCGCGAATGTGGAAGATTCTCAGAGCTCGCTGACGAGCGCGGCTG
The DNA here is from genome assembly GCA_044221315.1 of Phycisphaerales bacterium. Classification (GTDB taxonomy): domain Bacteria; phylum Planctomycetota; class Phycisphaerae; order Phycisphaerales; family UBA1924; genus JAFEBO01. Next base: position 95,887 of record JBGAPK010000004.1, on the reverse strand, counting down.
TTCTGCGTGCGGCGCTGGCGCCCGGCCGCGCGAGTCCGGAGCCGGGGGAGATCAAACGATGGGAGTGGAAGGCCGAGCAGGGTGCGATCCTGAGCGAGCGACCGCGCGAAAAGCAGGCGTGGGCGACCAGGCCGGTGACGCTGCGGTTTGTCCCGGCGCCGGAGGGCGGCGGGCGCGGCCGGGCGCCCTCGAAACGTAAGACGGTGCAAGCGATCGCGGACATCCTCAGGGGGAGCGGAGGAAACCTTGCCGCGAGACGGATCGGGCACGTGTGGCACGCGTGGATGGAGAGCGTCGAATGGGCGGACGATTGGAAGGCGGACGACGCGATCTTGCTTGAATCGGCGCGCCGATTCGGCTGCGAAGGCGAAGAGGCTCGGGAACAACTTGCGGCGTTCCGAGCAGCGCTGACAGGGCCGATCGGGGCGGCGCTTTCGCGGAAGCGGTACGAGGGCCGGGGGGGCACGGTGAACGTGGCGCGGGAATGGGCGCTCGCATGGAGCGACGAGGGGCTCGTGAGCGGGCGGGTTGATCGAGTCGTGATCGGGATTGAAGGAGGAAGGCCGGCGTGGGCGGAAGTGCTCGATTTCAAGACCGACCGGGTTGATTCGACCGGTGTTGGCGCGGCGGCCGAGGGCTACCGAGCGCAGATGGAGGCGTACCGGCAGGCTATCGGCAGGGCGCTTCGAGTGCAGGATGTAGGGGTGGCGCTGGTCTTCACGAGTCCGGGGGTGGTCGTGGACATGGGCTAAAGCAGAAGGAGACAACGAGGCGTGGGGTGTCAAGGCGGGGATTCGGAGGGCGGTCAGAACTCGGAAGGGTGATTGCCGATAGAGTCGGCGGGAGGTTGCGGCCGATTCGGGATCGGAAGCTAATCCTCCCTTCCCCTAACCCCCTCCCCCAGGGAGGGGGCTTCAGAAACCAGAGGCTTGGATGGGCTTGGCGGATCGGCAATATGCGTGGGAACCGGAACGGACGCCGATGTTCGGGCGGCTCAAGTTCTGGTCGGTGAACACTTGGATCATCGCGATCAATGTCGCGGTTTTTGTCATCGGGGCGTTCTGGGTGAGGCCGGGGACGCCTCTTTTGACTGAGTTGCGAGCGCCGCTGGGGAGCGTGATGCACCAGCAGTACTTCCTGCCCAACGGAGAGCCGGCGACGAAGCAGCAGGTGACGACGGCGGGCCAGCGGCTGATACGGCCGATGGTCAACCCGCAATCGGGGGAGCCGGTGGGCGAGGCGTACTTCACGGTGCAGAAGCCGCTGGACGCGATCGGGCATTTTTCGACTCAGAAAATCTTCGAGGCACAGGTCTGGCGGTTCATCACGTTCCAGTTTCTGCACGCCAGCCTGATGCACCTGTTCTTCAACATGCTCGGGCTGTACGTCTTCGGGCCGACGGTTGAAAGATACTTGGGCGGGCAGCGGTATCTGGCGTTCTACCTCGTGACGGGGATCTTCGGTGGCGTGATGTACCTGCTGCTGAATCTCTTGGGTGTCATCGCGGACTCGATGGGGATCACGGCGGTGCCCGGGTTGCTCTTCCACCTGACGACGGTGCCATTGATTGGGGCGTCGGCTGGAGTGTTCGGTGTGATCATGGCGTGCGCGAAGATCGAGCCAAACACGGTGGTGCAGCTCATTTTTCCGCCGATCGCGCTCAAGATGCGGACGTTTGCGTACGGGTTCGTGGCGCTGTCGATGATCAATCTCTTCATGGGGGCCAAGAACGCGGGCGGCGAGGCGGCGCACCTGGGCGGGGCGATCGCGGGGTACTTCTTCATCCGCAATGCTCACCTTCTGCGGGATTTCTTTGATGTGTTCAGCGATTCGCGCAAGCCGCGGAAGCAGAAGCAGGGCTGGGGCTGGCTGCGCGGCGGCGGGGCGGTCGATCGGACAGAGGTGGACCGGATACTGGACAAGGTTCGGTCGGGCGGGGTGGCGAGTTTGAGCGAGAAGGAGAAGCGGATTCTCGCGGCGGACACGGATCGGTTGAGGGGGATTTGAAAAGGCCTTTCAACTCAAAGGGCTCAAGGAACTCAAAGAGGAGAGGGGATTTGAGCGGAGTCGAGGGCGCTCGAGGAGCGAATTGCTTCTTTGCGATCTCTGAGCCCTTTGAGTTCAATCCGAAAACCGAGCAATGATGGTCCATGCCGGCGCCGTTGCGATTTGAGATTCGGGCGAAGTCTGCCACCTGCGGAGCGCGCGCGGGGACGGTGACCACGCTCCACGGGAGTTTTCAGACACCCGCGTTCATGCCGGTTGGGACCAAGGGGACCGTGAAGGGCGTTACGCCGGCGCAGGTGGAGCGGACCGGGGCGGAGATTCTGCTCAACAACACGTACCACCTGCTGCTTCGGCCGGGGCCGGACCTGATCCAGAAGATGGGCGGCGTGCACTCCTTCATGAACTGGAGAAGGCCGATCCTGACGGATTCGGGCGGGTACCAGGCGTACAGCCTGAGCCAGACGAACAAGGTGGACGACGACGGGGTGACGTTCAAGTCGATCGTGGACGGGAGCATGGTGCGTCTGACGCCTGAGCGAGCGATCGAGGTGCAGAACATGCTCGGGCCGGACATCATGATGGCGTTCGACGATTGTCCGCCTTCGATCGATCCGGGTGTCGAGCCGGCGCGGCAGGCGAGGCTCGAGTCGGCGGTGGCTCGCGATGCGAAGGCGGCGCGAAGGGTGGATTCCCGCAGGAACAAATACGACCATATCGCGAGGCTTGATATCGCCAACGAGCGGACGGTGCGATGGCTCGAGCGGTGCATCCGGGCGCACACGCGGAAGGATGAGCAGTCGCTCTTCGGGATCGTGCAGGGCGGGACAGATCTGGAGAAGCGGCGGTGGTCGGCGGAGCGGATCGGTGCGCTTGAGTGTCCGGGGTTTGCGATTGGGGGGGTGGCTGTCGGCGAGAGCCCTGAAGATATCGCGAAGATCGTGCGGTTCACAGCTCCGCTCTTGCCGGAATCCAAGCCTCGCTACCTGATGGGCGTTGGATACGAGAGAGATATCCTGGCCGCCGTCCGGGCGGGCGTGGACATGTTCGATTGCGTTCTGCCGACGCGGAACGGGCGGAACGCCAACGCGTTCACTCCGTCGGGGCAGATGCGGCTTCGCAATGCCAAGTACGCGGAAGACCCGCGTCCGATCGACGCGGGGTGCGACTGCGAGGCGTGCAAGGGCGAGAACGGGTATTTTTCCCGGGCGTACCTTCGGCACTTGTTCATGGCGGATGAGATGCTGGGACCGATCCTGGTAACGCTTCATAATCTGCGCCACTTCCAGCGGCTCATGGCGGACATTCGCGCCACGATCGAGGCGGATGGGTGGGAAGGGCTGCTGACTCGATGGCCTGTGGCCGCGGCGTTGCACGAAGCCCCGCCTGTCGAGCCCGAATGAAGCCGGTTGGCGAACCTTTTCGGGCCGACAAATGAACTTAGAACGGCTACCCTTGTGGTTCCCTGTTCGGGCGTCATTCGGCGGCCGGACAGTTGGGGCTGGCGCTCCGGAGTACCGACCTGATGCAAGCGTTTTCGATGTTGATTGTGGCTCAGACCGGCGTGGGCGCGAGCGCAGCACCTGCTTCGGCGCCTTCGACGAGCGCACCGGCGACGGGCCAGGCGGTCGTGCCGCTCGGCCTGCCGACTCCGTCGAAGCAGGGAACCGAGGGTCAGGCGATCGTGCCGGCCACAACGACGCCGGCCACTCCGGCTCAGAAGCCTCCGGGGATGGATTCATTCATGTGGATCATCCTGCCGTTCTTCGCGATCATGATCTTCATGATGTGGAACAACAGCCGGTCCGAAAAGAAGAAGAAGGCTGAACTCAACTCATCGCTGAAGAAGGGCGACACCGTCCAGATGCTCGGCGGGATCATCGGTGTGGTCAGCGAGATCCGGGACGACGAGGTGGTTGTCAAGATGGAAGAGGGGCGGATCCGGTTCGCGAAGTCCGCCATTCAGGGCATACTGAAATCGAAGGACGGCAAGGCCGACGCGACGCTGGAGGCCAAGGCGCTTCCGGCCGGTGCCGCGGCACGCTAACGGCAGGTGGACTCACATCGACGGTCCGCGGACGCGCGGGCTGATCGCAGGATTGAAATCCGGGATTGGCATGGGCAAACTCTATCGAAATCTCTGCATCGTTCTGGCGGTGATCGTCTTCTTCGCGTGGCAGATCTATCCGCCGCAGGAGAAGCTGCGCCTCGGGCGAGACCTCGCGGGCGGCGTCACGCTGATCTACCAGCTTGACATCGGGCAGGACGAGGACGCGAAGAAGGTGGTGGCGGACACGATCGACGTCCTGAAGCGTCGCGTGGATCCGGACGGTCTGCTCGAGATCTCGATGGTGAGCCAGGGGCGGGACCGGATCGAGATCTCGATGCCGCTGCCCCGCCAGGAAGTGAAGGACCTCAAGCAGAAGTACGAGGACGAACTGGCCCGGCTGGCGCGAACGGGCCTGACGCGGGACAAGCTCGATCAGTTCCTGGCCCTTTCCGGCGAGGAACGGGCCAAGCGTGCGGCGGACTTAAGCGAGGGAAATCCCAAGCGAAAGGAACTGCTTGACGCGCTGATGAAGCAGTCGGACGATGTCGCGTTCCTGCGGCTGCAACTGGAGAAGGCCAAGCAGGAAAACGCGCCGCAGAGCGAGATCGACGCGCTGGTTGATGCGGCGGGCGGCGCCGACCTAAAGCTCGAGGATTCGACCAAAGCGGTGCTGGCGACGGTTCTTCCGGCGGCCGAGGTGCGGCAGGCGCTGACGCTGTCCGAGCGGAAGCGGACTATCGAGGATGAGAAGGGCGAGAAGGAGATCCTGCCGAGCGACCGTGAGCGGGCACTGGAGCGCATTCGCGAGGCCTATCCGGATGCGAAGGACCAGCTCGATCAGATCCTGAAGACGTACAAGGCGTACGCGGACAAGCGGACGACGCTGGACGATCCGCAGGACCTGGTGCGGATGCTCCAGGGCGCCGGCGTGCTGACATTCCGGATCACGGTCGAGCCGGGAAAGCTGCCGCAGGAAGCGGAATTGCGCAGGGATCTTCGCGCCAAGGGACCGCGCGGGGCGCGGTCGCCGGATGCGGTGTGGTGCAAGATCAATCAGATCGACGGCTGGGTGCGGAGGAAGTCGGACCTGGCGGACCTGAAGCGCTCGCCGGAGGAGTTCTTCCGCATGCGCGGGCATGTGGGGGATGAGTACCAGGGGCAGTACTACCTCTTGTGCTGGGATGTGAAGGGCAATCGCCTGACTCGCGCCGAGGGTGACTGGCGGGTTGCGAATTCGTCGGAATCCCGCGACGAGCGCGGGCTGCCGGCGATCGCGTTCGTGATGGACCCCCGCGGGGCGACCCTGCTTGGGGACATGACCAAGGACCACGTCAACGAGAAGATGGCCGTTCTGCTCGACGACGAGGTGTACACCGCCCCGAATCTGCACTCGGCGATCAGCAAGAGCGGGCAGATCACGGGCGAATTCAGCGCCGAGGAACGCCGGTACGTGATCCGCGTGCTTGGCGCTGGCTCGCTGCAGGCGAAACTCAGTTCCGAACCGATCAGCGTGAGCGCGGTGGGCCCGGAGCTGGGCGCCGACAACCTGAACAAGGGCCTCAAGACGGGCGTGATCGCGTTCTCGATCGTTGCCGGGTTCATGGTGGTGTACTACTTCGGCTGCGGCGTGATCGCGGTGTTCGCGCTGGCATGCACCGGCGTGATCATCCTCGGGGCGATGGCGCTCAACAAAGCGGCGTTCACAATGCCGGGCATCGCGGGCGTCGTGCTCACATTCGGCCAGGCGGTCGATGCCAACGTCCTGATCTACGAACGCATGCGCGAGGAACTGAGGCGTGGCGACGACATGCGTTCGGCGGTGCGGATCGGCTTCCGCAAGGCGATGCCGGCGATCATGGACGCCAACGTCAGCCACCTCATCATCTGCTTTGTGCTGTACAACTTCGGCACCCAGGAAATCCGCGGCTTTGCCATCGTGCTCGGCGTTGGTGTGGTGGCGACGCTCTTCTCGGCGCTCGTGGTCAGCCACGTCGTCTTTGACTTCTTCGTCCAGGTCGTGGGATGGAAGAACGCGAAGATGCTCCCGATCGTGCTGCCCGGCCTGCAGCGCGTCCTCGAGCCCAAGATCAACTGGATCGGCCTGCGTCCGGTCTTCCTGACTCTCTCGGCGATCGTGATGATCGTTTCGCTGGGCCTGGTCTACGTCCGCGGTTCGGACACGTTTGACACCGAGTTCCGCGGCGGAACGCAGGTGACGCTGGAACTGAAGCGGTCGGGTCCCGGCGGGGCGCGGATGGAGATGACGCGTCACGAGGTCGAGGGACGCCTGCGCGCGATCAAGCCGGCGCCGGGCGAGGTGCAGCTCGGGATGGTCCAGGAGGCCGAGGTGCTCCCGATCAACCCGAAGAACGACGGCGTCACGTCCAGCACGTTCCGCCTGAAATCGACGGCGCAGGACTCCAACATCATGCTCAGCGCCGTGCGTGCGGCGTTCGTCGACGTGATCGACAGCGAGCCGGAATTGACGTTCGAGCACAGCGAGGCGGAGGACCTGAACAAGGCGCCGCTGCACCGGGTCTACAGGGCGCGCCTCGGCGACGTCATCGGTCCCATCGGCGGGAATCAGGATGTCCGCGCCTACCAGGGCGGTGTCGCCATCGTTCTCGACAACATCAAACCGGCCCCGTCGCTCGAGGATCTGACGGACCGGATCGCCCGTGAGCGTCGCGACCCGCAGTTTGCGGACACGCTGGACCGCAAATGGGAAGTCCGCATCCTGAAGGGAACGCAGGAGGCGGTGCAATCGGCCGTTGTGCTGGTGATCGATCCGGGCCTGACGTTTGCCGACAACGAGGCCCTGTTCGATCAGGGCGTGGCGACGCGTGAATGGACGCTGACCAGGACCGCGACGACCCAGGCCCGGTCGCTGGCCAGCGTGGAGAGTTTCAGCGCCGCGGTCGCGAGCACGTTCGCCGGTCAGGCGATCATGGCGACTGGGCTGAGCCTGCTGCTGCTGGTCGTCTACATCTGGCTGCGGTACGGCACGCTGCGATGGTCGCTGGCCGCGGTGCTGCCGCTGGTGCACGACATCGTGGCGCTGCTGGGGCTGCTCGCCCTGTCGCAGATCCTGCAGCTCGCGCCGGCCACGCAGGCGATCGCGTCGAGCCTGGGGATCCTGCCGTTCCGCATCGACCTGAACATGGTCGCGGCGCTCCTTATGATCACAGGCTTCTCGCTGAACGACAAGGTGATCATCCTCGACCGAATCCGAGAGAACCGCGGTCGGGCCCAGTACGCCACGAGCCAGGTGACCAATGACTCGATCAACCAGACCATCAGCCGCACGCTCATCACTTCGGGCACGACGCTGATGACGACGGTGATCCTCTACATCTTCGGTGGCGAGGGCGTGCGGGGCTTCGCCTACGCCTTCACCATGGGCGTCATCCTGGGCACCTATTCGTCGATCGCGTTGGCCGCGCCATTTGTGTGGTCGAGGCGGACCGAGCGCCGATCGGAAGTTGCGCCCGTTGGCACCGCGACGTCGCTGGCGAGGGCGTAAGGGCGTCCCCGATCCGGCCGGCATGGACCGGCGTCGGTTGCGCTCCTGTGAATCGGGTCCGGCGCTCCGTTTCCGTCGACTACGGACGTTGATGGGGAGTTGATGGATGGATCACCACGGCGGGAAGATCGCGGCCGGCCTCTTCTCGCTCGTGATCGTCTGGATCACGGTCTTCTGGCTCTGGAGCCCGGCCGACCCCAAGATCAGTTTCGGAAGAACGGACACGGTCAAGGAAGCGGGGCCACTCCAGGATTCGCCAGCACGTCCGAAACTCGCGCCGGCGATCGCTGACCCTGTGAAGGAACCGCCTCCCGAAATCAAACAAGCGCAGAAGCCCAAGGCCGGTGGGGGTGTCATCGCGCCGGAGTTCACCGAATACACCGTGCAGGCGGGAGAGACGTTCGCATCGATCGCGCAAAAGATGCTGGGAAGCAGGTCCAAGGCGGACGTCATCGCGAGCGCTAACCCGCTCGTGGACCCGACGAGGCTTCGGACGGGACGGGTGATCCGAATCCCGAAGGACGCGGCGAACATCCAGGGCAAGCCCACCGCCCGCCCGCCGTCCGTGAACGCGAAGCCCGAGTTGTCGGCGGCCAAGCGCACGCACAAGGTCGAGTCCGGGGACACTCTGACGGGGATCTCAAAGAAGTACTGCGGAACGATCAAGAACATCAGCCTGATCCTGGAAGCAAACCGGAACGTGCTGGGGCGTGCAGAGGATCTGAGGCCGGGGCAGGAACTGGTGATCCCGCCGGCGCCGCAGTAGGGCGATGAAGTCGAGGGTGCATGGCGCGGGCTGACGTGGTGATCATCGGTGGCGGCGTCGCGGGGTTGTGGTGCCGCTGGAGTCTGTCGCGCGCCGGGTACGGAGTGGTGCTGCTTGAGAGGTCGGCTCTTGGGGACGGGCAGACGGTGCTCTCGCAGGGGATCCTGCACCGGGGCGTGAAGTACGCCGTGAGCCCGATGGCGATGGAAGCGGCGCGTCAGGCGGGAGCGTCCGCCTTGGCGTGGGATTTGGCGATGCGTGGCGAGGACGGTCCGGACCTGCGCGACGTGCGCGTGCTCGCCAGGTCGATGCACATGTGGACGGACGGAAGCATCCTCGCGAAGGCGACGGGTGCGGTCGCTGCGAAGGTCCTGTCGAGCCACGTAAGGCCGCTGGAGAAGCAAGATTGGCCGGCGCTGTTCGCGGGGCGCGGAGGGAGTGTCTACCAAGTTGATGAAACAGTCATCGACTCGAGGTCGGCGCTCGAACGCCTGATGAGGGCGGGAACGGGGCCGATCGTGCGGTCCGACGTATCGGCGCTGCGCCGATCTGCCGCCGGGGTGACGATCGAGACCGATGCGGGATCGATCGATGCGTCGGCGGCTTTGCTCTGCTCGGGAGCCGGAAATGAATCGTTGCTAGCCCTGCTCGGCGAGGATGCGTCGAGGTGGGCGCAGCGGCGTCCGCTTCACATGGTGTTCGCCCGGGGCGCGCCAGGCGCGATGTACGGGCACTGGGTCGCCACTGCCAGCGACAAGCCGCGGCTGACGGTGACGAGTTCTGAGGCCGACGGCGGGACGGTGTGGTATCTCGGTGGCGAGTTGGCGGAGTCAGGGGTCGCCCGTTCGGAGGGCGAGCAGATCGCGTTTGCTCGGCAGGAACTGGCGGCCTGCTTTCCGGGTCTCGACACCGGCGGGTGGATCTTCGGCACGGTGCGGGTTGACCGGGCGGAGGGAAAGGACAGCGCAGGCCGAAGGCCCAATGGGCCTGTGGTGCGCGAAGTCGGGGATACCTCGGTGCTCGCGGTCTGGCCGACGAAACTGGTGATGGCGCCGGCGGCGGCCCAGGGCGTTCTGGAGAGGCTACGGGCGAAGGCGACGGGCGCCTGCGATCTTGGGAGCGTGGGGCCCATCGACTACGCTTTGCCACCTTGGCAACTGACGGCATGAAACCCGGATTGGCGAAGCGATCCCTCGGCAGGAGCGGCGCGATGGTGAGCGTCGTCGGGCTGGGGACCGTGAAACTCGGACGAACGGGCGGACTGCGGTATCCGGCAGTGATTCCAACCGATGACGAGGCGCGGACCCTTCTAGCAGAGGCGGCGCGGCTTGGGATCAATCTCATCGATACCGCGCCGGCGTATGGAAACTCGGAAGAACGCCTCGGCCCGCTGCTCGAGGGCGGCAGGTGGTTCATCGTCACGAAGGCCGGCGAGAGCTTCGATGGCGAGCGCTCATCGTTTGATTTCAGTTATGTTGCGATCGCCGAGAGCGTGGCTCGCAGCGTGGAACGCCTGAAGACGGTGCACTGCGTGCTGCTTCACTCCGACGGGCGGGCGGAGTTGATGGAAGATGGTTTCGAAGGGGGAGCCCGGGCCCTTGTTCACGCGAAGCAGCGGGGAGAGATCGGGCTGGTGGGAGCGTCGGTGAAGACTGAAATCGGAGCACGGTTCGCGATGTCGTGGGCGGATGTGCTGATGATCGAGTTTGAGGAAGGGGACTCACGCATGGAGGCGGTTGCCGCCGAATGCGAGCGGCGGGGAGTGGGCATTCTGGCGAAAAAGGCGCTGGCGAGCGGCCAAGTCGGAAAGCAGGGTCCGGACGCGGTGCGTGCGGCAATGGGCCGGGTGTTGAGAATTTCGGCGGTTGCGAGCGTGGTTGTGGGGACGACAAATCCGGCGCACCTGCGGGAGAACTGCGAGGCGGCGGCAAGGGCGGTCGATGTAGGTTCGTGCAAGGTGGGATAGGTTTGGATGGAGACTGGCGCATGAAGATCCGGCGGATTGTGGTGACGGGTGGGGCGGGGTTTCTGGGGTCGCACCTGTGTGACCGGCTGGTAAGCGCCGGGCACGACGTGATCTGCGTGGACAATTTCTTCACAAGCCAGAAAAGCAACATCGTTCATCTGCTCGCAAAGCCGAACTTTGAGTTGATCCGGCATGACGTGACGCACCCGCTCTGGCTCGAAGTGGACGAGATCTACAACCTCGCATGTCCCGCGGCGCCGGGCCATTACCAGTACAACCCGATCAAGACGATGAAGACCAGCGTGCTGGGAGCGATCAACATGCTGGGCATGGCGAAGCGGTGCCACGCGAAGATACTGCAGGCATCCACGAGCGAGGTGTACGGCGATCCGGAGGTGCATCCGCAGACCGAGGGGTATCGCGGAAACGTGAACCCGATCGGGCCCCGGGCGTGTTACGACGAAGGGAAGCGGGCGGCGGAGACGTTGTTCTTTGATTACCAGCGGATGAACAAGGTGAACATCCGGGTGGCGCGGATTTTCAATACGTACGGACCGCGGATGCATCCGTTTGATGGGCGGGTGGTGAGCAATTTCATCCGACAAGCGCTGGCCGGGCAGGATATTTCGGTGTTTGGGGAAGGGAAACAGACCCGGTCGTTCTGTTACGTGGACGATCTGGTGAACGGCCTGATTGCGCTCATGAACGGTCCGGATGACTTCCACGGGCCGGTGAATCTGGGAAACCCGAATGAGATGAGCATCCTGTTGCTGGCCGAAACAGTCGTCAAAATGACGGGCGCGAAATCAAAGTTGGTGAAGCGGCCCTTGCCGGCGGATGACCCGACGCAGAGGCAGCCGGATATCACGCTGGCGAAGGCGAAACTTGGCTGGGAGCCGACGGTGGGGCTGGACGAAGGGCTTCGGAAGACCATCGAGTACTTCAAGGGGATCGATCTGGACCATTTCCGGGCGCCGACGCCGAATTACTAGGAATTCATCACAGACACCGTGAGGGCTTAGAAGGAGAGAATTGGGAGAGAAATGAGTCGCTCGGTGCGGTTGTTTGTGGCGGCGTATCCGCCTCTCGATGTGGCGGGGCGGTGGCTGCTGGCCGCCAAGAACATCCTGCCCGAAAAAGTGCGGCTGACAACGGAGGAGCAGGTGCACCTCACGCTGGTATTCCTGGGCGAGATCGACGAGCGTCAGTTGCCTGATGTCAAGGAATCTGTTGAGCGAAGCGCGGCAGGGGTGCCGCCGTTCGTGCTCTGCGCGAAGCGGATGATGATGCTTCCGGAGCGGGGTCAGCCGCGGCTGATCGCGGTGGAGACGGATGCGCCGGCTGGGTTATTGGAGATTCAGAGACGGCTGGCGTCGAGGCTGGCGCTCGATCGGGGGAAGAAGCACGAGGCGTTCCTGCCGCATTTCACCGTCGCGAGGTTCGCAGGCGCGAAGGTTGAGCGGGCGGAATTGGAGATGCGGGAGGAAGGCTTTCAGGTCGGGGAAGTTCGATTGATGAGCAGCCACCTGCGAGCGAGCGGCGCGGTGCACGAGGCGGTGAAAGTGGTGCGGCTGGGCTAGAAAGAGCCACGCCGTTCCCCCAAAACCTTCCCTCCGGGAAGGGGCTTTCAGAGGATGCAGCCGGTTCGCAGTAATTCGGTAGCATGTGGCCATGAAGACCAAGTGGCTCGTGGCGTGTGTAGCGGTTGTGTGCGGCCTTTCGGTGGGCGTCGTCGCGCAGGAGAGACGCGGCGATCGCGGGCGGCCTGATGCCCGGGCGGAGGAGAAGACCGAAGCCAAGAACGACGCCAAGCCGGACAAGAAGGAAAGCAAAGACGGAAAGGACGGCGAGAAGCCGCCGGTTGTGACCGAGCACGACGTGACGATCGGGGGCAAGGCGATTCACTACCGGGTGACGACAGGGCTGCTGCCTCAGATGGACGACTACGGCAAGGTGAAGGCGAACATCTTCTACATCGCGTACGAGAAAATGGAAAAGGCCGGGGATGGTTGGAAGCGGGGGGATGCGGCAACGCGGCCGGTGACGTTTACCTTTAACGGCGGGCCGGGGTCGAGTTCGGTCTGGCTTCATCTGGGAGCGATTGGGCCGCGCCGGGTGCTTTTTGGCGATGACGGGGAGATGCCGACTCCTCCTGGCACGCTGGTGGACAACGACTATTCGTGGCTCGACCTGACCGACCTGGTGTTCATCGATCCGGTGAGCACGGGGTTCAGCCGTGCGGCGGAGGGCGAAGACGCGTCGAAGTTTCACGGACTGAACGAGGATGCGAGGTCGGTCGGCGATTTCATCCGGCTCTGGTTGACGCGCAACGAGCGGTGGCTTTCGCAGAAGTTCCTGGCAGGGGAGAGTTACGGCACGACGCGGGCGGCGGCGCTCTCGGGAGACTTGCAAGACCGTCTTGGGATCTACCTCAACGGCATCACGCTGATCTCGATGGTGCTGAACTTCCAGACACTGGACTTCGGTCCGGGGAACGATGAGCCGTACTGGCTCTTCCTGCCTACGTACACGGCGACGGCGTTCTATCACAAGAAATTGGCGCCGCCATTCGACAAGGACCTCGAGAAGACGCTCGACGAAGCCCGAAAGTTCGCGGGCGGCGAATACCTCCTGGCCCTCTCCAAGGGCGACACGCTGACGAAGGAAGAGCGGGAGACGGTTGCGGAGAAGCTGTCCAAGTTGATCGGGATAAGCAAGGAGTACATCCTGCTGAGCCACCTGCGGGTGCCGATTCAGGCGTTTACCAAGGAACTACTTCGAGATCAGGGGCGGAGCGTCGGGCGTCTGGACAGTCGGTACAAGGGCGTAGACCGCAACGAGGTCGCGGGGAGCCCCGAGTACGATCCGAGCTACGCCGCGATTCTCGGGCCATTCACGGCCGCCCTGAACGCTTACGTGCGAGGCGAACTCAAGTACGAGACCGACGTGAACTACGAGATCCTGACCGGCCGGGTGAGGCCTTGGAAATTCCCGACGGAATCGAGCTACCCCGACGTCAGCGGGACACTGCAAGGAGCGATCAGTAGGAATCCGGATTTGCGGGTGGCGATCGCCAGCGGCTATTACGACCTGGCGACGCCGTTTTTCGCAAGCGAATACACCGTCGCGCACATGGGCTTGGAGGCGGGTCTACGCAAGAACGTACGGATGGATTACTACAAGTCCGGGCACATGATGTACATGCGCAAGGAAGACCTGGCGGCGCTCAAGGCGAATGCCGCAAAGTTTTATTCCAACGCCCCGTAACTGTCGAAAACGTTTCCAGCAGGAACCTCCCGGCGCGAAGGGCGTATTCGCTCTTAAGGGCGATCGTGCCGCGGACGCTTCGGTGAATCCGAGGGTCGACGGACAACGAAAAAGCCCCTGATCGCTGGTGGGGGGCCGCTCGATGGGGACAAACACAAACAACTCGGCGAATCTCTCCCGGACACTCGTGATCTCGGACGGTTCGATCGCGTCGCTGGTGGCGTGTGCCGCCGCGAGGGAAGCAATCGTCAGCGCCGGCGGCGATGAAAAGGCCCCGAGGCCGATCGTTCTATTCGTGCCGGTCGGCGATGAGACGAATAGGGCACGCCGAATGGCGGTCGAGAAGCAGGCGCGGCTGTACGAGTTGGACATCGCGGAGGGACGCGCGGAACTGCGTGGACCGGGGGCGCACGGGAGTTTCGGGGCGGGGCTGAGCGAATCGGTGAATCTGATTTCGGCGACGTACCAGGCCGCGCAATTGGGCTGCGATCTGGTCGTGTGGCCCGTCCAGTTCACCGGGACGCCGGAGGTTGAAAGAATCGCGCGGGTTGTCGATCGGGCACTCTTGGTCACGCGCCTGGCGAGCCTCGACGGAACCGAGCACGGGCGGCCCGCGATCCGGGTCGACACGCCGTTCGCGGATCTGACGGACAAGCAGATGGCCGACCTGGTGATCGACATGAACACGCCGGTCGAAATGTGCTGGTGGTGGGGGGGCAAGGACGAGCAGGCCCTCGCACGCGCCGAGCGCTGGGTGCCGGTGCTTCAGGGGCTGGGATGGTCGCCGGCGCAGAGCGCGACGCCGGCGTCGGCGTAGTCCGGGATCGCTCCAGCAGGACACATGCCCCGATTGCCCGGTCTTACTCCCCGGCTGTTCTCAGATTGACTGCAAATCGGCTTTCCTTGCGGCGGCTCGTCCTGTAGGCTGTATGGTGCGGGAGTTCGCACGCACACACAACCTCCCGGCAGAAGAATGGGGTTGCCATGATTCTCATTCGCCTTTGGCTGGTGCTTTGTCTCGGCTTCAGCGGAGCGGCGCCAGCGACGCCTCAGGTGAAGCAAATCGACGACCTTGCGAAAGAATCCGCGGCGAGCGCACACACAGCGGCCTATCGGGTGAAGGCTGTTCCGCGTCTGATCGTGCGTCGGGCGAGTTCGTACTACTTCACCGTGACCACGACCAAGGACGATCCGGCCGTCGAGTGGGCCTTTACTCTCAGGGCGAAGCGACAATGGGGGACCAACCAGGTTGAGAGCGTATTACCGGTCGCCGACGGCGATCCTGATCCGGGCGACACCTGGTACATCCGAAAGCTAGCGACGGTCGTCACGCCCACGGATCTGTTGCATCGGCTTCAGGTGCACATTCCGTCCGAGGCCGAAGTCGGCCAGTACGAATTCAGCGTTGAAGGGAAGGCTGGAATCCACGAGTCGGTTCAGGCGTTTCCAAAGCCTGTGGTGGTGCTCTTCAATCCGTGGGCCGCGTCGGACGCTGTGTACTACGCGGATGCAAAGGAGCGAAAGGAATACGTTGAGACCGAGGACGGGCAAGTCACCTGGGAAAAACAGAAAGTAAGGGGGTGGCGATTCGGGCAGTTTGATGAGAGCGCGCTCGACATGGCTCTTTATCTGATGAAAGAGCAGGCCCCGTTAAACCGCAAGAGCCCGGCGGCGGTCGCGCGAGAGATTTCCGGAAGCTGCAATACGCGTTTCTGGGCAAAGGGGTTCATCGTGGGCAATTGGAGTGGCGACTTCTCCGGCGGGAAGAGCCCGGAGGTCTGGACCGGAACGGACGCCATTCTGAAGGAATACATGCGGGCGGCGCCTCCGTACAAGCCGGTCAAGTACGGCCAGTGTTGGAATTTTGCGTGCGTCGCCACCACGTTTCTGCGGACACTCGGCATCCCTTCCCGCCCGGTGAGCGCCCACGGAGCGGCCGTCGACAACGACGTTGTCGGCGACGATCCGACGCCCAACGGGCACGTGGACGAATTCCAAAGGATCGTCCGGCAGACTCCAAAGGGCAATGTTTACGGCGTGGATGACGGCAAAACCATCGATCGAACCTGGGCGTTTCATGTCTGGACGGAAGCGAGCATGAAGCGGCCTGATCTGACCGATGGCGGTGGCTGGCAGGAACTCGATCCGACCTCTCAATCCAACACGCCCGAGACGATTGAAGGTCTCACCGTGATCGGGCCGGCATCGCGCGCCCTTCTCCGCGTGGCGACAGCGCCGCCCGAAGCTTCTTTCGACACCGGATTCATGTGGTCGACCGTTCGGGCGGACAAACGCGTGCATTATCAGAAAAAGGCGGGGGAAGATGAGTACGTCCACAAGGAAACCAAGACCAACGAGAAAATGGGGTTTGGCAAGGTGATCAAGACCAAACACCCCGGCAGGAACGAAATGGCCAACATTGCCGCTCTGTATCGGCCGGCGCCGCGTTCGACTCCCGATCCGGTTCTCGCGGTCCCGTCGCTCGATGTTCAGTTCGGGGCGCCCGAATTCGTCGGCGCGGGGTCGGACGTCACGGGCATGCTGTCCATCACGAACAACGATGCGTCGGCTCGCGACGTCGTGATCGGGTATTCGGCCGGGCTCTTCGCGTACAACGGTGAATTGATCGAGCCGCTTGCGTCCCCCGAACTCGATCCGATCCAAGTGCTGCCCGGCGAGAGTGTTCAGGTTCCATTGACGATTCCCGGTTCTCAATCGGCGCCATTACTGAACGGAACCTCCTGCGCCGTGCGGTTCAGTGCTGTGGTGAACTGCGAGGAAATCGACGAGATTCAGTCGGTCGAGGGGAGCACCATTCTGGAAGCTCCGCCGGTTGAGATGTCGGTGTCACCCTCCGGCCCCGTGGCGCTCGGTGGAACGGCGTCGGTCTTTGCGTCGTACACCAATTCGACGCCTCTGCAACTGACCGGCGTTTCGGTGGTCTACGGCGTGGGCGTCGCGCTCGAGATCGGTGGCGCGAGTTCGTATGTGGTCAATGTCGGCGGCCTCGCGCCGGGTCAAACGCTCACACTCCCGCCGGTTGTGGTGGATGGAGTTCTGGCCGCCCACTCGTTTGTGCAGGTGACGGTTCTCAGCGATCAGCTGCCGGCGAGCGTCGCGTACGCGTACACAACGGTGGCGTCTTGCGCCGGCGACTTCACCGGCGATTCGCTGGTCGATGACGACGACTTTGTTCTCTTTGCCGCGGCGTATCACCTGACGCTGTGCACCAATCCGGAAATGCCGGATGATTGCCCGAGCGATCTGAATCACGACGGGTTCGTGGATGACGGTGATTTCGTGATGTTTGTGGCAGCGTACGAGATGCTCGAATGTCCGTAAGTTCGATTGACCAATCCCGAAAAGAAGAAAATCGCCGCCACCATCATGCCCTCCTCCCTCGGAGAGGGGATTCAGAAGGCTAATCTTGAGGCCTATGAGTCAGGCCCCGCAGGAAATCGTGAAGAAGTCTGTTGTGTCGGCGGTTCGCTCGGGCGTCTGCCATCGGTGGAGCAAGTCGCTCATCCCGACGACGCGAGAGGCGCCCAACGACGCGGAGACTCCGAGCCACGTGCTGCTGCACCGGGCTGGGTTCATCCGGCAGGTGGGGGCGGGCATCTACGACTACCTGCCGCTGGCGCACCGAGTCATCAACAAGATCTCGGCGATCGTGCGTGAGGAGATGGATGCGGCCGGAGCCACCGAGATGCTCATGCCGGCCCTTGAGCCGTTCGAGTTGTTTGAGGGGACCAAACGCGATCAGGACTATGGCGACAACCTTTTCCGTCTCAAGGACCGCAAAGGCCGGTTCAACGCCCTGGCGCCCACGCACGAGGAAGTCATCACCGAACTGATGAAGGGCGCGATCTCGAGCTACAAACAATTGCCGCTGAATCTCTACCAGATCCAGACGAAGTTCCGTGACGAGGCGAGGCCGCGGGCAGGCCTGCTCCGCTGCCGCGAGTTCCTGATGAAGGACGCGTACTCGTTCCACATGGCGGTGGAGGGGCCGGGCGGGCTGAACGACACCTACGACGCGATGTACAGGGCGTACACGAATATCTTCACCCGCTGCGGACTGGATTTCACGCAGGTCGAGGCCGAGAGCGGTCCGATCGGCGGGAGCGCGAGCCACGAATTCATGGTCAACTGCGCCAGCGGCGAGGACACGATCCTCAAGTGCCCGGTCAGCGGCTACGCGGCCAACGTCGAAAAGTGCGAGATCGGCGAGCGGCCGAAGGGAACATTCCAGGAGCCGGCGACCGGCGAGTGGCTCGAGGTGCACACGCCGAACCTGCCGGGAATTCTGGAAGTCGGCAAGGCGATGGGTGTGAAGCCCGAGCGGATGCTGAAGACAATCGTCTTCGGTGTCGGCGAGGGCGAGTCGTCGGGCATCAAGTGGATCATCGCAACGGTCCGCGGCGATCAGGATGTCAACGAGGGCAAGGTGAAAGCGCTCTCCGGGTTCAAGAAGATCGCGATGGCCGACGAGAAGGCCGCGCGGGCGGCCGGGTTTGCCATCGGCTACGTCTCGCCAAAGACGGTGAACAGCGTGCCCGGCACGTTGCTCCTCGTCGACGCCGATGCCTCCATGGGCGGCTTCTGGGCCACCGGCGCGGACAAGCCGGACTACCACGGAAAGCACTTCAACTGGCGTCGCGATGTCGGTGCCGCTCTTGATGATGCAAACAGAGTGAAAGTGGGGGACCTCCGCAACGCGAAGGAAGGCGATCCCTCGCCCCGTTCGCCCGGAGCGAAGCTGGTCGCCGCCCGCGGCATCGAGGTCGGGCACATCTTCAAGCTCGGCACCAAATACTCCGATGCCATGGGCTTCTCCATCCTCGACGACAAGCAGCAGAAACGCAGCGTGACGATGGGTTGCTTTGGGATTGGTGTCAGCCGCACGATGGCGGCGAGCGTCGAACAGAACAACGACGCCAACGGCATCTGCTGGCCCGCGCCGATCGCGCCGTATCACGTCCTGATCACGCTCATGAAGCCCGAGGACGCAAAGCACCAGGAAGTTGCCGGAAAGATCGCGTGCGAATTGGTAGGCAAGGGCATCGACGTCCTGATCGACGACCGCGACGAGCGGGCTGGGGTGAAGTTCAAAGATGCAGACCTCGTGGGCATCCCGATTAGGCTGACGATCGGGGATAAGGCTCTGGAGCTAGGGGGCGTGGAGTACAAGACGCGGCGGGATACGGGGAAGGGCGAAATCGTGTCACTTTCAGACGTTACCGCGAAATGCGCGGCAGTCATCAACGGTTGATCGGAAAACTCGGATTCAAAGTGCGGTAGTCGGAAACGCACGGGGTCGCTCGTCGCACTTCGTGGACTTACCGCAATCCACGAAGCCCCGTCTCCGCATCCCCGATGCTCTCGCACCACCAACGACTCACTACTAGGGCGCCCGGAGCAAGGCGTTTGACGCCGGGGTCGATGGCTTGGGGCCGGCCACCACGATCGTAGCCGAAATCCCTCGACGCCCATGTTTGTAAAATTTGCTCATGTCCACCATCCGTCTCATCCACGCCGGACAGCCGCCAATGCTCGACGTTGCTCGCGATCTTTTCCGCGAGTACGCCAAGAGCATCGAGCACCTCGCCGCGGCAAGTTTCGCGCAGCAGGATCTCGAAGGCGAACTCCGTTCCCTCCCCGGCAAGTACGCGCCGCCCAAGGGCTGCATTCTCCTCGCGATGGACGGAGAGAACGCCGTCGGCTGCGTCGCGCTGCGGCCGATCGAACGGATGGCCCATGATCGGCCGGACGAGCGCGTCTGCGAGATGAAGCGGCTCTATGCCAAACCCAAAACCCGCGGCAGGGGGGTCGGGCGGCTGTTGTGCGAAGAGTTGATCCGGTTCGCGAAGGGGGCCGGGTACACGATGATGAAACTGGACACGGAGCCGGAGCTGACGGCCGCGTGTGCGCTTTACCGGCGGCTGGGGTTTGTGGTTGTGCCGCGGTACAACGATGATCCGAAGGCGGAAACGGTCTACTTGGGATTACGGCTTTGAAGCCCGCAATCACGAGTCCGGAAACGAAGCAGCGCGATTGAGGCTGCTGTTTGCATCGCCGGCGGTGTTGCATTCCCGCCTCCAACCCTCGCTCGGTCCCGGAAAGGAGCTTCAGAATCCTGTCATTACCGCTCCCCGCGCGAACCGGTGCTTCCCGCCGGACGGATGGGGAGGGGATGCCCGATCAACACCCCCGCGATCTCAACGTCTCCCGCCCTTCGCTTGCTCCGACCGAGCAGGCGAAGCCGCTGTTCGAGACGTCGCTGGTCGGAGTGGGAGTGCTCCATCTGCCACCGGATCATCCGGAATGGCGGGCGGAGAAGGTGGGATACCGCTGGCCTTCGATCGGGCTGGCACGGGTTCCATACGAACTTCGGGTCGAAGGCCATGAGCCGTTCGTCATGGATCGGAACACCGTGTTGTTCAAGAACGTGGGTGCCGCGTTCCGGCGTCGGGGGCTGACCGAGCGCGGGCTCATGAACGAGTGGGTTGATATCAACCCGAAGCTTCTGGCGGACATCCTGACGGACGCGACCGGACGATGCCACGAACCGAACGGGCGCTTCCCGTGGGCCTTTGGATTCGCGCCCAGCGCGCCAAGTCTCTGGGTTCACTCGATCGTCTCTCTGCTCGGGCGCAGCGGGGGGGTGATCGCGATGGAAATTGAAGAGAAACTGGTGGTGAGCCTTGGCGCGATGGTGCGCGCGGCGGCGAGGGAAAGAATGGCAGTGACGCGTGGGCGGGGGTCTGAGATGCAGGTTGCCTACCAGCGTGAAGCGGTGGACGAGGTGAAGCGGCGCCTTGCGCTCGAGCCGGCGCGGGACCCGGGGCTGAGCGAACTTTCCAAGGCGGTGCATCTGTCGCCGTTTCATCTGTGCCGCGTTTTCAAGAAGCACACCGGCCTGCCGATCCACCGGTATCTGGAAAGACTTCGTTTGCGGACGGCGCTGGAGCGCGTTCTACACGGCAAAGACCCAATGTCCGAGGTTGCCTCGGCGGCCGGATTCTGGAGCGGCGCGCACCTGTCCAGGTCGTTCTCTCGTGAGTTCGGAATCGCCCCCAGCCGGATACGTCGGGACCCAAAGCTGGGGCTCAGGGGATGCCCCCGATGGGCGATCGCACCGCGAAAATGAGACGCTTTGACTTGCATGGGCTTGCTCGGGAAGGCTTGAATCGTCCGGGAACTGGGCAGGATTTTGAAGAAATCGAACCGGTCACCCGATCCGGGCGGATGTGTACGCGATGGACAAGGCCCTGAGAATCACCGGTTTGGATGCCCGGCCGGACATGGCGCCGACACATCGAGCGCGACCTCTGTTCGAGTCCGCGCTCGTTGGGATCGGGATGCACCACATCCCCGTCGGCCACCCGGAGTGGAAGTGCGACCGCACCGGTCATTGCTGGCCGGCGATCGGCCTGCCACGCGTGCCGTACGAGTTGCGGGTGGAGGGCTCCGATCCGTTCGTCGCCGACAGGAACACGGTGTACTTCACCAACGTCGGAATGACGTACCGGCGGCGGACGCTCACGTCCCGCGGCCTTGAAAACGACTGGGTCGACATTCGGCCCGAGTTGCTGGCGGACATGCTCAAGGGCGCAACCGGCGAGCACCACGAACCGACGGCGCGATTTCCGTGGACGTCGGGGCCTTCGCCGACGGCTTCACTGCTCCGCGTGCACGCGCTGAATTCGGTTCTGGCGGACGGTCCGAGCCGAGAGCCGTTGCGGGTGGAAGAGACCGTCCTAAATGTGATCGGCGAAATCATTGCCGAAAACGTGCGTGCTCGCGAGACAGTGCGGAAACGCCGCTCGTCGGCGGCCCAGGCGAAGTACCAGCGAGAATCGGTGGAAGAGATCAAACGCACGCTGGCCGTCGAGCCGGAGCGCCCCCGCTCTCTGGGGGAATTGGCGGCCCGTGTGCATATGTCGCCGTTTCATCTTTGCCGAGTCTTCAAGAAGCACACCGGGCTTCCGGTGCACCGGTACCTGGAGCGACTGCGGCTCCGCGGAGCGCTGGCGTGCGTGCTGGACTCCCGGACACCCATGATCCACGTGGCGGCACGGTGGGGGTTCTGCAGCGAGGCGCACCTTTCCAACGCGTTCCTGAAGGAATTCGGCGTTCGGCCGAGCAGGCTGCGTCGCGATCGGGGAAGCGTGCTCTCGGGCCTGACGCGGATGAGCGCATGATTCGGGCGACGTCCAAGTTTGCTGCAATCACCAATCCCGGGGTTCGATTGCTGTACGAGGGCGATGCGGTTTCGCTGGGACGCCGAGAGATGTTGCCCGGGGATCCCGCGCTCGAGGCGCTCGCCGTGGTGCGCTACCGGCCCGACTTCATCTTCCCCAGGCTCCCCTACGAATTGCGGTTTCCAGGCGAGGAACCCGTGGTGGCGGATGCCAATACGGTGGTGACGATTAACCTGCACTCCCCCTATCAGCGGCGCGTCATTCTCGGCCAGGGGATCCGCAACGATTGGGTCGAGGTCGATCCGGAGGTCTTGTCCGGGATGATGGAAGAGATTGGCTGCGGGCCGATACGCGATGCAGAGAAGCCGTTCGCGTTCCGGGAAGCGCCGGTGCCCCGCGGCGCTTTCCTCATGGTGCGGAGTTACGTAAAGCTAATCGAGCAAGGCGGGGCCCCGGATCGCCTGCAACTCGAAGAAGACCTGCTGCATGTTGCCGCGGCGGTGCTCCAAGTGGAGGCAAGCCAGCGTGGGAAGGCTCGGAGACCGTCGGCGGGCATCCAGACTTCCAGAAACCACGGGCGGGCGGTCGGCGCCGTGAAGGTGATCCTGCACTCGGAGATGGGGACCGGAATCCGGCTGGGCGAGATCGCCCGCCGGGTGGGGCTCTCCATGTTCCACTTGAGCCGTGTCTTCCGGGAGCGAACGGGGCTGCCCATTTACAGGTACCTCGATCGGTTGCGATTGCGTGCGGCACTCGACAGGATTCCCGATTACACCGGGACGCTGTCGGCCTTGGGGCAGGAGCTGGGGTTCTCAAGCGATTCGCACTTCTCGAATTCGTTTTTGAGGGAATTCGGAGTTCGGCCGAGCCGGGTGGTGCGGGATCGCAGGCTCTGGGAAGGGCTGCAAGCATCCGCCCGCTTAATTTTAACATAACATATATTATAGGACGTTACGGGTGTCAAGAGGCCTGAAATTCTGGGCTTTCGAGGGGTGCCTCCTGCAAGCGTTTGCGTGAGATCGTCACCGAGCAAGCCCGCCGTCACCAACGCGATCGGCTACGTCTTTGGTGGCCGCAGGCCGGAGAACTTGGCGGGGCAAGTTGTCAAGCGACCTCCGAGCGGCGACACTCAGCACCCTGCATGGCACAGAATCGAAAATCGTCGCGTCGTCGGTCCGTGGGTCGTGGACGCAGAGCGAGCGCCGGATCGGTCGTACGGCTCGGAGGCTCGCTCACAATCGACGACGTCGTCAAAGTGGCTCGGAAGGGGGGTCGTATTCTGGTGACTCCGGGGGCGATCGTCGCCATGAAGCGGTCGCGGGCGGTCGTTGAGGCGGCTCTGAGGGACGGTGAGCCCCACTACGGGATCAACACGGGGTTCGGGTCATTGAGCAAGCAGCGGATCGGGCAGGCCGATCTGGCGGCATTACAGAGAAACCTGGTCCGGTCGCACACGGCTGGTGTTGGAACCCCCCTGCCGCGGGATGTGGTGCGGGCGATGATGCTGCTTCTGGCGGGGTCCTTGGCCCGGGGGCTTTCCGGCGTGCGGCCGGTGGTTTGCGAGACGATCGTCGCGATGCTGAACAAGGGCGTGACGCCGGTGGTGCCGAGCGTGGGGAGCGTCGGGGCGTCCGGTGACCTCGCGCCGCTCTCGGCCGTCGCGTTGGTGGCAATAGGGGAAGGCGAGGCCGAGCTTGGCGGCCGGCGAATGAGCGGTGCTGCCGCGTTACGTAAAGCTGGCGTGAAACCGCTGGAGTTGTCGGCAAAGGAAGGGCTGGCGCTCATCAATGGGACGCATCTGATGGCGGGGTGGGGAAGCCTCCTTTCGAACGATGCGAGCGTGCTGTTCGGTGCCGCGACGGTGGCAACTGCCATGTCAATCGATGCGTGCCGCGCGACGGATGAGTTTTTGGATGACCGGCTCTACCGGGCAAGGTCGAGCGAGAGCATGAGGCAGGTCGCGGCTCGAATGCGCGAGCTGCTCGCCGGGAGCCGGATCATCCCGAGCCATCTCGCAAACGACCCCCGCGTGCAGGATCCGTATTCGGTGCGTGCCTCCCCCACTGTTCTCGGGGCGTGCTGGTACGCGATGGGAAATCTGAACTCGGTGCTCGAATACGACGAGTTGGGGGCGGTCACGGACAATCCCCTTGTGTTCCCCAACGCGGGCGGCAAGGGCGACATTCTGTCGGGCGCGAATTTCCACGGCATGCCGCTGGCGATTCCGCTGGACACACTGGCGATCGCGTTGTGCCACATCGCGGGGATCGCGGAGCGGCGAGTTTATCTGATGACCGGCGCTTTCGAGCCGGAAAGTCATCTGAAACCATTCCTCGCGCCGCGACCGGGGCTCCAGAGCGGGTTGATGATCGCTCAGTACACGGCGGCGGCGTGCGTGAACGAGATGATCGGGCTGGCGAATCCGGCGAGCGTGGCGAACATCTCAACGAGCGCGGGGATGGAGGATTACAACTCATTCGGGCCGCGGAGCGCGGCGAAAGCGGCGCGGGCGCTCGAACTGGCGCGGCATGTGGTCGCGATCGAATTGATCTGCGCGGCGCAGGGACTGGAGCATCACCGGCCTCTCAAGAGCGGGAAGGGTGTGGAGGCGGCGTACCGAATTGTGCGTTCGAGGGTTAAGAAACTGGGGGAGGATCGGGAATTGACGGGGGATATCGAGGCTGTGAGCGGGTTGATCGAGCAAGGGGCGTTTGCCGGCATTTGAATGCCGGTCGGCATCCGCCCTCTCAGGCTCAGTACATCGAAATTGGAAACGGACTGCCGAGCAGTTTCCACGACGCCAGACATGCGGCCAGAAAGTAGGCGCCGTACACGAAGAACAGAGCACACAGAATCGCCAGCCACTTGGCGGTGCTCCACGTCAGGTCCAGAAGGCCGCTCAGCCGGGTGATGTCTTCTGCGAGAATGCCAACTGAGATAAGCGCGATGAGCGCCACGAGCGGGGCGAGGAGCGGGTGCGTCATCCCGAGCAGAATGGTCAAGAGGGCGGCGGCTGGCGGGATCCAAATTGACCGCATGAGCACGGTGCGGCGACGATCGCGGATCTCGTCCGTGTCGGCAATGTCTCGGGCGCGGCCGCCACATTCGGGGCAGCGGGCTCGCCGCGAGAGTCCAATGAGCGAGTATCCGCAGTCACGGCAGCGCATGAGAAAGAGGGTATTGGCGGCGAGTGGGATGTGCGAAATTCAGATACTCGTTGGCCCTCCGGGCCGCGGAATGCAGCAAATGAACCGGCAGCTTGATCGCTTCGCGATCGGCGCTGCCAGCAACGATCTACCGCCCTCCGGGCGGAAGACGAGTGAGTGACGTTCGAGCGAACACGGTGAAATTTGGCGTATCTGGAGCGAGGCGGAATAGCGGATGGCACCGTGGTTCCTTCGTACACTCCGCACCCAGGAAACTGCCCATGCCGACGAAACACAGTGCTGCGTCCGACACAGTCTCAAAGATGCTCTCCGAGGCCTCGAAATCAAGCTCCCCCGCTGCTTCCGGACCGCGGGAGGTTCTGGCGCCACGCGGCACGAAGAAGACCTGCAAGACCTGGCAGGCCGAGGCCGCGATGCGGATGCTGATGAACAACCTCGATCCGGAGGTTGCGGAGCGGCCGGACGATCTTGTGGTGTACGGAGGGCGTGGGCAGGCGGCTCGGTCGTGGCCGGCGTTCGATGCGATCGTGGCGGCCCTCAAGCGGCTGGAGCCGGACGAGACCTTGCTGGTGCAGTCGGGTAAGCCCGTGGGAGTGGTGCAAACGACGAAGGATTCGCCCCGCGTGCTGATCGCGAACAGCAATCTGGTCCCCCACTGGGCGACTCAGAAGCACTTTGACGAACTTGCGGCCAAGGGTCTCATCATGTACGGCCAGATGACGGCCGGATCGTGGATCTACATCGGCACGCAGGGGATTGTGCAGGGGACGTACGAGACGTTCCGCGAATTGGGCGAGCAGCATTTCAAGAGCGATCTGGCGGGGAAGTTGTGCGTCACCGCAGGCTGCGGCGGGATGGGCGGGGCGCAGCCTCTGGCGATCACGATGAACGGCGGGACGTGCCTGATCGCGGACGTGGACCAGACTCGGCTCGACCGGCGCGTGCATGACAGGTACCTGGATGAAATCTCCCCCACTCTTGACGGGGCGATCGACCTGGCGGTGAGGTACGCCAAAGCGAAGAAGGCGCTCAGCGTGGGCGTCTGCTGCAATGCGGTGGAATTGCTGGAGCGGATGATCGAGCGGAAGATCACACCCGATGCATTGACGGATCAGACCAGCGCGCACGATGTGCTGCACTACGTGCCGACGGGTCTGTCGGTCGATGAGGCGTCGAGGCTGCGGGCGCAGAATCCGAAGAAGTATGAAGAGCAGAGCACCGAGACGATGGAGCGCCATGTCCGGGCGATGGTGGCGCTTCAGAGGAAGGGCGCGATCACGTTCGACTACGGGAACAACATCCGGCAGCGGGCCCTCGATCACGGGTACAAGGACGCGTTCAACTTTCCGGGGTTTGTTCCGGCGTATATCCGGCCGCAGTTCTGTGTCGGGCGCGGGCCGTTCCGGTTTGTCGCGCTGTCGGGAGACCCCGAGGACATCTACAGGGCGGATGCGGCGCTGATAAAGCTCTTTCCGAAGGACAAGGGCCTGATCCGCTGGCTGAAGCTCGCACGCGAGCGTATCGCGTTCCAGGGCTTGCCGGCCCGGATCTGCTGGCTGGGCCTTGGTCAGCGGGACAAGGCGGGGACGATGCTCAACGACCTCGTGAAATCTGGCAAAGTTAAGGCGCCGATCGTGATCGGGCGGGATCACCTCGACTGCGGCAGCGTGGCAAGCCCTAACCGCGAGACCGAGGGAATGAAGGACGGGACGGACGCGGTCAGTGACTGGGCTCTCCTCAATGCGATGGTCAACGTGGCAAGCGGAGCATCCTGGGTGAGTTTCCACCACGGCGGCGGCGTAGGGATCGGATTCAGCCAGCACGCGGGGCAGGTGATCGTGGCGGACGGGACGCCGGAAGCGGCGGCAAGGCTCCGGCGGGTCCTGACGAATGACCCAGCGCTGGGTGTGTTCCGGCATTTAGATGCTGGTTACGACGAGGCCAGCGCGTGCGCGAAAGAACAGAAATTGGATGTTCCGATGCGGTGATATTCCCCCACGAATCGACACCACGAGGTTGATTACGCTCGGTTATTCTGAAATCAATGCTGACGCTCCCCCACTGCTCCCCGCCCAAATATCCCGGCGGGATTTCGCCGGCGCGATTCGCGGCGACAATCCGCACCGACTCGCCCGAGGGCTGCAGTGTGGCGATACTGGGAATGCCGGATGACCTGGGCGTCCGGCTGAACCACGGACGTCCGGGGGCGAAGGAAGGGCCGCGTGCGGTGCGCAAGGCGCTGGCGGCCTACGGCGTTGCGGAACCCTACGGCGTCGAACTTCCGCGTGTGTTTGATGCGGGTGATGTGGAGCCGGCCGCGGGCGATGGAATCGAAGCGCTCGTGGAAACGCACCGGCGCGTGAGCGCGGTTTCTGAAATGCTCACCAAGATCGGGCTGGTCGTGATCGGACTGGGAGGAGGGCACGACCTGACCTATCCGCTCGTGCGCGGCGTCTGGAAGGCGCGGCAGAATCGCCCGATGAGCGGGCTGTACTTTGACGCACATCTGGACGTCCGCGATACCCCGGGCAGCGGCATGGCGTTTCGGAAATTGATCGAAGATAAGATCGCTTCGGACCTGCGGATCGTCGGATTCAGTCCGCTCGTGAATCAGAGCACCCACGTTGAATGGTTCATGAAGAACCGCGGCGCAATCCACCCGGCGGAACGGCCCGCGCTCGAAGGGCTGAACATGCGGGGGGGATTCGTGAGCGTCGATCTCGACTGCGTGCATATGGGTTCGGCTCCCGGCGTGAGCGCACCGAATCCCGGCGGCTTGACGGCGGTTCAGGTTGCGGCGGACCTGTTCATGCTGGGGCGGAACCATGAACCGGCGTGCCTCGACTTCATGGAATTGTGCCCGGCGCATGATGACGGAGGCCGGACCGCCCGCCTAGAGGCACATTTCATTCTGAACTTTCTCTTCGGCATGGGGATGCGGAAGACTGCGACGGGCTGAGAATTGTGTGATACGCTTCGGCTTGTTCGGGGGGGAATAGCAATCGTGGGTCGTCTTTGGGGCGTTGCATGAGCTTGCTGATTCGCCGCTGCCGTCTGCTTTCGATGGAGCCTCCCCCGGGGCACATCGGCGTGCGCACCGGCGCTGCGATGCGGTCGCTTCGATTACGCGAAAATGTGGATGTCCTGGTAAGGTCAGGGAAGGTCGAGGCACTCGGGGATGGGCTGACGGTGCCGCCGGGCGGGCAGGTGATCGATGCGCACGGCGACGTGCTTATGCCGGGCTTTGTGGACTGTCACACGCACCTGTGCTGGGCGGGCGACCGGATCGATGAATGGATGCGTCGCCTTGCGGGCGAGAGTTATCTGCAGATCCTGCGAGAGGGCGGCGGGATCATGAGCACGGTGCGGGCGGTGCGGGCAACGCCGCTGACGACACTCACCGAACTGGTTCGCCGGAGGCTCGACACGATGCTCCGGCAGGGCGTGACGACCGTCGAGATCAAGTCGGGGTACGGGCTCTCGACCGAGGCCGAAGTAAAGATGCTCCGCGCGATCCGCGACGCCGCGCTCACCTGGCCGGGGACGGTCATCATGACGGCGCTGCTTGGTCACGCGATCGATCCGGAAGTGGGCGAGAAGGCGTTCGTCGAGCGCACCATCAACGAGACCTTGCCCGTGGTGCACGCAGAATTCCCCGGCATCGCCGTCGATGTCTTCTGCGAGGACGGGGCATGGACGCTCTCGGATTCGGTCCATCTTCTCCAGGCGGCAAAGGAACTGGGACACCCGCTGCGGGTGCACGCGGATCAGTTCACCAGCCGCGGCATGGTGGGAGAAGCGATCCGGCTTGGGGCGGTCAGCGTCGATCACCTTGAGCAAACCACGGCGACAGAACTTGACCTGCTGGCCAAGAGCCAGACATTCGGCGTCGGGTTGCCTGTCACCGCGATCAACCTTGGCGCGGGGGCGAAGGGCGCGGGCTTTACAGGCATGGCGTCGGGAATGAAGTTCGCGAACCTGCGCGACTTGGCGGACAGGGGAGGCAGGGTCTGCATCGCGACGAATTCCAATCCGGGTTCAGCGCCGACGTACTCGATGCCTCTGGCGATCGGGCTCGCGGTGCGGTTCTGCGGGCTCTCTGTGGACGAGGCTCTGACGGCGGCGACGGTGAATCCGGCCCTGCTGCTCGGGTTTAAAGACCGGGGGATCATCGCCGCGGGCAAGCGGGCGGATCTGGTACTCCTTCGCCTCGAGGACTATCGCGATCTGGCCCACGAACTCGGAGGCGATCCGGTGCGGGCCGTGATCGTGGGTGGGCACGTGGCGCGGTATTACGCGTCAAACTGAGGCATCGCCGCCAAGAAACGTGCGTTGGCGAAAGAAAAGCCCGCTCGCACGGGCGAGCGGGTCGGGTTGCAGACGAGCATGGCGGGTCAGTCGCAGACCAACTGGTCGTAGGCCGCAACAAAGATCTGGAAGTCGGCGTCGTCGACCACGCCGTCGCCGTTGAGATCGGCGCGGCAGCTCCCGCCGCCGAGTCGCGGCATTGCCGAATCAGAGCAAATCGCGACGTCGTACGCGGAAACGAAGAGCGAGAAGTCGCCATCATCGACGAAGGCATCGATGCGGAGGTCGGCGTCGCAGGGACCGCCGAGCGTGATTATGTTGGCGGGGTTGTCGACTGTGCCGGAGATGTTGCTGTAGCGGGCGTAGACCTTGTAGCCGGAGGTGTTGAAACGGCTGCCGTGGTCAACGATCAGCGTCTCGATGTACAGAGCCTCCTTCGGGTTGCCGGAGAGAACCGAGTTTGCGTGCTTGTTGACGAGGGTCACGGTCGTCGAAATCGGACCGACTTCCAAAGTGCCGATCGGGAAGCTCCCGTCGATGTCGTACTTCATTGCGGCTCCGGCCGGTCCGAAATCGTGGCTCATGACCTCGAGCGTGGAAACGCCCTGGCCGCTGGTGCTGAATCGGATCGCGCCTTCAAGCATGCGGAAACCGATGGGGTCGATGAGTGTTGAATCGAGGCTGCCGCCGATTTCCAGGGCCGCACCGGTCATCGAAAGGCCGGCGCCGGAACCGAGCGAAAGATCGTTGTCGATGCGGAACCCGGTGGGAATTCCGAGGCAGGTGGTGCAGCCTCCGAAACTGCCGGTCAGCGTTCCATTGTTGGTCAGTGTGCCGTACATCTTGGTGGACGCGGCGCCGCCGTCGGAGACGTTGATGACCGCGTTGGCGTTGCTTGTGACCGAACCGTAGATGCTGGAAGCCGCGGCGAAGATGATCGAGCCGGTGTTGTTCACCGGGCCGAGGATCGTGCCGCCGAAGGCGAGCTTTCCGCCGCCGGTAACGTTGATGGCGCTCGCGGCGAGGCTCACGTTGCTCATGTTGGCGTAGGTAGAGACGGTCACGGGGGCGCCGGAGGAGACAACGGTGTTGCGGAGATTGACCACACCGTCGAATCCGATGCCGCCCGCAGAGTTGATGCGCCCGCCGAACAGATCGGTCACATTTCCCTTGAAGGAGATCAGGCCGGTGGAGCTGATGGCGGACTTGGCACTTTCGAGCGAGGTACGGCCGTCCATTGTGATCGACGAAGAGTTGAAGGAGATCTCGTGTTCGCCGACAAACAGGGAGCCAAGGCCTCCCTGACGGATGGTCGCGGCGGTGAGGTCGCTCCGGCCCGAGTCGTTGGCGGTCCGGACTGTGCCGTAGAGATTCATCGGGTACC
The DNA here is from genome assembly GCA_044221315.1 of Phycisphaerales bacterium. Classification (GTDB taxonomy): domain Bacteria; phylum Planctomycetota; class Phycisphaerae; order Phycisphaerales; family UBA1924; genus JAFEBO01. Next base: position 65,248 of record JBGAPK010000004.1, on the reverse strand, counting down.
CGGCGCCGGCGTTGAGGGTCGCGCCGTTGGCCAGAGAGATCTGGGACAGGTTGTTCTCGGCGATCGAGGTGCGGCTGCGGACGAAGATGCCCTTGCCGTTGTAGTTGAGCGAAGCCGTGTTGAAGGCTCCGGCGGTGGCGGCGATCTGCTGGCCCGCGGTGGCGTTGGCCATCGCGTCTGTGAAGTTGGTGACGGTCTGCTGCGCGGTCATGTTGGCGATGCCGACCTGGGTGGCATCGGTGAAGTCGTAGAAGTAGACCCGGCCCTGCGCGGAAGTGCTGTTAAACGCTCCGGCGATAATTGAGGTGCCGGACATTGCCGCACCGTATCCGAAATACGCGTCCTGAATCGGAGCTCCGGAGGCGACGAACTTGTTGGTTTCGCCGACCCAGGGGCCGGTCGCGTCGCCGCTGATGCTGGTGAACACGTAGACCGAGCCGACGTTGTTGGTATTGGCGAGCTTGTCAAGGTACGAACCCACCACGACGCTTCGCCCCGACACGCCGACGGCGATGCCAAACGAATCCGCGGGCTGCCCGTCGTTGGCGACAAGGCGGGCGACCTGATTGAAGGTCTGGCTGGGCGCCTGGCGGGCGAACACGTAGGCCGCGCCTTGTCCGGCGTTTCCGTTGACGCTCTTGCCATAGGCGCCGACAGCGATGACGTCGCCCTCGATGGCGACGCTGATGCCGAAGAAATCGCCGAAGGCGGCGTCCTGCGCGGTCAGCTTCTGCGTCTGACGGAACGAGCTGCCGTCCCTCTGGAAGACGTAGGCGGCGCCGACGCCGCTGTTCTTGTTGTACGCGCCGATGACGGCGGTATCGCCGTTCAGTGCGACTGCGTACCCGAAGTAGTCATTTGTGGCCTTGTCGTTGGCTTCGAGCCGCGCGTTGATCTGCCATGTGTTGTTGGCGTTCTTGATGATGAGGTGAGCGGCACCGCTGTTGGTGAAGCCGACGCCGTCGTAGCCGTACGCGCCCACGATCGCGGTGTCGCCGCTGATCGCGACGGACTGACCGAAGTAATCGCTGGCGGAGCCTGTGGTTAGGAAGCCGTTCACTCCTCCGTTGGGTGACGTCGAATCGGCGTTCCAAGTCGAGCCGTTGCGCTTGAAAAAGAACACGCCGCCCTGATCGGGAATACCGACGGCATCGCGGTATGGAGCGCCGATGACAACCGTGTCGCCGCTGATTGTGACGCCGCGGCCGAAGGCCTGTCCGACCTGAGCGGAGCCGGAAAGTATCTTCTGCTGTTGGCTCCAGCCCAGGGTCGCGTTGCGATTCCAGATGTAGGCAACTCCCGCGTTTGCGGCGCCGTTGTCCGTCGCTCCGAATGCGCCCGAGATTGCGTAGTTGCCGTCCATGGCGACACAAACGCCGTTCTTGTCGTTCGCTGCAGCCGCAGGCGAAACCGAGGGGGCGGATTCACTTCCCAACCACCTGCCGTTATCGCGGGAGAAGATCCAGGCGCTGCCGGCATCGGTCACTACGGGCGGACCAACGAGATCGTCGGACTCGGCGGCGACCACCGCGATGCCCGAATCAAAGGCGACGGACCAGCCGAAGTTGTCGCCCGTGGCGGCATCGGGTGCGGTCAGGCTGGATTCGAGAGACCAAGCGCCATCGCGGAAGCGGAACGCGAAGGCGGCGCCGGTGTTGGCGTTTCGCCCCGTGGCTCCGACCAGGACAGAATCGACACCCATCGCGATCGCATTGCCAAAGTTGTCGCCGTCCGTAGCATCTGCGGGCGTGATCTTGAGACCGGCCGTGGACCATGTGCCGCCGACGCGCCGGAAAATGAATGCCTTGCCGCGCGCGGTGCCTCCGTTTGGCGCAGCGTTAGCGCCGACAGCGAGTGAATCTCCGAGAATGGAAACGGACGAGCCGAATCGGCCCGTGGGATCGGTGCCGGCGTCCGGGCTGATGAGGGCGATGCTTTCAGTCCAGGGAGCGACCTGGGTGATCTGGCGTTGGAAGAGGAAGACCTTGCCTCCGCCCGCGCGATCGGCGGCACCGGCGGCGATGGTGTCGCCGCTGATCGAGAGCGCTCCGGCCTGACCGAGCTTGTCACCGTTTGCGGCGCCGGATGCCGTCAGGGGTGCGCCCTGTTGCGTCCAGACCGAACCGTTGCGGACAAACACGTAGAGCGAACCCTGGTTGGTGGATTTGGCGGGGGCGGAGCAGACGATTGTGTCGCCATCAATGGCGACGGTGTCGCCAAAGAAATCGGCTGCCGCACCGTTGCTCGCGGTGAGTTGCTGCTGAAGAGTCCAGACACCGGCGGTGCGGGTGTAGACATACGCGGCCCCGGCATCGGCTCCGGCGGGAGGGTCGTCGGCGCGGGCACCGACCACAAGCGTGTCGCCCGAGATGGCAACGCTGCGCCCGAAATCGGTCGAGGTGCCGCCGTTGGCGGACGGGCCGAGCAGGCGTTGTTCCTGCGACCATGTCGTGCCGTTCCAGCGATAGACGTAGGCGTTACCGTCGTTGGCAAGGCCGGCGTTAGCGAGAGGCGAACCGGTGACCAGCGTGTCCGCGCTCAGAGCCACGGAGTAACCGAAGAAACGGTTTGCGGCGGCGTCGGACGCCTTGATCTGAACGGGTGTGTTGGTCTGGGCCATGGCGGCTTGCGCCGCGATCAGACCGCCGGTGAGAGCAACGCTGCTCAAAAACTTTCGCATGAAATCCTCTCCGTGAAAAGACGCAAGTCTGCGGGGTTCGCTGCCTATCCCATCACACGCCCGGGCAAGTGTCAAGACATTCCTGTCCGGGATTCAACATTCGGCATTCGGTCGGCATTTTCTGCATGAAAGGAGTTATACAGACCGGGCTACGCCGGAAGCTCGTCCGGAAGTTCATCAAGTCCCTCTGTCAGCACGCGCGGACCGCTGTCCGTGATGAGCACATCGTGTTCGTGGTGGCTGGCGAGCGAACCATCGGCAGTGTATACGGGCCAATCGGGGCTGTTCGACGCCCGCTGTCTCCCGGTTCCAATGCCGATCATGGGTTCAACGGCCAAGAGCATGCCGGGCGCGCACGCCAAGGCACTATCCGGCCACTCGCCGTGATAGGCGGGAACTGAATTGGAAACGAACGGCGAGTCATGCAGCTTCCGGCCATAGCCGTGCCCGCCAAGCCCCCTTATGAGATGAAATTCATACTTACGCTCGACGCAGGTCTGAACCGCCTGCGCCCAAGCGAGGAGCCGATTACCCGGCCGGAGCTGGGCGATGCCGTCCGTCAGAGACTCCCTGCCGGCATCCATCAGCCGGCGGACCAACTCCGAGGGCTGGCCGAGCGAGTAAGTCCATGCCGCGTCCCCGATCCAGCCACGGAAAGTTACGCCGATGTCGATCTTTACAAGGTCGCCCGGAACCAGAGGGCGGGTGAGCGATCCCGCCGTCCCATGGACGATGCAGTCGTTGACGCTGAGGCAGGCGTGCGAGGGAAACTTCGGGCCGCGCAGGGACTGGCGGTACCCAAAGAAACACGAAGAGCAGCCCAGAGTGTCGAGGGTCCGGGCGACGAATTGGTCTATTTCTGCCAGCCTAAGTCCCGGTCGAACGTATCCGGTGAGCGCCCGGTGCGTCTCCACGACTTTCTGAGCCGCTGCGTACGCGCCATCGACGTCGGCGGCGCTGAGTTTGCCGGCGGGTTTCATCGGTGACTGTACGCGTCGCCGGAGCGATTCGATGCTTGTATAGTCGGTGCCAATGGGGCGAATTGAATCCATCTTTGCGGAGCTGCGCGCGAGCGGACGAAAGGCGCTGATGCCGTTCATCTGTGCCGGGCATCCGACGTCCGGCGCGACGGGGGAAATCCTCCTGGCTCTTCAGGATGCCGGCGCTTCGGTCGTGGAAATAGGAATTCCCTTCTCTGATCCGATCGCGGACGGACCCGTGATTGCGGCGGCGATGCACCGGGCAATCGAATCGGGAACCACGCCGGGCTCGGTGCTCGAAGAAGTATCGCGGGTTCGGGATCGGCTGCGGATCGGGCTGATCGCGATGGTGAGCGTTTCGGTTCTGCACAAACTGGCCGAGCCCTCGTCGCCGCGCGATGTGGCCTCGGCCTTTGCGAGGGCCGGCTTTGACGGCTTCATCATTCCGGATCTGCCGCTGGAGGAATCGGGAGCGTGGAAAGGCGCCGCGGCAGAAGCGGGTCTGACCGCGACATTCCTCATCGCTCCCGGAACGTCACCGGAGCGAGCACAGCGGATCGCAAAGACGTCGACCGGCTTCGTCTACCTGCTGGCTAGAGCCGGGATCACAGGGGAACGGTCGGAGATGCCGGACTTGTCGCCCCGGATCGCGGAACTGCGCAAAGCGACCGACCTGCCGATCGCGGTTGGGTTCGGGATCTCGACCGCCGAGCACGTGAGGCATGTCACCCAGTGTGCGGACGCCGCGATCGTGGGCAGCGCACTGGTCCGGAGGCTGTCTGATGTCGCCCCCGATCAATCGCCGGCGCAGTTGGCCCGCGATTTCTGCGGGCAACTCATGGCGGGAGTGGGCTAGGCACGCCCCAAACCGCCCGGGGGACCAGCGTGTGCCAATAATCATGCCCGTATGTATAACTGGACTCGCCGAGGGGCGAGGGCCGCGGCGAAAGCGCGTTTCCGGGCAGTGCCGGACAGCGGCTCGCGGCGGTATTGGCCGATCTTGATCAAAGGTCCGGCGACGAGCCGGCCCCGCTGGAAATAGAGGGAAATGCCATGACCACACGGACGGATGCGCTCGACCTTTCACACCACCACCCCCACCACAGCAACGGCCACCGGCCGGAGGCCCTTCGCATGAACACCGGCGACAGCGTGACCCAGACTTTCGGCGCCGACGTGTTCAACGAACGGGTCATGCGTCAGCGCCTGCCCAAGGAAGTGTTCAAGCAGCTGCAGAGGACCATCAAACACGCCGAGCCGCTCGACCATGAACTGGCCGACAGTGTTGCCGCGGCGATGAAGGACTGGGCGATCGAGCACGGCGCGACGCACTACACGCACTGGTTCCAGCCGCTGACGGGCACGACCGCGGAAAAGCACGACGCGTTTCTGGTGCCCGACGGCACCGGCGGCGCGCTGAGCGAGTTCAGCGGCTCGGCGCTCGTGCAGGGTGAGCCGGACGCCTCGAGCTTTCCGTCGGGCGGGCTGCGGGCAACATTCGAAGCCCGCGGATATACGGCATGGGATCCGACCAGCCCGGTCTTCCTGAACCGTGCGGGCGGCGGCGTCACCCTGTGCATCCCAACCGCTTTCGTGTCCTGGACGGGCGTGGCTCTCGATCACAAGACACCCCTGCTTCGCTCGATGGATGCGCTGTCCGAACAGGCGATGCGGATCCTCAAGATCTTCGGGACTGATCAGGGCGTGACGCGGGTCATGTGCACCGCCGGGGCCGAGCAGGAGTACTTCCTGATCGACCGTAGTTATTACTTCGATCGTCCCGATCTGCTCGCGTGCGATCGGACCCTCTTCGGGGCCAAGCCGCCCAAGCACCAGCAACTCGAGGATCACTACTTCGGGTCGATCCCGCAGAGAGTGATCGCGTTTATGGTGGAGAGCGAGCGGGAGCTGTACCGCCTCGGCGTGCCCGTCAAGACTCGCCACAATGAGGTCGCGCCGGGTCAATTTGAATTGGCCCCGATCTTCGAGACAGCCAATCTCGCGTGCGATCACCAGATGATTGTGATGGAGACGCTCAAAAAGGTCGCCAACCGGCACGGGCTGCAGTGCATCCTGCACGAGAAGCCATTCGCCGGGATCAACGGGAGCGGCAAGCACCTGAACTGGTCCATGTCGACCGATACCGGGGTCAATCTGCTCGATCCGCGCGATGACACTCACACCAACATGCAGTTCCTGGTCTGTCTGTGCGCGGTGATCCGTGCGGTGGACCTGCACGCGGACGTACTGCGCGCCAGCGTCGCGAGCGCCAACAACGACCATCGCCTGGGCGCCAACGAGGCTCCACCGGCAATCATGTCGGTCTTCCTGGGCGATATGCTGACCGACATTATCGAACAGCTCGAGAGCGGCACGCCCAAGAGCACCATGAAGGGCGGGAAATTGGACCTTGGAGCCCGGACTCTGCCGCAGCTGCCCCGCCACACGGGCGACCGCAACCGGACGAGCCCGTTCGCCTTTACGGGTAACAAGTTCGAGTTCCGCGCCGTCGGCAGCAGCCAGTCGGTGGCCTGGCCGGCGACGGTGCTGAACACGATCGTGGCGGAGAGCCTCGATTACCTCGCCACGAATCTCGAGAAGGCCCTGGGATCGAACCCGACCGAGGCCAAGCTTCAGGCCGCGGTCAAGACGCTCCTGCAGAAGACCGTCAAGCAGCACAAGCGCGTGATCTTCAACGGCGACGGCTACGACCACGCCTGGCACGTCGAGGCCGAGAAGAAGCGCAAGCTGCCAAACCTCCGCAATTCGGTGGACGCCCTGCCGGTGCTCACGGACAAGAAGAACATCGAGCTCTTCAAGAAGTACGGCGTCCTGAACAAGGTCGAGAGCGAGAGCCGCGAACACATCTATGTCGAGAAGTACAACAAGCAGGTGCTGATCGAGGCGGAGACGGCCTCACTCATGGCCCGCACGCTCGTGATGCCGGCGGCGGTCCGGCAGTTGACCGAACTGGCGGAAGCTGTCGCCGCCACGAAGGCGGCGCAGGGCGATTCCAAGGGCGTGAAGTCAGAACTCGACGAACTGAGTGAACTGGTCGGACAGCTCCGGGCGAAGATCGGCCGGCTCGACAAGGCGATTGCGACAAACGTCGAAGGCGAGCACAAGAAGGCCGTCTTCCTCCGCGACCACGTTCTGACCGCGATGCTCGACCTGCGAAAAGTCGTGGACGAGCTCGAGACCCGGATCAGCCATGATCTCTGGCCGCTTCCGAGCTACCGGGAGATGCTCTCGATCCGTTAATTAGTTAGCATACCGCAAACGCACAGGGCCGCTCCGTGAGGAGCGGCCCTTTTCATTGGCGATCCATTTCGACCACTCTTGTAGATCCTGCCCCATCAGCGCCGACGCCGGCGGCCGGCCAGCGCGAGACCGAACGAGCCCAGGGCGAGCGCCCCCGGGGCCGGCACGATCTCGACATTGTCGATATCAAACGTGAACGGGCCTTCCTTGTGGGCGGTGCCGGAGTCGATCGTCACGCCAAATTGCACGCGGGCGACCGCGCTGAAGACCGTGTTGAAATTGGTGCCTTCAAAGATAAACGGCGTGCCGGGATTGATGTCGATGGTGAAGGTCGTCCACTGATTGGGCCCGACGGCGGGCGAGAGCAGCGCGATTGCCGCCCCGGGGTTCCCCGGCAATGCCGGGTCGGGCGCGATGCGGGCGAAGAAACCGACGTCCGCGTCCATGTTGTGACGTATCGAAAACTTGAGTTGCGTGACACCCCCCGTGATCCAGTTGCCGACGAACGCATTTCCGCTGGAGTTGAAATTGCTCTGGCCGCGGAACAGGATCGGGAAGTCGCCGATGTTGTTGCCCGCAAAGCTGATCGAGCGGCTGGCGTAGGCCGAGCCGTCGGGTCCGCCGCTGGCGATGTAGTTGAGCGGCGTAAAGGAACTGGCGCTGCTCCAGAGGGCGGCGGAGGAATCAAAGTGCTCGGTGAACGGATTGACAAGGGCGAACGCGGACGCCCCGCCCGTCATGGCGGCAGCGGCGAAAAACACAAATCGGGATCGCATGAAGCATCCTCCGGAGGGGTTGGAATTCTGAATCAAACATGCAGCCTTTTCCGGATAGCTACCACCAAAGAACGATTTTCAGGCCGCATTTGCGCCTGAATAACTTGCTGACTGCCTTGCCAAGGCGTGAATGGTCGGAAGCGCCCCGGATAGGGGTGTCCGACGTGCAACCGCTATTCTTTCGCGTCGGCCCCGTAGCTCAACGGTTAGAGCAGGCGACTCATAATCGCTTGGTTCCCGGTTCGAATCCGGGCGGGGCCATTTTCTAGTGCATTGAGATGATGAGCGCAAGTTCGCCCCTGGTCTCTCGAACGCGGAGCAAATCTCCCTCGATTGTCATAAGCGGCTTTCCGTTGAGGAATGCGCCGCTGAAGCCGGGCAGGAGATTCGGCGATATCACGATCCCGCCGTCAGGCAATTTGCCGGCGAAGTCATATTTGATCCGCAGCGTGGCACCCTCACGCCAGACCTTGTAGCTCAGGACGCCGTATTCCGTTGGCCAACTGCCGATTGACACACCCTCGCCCTTGCTCCACTCCGGTTTCATGCCCGCGCCGATCACGAGCGCCTTGTCCACCTCGTCTTCGTACACGAACATCGCTCGCACCGAATTCAGAAAATCGCTCGCCACCCAGGTGTGCGGCATATCACCGATGAACCGCGGGTTGGCCGGATCGTGACACACGACCTCGGCCCACTGATTCCACGCCGCCGGACGCCGGTCCTTCATGTAGAAATCGGCAAGCGTCTGCGCGCGCTCTCGCCAGAGTGCGGCATCCTTTCCGCGATCTAGTCCGCCCAGGCGGATCATGGCACCGACGACGCGCCATTCGTACGGCGTGTACTCGTTGTACTTGACGGTGCCGCCGATGCGCCCCTGGCCGAACTCAAAGAATTTCTCGAACGTCCGCTTGAGTTTGTCCTGCGGCAGCCACGCTTCGCCGCCGCAGGGCCAGAGGGCGATCGTGGTGCTCGTCCCGTCGAAATCACCCAGTTCGACGCAGCCCGGGATGTAGTCGATCTTGTGGAACGCGGTGGATTCGTTGATGGACTGCAGCACCGAGGAACGGAAATCCGAGGCGAGTTTCGCGTATTCGACCCGATCCGTCGTTCGCCCAAGAACGCCCGCGATCGAGGCTGCATCCTGCAGACCCTTCTCGACAAAGAAGTCGTCCCAATAGCTGTGCATCGGTTTGGCGCTGTACCCCTCGTGGCTGATCGACTCGGGGACGAGGCCGTGCATCGCGTGCTTGAGACCGGTCGCGCTCTTGTACTCGTCGGTCAGGCGCTGGGCGCGGATCGACTTGATGTACTCGACGGCTTTCTGGACGTGCGGGTAGTTCTTTTCGAGCGTCGCGGTGTCGTGCGTGAATAGGTAGTACTTGTAGAGCAAGTAGAGCAATTGCCCGTGGCTGTCGTTCTCGGGCACGGGGTCGGGCCCGCGTTTGTCGACCACACAGGGCACTTTGCCGGACGGATACTGGTACGGCGCGTACCAATTGATGAACTCGCGCACACGGTCGGCGTGTCCGGTTGCGAGCAGGGCGCTGCTCGTGAGACATCCGTCGCGAATCCACGAGCGCTCGTACGTGCGGGAACCGGGCTGAATCGCCGGGCCGTCGCGGTTGATCAGCATGTGCGCCTGGGCGGTGCGGAAGGTGTTCTCGAGGGCGCGGTCCCCGGGAACGGATATCTGGACGTGATTCAGTTCTTTCCGCCACCACTCCGCGGTTTCCGCTTCCAGCGTTTGGAGCCGCGCAAGCGTGATGTCATACGGGGTTTTCGTCGCCGGCCCGCCATCGATCGCGTGACTGAAAAATCCGTGGAACGGCGTGACTGTTCCCCACACGCTCTCGGCCCCCGGCGCAAGGTCATACGCACAGACAATGACGCCCGACCGGGCCCGCCACGGCTCTTTCAGTTTCTCTTCGCCCTGCGGCAATTCTCCCGCCGCGACGCGCAGCGCCGCATCACCAAGCTCAAACGGGCTCGCGTGCATCGTGACACCGGCGCCCAGAACCTGGACAGATTTGGTCTTGTCCGGGAGATTCTGCACGACGTCCAACTGACCGCGGGCCGGCCAGACCCAATCCACCTTTGCATATCCCCCGCTCGTCTTGAGATCCTGCCACGGCGGATTCACCTGGAGCGGACGCACCGCGAGCAGCATTCTTCCCCGCTGGCGTTCATTCCCGGTGTTTCGCAAGGTGTAGCGAGCGCCGAGCGCCGAAGCGCCCGCTTCTCCGAAGGCGAACGCATCGATGCGCAGCGTCAACCCTTGATATTTTCGAGTCACGGACGGGATTGGCAGATAGCCGTCCGCAAGTTCCTGACTTATTTCCGCATTCGCCCATGTCAGCAGTTCGCCATTCTCCCGCTGAAGTAGCGGCTCGAGGCTGAACCATTCCTTGTCCACTTCGATTGTGCCGTCCGCGCTCAGGAGCGCCTCGTTCTTGTCGTCCGCCACACCCACGACCGTCCAGTACTGCTGTTCGGGCCCGAAATATTGCGGATACGACCCTCGCGGCTGATCTGCCGCGATGCGTTCAAACGTCCCGTTCATCGTCGCGCCAAACGCGAGCGGTGCCAGCTCGATATTTTCCAATTCAGCCCCATCCGGCGCACTTCCAATTCGCAGCCGGACATACGAGCCTTCGGCATCACGTATCGGCAGATAGAAATGGCCGGATGGAGCGATCGCGCATGTGCCGCCTGTCTCCCAATTCATGCCATCAGACGAGACGTCCAACTGCACGTTTTTCGGGCGCTTGTCCTTGGCGAAGACCCCGACCGCACCGCCGAATTCCCTCGTTTTGCCAAGATCCAGAACAAGCTCGGGCTGCTCGCCCTGAGGTTTCCAGCGAATCGGCGCACCGCCCCGTTCAAACACCCGTTCGACCGCCGCAGCGTCCACGTCTCCATTCGCTTTCGAAACGGCGATCACCCCGCTGCGCACGGCGGGCGCCGGGAGCGATTCCAGCACCACCTCCGAGATGTCGATCAACCCCTGTCCGCCATTGCTGGCGGCAACGGCGAACTCGATAGCCCCGAGCTCTGTGAGAGGCTTGCCCCCGCTCGGCCCCCAGGCAAACGTGAAGTGACGCTTCTTGAATCGCTCTGTGGTCCAGTCGTATCCGGCGACATGGTCGCGCTGATTCACCCACCACACGTTCTCGCCGCTCGGGTCCAGCAGCTTGGTTTCAAAGTTGTTCGCCGGCGGCCCTCCGCGCAGACGCACGGTGAGGCGGTAGTTCTCCGGCAATTCGACCCCGACCTTGCGCCGAACCACCACGAATCCGCTACCGGCGCGAAAGTCATACCGGAGTCGAAGCCCGCCCGGTCCATCGGATGTCTTGTTCTGAATTTCTGCGACGACTCCGTCGCTGGCCTGAAGCGTCCACTGCGACAGATCCGTGAATGTGTCTCGATAGAGGATGTCGCCGATGGCTGTGGATCCGCAGGCGGCGGCCCACACGACCGCCGCCAAAAGCCGCTGAACGATGCGCGTCATCATGAAGCTCTCCGGAGCGTTCCCGAGTTTCGTGGTCCGCAAACCCAACCTCCAACCTGGTCGAGCCGTTCTTTCGTGTTTCCCAGGCATGAAAGCGCTTCCATTATCGGGAAACAACGGGCCCTCGTCCAGCGAACAGAGTATGGTGAAGAGAGCATCCCGCCCCGCTCGAGGAGACCGATGAGGCTGTTCAAACCGTGTTTGTTCGGAGCGTGGGCGTTTCTGAACGCTGGGGCGCTCGCCGCGCCGGTCGATATGCCTTGGCCCACCGGGTTCCCGACCGGGGCCAGTCTGACCGCGGTGGCCGCCTCGTCGCTGTCGGGGTATGAAGCCGCGGCAGACGCCGCGAGCGATAGCGTCCAGATCAATGACACTCGCGGAAATGTCCTCGCGAACCTGACCCGATCCCGCCTCACAAGCCTCACTCCGTGGATGGTCCTGACGTCGTCACTCGACGGGCCGGTGGCGCTGGCGTTCTCCGAGTCCGGACGACTGCTGTTCATCGGGCTGCACACGACCAGCGCTTCTCCTGATGCCCTTCCCGCGGACGCAGTCCTGAGATACGACACACAGTCGGATTCGCTCACCCTCTTTGCCCGCGTCGATCTCACTCCACCGGACGCGGCATTTACCCACATCGGGATGGTGCACTACGCGGGAAAGCTGTACGTGGGTTCGGCGGGGACGATCCGGTGCTACAACGCGCAGCGGGCGGTCACGGCCGGCTCGTTGGTCTTCACGACATCGCTCGGAGGGTTCACTCCCGTCGGGCTCACGGTCGATCGGACACTCAACGCAATTCTCGGCGCCTGGAATGACCAGATATGGCGGTCTTCCATCGGGGCGTCCAGCCTGACTTTCGCTTCTCTCGGCTCGCTGGGCAACGTGCGGGACATCGCCTTCAGCGACCATTACGGCGGCAGCAGCAACGCGGGTTTGTACATGCTTTCCGCGACGGGTGCCGGAGCGGCGGTGTCGTTTGTGCCGCTGACACAGGCCCGTGGAACGCAGGCCTTTTCTCCGACGATCTACCTCAGCGCGCCCGCCCCGTTGAATTCCACGGCAGCCACCGGAGAAGGCTCGCTGCTGACCGGCGGCCAGTCGAACGTGACCCGTATTCGCGATAGTTCGGATTCGCGCCTGGCATTCGAATCGTGGCTGACCGACGAATTCGCCCAGGTGCTGAAATTCGGCAAAGGCCTGGTTTCTCCCGACGGAGAGCCGCCCGGCTGGGTGATCGATGGTGATGTGATCCCCGCGTGGAATCGATTTCACCCCGCGACGCCCGATGCCGCGGGTTGGACCGTCCTGCTCTGCATCATGGGCGATGAACTGAGCGGGACGAGCGGCAACCTGCCGGTGGTTCGCTCGATCCTGAATCGCTACGCAGGGCTGTCGCCCGACGGCATCAAGCCCGATCGGTCGGCCGACGGCATGTTCGAGCATTGGATCAATCCGGCGACCGGCTTCGCCGAGTGGACGGACGGTTACGCCACCATGAGCACGATGAAGATCGTGCACGCTGCCGCGAAGGCGGCGATGTTCTATCAGGGGGACCCTCAGGTGCGAGCCGCCGCGCTCGCGATCATCGCAGGGGTTCACAACTGGGACAGTTACGTGCTGGAGAATGGCATTTTCTGGATGCTCAGCCAGCCCGCCGGCGGCCCCAACACCGGCGCCATCTCCTTCTGCTACAACGAAGGAATGCTGTTTGCGAATGAGGCCGGCGCGTACGGAGGTTCGAACGCACAGGACGCCCGTGCCGCATGGCTTGATCGTTCCAAGTGGACCGGCAACAACACCAGCTTTGTGGCGGGGTTTCCCATCACCGGAGACGGCGCCGGGCACTACTTGCCCGCATTCACAAGTTTGTATTCCCTCCTTCTGGTTCAGGGATTTCGCGACAGCGCCGACTGGCAGAGTCAGATCCGCAACATCAGGCTTTCCAGCTTTTCGTGGACGGACGACAACGCCCCCCGCTGGAACACCGTCTTTTCTGCGGGCACCAACCCCGACGGCTACAACGCCGACAGTTTCGGGGGCCATCCATACAACATCGCAACCTTTACGTCTCTCGAGGCCATGGCCGCGGGCACCGGGTCCGGAGGCGGCTACGTGCCCGCGGCGACCGGTGCGTACCACGCCTATCGGATCGGCGCGCGCCAGACCTTCAAGACCGGCGCGAGCATCCTCTACCGCCGTTCCAGCATGCAGCTCGGATACACGCCCGACTCCGCCGGGATGCCAGACGTCGCCCTGGGCGCCCTGGGCCTCGCGGAACTCATCAAGGCCGGCTCTGTCGAGCGGGTGCTCGCCGGCGACCTGCTCAATCTCGCCTCCTGCGCGGCCGATTTCAACAACGACGGCCTCGTGGACGACGCAGATTTCGTTCTGTTTGCACAGCACTACAACGATCTTCTCACCCCGGGCGCCTTTCGGCCGGGCGACCTGAATGGCGATAGCCTCTGCGACGACAGCGACTTCGTGCTCTTTGTCGGGGCGTACGACGCGCTCCTCTGCCAATAACACCGAGCCCAACGCGCGACCGGCCCGCCCGTCCGATACAGTCCGGCCATGTCATTCCCGAACGAGTTCGTGTGGGGCGCCGCAAGCAGCGCCTATCAGATCGAGGGCGCCTGGAACACCGACGGACGAGGGCCGTCGATCTGGGACACCTACTGCCACGCCGTTCCGACGGCGGGCGGCCCCGCCCACAACCCCGCGCCCCGAAATGTCTGGGGCGGGCACACCGGCGATGTCGCCTGCGATCACTATCACCGCTTCAAGGACGACGTCGCGATCATGAAGTCGATCGGCCTCAAAGCCTATCGGCTTTCGATTTCCTGGTCTCGTGTGCTGCCGGACGGCGTCGGTGCCGTCAACCGCAAGGGCCTGGACTTCTACGACGCCTTGGTGAATGAACTGCTCGGCGCGGGGATCACGCCGTACGTCACGCTTTTCCACTGGGACTATCCCGAAGCCCTCTTCCGCCGCGGCGGCTGGCTCAATCGCGAGACGGTTGAGTGGTTCGCGGAATACGCCGGAGTGGTCGCCGATCGCCTCGGCGATCGCGTGAAAAACTGGATGACACTGAACGAGCCGCAGGTGTTCCTCCAGTTCGGACACGCCGACGCCCACAACGCCCCGGGCCTGCGCCTGCCGACGCGCGAGCTCCTGCTCGCTTGCCATCACGCGCTCATGAGCCACGGCAAGGGCGTGCAAGTGCTCCGGGCACGCTGCAAGGGAACGCAGTCGATCGGTTATGCCCCGGTTTGTGTGACAAAATACCCCGCGACCGACTCGCCCGACGATGCGAAGGCCGCGATCGAAGCGATGGGTTCAATAATCGAACGGAATCTCTGGAACAACACGTGGTACGCCGACGCGATCGTGCGCGGCGCCTACCCGGAAGACGGCCTGAGACTCTTCGGCGCCGATGCACCCAACCCGCGCCCGGGCGACATGGAACTGATCTCCCAGAAGACCGACTTCATCGGCGTCAACATCTACGAGGGCGTGCCTGTGCGCCGAGGCGCCAACGGCAAGCCCGAGGCCGTCGAACGCCACCCCACGCACCCTCTCACAGCCTTCCGCTGGCCGGTTGAACCCAAGAGCCTGCACTGGGGGCCGCGATACACGTACGAACGCTACAAACTCCCGGTCTACATCACCGAGAACGGCATGTCCGGCATCGACTGGGTCGCCCTGGACGGCAAGGTGCACGACCCGCAGCGCATCGACTTTACGCGGCGCTACCTGCTCGAACTCCGCAACGCCGTCAAGGCCGGCGCAGACATCCGAGGCTATTTCCACTGGTCGATCCTCGACAACTTCGAGTGGTCGCAGGGGTACAAGGAACGTTTCGGCCTCGTGCACGTCGACTACGACACCCAGAAGCGAACGCCGAAAGACTCGGCGCTCTGGTACCGAACGGTGATCGACAGCAACGGCGCGGCCCTGGACAAGGACCCATTCACTCCCTGAATGCTGTCGGACCATCCCGGCCGCGGGTCAGACTCGGCTGCTCTCGCGGATGATCAGTTTCGTCGGCAGCTTCTCGCGCGTCGCCGGCTTCTCGCTGTTCCCCACCCGTTCGACCAGCAACCGCACCACCGCCGCCCCGATGTCCAGCAGCGGCACACGCACGGTCGAGAGCGCGGGCCGAACAAGAGTCGCGATCCGCGTGTCGTCGAAGCCGACGATGCGCACGTCCTTCGGCACAAGTAGCCCCGCGTCCTGCGCCGCCTGCATGATGCCCAGCGCAATCTCGTCATTGCCCGCCAATACCGCGGAGTTCTTCAGGCCCGACGCCTTGAGCCTTTGCGCCGCCCACACACGGCCCCACTCAACCGAATAGTCGCCGAATGCAAACTGCTCCTCACGCACCGCGTGCCCGGCGGCGACCAGCGCCTTGCGAAATTCCGCGGCACGCTGCGACGTATCAAAGTTCTCCCGCGGACCGCCGACGAAATAGCAGTTGGAGGCCGGCGTCTTCGCCAGCAGGTGTTCCGCCGCCTCGTGCGTGCCCATCGCGTTATCCACGACCACGCTGTCCACGCCGGGCTCGTTGATGTCGGCATCGAGGACGACGGTCGGCAGGGCTGCGTCGAGCGTCTCACGCCACAATTCCATGTTTGGCTCGGTCATCATCAGCGCAAGCCCGTCGATCAGGCCGAACGCGAGATTCTCGGTGCGTGTCGGCTGGCCGTGGTCGTGCGCATCGGAACTGACCAGCAGGTGGAATCCGAGCCTGCGTGCCTCGCCGTCGGCGCCGCGAAGGAGTTCGGAGTAGAACTCGCCGTGAATGTCCGGCAGCACGATGCCGAGTACCTTGCCGCCCCGACGGCTAAGGCCTTGCGCGTACGCGTTGGGAACATACCCGAGTTGCTTGATCGCCTCGCGAACACGGCCGGCGGTCTCCGCCGTAACTAGATCAGGCTGGTTCAGCACCCGGCTGACCGTTGCGATGGACACCTTGGCTTCTTGCGCCACATCCTGGATCGAGGCGCCGCCCTTTGAGAGTGAATGTACCCTTGCCTTGCGTGTCACAGCGATCATGCTATCGGCTGATTAGCGTTTTCAGGCCCCTATCCCTCCAAAAGCGAACAAAAACCGGCCCCGATGAAAACGCTTTCTTTCCATGATACTCTGCGCTCCGTGCTCCGCGATCTCCCCTCCATTCTGGTTTTCGCTGTCGCTCCTCTCGCGTTGCTCCCGGTTGCCTGCGGCGAGCCAACCCCGCAATCCGGCAATTCCGACGGCCTGCCGGTCATCGCTTCGGCGGAAGGAACCAAGCGACCGCCGTTCCAGTTCTCAAAGGAGGACGAGCAGTTCCTCGATGAGATCCAGCGCGGCTGCTTCGAGTTCCTGTGGAAATCGGCGGGCGCCACCACCGGGATGCCGCCCGATCGGCTTTCCGAACCCACTATCAGCGTCGCGGGCGTCGGGTTCCTGCTCTCGGGCCTGCCCATCGGAGTGGAGCGAGGC
This sequence comes from Phycisphaerales bacterium, assembly GCA_044221315.1. Taxonomy (GTDB): domain Bacteria; phylum Planctomycetota; class Phycisphaerae; order Phycisphaerales; family UBA1924; genus JAFEBO01. Next base: position 48,553 of record JBGAPK010000004.1, on the reverse strand, counting down.
TGGGTCACCCGGACCCAGGCCGAGGAACGCGCACTGCTTGTCCTCCGAACTTTGAAGTCCCAGCCCGACATCCGAAAGGCGGGGCTCTTCCAGCACTACCTCGACGGGAAGACAGGCGGCATCCACGAGGGCAAGAACCTCGAGCACATCATCAGCACGATCGACTCCGCACTGCTCTTCGCCGGAATGCTGACCGCCTCTTCGTATTTCGGCGGCGAGGTCGCAACGCTCGCCGATGGGTTCTTTCAGGACGCTGACTGGAAGTTCTTCCAGGGAGGCGACGAGGCCAAGCCCCACGAGCGCGGCTTCATTTCGCTTGGATGGAAACCAAAGGACAAGAACAAACCCGCGGGCGAGGGATCCCGCCTCCCCTACTACTGGGTCGATTCCGGCTGCGAGCATCGCCTGACGACCTTTCTCGCGGTGTGCGCTCCCCGCGATGAATTCCGGATCGATCCCGGCGTGTATTACCGCCTGCGACGGCAGCTCGGGGAACACACGTTCACGGGGAAGGCAGCGGACTTGCCCTCAGATCTGGAACGCCAGACTGGCGTGTTCAGTTGGTTCCCTTTCTCGGGCTCCCTGTTCGTGAACACCTTCAGCCACTTGTGGATTGACTACGCGAGCATGGGAGCCGACGAGCCGGCCAGGCACGGCGCGGGCCAGCGTGCCCGCGTCGATTGGTGGGAGAACAGCCGTCGGGCGACCACGCTGCACCGGCTCAAAGCCCTCGAGAATCCCAAGCACCTCCCGACGCTCGGAGCCGATGCCTGGGGTTTGACCGCCTCGGACTACCCGAAGGGCTATCTCGTCGCCGGCGTCTTCCCCAAGTCTGTGCCCATGCCCGGGGCCCGCGCGGAATACGACTTCACGACCTTTCGGTCGCCGGACTCCTGGGGCGACGGCACCATCGCACCCTACGGCGCCGGCTGCGCGATCCTGTTCCAGCCCGACGCCTCGCTGCGTGCTCTGCGTCATTACCGCTCCCTCAGGGATGAAAAGGGAGCCCCGCTGACCTGGCGCGATCCCGCCAAGCCGTTGGCCGACGGCGGCGGATTTGGCTTTGTCGATGCGTTCAATGAACGCGGTCCCGACGGAAAACCCTGGGCCGCCAAGGACTACCTGGCGATCGATCAGGGACCGATGTTGCTTGCGATCGAAAATGCCCGAACGGGCAACGTCTGGCGCTGGTTCCATGGCCACAAGTTCGTAGCGGACGGCATGGAACGATTAGGTCTGAAGCGCTCCGCGCGATAGGTCCGAAACGTCAATTTGCGGTTATCGGGCGTTCAATGTTACGCAAAGTGCCGACTTTGCTGGCTTTGCGGTGTTTCTGCGGCATGTTTCATCCGCGGGAACCTGTCATTTGTTCTCGTGGCTGAAAACGGTTTCAGGTTTCGGACCTTACCCCTGCCGTGGTGGCAACGGGAATTCGCAACGGCCCGACTTGCGAACCGCCGGCCTAGCTCGAGAGGAGAATGGAATGAAAGTTAGTGGACTTATTGCTCTTGCGGCTCTCGCCGGCGTGGCGGGCTCGGCCTTCGGCGGCGTCACCAACGCCAACGCGTTCAACGTTCAGCTCCGGAATTGGAACGACTATCCGAGCTCGAACATCCTCCCGGACATCGCGCCGAATCAGACGTCGCATGCCCGCATCGTCGAGAACATGAACCCTCCGGGAACGGGCGATCCGCAGAAGTTCGCCAATCGCCACTTCGCGTATCTCAGCGAGGACGGCGGCGCGACCAAGCTCTCCATGAAGAACAACGAGTCCTTCAAGATCTCCTACACGATGCGCATGAACTCGAACATCGATAACGATGGTTCGGGCCAGCTCTGGCCGCAGCAGCCCGAGGGCGGCATCTTCTTCGGCAACGATCGCGGCGGCGGCTGGATCGACGAGGGCGGAATCTTCGTCGTCGGCAACGGCACGGTCTTCGTCGGCGGCGCGAACCAGAAGTTCAGCCTCATCGGCGAGCACAACAACGGAACGGACGCCTTCAAGAAGGGCGATCTGCTCCGCATGAGCTACACCTACTACGCCCCCGGCGCCGCCGGTCCGATCGCGCAGTACGTCGTTCAGTTCGAGAACCTGACCTCCGGCTTCAGCAAGACCGTGGGCAACACCTTCGACATGGGCGATCCGGCAAACCCCAACGGCTTTAACGATGGCTCGTGGGTCGGCTTCCGCTGGCAGCACACCCGCAACCCCCTCGTGGATGGCTCGACCGTCAACGACATCGAGTACGGTGATATCCAGATCGTTCCGGCTCCGGCGGGCTTTGCCCTGCTCGGCCTGGGCGGGCTGATCGCCGGCCGTCGTCGGCGGGCCTGATCGGACTTACTTCGGGCCGGGGCGCCTTGCCTCGGCCTGTCAAGGACTTAGGCACCGGGCCGCGGCTTCCAGTCGCGGCCCGGTCGTTTTTGCCGGACCTCGTTTCTTACCACCAGGCGCCGGGTCAGAATTCCGCTTGCACTCCGCCCGAGGGACTTGACAGGCGGGCAATGATGTGTCACGATGTAAACGCTTTCATGGGCTGGAAGCGAATGATTTGCGTGCGTTTTGTTCCCCAACGGCGCACCTCGGATTGAAGCATGATGCTCAGCAGCCGCTTCGGACATTTCGAGAACTCCCACCCCTCCGGGTCGTCGTTTGTCATCACCGACTCCGACACCCCCATGCCGTGGGTCAACGTCATCTGTAATGGTCGGTACGGCCTGGTCATCAGCCAGAACGGCGGCGGGTTCTCTTGGTACGACGACGCCCAGCACAACGTCCTGACCCGTTGGGAGATGGATCTCGTCCGTGACTGTTACGGCAAGTTCCTGTACATCTCCGACCTCGACGCCCCGCTCGATGCCCCCGACGTCTGGTCGCTCGCCCCGGCCCCTTGCCGGCGCCCCTACGACGAGTATTCCTGCACGCACGCCCTGGGCAGCACGACGTTCAAGACGCTCCGCTCGGGCATCCGCTCGACGTGGACGCTTTGCGTGGCGCCGAACGATCCGGTCGAAGTCTGGTGCGTCGAACTCACCAACACGACCCGCAAGGCACGCAGCCTGCGGGTCGCTTCGTTTTTCGAGTGGACCTGCGGCGTCGCGCCGGACGTCAAGCGTGAATTCCACCGATTGTTCTTCGATGTCACGTTCGACGAATCCGCCAACCGGCGCGCCATCGTCGCCACCAAGAACATGTGGGACATCCGTCCCAAGACCGAGCGTGAGCACTGGAATCAGCCCTGGCCCTACGTCGCGGCCCACAGCATCGGGGGCGCTCAGTTCGATCGGCCGCTGGCCATCGCGGACAAAGCGACCTTCCTCGGCAAGTACGGTTCCACCGCTTCGCCACGCGCGATGAGCGGGCGCGACAGCGCAGACATAAAGAAGGCGGGCTTCGGCCGCTTCGGTGATGCGTCCGCAGCACTCGGAGGCGATCTGACTATCGCGCCCGGCGCCACGGTGAAGTTGCATTTCGTGATCACGATCGGTGCCGACAAGAAGACCTGCCTCGCGCAGGTCGACAAGTACAGCGACGAGAAGACAGCCTGGGCAACTCCCGCCAAGGCCGGGGAATTCTGGAAGAAACTCCTCTCCCCCACTTTCATCAGGTCCGAACGCCAGGACTTTGACCTGCTGAACAACTACTGGCTCCCTTACCAGGCCCTCAGCGGGCGTATGTGGGGCCGCACCGGCTACTACCAGCAGTCCGGCGCGTTCGGTTTCCGCGATCAGTTGCAGGACAGCCAGGTTTGGCTGCCGCTCGACCCGGCCGGCACGGCGCGACAGATCATGCTGCACGCCGAGCGTCAGTTCAAGGACGGCTCGGTCTATCACTGGTGGCACGCGCTGGCCGATTTCGGCAATCACACCGCCTGCAGCGACGACTACCTCTGGCTCCCGTTCCTCGTCGGCAACTACATCCGCGAGACCGGGGACGATTCGATCCTTCAGCGCACCGCGCCGTTCGTGGACGACCCGACAAAGACCACGATCCTCGATCACTGCGAGCGCTCCATCGAACGTTCCTTCAAGCGCACGAGCGCACGGGGCATCCCGTTCATCGGCTCCTGCGACTGGAACGACGGCCTCTCCGCGATGGGCATCGACGAGAAGGGCGAATCGGTCTGGCTCGCGATGTTCCTCTGCGACATCCTGCAGAACTTTGCCGTCGTCCTCGAGCGTGCCGGCGACCAGAAGATCGCCTCCCGTTACCGCACCAAACGAGACGAGTACATCAAGGCCATCAACGCCCACGCATGGGACGGCGCGTGGTACAAGTACGGCACGAAGGACAGCGGCGAGTGGATCGGCAGTTCCCAGAACGCCGAAGGCAAGATCCACCTGAACGCCCAGACCTGGGCCATCCTGACCAGTATCGCCCCCGACGATCGCGCCGCAGCCGCGTGGGAGAGTGTCAAGAAGAACCTGCTCAGCCCCTACGGCCCGCTGCTGCTCTTCCCGGCGTACACCATCCCCGACCCGACGATCGGCTACGTCACCCGCTACAGCCCCGGCAGCCGCGAGAACGGAGGCGTCTACATGCACGCCGCGACGTGGGCTCTTGCCGCGGCATGCAAGCGCCGCGACGTCGAGAGCGTGGCCCGCATCTGGAAGAGCATCTCGCCCCCGACCCGGGGTCAGGACGCTGACAGTTACTTCGCCGAGCCGTACGTCACCCCCGGCAACGTCGATGGCCCGCTCTCGGATAAGCCCGGCCGTGCCGGCTGGACGTGGTACACCGGCTCGGCGGCGTGGCTCAACCGCGTCAGTCTCGAGTGGATGCTGGGGATCCGCCCCGCCTGGACCGAGAGCGGCGAGGCCGGGCTCCTGATCGATCCTGTCCCGCCGGTGGAACTTGGAACAGTGGAAGCGGTCCGCACGTGGCGCGGGCGCAAGGTTCAGGTGCATTTCGATAGTCGGGCGTTCGTGGCCGGAACGCCGGCCGTGGTTCAGGTCGGGTCGGGACAGAAGGATTCCGCCGGTGTGAAGAACGGGAAGCCACATCCGACATCCGACATCCCACATCCCACATCAGCAGTTCCGGGAGGAATACTGACGGAATCTCTGTTCAAAGGATTGGGCCAGGACGAGGTTCTCGACGTATATGTCTCGTGGGGAAGCGGAGATGGCGTCCAGGTTCGGGCCACCGGCGCGGCGGAAGCCAAGCCGGGCGTGGTGTCCAAAGGCGGCCCGTCGATTCCGACGGCCCCGCACCGAAAGTGAGTAGACTGCCGCGGCGAGCCCGTTCGGGCGACGACCTGCGGGGATAGGAGCCGGAGCATGCAGACGGAGAACCGGTCCAAGATTGTTCGATGGGGGCGAATTCAGCGGGCGTTCACACTGATTGAGTTGTTGGTGGTGATCGCGATTATCGCAACGCTAATTGGCATCTTGCTCCCCGGATTGGGCATGGCGCGTAAGACAGCGTGGACGGTCCTTTGTCAGAGCAATCAGCGCCAGCTCGGCATGGCAACACAGATGTATCTGGACGCTCAGAAGGTTCCGTATTTCATGGATCTGTGGACCGACCCGGACAAACTGGGAAAGGACAAGACTTATTCGCAGACGCCGCAGATGCTCAACACCGCGGTATTTCGGTGGTACGTCAACGCGAACATTCTGCTCCAGCCGTATCTGAACGAAGCGCGGAATGGTCCATTCGGTTGCCCCGCGGCGAAGTATCTCGCCTCCGTTCGTGATCCCAACAGCATATTCGAACTCAAAAAAGGCCAGAGGATCTACTCGCTCGCAAACACCTACGGCACCAATCTGCTCGGATCTCTGAATCCGAATGAGTCCAATATGGCCGTCTACAACGAGTTTTACTTCAACGACTCGAAACCGGCTTTCAATGCAGTTACGGGGGCTCGCAGTTCGAAGTCGGGCGTGTGCAGCCGGCCATGGACCGAAATTCAGTTTCCCCAATACGTCGTGTGGCTGACAGATGCCATCGACGCCTTTCCCCGGCACGGCAGCAAGGAGACACGCACCTATACCGACGGAAAGGGTAATGCGGGGTCGGTTACGGGTGTCCGCGGAAAGAACAACTTCGTTTTCGGCGATCTATCGATCAAGTCCATCGACGTAGCGCTTTACCACAATCCTGAAGTGAAAGACCCGCTCGGTATCCCCGGTCCTTTTTATGATTGGGGCCACAACCTCGATGCAATCAAGTAATTAAGATGCCGGAGTAGCCCACTTGAGCAAGATCCGAGAACTCCTCCAAAGCCCCGTTGCCGGATGGTCCATCGCGGGTGTGTGCCTCGTCTTGGCTTTTTATTTGCTGTTCCGGAGTTGGTTTTCTCCGAATCCTTATGATCTAGCCAAACTTTCTGAGACTGTAACCGTTCGGTTTACCGACACCAACGACGAGCTCACGCTGACACGCGGCGAATTTGAAAAGCGCTTGCGGGAAGTTCCCGGCGATTTGAATGCAACCACGGGTATTTTGAACCCCAAGACCGGACAGTCGAGCGGTGTTCTAGTCGCGACCCGCGAGTGGAATGAAACCGTGTCGCGCATAAATCAGGAAAAGCAGTGGGCTCGCCAAAACTCACCCTTTGGTGGCGCCCCCCAATCGCCCCAACCGGCCCCTGGGAAGAAATAAGATTGCTGCCGACTCGGCCGAGAGAATCTGCTCAGCGTTCGCCCGGCGCCTTCACGCTCATCGAGCTCCTCATCGTCATCGCGATCATCGCGCTGCTGATCAGCATCCTGCTCCCGGCCCTGGGCAAGGTCCGGAGAAATGCCCGCGACGTCATCTGCCAGAGCAATCTTCGGCAGTTGGGGATCGCGACCCAAGGGTACCTCGACGAGCAGAAGGTGCCCCGCTGGTTTGACCTGCGAACGTCGCCGGACCCGACATTTCCGTCCGACCCTCGCGATCTTTTTCAGATCAATACAGTGTTTGCGCTCCAGCCCTATCTCAACCAGGCCGGGAATACCCCGTTCACGTGCCCGAGCGCGAAGAACACCGACTCGGATGTTCGCGATTTCAGGATCGCCCTCGGCCTCCAGCAGTACTTCCGGTACTTCGTCTGGCCGGCTCCGACGTTCAGCAACCTGCATCCTGAGACCAAGAACTGGACATACTACTGGTTCAACGACTCCGCGGTTGAGGTTAATTACCTGGGCGCTCCGGTGCCGGGAGGCTCCGGCGTCGCCGGCCGGCGTATGAGCGAGATCCCTCACCCCGACGTCATGACGTGGGCCACCGACTGCTACGACGAACGCCCCCGCCACGGCCGATCGCTGCTCTCACCGAACGACTCCAAGTACGAGAGCGCCATGGACGGCGGCAACAACTTTCTTCTGGGCGACAACAGCGTGAAGAACATTCCGCGCTCGGTCTACTGGGGACAGCCCGACAAGTACGGGTCGAACCAGGGCGCGCGGTACTTCATCAGTTGGGGGCACGATTACCCAAAGACGAAGAAGTAGCCCGGATGTGCGGCGTTGCCCCAGATCGTCTTCAACCGTCGTGAACTGTTAGCCTCATTCCGCGATGTCCGACGACCATCCCCAATCCGGCCTCGGCGTGTTCACGAGACGTGCCGCGCTCGGCGCGATGGTCGCGGGGGGCTTGGGCTTTGCCATCTTCGGCCCGCGCGGCGCCAAGCAATCCACCGACGGACGGATCGTCCTCGACTACTGGGAGAAGTGGACCGGCCACGAGGCCAAGGCGATGCAGAAGATCGTGGATGCCTTCAACGCCAGCCAGGATCGCATCTTCGTGCGATACCTGACGACGGCGGGGATCGATCAGAAGGCACTGATCAGCATTGCCGCGGGAGATCCGCCCGACATCGTGGGTCTGTGGAATTACAACGTCCCGCAATACGCGGAGACCGGGGCGATCCTGCCCCTGGATGAACTCGATACCAAGGGCGAGGTCCGCGCCGAGCGATATGCGCTGGGCTTCCGACCCGTCCTGATGCACCCGGACAAGACGGGCAAGAACCGCCAGTGGGCCGTGATCAACACCGGAGGCGTGCTCGGACTCTACTACAACAAGGCCCTCTTTCGCGAGGCGGGCCTCGACCCGAACAAGCCGCCAAAGACGATCGAGGAACTGATCGAGATCAACCGGAAGTTGACCAAGCGCGCCGGCAACAAGCCCGACGGCGCCCTTGAGCGCTGCGGCTTCCTCCACCTGGAACCCGGCTGGTGGAGCTGGATCTGGGCCTACCAGTTCGGCGGACGCCTCTACGACCCCAAGACCGACAAATCGCTCGCGACACTCCCGGAAAACGTCGCGGCGTTCGAATGGGTGCAGCAAACTTCGCGCGATCTCGGCGTGGACGCCACCAAGACGTTCAAGGCCGGCTTCGGCAACTACGACTCGGCGCTAAACGCGTTTCTCACCGGCAAACTGGCGATGGTCGTGCAGGGCCCGTGGCTCGCCAACGTCATCAACGCCCATGGCCCCAAGGACGCCGACGGAAAGCCCTCGCTCGATTACGGCGTGGTGCCCTTCCCGGTCACGGCGGCGATCTACGACGAGAAGAACCCGATCGGCCTCATCGACTGCGACATCATGGTCGTGCCGAAGGGCGTCAAGCACCCCGAGGCGTGCATGGAGTTCATCGCGTTCACCCAGCGGCAGGAGAATGTCGAGGCGCTGGCAATGGCCCACTACAAGAGTTCGCCCCTGGCCGCCAGCAGCAAGGAGTTCCTCGAGAATCATCCCAACAAGGGCGTGAGGGTGTTCGATGACATCGCCAAGAGCGAGCGGACGTACCTGGTCCCCCGCACGCGGGCCTGGCCGCAGATCAAGGACGAGTACGACGCGAGCCTGCAGCGGATGTGGTCGCTGGAGCGCCCGGCGAAGGAGGAACTCGCGATGATCGACCGGCGGGCGCAGGGGTATCTTGATAGAGTGGAAGAGCAGAGGAAGAAGCGCGGGTACGGACGGAAGTGATTCTGGCCCAGAGGTTCACCACGAAGAACACGAAGTGCACGAAGTTCAAAGAGAGAAGAGCGAGATGGAGATCGAATGGGAAGAGAAACGCGCTTCGGAACGCGGCAATCGCGCCGATCGGCTTGAACGCAGTGTATTTATCTCTTCCCCTTCCCGCTTCTGTTTGATCTTCGTGCCCTTCGCGTTCTTCGTGGTAAAGTCCAAATCGCCCAATCGCGTGGTGTCCCCCGGGGGCCGCTCGTGAGCGCCCAAGCCGCACAACTCAGACGAGATGCGGTCGGGTGGCTCTGGGTCAGCCCGTGGGTGATCGGCTTTGTGGCCTTTCTGCTCGGGCCGATGATCGCGAGTTTCTATTACTCCTGCACCGATTACCCGCTGCTTGAGCCGCCGATCTGGGTGGGGCTGGAGAACTACCGCCGTCTCTTGAGCGACGACATCTTTTTCGGGGTGCTTTGGAAGACGGCGCAGTATGCGCTGATCTTCATTCCGCTCGCGACAGTGCTGGCGCTGGCGATCGCGGGCCTGCTCAACGAACGCGTAAAAGCCGGCGGATTCTTTCAGGCCGCGGTCTTCATTCCGACGCTCGTCCCGATGGCCGGCAGCGCGATGATCTGGCTCTGGATGCTCAACGGCGAGTACGGGCTGATCAACCAGACGCTGGTGCGCCTCTTCGGCTGGGCCGGTGTGCACGGGCCCAACTGGCTCTCGGACAGCAAGTGGGCGATGCCCTCGATCGTCATGATCAGCCTCTGGAGCATCGGGCAGATGGTGATCGTCTACCTCGCGGCACTCAAGGAAGTGCCCGACGAAATGCTCGAGGCCGCGGCACTCGACGGGATGGGACCGATCCGCCGGTACATGAGCGTGGTGCTGCCCCTGATTTCCCCTGTCATCCTGTTCAACGTCATCACGCTGATGATCGGGGCCTTGCAGATTTTCGCGATCCCCTACATACTCCAGGCCGCGACGCCGGGGGGCGACCCGCGGGCGATGTACTTCTACACGATGTATATGTACGACAACGGGTTCCGGTACGGGCAGATGGGCTACGCGAGCGCCCAGGCGTGGGTGCAGTTGATGATCACGCTCGGGCTGACGGCGGTGCTCTTTGTGGCGAGCAAAAGACTGGTTCACTACCGGAGTTAAGTTTCGGATTCGTTGATCACATGGCAAAGCAGTCAAACAGCACGGTGATCGGCGTCGGGCGGAATATCCCGATGCGCATCCTCGTCTACACCGTGCTGGTGCTGATTGCGTTCACGTTCCTCATGCCGCTGGTCTGGATGCTCGCCACCAGCCTCAAAACCCAGCAGGAGGCCTCGCGCGGCACGTTCGCCCTCCTGCCCGATGACCCGACGAAGATCATCCAGAACGCCAAGGACAACTACAGCGCCGTCTGGAACGACCCGGTTGTCCGCTTCCCGCTCTACCTCCGCAACACGCTCATCATCGCCGGCCTGAGCGTGGTGGGCATGACGCTCTCGAGCGCCATCGTCGCCTACGGATTCGCCCGCTTGGAGTGGAGGGGCAAGAAGGCCCTCTTCGCCCTCGTGCTCGCGACCATGATGATCCCGTTCCCGGTCGTGATGGGTCCGATGTTCCTGCTCTTCTCCTGGCTTGGGTGGATCGGGAGCCTCAAGCCCCTCTGGGTGCCCGCCTTCTTCGCCGGCGCGTTCAATGTCTTCATGCTGCGTCAGTTCTTCATGGGCATCCCCAAGGACCTCGACGAGGCTGCCCGGATCGACGGCTGCGGCAACTGGGGCATTTTTTGGCGCATCATCGTGCCCTTGAGCAAGCCGGCCCTCGCCGTGGTCGCGCTGTTCCACTTCGTCTTCGTTTGGAACGACTTCCTTGCGCCCCTCATCTTCCTGCGCAATCAGGACCAGTTCACACTCGCTCTGGGCCTCCAGCTCTACCAGAGCAAGGCCGGACAGACGCCTTGGAATTACCTGATGGCCGCGAGCACCCTGGTGATCGCCCCCGTTCTGGTGTTGTTCATCCTGACGCAGGGGGCACTGGTGAAGAGCGTGGCAACAACCGGTATCAAGGGGTGAGCCGGGGCCGTTCGGAGGTCCGGAAAACCCCATTCAGGGCAGAATGTCTGGGGAAGGGAACCGGACGGTTGCGGCAAGTGAAGAGTTGTGCAACCTTTGACTTCGGTTCGCTTGCATTTTGCCGGTGAGGAGGCACAATGTAAACGGTTACATCGCCGGCGGCCGATGCTGCCGTGAACCCGATTGGACGAGCCCGGAACGTGCCGCCGCACGCCCCGGCAGTGAAGGAGTGGTGCATGAAGATCGGACACCTGCTTGGTCTAGGAGCGCTCGCGATTCTGTGCGGGCAGGCAATGGCGCAGACGCCCTTGCCGATCACGAATGGCTCGTTCGAGAACGACGATCCGGTTTTCGGAGGGTTGCTCGGGTACAACGTTCTGCCCGGATCGGACGTGAGCACCGAATTCGCCCGGACGGGCGATCGCTCCGTTTTCCTTGGGCCCCCGGCGCTGAACGCTTTCATCGGCATCACGACCGACACCGTCAACATTTACCTGCCCACGCGTCCGTACTACGACCCCACCATCAATTGGTACGGTGGAAACGTCCGTGTGAGCATGTGGTACCTGATCCCCGCGGACCATGCTGTCGTCGGCGGCGGTGGCGGCATCCGGCTCGACGTGAAGCTCTTCAACCAGAACTACGGCACGCAGGACGGTCTCTGGGATATCCAGGGCGACACCGGCGGCAGCTGGGTGAAGTACGAGGTCGTCTGGAACAAGGCCGACATCAAGCAGAAGGTTTGGATCAACGCCACCGAGAACTGCGAGGGCGGCTGCTTCGTCAACAACGGCCCGCCCCCCTACGGCGTGCCGCCGTATCCGTCCCGCGTGAAGGTGACCCCCGGCCGTTGGGGAGGTGAATCCGGCGGCGGCGCCGGCACCAACGCCATCTACATCGATGACCTGAGCGTCGTGCAGGACCCGAGCTGCCCGGCGGACTACAACGGCGATAACGTCGTGGACGATACCGACTTCACGCTGTTCATTGGCCCGTATGACAATCTGATCGACTTCCGAGCCGATCTCAACGGCGATGGACTCACCGACGATTCTGACTTCTCGATCTTTGCGGCCGCGTACGACCAGTTGCTCTGCGATCCCACTTAGTGCTATTTCTTCGGCGTGCGACACCGCTCCGCCCGGCCTTCCGGGCGGAGTTTTTTTTCCTACGAGAGCAGGATGGCTTCGGCGGCCACGCCGGGCCCGAAGCTAAGCAGCACGCACGGGAGCGCCAGCGGACCGGCCGTCCGCAGTTCGTTGAGAATGAACAGGACCGTGGGGCTCGACATGTTGCCGCGGCGTGAAAGAACATTTCGCGAGACTTCCAGCGCTCCCCGCTCGAGGTGCAGGGCCTCTTCCACGGCGCCGAGAATCTTGGGTCCGCCCGGGTGAACGGCCCAAGAACGGATCTCCCGGGTGCTCAGCCCCTGGGCCTGGAGCCAGGCGTCCATCCAGTCGCCGGCGTGGCGCCGGATGGTTCCAGGAAGTTCGATCCCGAGGTGCATCTCGAAGCCGTGGTCGCCGACGGACCAGCCCATCTGATCGCGTGAGTCTTCGATCAGGCGCGAGGCGGAAGAAATGATGCGGGCCCCGCCGGTGCGGGCCGGTCCGACGACCGCAGCGGCGGAGCCATCGGCAAAGAGCGCGTTGGCCACAACCTGATCCGGGCTTGCCCCGTACTTGAAGTGGATGGAGCAGATCTCGGTGCAGCAGACGAGCACGCGTGCGGAGGGATCGGCGCGGCAGAAGGCGTCGGCCACCCGCAGAGTGTTGATCGCGGCGTGGCATCCCATGAACCCGACGTTGGTGCGGAGCACCGTCCGGGGAAGGCCGAGGCGCTCGACGAGGTCAAGATCCCAGCCCGGCGCGGAGAAGCCGGTGCAGGACGCGGTTACAAGATGCGTGATCTCCGCCGCGGCAATGCCCGCATCGGAGAGTGCGGCACCGGAGGCAGCGAGAGCCAGCGGCGCGGCCCGCTGCACGTAGATGGACATGCGATCGGAGGTTCGCGGCCCCAGGGGACGGCAGGAGGTCGCCGGAAGAAAGTGACCGTTGGCCTCACCGGAAAACGGCGTGGCCCCCGCCGGAACCGTCGCCGTTGCGCCGCGAGAGGCAACGCCGCTGCGCCGGTAGATCAGTTCGACCTGCCGACGCTGATCGTCCGTTTCCGGAGGCGAGAGTTTGAGGGCGAGATCGAGCGCAAACTCCTGCGCGTAGGAGACGTCGGGCGTTGCCGTGCCCAGGCCGAGGATGGAGGCGTTGCTCACGTTCATGCGTGCCGGGCGAGCCCTTTCCCGGAGTTCCACGGGCCAGCGAATGACCGTCGGGCGAGCGCCGCGAATTGAGGCGCGATTTCCATGAGCGCCGCCGCTCCGGAAACCAGGCGCGGCGAGCGAATCGCGAGCGTGAGAAGGCGGCACGAAGCCCGCCGCCCCGACGTGAGCCCGCGCAAAGCCCCGGACCACGAGCCGGCGCGATATCGATGCGCAGCGGCGGCCTCGACATGCTCACCCAAGGCATCGCCCGCGCGCAGAGCCCAGGAAATGCCCTCTCCGGTGAACGGCTCCACGTAGCCCGCGGCGTCGCCAGCCACAAACACGCCGGGCGCTTCCACCCGCCGACTTCGCGTGAGCAATGGCGTGCCTCGCCACTGGGCGCAAAGCGGCTCCGCCCGGGCCAACCGGCCAGATTCGGCGACGATCGACGCCAGCGCCGGTCCGGGGCCGCCGCGCCTTTTCGTCGTTTCCGGATCGAGCGCGGCGGCGGCATCGATCGAGCCATCGGCGAGCTTCATCAGCCCCAGATACCCGTCATTCCCGCAGAGCATCGTGATCTGGCCCGCGACGAGCAGACTGTCCAATTCCCCCGCATCCTCTGGAGCGATCCGGGCGCCGACGCCAAACCGTGATCGCCGCGCGATGCGCGGCTCCCAACCCTGTCCCTTCGGCAGAAACGACCCCGCAAGCCCGTCGGAGGCCACAACGATCGCGGCACGCGCGACAGCACGCTCTCCTTTCCTGGAAAGCATCACTTCAACGCCCTCGGGCCCGGAGTGCATCAGGCCGGCCGAGCATTCCTGCGCCTGAACCGCGCCGACCTCCTGCGCACGGGTGAGCAGAATCTCATCGAGAACTTCACGGCCGATCGCGATGCCGCGGCCGTCGAGAGGTACGGCGCACCGCCACCCGCGGGCGTGCAGCGCGAACCGGTCGATCGGCACGCCTCTTTGGCGGACGGCGGGACCGACGCCGAGCGCGTCGAGAGCCCGAAGGCCCGACGGTGAGACGCAGCCGCCGCAAACTTTGTGACGCGGGAAGACCGCCTTGTCCACGATGAGCGTCCGCAACCCCCTCGCGGCGCTCGAGCACGCCGCGGCCGAGCCCGCGGGCCCGGCACCGACGATGATCACGTCCCACCTCGCCGCGGCGATCGAATCCAGCGTGGAATCGGGCGATGTTTCGGACACGCTCAGCGGGGCTTCCTCCGGACGAGCATCATGCGAGAGATGCCGCCGAAGAGAATCGTTGCACCGCTCAGGCCGGCGCGTTCCGCCAATCTGTACATTTCCCGTCTGGTAAACGCCGCCCGGACCGAGAGCGCCGCGTCCGTATGCACGACGGGGCTGGTGGTGAGCACGCGGCTGGCGAGCGCCACTGCGGCTAGATTGTGTCGGGATCGGACAAGGTCGTTCACGATGACGAGAGAGGAACATTCGGCCATGCGCCGGAGAAAATCCACGGCCTGCTCATCGGTCAGGTGATGCAGAAAGAGGCTCGCCGTCGCGATGTCATACCTTCGGTCCGGATGCTCGCGCATCGCATCGAGCGTGAAGAACGGGCATGCCAGTCCCCGCGCGTCCGCACGCTGCCTTGCCAGCGTGATACATCGGGCGTTCAGATCGCAGCCGCTGAATTCGATCGGCAGCCCCAGTCGCCCGGCCCGGGCGGCTGCATCGAGCACGAAGTCCCCTCGGGCGCACGCAAAGTCAAGCACCGTCAGCGGGCCGCCGACGGTTCGGGCCTCTCGGGCAATGACGCTAAATGTCCGATTGAACGCGCCGGAAACCAGGTTCAGTCGCGCCAGTCCCGAGAGAGCATGCTCCAGCCGGCGCGGGTCAATCGCCGGATCGTCCATCAACTCGGGATTCAGGGATCGAGATACCATCGCTCGTGGATCGGAAATTGGCTCGATTCGGCCCGCGGCCGGGAAAGACACACGCATGGGAACCACCCCCCGCATCCTTGCCCTCGCAGGAAGCACCCGCAAGGAATCGTTCAATCGAAAACTGGTGAAGATCGCTGCTGAGTCGGCGCGACAGGCCGGGGCCGAGGTCACCCTTCTTGAACTCAAGGACTTCCCGCTGCCGCTGGTCGATCAGGATTTGGAGTCGGCCGAGGGAATCCCGGCCAATGCGATGGCTCTCAAGAAGGCGTTCATCGAGCATCAGGGCCTGCTGATCGCCTCGCCCGAGTACAACAGTTCGATCACTCCCCTCCTCAAGAACACCATCGACTGGGTCTCCCGCCCCGTGCCCGGAGAGCCGCCCCTTGCGGGTTTCCAGGGCAAGGTCGCTGGTCTGATCAGCGCATCGCCGGGCGCGCTCGGCGGCCTGCGCGGTCTGGTTCACCTCCGGTCGATTCTGGGCAACATCGGCGTCCTCGTCCTGCCGGAGCAGGCCGCGATCTCGAACGCGGGCGACGCATTTGATGCCGGCGGGGCTTTCAAGGACCCCAAACAGAAGAGTCGTATCGACGGTGTCGTAAAGAAACTTGTGGAAACAACAAAGAAGCTCGGGGCCTGACGCCCCGAGCGCTGCTTCAGAATCGATCGCCGGGTATCAAGGGCATAGCAGGGCGTCGTAGTTCCCGACAAAGACAGTGAAATCTGCATCTTCCGTCAGGTCGTCCCCTGTGAGGTCGCCGCGCGGATCGAGCAGATTGTTGCAGTAACCGATGAAGATCGAGAAGTCATCGTCGTTGACGAGGCCGTCGCCGTTGAGATCGCCCGGGCAGGGCGCATGGCGGATGGCGTAGTCGAGGGCGTTGGCAATGAGCCACGTGCCGTCCGTGCGCTGGCTCCAGGAGCCGCTGTAGGCGGCGTCCGACACCGGCCACGTGCCCAATTCGACGCGCTTGCGGAAATTGTGAACTCCCGCGAGCATGCGGCCGTCGCTCCAGCGAAGCACCTCGCGCCCGCGGAGGAGGGGATTGCCCGAAATGTGGAAGTTGTTCGATCCGCCGGTTAGTTTCCGGACGAACGACACGATCGGGTTCGCCGGTTCCAGCACCGCGCCGAGCGAGGCAGAATTGGTCACACTGCCCGTGAGCAGGGCTTGCGGAATGACGTCGTATCCCTGCGTCGGCCAGCGACCTCCGAGGAGAAAGTTCGAACTGATGTTGATATTTGCAAACAGAGCCGACGCCACGCCGCCCCCAGCATCCACGAAATCGGCAAGTTGGTTTCCGGTCAATGTCGGGTTCAAATAGGGGTTGTCGCTCCAGCTCAGCAGGCCGTTGAACTGCGCCAGGTTGAGCACCGGATTCGGCGCGGTGATGCTGAAGTTGGTGTTGCTGATATCGAAGAAAATGTTGGCGCTGGCCTTGACCTGGATGCGGGCATTTCCCGTAACGACGTTGGGCATCGTGACCACGGCCGAACCGCTGTTCGGCACACCGGCCGCGAGCGTGATCGGGAACGTGCTGCCCCCGTAGGTCGAAATGAGAATGTCAACAATGGCACAACTCACCGGCGCCGCGTTGGTGTTCGCCACATTCCAGGTCACGGTCTGCGTGCTGAGCGCGGGGTACGAAACGGCGGTATTGGGCGACGTAACGACGAACGGACCCGACGATGTTGTGGACGTGATCGTCACGTCGGAAAAATTCTGTCCGCCCTTGCCGTCGCGCACCGTCAGCCGATACGGAATCGCGCGACTGGTGCTCGGCAGCGTCTCTCCAAGGAAGAGGGTGTTGGCCAGCAGATTGGCATTCACCGGGAATTGACGCGTCGGCACGCTCACCGGATTGAACGAACGCTGGTAGCAGTTGGTGCCAACATCGGGGAAGTTGCCCCCGGTAATTCCCTGTGCCGCGGTGGACGTGATGTTCTGTTCCCAGCAATACGTGAGCGCATCGCCGTTCCCATCGCTGCCCGTACCGGTCAGCAGGTACGGAGTCTGGATCGGAATCGTGAAGTTGGAGCCGGCGCTCACGCTCGGCGTGCTGTTGCCGAGCGACGTATTCACCTGGCACGACCTCGATGAGATGTACGCGGTGATCTCCTGGATCGAACGCGCGACGAAGTACGGGTCCGAATGCGGCTGCAGATCATTGGGCGAGCAGATACCGGCGTAGGCCATGATTGTCGACCCCGAGCCCGGCTCGACCGAGGTTGAGGCATTTCGATTCGGACCGCAATTGCCCGGGTCGTTGCCGTTGAACGTGTGGTTGCCGCCGAACTGGTGGCCCATCTCGTGGCCGACGTAATCGATCCAGTAACCGTCGCCTGTCGGACTCGACAGCCCCGTTTCGGCTCGGGCCTTCTGACCTGCCGTGCAGACCACGCCAAGGCCGGCGAGGCCGCCGCCGCCGGTCGTGAACACATGGCCGATGTCGTAATTCGCCGTGCCGATGACGCTGTCGCATGTTGACTGATTCTGCGTGAGCAGCGCCGACGGGCTGGTGTTGGTGTAGGGATCCGTCGCGGCGTTGGTGAAAACCAGGCTCGAGTTGTTCCCCACCAGGATGAGCCGGGCGGCAAAGTCCTTTTCATAGACGCCTGTCACGCGGTTCACCGCGGTCACGATCGATGCCTGCCCGGCCGCGACCGTCCCGCCGAAGAACGCCGTGTACTCGCCGTCTGCGGCGCAGGCCAAGCGGTATTCGCGACGGGTCGGTCCGGTCGACGAGCGATTCTCGAACGGATTGTCCTGCACGGGACTTCCGTGCTGGTTGTTCGGATCCTCCATGACATGGCACATCCAGCCCTGAGGCTGAACCAGATCGCTCTTGCGGTAGCTTGTATACAGGCTGGTGTCACCCATCGTGACCGGGTCGATCCAATAGCAGCCCTCCGAACTCAGCACCTGCGCCCGGAAGCCCAGGACGGTCACGTCGATTCGTGCCTCCGATTGCGGGCTGTCGAGCGACGTTCCGAGGTATGTCTTGAAGTCGGGGAACTGTGCCGCGAGCGCGGGTTCCATAATGCTGTACTCGACGACCTCGAACCGCTCGAAACTCCCGTCGGGCCTCGGCAGAGAGATGACCAGCAACGCCGGCTGGATGCCCGGTGCAATCTTGAGATTCTCATCCGGCGCACCCGCGAGCTGCATCTTCATCGCCGCCAGATCGAGCACAATCTGCCGGCCACCCGCGGGTCGGACAAACTCTTTCTCCCCGAGCAGTGCGTCCGACAGGCGGCCTTGCACAACGCTCCAGGGAGCCTGCACGACAACGCCTTTGTCGGCAACCGGTTCCTCGTTATCGAACGCGCTTGCGGCCAAGGCCTGTGCAGCCGGCGGAGTCGCGGCGGCCGGCGTCGAGTTCGCGGCATCAATAAAGACCACACCGCTGAATCGTCTCGACGCGCTGAGCTTGGCAACGGGGTCCGCCGCCCATCCGGCAAGCTCGGCCGCAACACACGCGATGTTCGGTTTGACCGTGCACAGCAGCGCGTTGGCCATGACCCGGCCGCCATCGGAACTCGCCAACCAGAAGTCTGCTCGCGAGTCGCTCGAGGGAGGGAAGAATCCCAAGTCGATGCGGTTGTACAGTCTCGTGGAAGCGACGATTAGGGGCTTGCCGTCCGACCACGACGCGATACGGAAGGCGCCCGAATTCAGCGCCGAACCAGCTTGGCGGTAGGATGAATCACCACCAACAAAGGAATTGACGCCCGACATGGCCGGATGTCCGGGATAGCCCACGACGCCAAGCGCGGCGGCGCCGCCGGTCTGCCCCGAGCCTCCACTGATCAATTCGTACGTGCCGATCCACCGCCCGCCGAGACGAAAGTTCCCCCCGTTGCTGCTCGCGAAGACGGCGCTCACGACGCCACCACCTTCATCGACAAAGTCGGCGAGAGCATTGCCGAGCGCGGTTGGATTCTGAAATCCGGGAAAATCCGAATAGGCCAGCACCGCGTCGTACGCTTTGAGTTGGGCGAGGGTCGGGGTTCCGGTACCGGTGTGGAAAATATCCACGATGCCCAGCAGACCGGTGGCGCGGAGCTTTGTCTTGACTTCGTCGTTCCAGGTTGCGTCGCTGGGTGCCCCGGCCAATAGGACGCGCGGGCGCATGACGTACAGGAGCGAATTGACCATCAGCTTGAGCCCGTCGGTCGAGGTATCCCAGAAATCCTCTCGAGCATCCTTCGATCCCGGATAGAAATTCAGATCAGCGCGGCCGGGCAACGGCCCCGTGGCAACCAATACGCTGTTGTCGGTCCACCGGGCGACCACCGTGGCACCGGCTACCACGTTCGCCGTGTGGAGCGGTAGGAATTCGTGCCGCCGCTGAACGAGCCGACGCCGATAAGAATTGGGTGGTTCTGGTTGCTGACCGAAGCCAGGTTGAGTGTGGTCGTGCTCCCGTTGGTAAGTCCGCCTCCCGCCGACATGCATAGATATCCAGGATTCCACCGTCCGGCAGGGGGCGACAACGATCCCACGGAGAACGTCATGTTGACCACGCCGCCGCCCGCATCGACGTAATCGGCAAGGTTGTTTCCCAGCGCAGTGGTGTTCGAGAAGTTGCCGTCGCTGAAAACTAGTGCGGCGTCGTAGGGCAAAAGCGTCGCGAGCGAGGGCGTCCCCGACCGACCATCAAACAGCGTCACCGACGCGAACTGGTCCGAGGAATTCAGCTTTGCCTGCACATCCGCCGCGTATTTCGACGCGTGAACGACGAGGACGGAGGGCTTGCGCCGCGCGCCCGCGTCGGCGGCAGGCGCGAGAGCAACCGCAGCCAAGACGCAAACGGCCGACCGCACGAACGCGCTCGACAGGACAACTTGTACGAAAACACTCAGCAGATTCATGATTCCGCTCCCTCGCCACGAATTCCTCCGGCGGGCATTCGCGAAACGCGGCGCGGGAGGGCGGTTCGCTCACCTTGAGTCTAACGGACTCAATATGGTCGCGACGCAGATTTTGGAAGATGCGGAGGAATCCAAGATTCCCCGGCAAGCAGACCGGTGAAAACAGCCCATGAGCGGAGGCGAACACCGCCGCGCCCGTTCTTCTGATCCAGCGCGTCATGCGCATCGTCAGCCGATTGTGGAAAGCGTCCGCCGGGAATTGTCGAGGCAACAAAGATCAACTGAAATCGGGCGGTGGCGGGCAATCCCGCCCTCGAGCAAGCGACTTTCAGCGATTCGTTCCCGAACCTGACCACCGGCCGGTGCACGACAGGCCCGCCTCGAAGACGATTTTCTTCGCGGCCTGATCACTTGCGGTTCGTTGCTCGGCGCCCCACCATCGCCGTCGCATCATGAAAAGAGATTCGCTCACAGATCGACGGCGCTGGGCCTCGAGATCCCGCGACAGTCCGGAACGGTCGGAGTGGCGCTCGGGGATTTCTTCTACACCGACACCGACCTTTCCAACTCGCAGAATTACTGCGACTCCGCTTCGCTCGATTTCATCAACGGTGTGATCTAGCCGGGCGGCGTGGGCGGGCCGCAAGCGCCCGTGCATTCATACCGCCCGATCGAAATGCCCGCCGGCCGACAATTACGTTCCGCCCCCCAGCGAAGTGCCGATGCCCGATCACGGACACAGCAGGGCGTTGTACGCCACAATAAAGTAGCCGAAGTCCGCATCGTCCACGACGCCGTCGCGATTGAAATCTGACAGACACCCCGGCGCCATGGACGGATCGGTGCAATCGAGGATGTTGTACGCGATCACGAAAACGGAGAAGTCCGCGTCCTCCACAAGGCCATCGCAGTCCAGGTCGGCGGCGCACACGCTTAGCGTTGCTTCGTTGCTCATTGTATTGCCGCACGTGTTGGAAGCGACGCAGCGGATCTTGTACTCTTTGACGTTTGGGCACGCAGCGACGCTGATGGTGGCGGATGTCCCCCCTCCGGGAACCGCCCTTGCCGTGCCGCCGCACGGGAGCACGATCGGCAATGCCCCGAGACTTGCCCACGTCGCGCCGGGAGGCGGAGCGGTCTGAATTTGCCATTGATACGTGACGGGCAGGACGCTCGCGGCAGCGACAACAAAGAGGGCCGATCCATCGGCGCAGGCCGCGGAATCCGATGGCTGCGTGGTCACCTTTGGGGCGGTGCCTCCGAAGGTGTACCGAGCGACTTTCCGGATGGTGGCGCCTCCCGCATTGAGAAATTGTCCGCCAAACAGCACTTCCGAGCCGGGAAGTGGAACCATCGCGAACGGATAGTTGTCAAGACCGCTCCCGAGCGCGGACCAACTTCCGTTGATGCCGCCGGTGCTCGTCCAACGCGCCGCGAACATCACGAGTGATGGTCCGGCCAGAAAGAAGTCTCCACCCGCCACGAAATCTCCGCCGCCGGGCGCGTCGGGGAGGGCAGCAAGACACGTCACCTGCGCGTCCGGCTCTGTCGGAAAAGCGGACCAAGTCGATCCGTCCCAGCGGGCGATGTAGTTTGCGGGAGCACCCCCGGCGAAGAAGCAATTGCTCCCGGCGATCAGATCGCCGTTCGGAAGCACTAACAGGGCATTCACCGTCGGACTGCCGCCACCGGTAATCCCCAGCCCGAGCGATGCCCAGTTCGCCCCATTCCATCGCGCGATGCCGTTGACCGGCTGCCCGCCGGCGTGATGAATGTTCCCGCCAGCGATGAGATCGCCGTTCTGCATGACGGCAAGCGAATAGACCAGTCCGCCGATCCCTTCGCCGAGAGGATGCCACGAAGCTCCGTCCCAGCGCGCAATTCTGTTGGCCTCGACGTCGAACCCGGCGGCCCGGTTGAAAGCCCCGGCGGCGATCAGGTCGCCGTTGGGCATGCGGGCCAGCGCCCGGACATTGCCGTTCGTTCCGCCTCCGACCGAGGACCACGCCGCACCGTTCCACCGGGCGATGCCTGTCGTGCCCGGAAGATTTTCCGCGCCACTGAAGAGGCCACCGGCGTACAGGTCCTCACCTCCGCCCGGTCTGGGGAAGACCGCGAGAGCCATGACATTTGAGTTCGGGCCGCCCAAGCCGAGCGGCGACCAGGCAGCGCCGTTCCACCGAGAAATTGTCGAGGCATCTGCGCCGCCGTTGGGATAGAAATAGCCGCCCGCAATCACATCTCCGTTCGACATCCGGGCGATCGAGAACGCAGCGCCAAGGTCCCCGACGACCGAATACCCGGTCCAGCCGGGCGAGCATTGGGCGGGCGCCTGCGGAGCAAACACCAAGAGTGACGCCGTAAACGTTTCGACGGCGAGGAGCACCCCGAGTCGATACCCGACTCTGCCCGCGATCGAACACCCCGACGCGGCACGAGCACCAGAATCACTTGAACGACCTTCATCGGCGGCTCGCGACTTCTTCATTTTGAAGCTCCCCGGTGCCCGATCCAGCGGGACGTTTCGAGTCTAACGGACCGATCAAGCGCAGGAAGCGAATTCCGGCTGTTCTGGTGGGTCGGAAGAGAGTTGTACCGACGCGACTCGACCTTTTTGCAAGGCAAAGCAGTCAAAAACAAACCCCGCGATTGCTCGCGGGGTGTTCAAGTGACCCCAAGGGGATTCGAACCCCTGTTTTCAGGATGAGAACCTGACGTCCTGGACCAGGCTAGACGATGGGGCCAGATGCGGTCAATCGCGGAGATTCGCGATCCAGGACAGGGCAGAGAATAGCAGCGCCGGACTACGGGTCAACCGTGTCGCCGGTGCCATTCGCCCGGCGGGCGCAGCCCGAATCGCTCTCGCCCGCGTGCGAACAAAGGAATGACCGCCCCGAAAAAGATCTACGGATTCGGCTGGATTACCACCAGCACCAGAATGTCGTACACCGCGTGCGTCGCCACGACAATCCCGAAGCCCCGCACGAGGAAAAGCCCGGCGAAGTACAGCCCCGCGGCAGTCAGAAAAGTGAACGCTTTCAGGTCCGCTCCGTTGAGAATGCCCGCCGGGCTTATGTCGTGGTACAGCGCAAAGGCCACGGCGGACGCAAGACACGCGATGAACGCCGAGGTGTGCTTGGGCAATCGAAACGCATCGGCGAGAATCAGGTGCAGGCCCGTGATCATCACGAGGCGGAACACGAGTTCCTCGTACAGCCCGGCCCCGATGGAGAGCGTCAGCCGTTCCTGCCACGGCGCCGCTCGCAGCGCCGGAAGCGCGTTCTCGATCGCCACCGCCCCGAGCCGGCCCTTGCTTCCGCTCGAGTCCATGATCAGTCCGAGCACCAGCAGCGGCAGCACCAGCACCGCCGATTCGAGCGCCATGCCGATCAGCACGCCCGGCCGGATCTTCCACGGGTCACGATTCAGCACATGCCACAGCAGCAGAACGACCACGAGCGTGATCGCGGGGAGGTGAAAACTGCCCGCGCCGAACACCTCGAAGAAACGCACGAGGAGATTGCGGGCCCCCACCGTCCGCATGACCCCCGCCGCGTCCCGGAGATACCAGAACGAGCCGAACTCGTAGACGATCATCAGCGGCAACAGGAACACCAGCACGTGCAACGGCATGGTGGACATCCGCCAGTAAGTCGGTGGGCGATGGTGTTCATGATGTGGCGAACTCGGCGAGCGCGCCAGCGGTGCTCCGGGCATTGTCACTCCCGACCAAGCCTATCAGCCAGCCCGCGCCGCCGGCTCAAAAACACCGCGTCCAGACTCGCTCCCACAAAAACAAACCGACCACTCTTCCGAGTGGTCGCTGGTGGACATTCGAAAAAATCCCGATCACTTGGCCGTTTGCTTGGTCTTGAGCTTGAGCGACAGCCGGCTTTTGCGCCGGGCGGCCTGGTTCTTGTGGATGACACCCTTGGCGGCGGTCCGATCGATGGCCTTGGAAGCGACCAACATCGCGGCCTTCGCATCCGCGGCGCTGCCGTGCAGGATCTTCTCGTTGAAATCCTTGATCGCGTCGCGCATCGTCCGGAGGCGCCAGCGGTTGCGGGCACGGGCGGCTTCGTTCTGACGGACGCGTTTCTGGGCGGAAAGCGAGTGGGCCATTGTGTTCCTTGGTCAATACGTGTTCTGGCCGGTCCGAACGGGCCGTCCGGAACGGGTCGGAATGATTCGCGTTTCGATCGCCCGAATCAAGTGCGCCGCCCACCTTGCCGCTGCGGGGGCCCACGCTATCCTTGCCCCTGCCGGACGGTCCTTCGCCCGGGCGCTTGCGGGCGTAGCTCAATTGGATAGAGCACCTGACTACGGATCAGGAGGTTGAAGGTTCGACTCCTTCCGCCCGTATTGAAGGGGCGCCGAGCAATCGGCGCCTTTTTCATGGACTTGACGCATCAGCATTGGCGGCTGGAATGTGAAGAATCAAACGCCGCGGGCCAAATCCATGCCGTCGCCCTTGACGGGCGGCATCCGTCCGTCAAACATACGTTTGAATCGGACGTTTGATGACAAGGGCGCGTCCAAATCCTCGCAAGCAGGGCCCGGCTCGAACCCGGACGGCCGAACCGGAGGCCAGCCCCGACACCCGTGCGCGCCTCATCGAGGCCGCCGGCGAGGTCTTCGCCGAGCACGGGTTCGCTCAGGCTACCGTCCGCGAGATCTGCGCCCGCGCGGCCGCAAACGTCGCGGCGGTCAACTATCACTTCCGCGACAAGGAAACGCTGTACATCGAGACGCTGCGCCACGCTCATCGATACTCGATCGAGCATTACCCGCACGACGGGGGCCTTTCGCCGGGTGATTCGGCCCGGGCCAGACTCAGGGCGTTCATCCGCGCCTTTCTCGCCAAGATGCTCGATCCCGGCCGACCCCGCTGGCACGGGCGCCTGATCTCTCGCGAAATGACCGAGCCGACTCCGGCACTGGCGATGATTATCGAGGAGGGCGTACGTCCGCAATTCGGCGCGCTCTGCGCCATCGTGCGAGAATTGGCTCCCAGCCTTCACGCCGATGAACTTCAGGCGAGCGCGGCCAGCGTCATAGGCCAGGCCCTCCACTACCACCACTGCAATGCTCTCATCAAGCGTTTGTACGCGGAGCGGCAGGACGGCTTTCCATTCGGTCTTGACTTCCTGACCGATCACATCACCTCCTTTTCTCTCGCGGCACTCGAAGGGCTCGAAGCCCGGGCGCGAGGGCGAGTCAAGACGAAGCGCAACGGGAGGATCGCTTGATCCGCTACGCCCTGAAGATGCTGATCGGCGACCGCGCCAGGTATCTGGGCATCCTGGTCGGGGTGGCCTTCGCCTCGCTGCTCATCACGCAGCAGGGCGCGGTCTTCCTGGGCCTGATGGAACGGACGTATTCCTTTGTCTCGGACACGCCAAGCCCCGATCTGTGGGTTGTCGATCCGGACCTCGAGCACCACGCCGACAGCAAGCCCATGCTTAAGCAGGAGCTCTACCGCGTGCGCGGCATCCAGGGCGTCGAATGGGCCGTCCCGATGTTCAAGGCCTTTACCAAGCTCCGCCTGCCCAACGGTCACCGGCGCGGATGTATCGTCATCGGCGTCGACGACGAAACGCTGATTGGTGCGCCGGCGTCGATCTCGGGCGGACAGGCGGCCGACCTTCGGCTCGCCGACGCGGTTTTCGTCGATCAGGCCGACGTCAGCGACAAACTCGGCTGGACCGACACTTTCGGGCTCAGGACGAAGCTCTCGACCGGAGATGTGCTTGAGCTGAACGACCGCCGGGCCGTGGTCGCGGGCACCTTCAAGATCAACCCGAGCTTCTTCTGGGATCCGGTCATCTACACGACCTACTCGCGTGCCATCTCCTACTCGCCGAGCGAACGCAAGCAGTTGAGCTTCGTGCTGGTCAAGGCCACCCCGGGACAGAACCTCGACGAGCTTGCCAGGCGGATCGAGGGCAGCACCGGGCTGCGTGCGTACTCCGAGGCGGCCTTCAAACGGCTCACGGCGATGTACATCCTCGAGAAGACGGGGATTCTGATCAACTTCGGGATCGCCATCGCTCTGGGTTTCGTGGTCGGCACGGTCGTCGCGGGCCAGACCTTTTACAACTTCACCATGGAGAATCTCCGCTACTTCGGTGCTCTCAAGGCCCTGGGCACATCCAATCGCACGCTTGTGCTGATGGTGCTCGCACAGGCCGCGATCGTCGGGCTGATCGGCTACGGGATCGGCGTCGGTGGCGCCGCCTCATTCGGCGCGGCGATCGGCGGCAGTTCGCTCGCCTTCAGCCTTCCGTGGCAGTTGCTCGTCGTGTGCGGCGGGGCCATAGTCATCATCTGCCTTCTCGCGGCCGGGCTAAGCATCCGGAGGGTCCTTGTCCTCGAACCCGGTGTGGTCTTCAAGGCCTGAGCATCCGCAGTACCCTCGAAAGATGTACATCCTCGCCCTCAAAATGCTCTTCAACGACAAAGCCAAATTCTTCGGCATCGTGATGGGCGTCACTCTGGCGTCCCTGGTGATCACCCAGCAGGGGGCGATCTTCGTCGGGCTCATGGCACGCACGTTCGGCGTCATCACCGACATGAACTACCCGGACATCTGGGTGATGGACCGCAAAGTCCAATTCATCGACGACACCAAGCCGCTCACCGACACCAAGCTCTTCGAAGTCCGCGGCGTGCCGGGCGTCGGATTCGCGGTGCCGCTCTACAAGGGGCTCATCCGCGCCCGCATGGACAACGGACTCTTCCAGAACTGCAATCTCTACGGGCTCGACGACGCATCTCTCGTCGGCGGCCCGGGTCAGATGGTCGAGGGTCGCCTCGCGGACCTGCGCACGTCGGATTCGGTCATCGTCGACCTGGACGGCGCGACGGACAAATTGGCCAAGCCGGGGCCGACTCCGAAATCGCCGAAGACCCCGCTCAAGATCGGCGACACGCTGGAATTGAACGATCACCGCGCGGTCGTTGTGGGCATCTCCAAAGGTTCGCGAACATTCCAATCCCAGCCAAACCTATACACAACCTACTCCCGCGCCGTGACGTTCGCACCCAAGGAACGCAAACTGCTCTCCTTCGTTCTCGTCAAGGCGGCGCCGGGCCAGAATCTGGACGAGCTCTGCAGGCGAATCTCCGAGCGAACCGGCCTTGCCGCGTACACGTCGCAGCAGTTCAAGATGCTCACCGTCAACTACTACCTCAAGTACACCGGCATTCCGATCAACTTCGGCATCGCCGTCTCGCTGGGCTTCCTGGTCGGGACGCTGATCACCGGTTTCATGTTCTACTCGTTCACGATCGACAATCTGAAGTTCCTGGGCACGCTCAAGGCAATGGGAACCGGCGACACGATGCTCATGGGGATGATCCTGCTGCAGGCGCTCATGGTGGGCGCCATCGGGTTCGGCATCGGCGTCGGCGCGGCGACCGTGTTCGGTTCCTCGATGAAAGAAACGCAACTTGCATTCTGGCTCACCTGGCAGCTCCTGGTGGTCTCGAGCGGCGCCGTCGTGATCATCTGCATGCTGGCCGCCATGCTCAGCGTGCGAAAGGTGATCTCGCTCGAGCCCGCGGTGGTTTTCAAGGGATAACGCACCATGACCGTCTCCGCATCCCAGCCCGCTCCCGGCCAGAACGGCCTCGCCGCACGAGGTCTCGCCGTGCGCTGCCGGAATGTCACGAAGAATTACGGCACCGGACAGTCGGCCGTGCGAGCCCTCCGCGGCATCGATCTTGATGTCTATGAGGGTGAACTGCTCATGCTCGTCGGCCCGTCTGGCTGCGGCAAGACAACGCTCATCAGCGTGGTTGCGGGCGTTCTCGACCGCGACGGGGGCGAGTGCTCCGTCTTCGGCAAGGACTTTTCCGCGCTTTCATCTCGCGAGCGGACACGGTTCAGAGGGCAGACGATCGGATTCGTCTTTCAGTCGTTCAACCTGATCCCGACGCTGACGATCGCGGAAAACGTCTCGGTGCCTTTGCTGCTCAACGGCGCCGGCCGTCAGGCCGCGATTCGCAAGTCCAGGGAGATTCTCGCGACCGTCGGGCTGGGAGACCGCGTCAACGACACGCCCAACCGGCTTTCGGGTGGGCAGCAGCAGCGAGTGGCGATCGCACGGGCCCTCGTGCACGACCCGCGCCTGATCGTCTGCGACGAACCGACGAGCGCGCTGGATCACGAGACGGGGCACAAGGTGCTCGAACTGCTCAGGGGCGTCGCGATGGCCGGCAACCGATCGCTTGTGGTCGTCACCCACGACAACCGCATCTTCGACTTCGCCGACCGCATCGCCCACATGGACGACGGCATGGTCGACAAGATCGTCGGCTCGGCGAAGGAGTTGTACGGCCCGAATCTCGGGAGCAAGCAGTCCGACTAGCGGCCGACCCGGCGAAGGGGCGCCCGCCCGGTCAGTTACAGGAGTCATGGCATGATCCGCACATTTCTGGTCCCGCTGCTGGCCATCGCCGGGATGCTGTTCGCGGTCTTTATCGTGGTAAAAAGCAGTCAGCCCAAGCCACCCGCTCTGCCCGTTGTCGAACCGCCAAGCTCGCCTTTCGACTCGCGGGTCGCCGGCTCGGGGATCATCGAATCGAGTTCGCAGAATATCGGGATCGGCACGCCGGTCTCGGGCACCGTCGCGAAAGTGCACGTGGTTGTCGGCGACCGGGCGAAGCAGGGTGATGTGCTCTTTACGCTCGACAGCCGCGATCAGGAAGCCCTATTGGGCGTCCGCGAGGCCGAGCTTGCGACGGCCCGCCAGTCCGTCAAGCAGTTGGAATCGATGCCGCGCCCGGAGGAAATCGGGCCCGCCGAAGCGCGAGTTCAGGCTGCGAAAGCCACGGTCGAGGATCTGAAGAACCAGGTCGCGATCATGGAACGCATCAGCGACCCGAGAGCCCGATCGGAAGAAGAAATGTCCCGGCGGCGATTCGCCGTGCAGATCGCTCAGGGCAGATTGGACGAGGCGACTTCTCAACTCATGCTGCTCAAGGCCGGGGCATGGCAGCCGGAGATCGAGGTGGCCCGGGCCAGGGTGCAGGCCGCCGAGGCCAACGTTCGCCAGGTGAAGACCGAGATCGAACGCCGGATCATCAGGGCCCCCATCAACGGTCGCGTGCTTCAGGTCAATGTCCGCCCGGGCGAATTCGCGACCGCCGGGGCAATGGCCGTCCCGCTCATGATGCTCGGCGCCGTCGAGCCTCTGCACGTCCGGGTTGACGTGGACGAGAACGACGCCTGGCGGGTCAAGCCGGGCGCCTCCGCGGAGGGGTATCTCCGGGGCAATCGCGACATCAAAACGTCGCTCAAGTTTGTCCGCTTCGAGCCGTATGTCGTTCCAAAGAGGTCTCTTACCGGCGACTCCAGCGAACGGGTGGACACACGTGTGCTGCAGGTGCTTTTTTCCTTCGATCCCAAAGACCTTCCGGTCTTCGTCGGCCAGCAGATGGACGTGTACATAGATGCAGGGGCAGCCTCGGCGAAGAGCCCGGCAACGCCGAGGGCTTCAGACCAAACCAACGACTCAGCGGAGAGCAAGAAGTGATCCAGCGATCTCAGATTGGTGTTGTTTTCCGGCGCACGGTGGCATTGGCGTTTTTCGCCGGGACGGCGCTCGCGCTCTCCGGCTGCAAGGTCGGGCCGAATTATGAAGGCCCGCCCGCCGTCGATTCGCCGGGCGCGTTCGGCGCGGTGCCCCCGGCCGGCACGCCCGACGTCAAGTCCCTGCCCGCGCCCGGCGACGTCCAGCTCGCCGCGTGGTGGAAGCAGCTCGGAGATCCGACGCTCGATTCGCTCGTCAACCGGTCACTCGCCGGGAACCTCGACCTCAAGCTCGCCCAATCACGCGTCAAGGAAGCCCGCGCCGCCCGCGGCATCGTCGTCGCCGACTGGTTCCCCGCCGTCGATGCCGCTGGCGCCTACTCGCGCAGCCGCGCAAGCAGCAACACCGTCGGCAATACCGGAGGACTTGGTGTCTTCCAGCCTTCGGAGGGCACAGACCTTTACACCGCCGGCTTCGATGCCGCGTGGGAGATCGACTTCTGGGGAAGAACCGCTCGCGGAGTCGAAGCCGCCGACGCAACCATTCAACAGACGATTGAAAACCGTCGTGACGTGATGGTCCAGTTGCTCGCCGAGGTCGGTCGCAACTACGTCGAGCTTCGGGGCCAGCAGGAGCGACTTGACGTCACCGCTCGCGCCGTCAGGGTTCAGGAAGATTCGCTCAAATTGACCGAAAGCCGCTTCCAGGCCGGCCTGGTCGGCGAACTCGATGTCGCGCAGGCCAAAGCCCAATTGGAAAACCGGCGCGCCCAGATTTTCCCCATCAAGACTGCCATCGAACGTTCGATCAACAGGCTGAGCGTGCTTTTGGGCAGGCCACCACGAACGCTGGCGGAGGAGCTGTCGCCGACCAAACCGCTCCCCGGCGCGCCCTCAATCGTCAACGTCGGCCTTCCCTCCGAACTCCTCAAGCGCCGCCCGGACATTCGCGCCGCCGAGCGTGCACTGGGTGCGTCGACCGCTCGCATCGGCGTTGCCACGGCGGATCTCTACCCGAGCTTCTCCATCACCGCGGCACTGGGCTTCAGTTCCAATCAATTCGGGAGCTGGTTCGACATGAGCAGCCGCTTCTGGAGCATCACGCCCGGTGTCCGATGGCCCGTGCTCGATTGGGGACGAATCAAGTCCAATATCCAAGTCCAGGACGCCCGCACCGAGCAGGCGATGATCCAGTACGAGCAGGTCGTGCTCGGCTCGTTCGAAGACGTCGAGTCTTCCCTCCTCCAAATGGTCAGCGAGCAGCAGCGCTACAGCGCTCTCGTCCGCGCCGTTGACGCCAGCAAGCGCGCCGTCGCCCTTGCCGAGGACCTCTACCAGACCGGAAACGTCGACTTCCGGACGGTCTTGGACAATCAGCTCATCCTCTACAACGCCGAGGATCAGGCCGTCATCAGTCACAGCCTCGCCCTAACAAGCATGATCGCCCTCTACAAGTCCTTGGGCGGCGGCTGGGAAGACCTCGAGAACGACGCCTGGAAGCCAAGTCTCACCCCAAGCAGCACCATTTCGGCTGTGGTCGAGGGCCAGCCTGGGGTCGAGCACAAACCCAATCCGGACCCGGCTCCATACGCGGATCCCGGGAAGGCGCCGTCAGAGGTCTCCTCGCCGCACACCGCTCTCCCGGAGGACGCCCAACAGCCACCTCCAGGTGCTCCGTCGACGGCTCCCAAGCCCGATCCCGCGGCGCCCCGGTGACGGAACAGCTTTGACCGTCCCGGTTCAAGTTTCGAAGTGCCGCAGAAGATTTGCCGGTGCCGAGGGTGCGAACCTATAGTCCGGTGTCGGGCGCAGATCGGCGCTCGGCCCAGGCGTTCTTTGCGGACGCCCCAGCGGAATCAAAAGACGGTCCGGGCTTCCGCCCGGTCCGAACACGAAGCGCCCTTGGGCAGGTTCGCGGGACGCCCGGCCGTGCGGTCGGGGTTTCGACCGATCCGTACCTCGCCGGTGTCGCTGCAACGCTCAGAGGTGGCCCATGGCCAACACACTCGTTCAAGATCTTATTGAAGCCGGAATTCACTTTGGCCAGCGCGCCAGCGGATGGAACCCCAAGATGGGTTCGTACATCTACGGCAAGCGCAATGGCATCCACATCATCGATATTAAGGAGACCGTCAAGGGGCTCCTTCTGGCGAAGAAGTACATCGCCAAGACCGTCGGAGCCGGCAAGGACGTCGTGTTCGTCGGCACCAAGCGTCAGGCCAAGAGCGTGCTCGAGCAGCGCGTCGGCGACGCCAAGATGCACTACGTGACCGAGCGCTGGCTCGGTGGCACGCTCACCAACTTCCGTACGATCCGCCTCCGCCTCAAGCGCCTCGAAGAGCTCGAGGCAATCCAGAACTCGGACAACTTTGCCAGCTACTCCAAGAAGATGGAGAGCCAGCTCAAGCGCGAGCTCGCCAAGATCAAGCGCAACCTCGATGGCATCCGCAGGATGGACAAGCTCCCCGGCGCGATCGTTGTCATCGACGTGAAGCACGAGGTTACCGCCCTCAAGGAAGCCCGCAAGCTGGGCATTCCGACCATCGCCCTCATCGACACCGACGGTGATCCGGAGCTGGTTGATATCCCGATCCCGGGCAACGACGACTCGATGAAGTCGATCGACGTCATTGTCCGCGAACTCTGCCTGGCCGTTGTCGACGGCCGCCAGCAGCGCACGCCCGCGGGCGAGGGCGGTGGCGGCGGCGATGATTCGTCGTCCGGCCCCGGCCGCGATCAGCCCCGGCGCAGCAGCCGTCGGCCCCAGACCCGCGCCGGCGAGATCGCCTCGGCCGAAGTGGCCCAGGGCGCCGCTCAGTAAACACAAGGCTCCGGCCGGGCCGCTTCGGATTGACCCGGCGCTCGACCCACAGCGAGAACGAATTCGATCCGTCGCCGGTCTCTATTCGGCGCGGCAAGGAACAGCACCATGGCAGAGATCAACAGCAAAGACGTGATGGCCCTCCGAAACAAGACGGGCCTCCCGATGATGGCGTGCAAGGCGGCCCTTGGTGAGGCCGGCGGCGACCCAGAGAAAGCCGAAGAGATCCTTCGCAAGCAGCTCAAAGGCAAGATGGAAGGCCGCACCGACCGTGCCGCCGGCGAAGGCCGGATCGGCATTCATGTGAACAACGACCACACCGCCGCAGCGATCGTGGAGGTCCGTGCCGAGTCCGACTTCACCGCCAAGAGCGAGAAGTTCGTAGAAATGGTGGGCAAGGTCGCCAAGCTCGCGCTTGAAGCACACGCAGGGGCAGTTTCAGAGACTCCAGCGATCAAGTCGGCTGTCGATGAAGTCCGCATCGCCACCGGCGAGAACTGCTCGTTCTCCCGCGGGCACAAACTGCTCGGAGAGGCCGGCAGAACCGCCTTTGGCGCGTACGTCCACCACGACGGCAAGACCGGCTCGCTGGTTCAGGCCGAGGGCGACATCAGCCAGGAGACGCTCCGCCAAGTCTGCATGCACGTTGTTGCCGCCGTCCCCCGTCCGCAGGGCGTTTCGGCCAAGGACGTGCCCGCAGCCGTCGTCGAGAAGGAACGCAAGTTCCGCATCGAGCAGGCCATGGAATCCGGCAAGCCCAAAGAAATCGCCGAAAAGATGGTCGAGGGCGGCATGCGCAAATTCTTCGAAGAAATCGCCCTGATGGAGCAGCCCTTCATCATGGACCCCACGAAGAAGGTGAAGGACCTCGTCGGCCCCAAGGCGAGCATCATCGCCTTCTTCCGCTGGCAGGTCGGCGAATCGACCTGACCCCCTAAACTCGGGCTCTTTCCGCCAGTATTAATCATCGCCGCGATTCTCCCCCGAGGATCGCGGCGTTTTCGTATGCTCTTCCTGAAAGGAACCCCCACATGCAAAGCTCTGAATCCCGACTGGATCGGCGTGAGATGCTCGCGGCACTCGGACTGGGAGCCGCCGCCATCGCCGGATCGGCGGTGGCCCAGCAACCGGCCCAGCCGGCTGGCGCGCAAGCCAAAACACCCCCCACCGCGATCGTCCCCGGCAATGTGATCCCGGCCGAGTTGAACCTCTTTGACGACGCCTCGGGCCAGTTCGTGCTTCCGCCACTGCACTACGCCTTCGACGCCCTCGAACCGCACATCGACGCCAAGACGATGGAGATCCACCACGACAAGCACCACCAGGCCTACGTGAACGGCCTGAACAAGGCCCTCGCCGAACTGGCCCGGATCCGGTCGGCCGCTGGCGACTCAGCCTTGGTGAAGTTCTGGGCCAACCAGGTCTCCTTCCACGGCGGCGGCCACATCAACCACAGCCTCTTCTGGAACATGATGGCTCCGCCAAGCAAAGGGGGCGGCGGCTCACCCAAGGGCAAACTTGCCGAGGCTATCCAGAAGACTTTCGGGTCGTACGAACAGTTCGTGGCTCAATTCAAGACCACGGCCAACTCGGTTGAGGGCGGCGGCTGGGGCTGGCTGGTGGTCGAGCCATGGTCCAGGCAGCTTCTGCTCATCCAAGGTGAAAAGCAGCAGGACCTGATGGTGACCGGCTGCTTGCCGGTCGTTGGGATCGATGTCTGGGAGCACGCGTACTACCTGAAATACCAGAACAAGCGCCCGGACTACGTCACGGCGTGGTTCAACGTGGTCAACTGGGAGTTCTGCCAGCAGCTTTACGAGCGTGCGATAGCCCGATAACACAGATTTGGCCCGTTTTGGCCCCTTCGAAGCCCAGAGACATCTCCGGGCTTCTTGTATTTCGCGAAAGTCCCCGCCCCGGACAAAATCCATAAGACTTGCATCTACAGGCGTTTAGAGCGGCACAAACGGAAAAATCGAAATATTCCTCGCAGATGGTTGGCATGTTCTGAAATCTGAGGCATGTTTGAGTTGTCTTGTCTCTCTCCTCCTATTGACTCGGCTGCGGGCGGAAACACGTAGCCGGGTTTACAGAGGGAAGCCGGGAAACCGGCCAGCCCTCGAAAAGTCTTGTCTCTCTCCTCCTATGACTCACCCGCGGGCGGAATTCGCTGGTGAGTTTTTTTCTTTTTGGCCTTTCGAGCCGCCGGGGCGATAGCTTCCGGCCGTGCAAGGCCCCCTTTCAACCTCTGCGACCTTTTTGCGGCCCCTAGATTGGGCCGTGCTTGGGGTCTATCTGGCGGTGCTGACTGCCAGCGGGGTGCTCTTTTCCCGTCGGGAACAGAAGGACACAAGCGACTACTTCCTGGGAGGCAGGCGGATGCCGGTCTGGGCGGTGGCGCTCTCCGTCATCGCCAGCTCGCTGTCGGTGGCGACCTTCATCGGCGTGCCGCAGATCGCCTACACAGGCAACCTCACGTACCTGGTCACAAACATCGGCGGGCTGATCGCGATCGGGATCGTGGCGGTGTATTTCATCCCGGCGTTCTACAAGGCGGACGTCACGAGCATTTACGAGTTGCTCGGGCAGCGGATGGGCAACGGGGCCAAGAGCGCCGCGAGCGCGACCTTCATGATCGGTCGGGTCTTTGCGAGCGGCGCGAGAATCTACATCGCGGCAATCCCGCTCTCGATGCTGCTCTTTGGAGATCGCGGCGCAGAACAGCCGGAGTCGCAGGTGATTGTGGCGTGCGTTGCGCTGGTGGTAATTTCCGTTTCCTACACGCTCGCGGGAGGGATATCGAGCGTGATCTGGACGGAGGTCGTGCAGACCGTCGTCCTGCTGCTTGCTGTGGTCGGGGCGATCTGGCTGCTGCTGCACAAGATCCCGATGAGCACCTCGCAAATCGTGGAAACTCTGCGAGCGCCAACGGGGGGCCAGGGCAGCAAGCTACTCATGGTGGACACGCGGGCCGATCTGTCGCTGCATTTCACCCTGTGGACGTCGCTCATCGCGTTCCCGCTGATGGGGCTCGCGTCATATGGGACGGATCACGATCTGGCCCAGCGGATGTTGACCTGCCGCACCGCGCTCAAGGGCGGACAGTCGGCGGTGCTGGCGATTGCGCTGGGAATCCCGATCGTCGCGCTGTTCCTTGTGATCGGGCTGTTGCTGTACGTGTTTTACGGCGAATCCGCCAGAATGGGGAGCGCCGCGCCGGGTTATGTGCCCGCCGATTCCAAACGCGTGTTCCTGACTTTTATTCTGCGAGAGATGCCGGCCGGGATGTCCGGCCTGATGATGGCGGGGCTTCTCTCGGTCGGGATTTCCAGCTTGAACTCGGCATTGAATGCGATGTCGGCAACGGCGATCCGGGATTTCTACATGCCGCGCCGGCCGGGCCGTGACCCCAGACACTATGTCGCCGCCGGACGGGTGGGCGTGGTGGCGTGGGGCATCGTGCTGACGGGATTTGCGATCTTCTGCGTGTACTGGCAGCGGGCGAATTCGCAGACTCTCATTGATCTGGCGCTCGGGGTCATGACGTTTGCATACGCCGGTCTTCTTGCGGTATTTCTGACTGCGCTGTTCACGCGGCGCGGGAATTCGATGTCGGCGATCGCGGCGATCGTGGTGGGATTTGTGGTTCTGGCGTGTCTGCAGCCTATCGCGTGGCGGCGATACGCTGGGTACGTCGGGATGGGCGACGTGACGCTCGCCTGGCCGTGGCATCTGGTGATCGGGACGGCGTGTGCATTCCTGGTTTGCGTCTTGGGACGCCGACCGGCGGAGTTGAAACCTGACGAACATTGATCCAAATTCAACGCGAAGTCCGTCCAAAGACCGCCCGCTGCTCATTCCGCGGCCGAAGGTCCTTCAACGCGTCGGCGGGTTTGCCGCGTTGCCGATGCCTCTGCGCGTGGATGCGGGTCCGCTGCGCACGGCGGTCGAGCCGGTGCTCCGCGCCGCCGGGCTTGAATCGATCGAATTCCAGAGCGAAGGGGCGTCGGTCCGGTTTTCACGCGACCGCTCGTTGGGCGAAGGCAAGCCCGAAGAGGGCTACCGGATGTTGGTGCGTGAGAAGGAAAACCCACCGATCTTGATTACGGCGGGATCGGTCGCCGGAATCCGGAACGGAGCCGCCACACTGGCACAGCTGCTGCGCCAGTATGGCGACCGCCTTCCAGCACTCGAGATTTCGGACAGTCCGGCCTTGGCAACTCGCGGCGTGATGCTGGACATCTCGCGGGATCGGGTCCCGACGATGGAGCATTTGAGGGAAATCGCCGGCACGCTGGCGCTCCTCAAGTGCAATCACCTCC
The DNA here is from genome assembly GCA_044221315.1 of Phycisphaerales bacterium. Lineage (GTDB taxonomy): Bacteria > Planctomycetota > Phycisphaerae > Phycisphaerales > UBA1924 > JAFEBO01. The sequence continues at coordinate 11,863 of JBGAPK010000004.1, read as the reverse complement.
AGCTCTACACCGAGCACACATTTGCGTATGCCGGGCACGAGGATGTCTGGCGTGACGCATCGCCGATGACCGGGGCGGAATACGACTCCTTCGATGCACAGTGCAAGTCGCTCGGGATCGCCCTGGCGGCGAACCAGAATTGCTTCGGGCATCTGGCGTCCTGGCTGAAGCGACCGCGGTATCTGCCCCTGGCGGAGATCGACAGCCTCGACAAAGTTTGGAGTTTCATGGAGTGGGAGCGGGCGGGGCCGTTCAGCCTTTGTCCTATCGATCCGCGCTCGATCGAATTGGTTCGCGACATGCTCGATCAGTTGCTCCCCCACTTCTCGAGCAAACTGGTCAACATCAACTGCGACGAGACTTTTGATGTCGGGCAGGGACGCAGCGCCGCGGAAATTGCCAAGCGCGGGCGCGCGGAGGTCTACTTCGACTTCGTTCACAAGGTGGTTGCGGAGACGCGCCGGCACGGATTCCGCCCGATGTTCTGGGCGGACATCGCGCTTTCCCAGCCCAATCGGATCGGCACGATGCCGAAGGAACTGCTCGCTTTGGCCTGGGGGTACGAGCCGGAATCGGACTTTGACGGATGGGGGCACACGCTCAAGAACACGGGGCGGGAGTTTTGGGTCTGCCCCGGGACCAGCGCCTGGCGGAGCATCATCGGGCGGACGGTGGAGCGTCGCGGCAACATCGACGAGGCCCTGGTCTCGGCGAAGAAACACGGCGCGACCGGGCTGCTCATGACAGATTGGGGAGATCTTGGGCATCGCCAGCAGTGGCCCGTGTCGCTTCACGGGCTGGTCGATGGGCTGAACGCGGCATGGACCGGCGAGACCGGAGGAGTTGATCCGGATGCCGAATCGCTCCAGGCCTTCGGCGATGAGCGACTCGAAACGGCACGATGGCTTGAAGACATGGGCGAGATCGACAAGATTCAGAAACAGATCAGCGGCAGGCCGGACGCGGGCGGCAAGCCGACTCGCCTCAAGAATGCCTCCGCCCTGTTGCAGGATTCGACGCTGGCATGGGGTGACTTGTGGAAGCCGGGGAGCGCCGGGCTCTGGCGTGAGAGCGTCGAAGCCGCGGCGTGGCTGGCGGAAAAAGTTCCGACCGGCGTGAGCGAGACGCTCAAAAGTGAATTGGCGTTTACGGCGTTCGCGGCGGGGACCCTTTGCGCACGTGCGGCCGCACGGCGAGAGGGCGATCCGAACGAATGCAAGGGGTTGCGATCCGATTTGGAGCATCTTGTGTCGGAACACCGGCGCCTGTGGCTGATCCGGTCGCGACCGGGTGGCTTGGATTCGAGCGCGGCGCACTACGAGCGTCTGGTCCGTGAATTCGATGCGACGGAGAGCGGCCGTGCCTGACCGGGACGATTCAAGCCGGTTGGTCGTCGGCTGCATGACTGGTACGAGCATCGACGGGCTCGACTGCGCGCTGGTGCAGGTTTCAGGGCGCGGCCTCGGGCTACGGGCATCCTTCGTTCGTGGGTCAAATACGGGCTTGGGATTGCTCGCAGCGTCGCTTCGGGACCTGGCTGGGCAAACACCCATGACCGCCGGCGACATTGCGAAACTCTCGCACGAATTCGGCCTTCTTCACGCCCATGCCGTGCGCGAGCTGGCCGGCCGTGACAAACTCGATCTTGTGTGCGTGCACGGGCAGACGGTTTTTCACAAGCCGCCGCTGGGATGGCAACTGCTGAATCCGTGGCCGATCGCAAGGGAGGTCAAGGCGCCGGTGCTCTTCGATCTGCGCGGCGCAGACATGGCGGCGGGTGGGCAGGGAGCGCCGATCACACCGATCGCGGACGCCCTGCTGCTCCGACATCACGCGGAACTCGCTGGCGGCTTTGTCGTGGTGAATCTCGGGGGCTTCGCCAACGCGACGCGTGTTCCCGCTGGGGCGTGCGCCTCGGATGCCGGTGACTGGACACAGGCTGTCCGAGGCCTTGACATTTGCGCATGCAATCAGCTTCTCGACCGCATCGCCCGCGATCTGCTCGGTGTCCCGTTCGATGAGGGCGGACGTATCGCCGGTCGCGGGAAGCCGGACCCGTCCGCGGCATCGGACCTTCTGGATGCGTTTCGGGGACACGGTGGTGCGACGCGGAGTCTCGGGACTGGAAACGAGACTTTCGACTGGATCGAATCAGCGAAGAATCGCCTTTCCGGCCCGGACCTTGCGGCGAGCGCCTGCGAGGCGATCGCTCACGCGATTGTTGAGCGTTGCCGCGGCGCTCACGCGATTCTCCTTGCGGGCGGCGGCGCGAGGAACGCGACACTGGTTTCGGCGATCAAGCGCGGTGCGGGGTGCACTTCGGCGGTGCTTCCATCAGATCATTTTGGAGTTCCCGGCGAATTCCGCGAAGCGATTGAGTTCGCGGTGCTCGGTGCGCTCTGTCAAGACGGGGTGCCCATCACGCTGCCGGCCGTCACGGGCGTTTGCGCGCCCGCTCCCCTGGCCGGAGCCTGGGTCTACCCCGCGGCATCCGCGGCCCGCGTCGCGGGCTAGGGTTTGCGGATGGGCCGGTTACCTCCAAATCGCTCGCACGTCCTGACCGAACAGCGCAATCCGCGAACGATGAATCTGCACGCGCTCTCGCCCGCGCAGTGCGTCTCGCTGATTCTGAGCGAGGATCGTGCGGTGCTCGACGCGATGGACTCGGCGGCGCCGGCGATCGAGGCCTTTGTCAGCGCCGCGACGCCGGGTTTTCTCGCGGGCGGCCGGCTTGTGTATGTCGGGGCCGGCACCTCGGGGCGGCTGGGAGTTCTTGACGCGTCCGAAGCACCACCGACGTTTCAGATCGAGCCGGGCCGCATCGTCGGGATCATCGCGGGAGGAGACGCGGCGCTCCGGAAGAGCAGCGAGGGCAAGGAGGATGAGCCGCGCGGGGCTTGGCCGGAGCTGGAAGCCCTGGGACTGGATGCTCGGGACAGCGTCATCGGAATTGCCGCAGGTGGGACAACGCCGTATGTGCTGGGCGTCTTTGAGCATCTCTCCACACTCGGATCGCGTCCGAAGTCGGCATTTCTGACCTGCTCGCCGGTGGTCGCGCCGGTCGGGGCAGATTTCGTGATCGCGATTGAGACCGGACCGGAGGTGCTCACCGGTTCCACGCGGATGAAGGCCGGAACGGCAACCAAGCTCGCGCTGAATGCGATTTCGACAACGCTGATGGTGCAGTCGGGTCGGGTATTTGAAAATCTGATGGTGGACCTTCGGGCAACCAACGACAAGCTACGCGACAGGGCGGTGCGGATCATCGCAACACTGACGGGATATTCCCGCGAGGACTCGCTGGTCCTCCTGGAGCGGGCCGGGGGAAGCGTGAAAACCGCCGTCCTGATGCAACGGCGGACGATCGATCGGGCGAGGGCCGAGGAACTTCTGGAGGCAAGTGCGGGAAGGCTGGATCGGGCTCTCGCGGCCGATTGAATCTGCAGTCGGTGAACGCGCCGCGGGCGGGGTGTCGGCACCCCCCTACAACTTGCCTTCCCGGCAGCGCCGGACCGATAGAGAATGGCACGCGACCCTGAGGAGATTTTCGTTGGCCCGAATTCCAGTCGAATCCGCATCCGCTACGGAAATCGTCGTCGAGGGACGCCACCTGATCGGCTTTGGCGGGTGCAATTACCTCGGCCTTTCGCACCATCCGGCGGTGCTCAGCGCGGTGCGTGCCGGGCTCGATCGTTACGGGATCAGCACGACAGCCTCGCGCGAGACGACCGGCGACACCATGGCCCACGAGGCTCTCGAGGCCGAGTTGGCCGGGTTCTTCCAGACCGAACAATGTCTCATCACTCCCGAGGGCTATTCGGCGAATCTCGCCCTCGGGCAGGCGCTCGCCCGCGATTATCGGGTCGCTATCACGGACGAGAAATGCCATTCGAGCGTCTCGCACGCGGTCGCCGCGGCCGGCATGCGCGTGATCGCGTATCCACATCTTGACGCGCGTGCCGCCGGAGCGCTCGCGGCGCACTACACACGCGAGGGCGTGGTCATCCTCACGGACGGCGTCTTCGCGGCGGACGGGATGGTTGCGCCGGTTCGTGCGTTGCATGAAGCTCTGCCTCCGGGGCGCTCGCTTCTGGTTGTCGACGATTGCCACGGCCTCTGCGTGCTCGGGCGGAGCGGCCGGGGCACGGCCGACCATCACGGCCTGAGCGTGGCCGGCAGGCCTCTCGACTCGCGCACGCTGATCACGACGAGCCTGGCCAAGGGCCTGGGCTGCTACGGCGGGGCGATCGCGGGGCCTTCCGCGATCGTGCAGATGGCGCAGAACGTCGCCAGCGTGTATCGCGGCACGACCCCGGCGCCGCCCGCGATCATCGAGGGCGCTCGCGAGGCGCTCCGGGTGGTTGAACGCGAACCGCAACTGATCCAACGGCTGCGTGCGAACACCGATCGACTCCGGCGCGGATTGCAGGGCCTTGGAGTTGCGCTCCGCCCGACGCCGGCCCCGATCTTCACGTTTGTGCTCGGCGATGCCGCTTCGATGGAGCGGGTGCACCAGGCGCTGCTCGGACGCGGGCTTTTGGCGCCGCTGATCGCGTATCCGGGCGGGCCGACGGATCGGTACTTCCGCGTGACGGTCAACGCGGTGCACACCGGCGAGATGATCGATGCGCTCCTCGAGGCGTTCGGCGCGGCAATCGACGCGGATCCAACTCTCAAGGCCGGGCTTGGGGATCCGTCAGAAGCAAAGCCGCTGAAGATCGCAGATCAGCGTCGCGACTTGCTGGGACCGTGGGACATATCGCTCCCCGCGAAATCGCCGGCGCTGCCTGGCTAAACGCCTGCGTCGGGCTCGATCAGCGCCAGCCGAGCCGCGCCGATCGCGGCGTGGAACGGAGACGATGCGAACATCAATCGCCAATCCGGGCGCGCGACCGGGGTGAGCTCCCTCGAACTCAGTTCCATGATCGCGTCCTTGCAAACGCTGAGCGACATTCCGACGTACCCGAGAAGCGCGATCGTCTGCGGGCGGTAGATCGCGTGACCGATACGTATGGCGCGTGCGAGAGCGCGGAGCTGTTCGGAGCGAGGGTCGAGCGTGCCGAGACGCTCGATGAACCGGTCGCCGAGCGCTCGCCTCAGGGCGGGCGTGCCGCAGTAGGCCTCGAGCGAGCCGCGGACTCCCCCCGGCCCGACCGGAGCGCGCTCGTCCAATGAAACATCGATCTGACCAAAGTGCCCCGAGCCGGCGCCGGTCGATCGCAGGAGCACGCCGTTGTCGAGGACGCTGGCGCCGACTCCGGTTCCCATCGAGATGGCGAGCAACCGCCCGGACTCGCGGTTGTTCCACCAGAAGTCGTACGCCGCGGCATGAACATCCGCGAAAACCTTGGGGCGCTCGCTCTCGGACCACCCGACTTCCAGGAGATCCGCGAGAAGAACACCCTGGAGTGCGGGGATGTTCGCGGAATAGAGCACGCGTTCGCCCCGCTCATCAAGGAGGCCGGGGACACAGAGTCCAACCGAGTCGCAGGTATTTTCCCCGTCTGGGATGGCTTGCCTTACCGCCCTGCGCAGGGTTTCGAGCGACGGAAAGGCAAACTCCGCGCTGCGACCGGTTACGACGACGCCATCGCGGAGGATGGCGGCTTTGACCGACGTACCCCCGATGTCGATGCCGAGTGTCATCATGACTGTTCTCGATTCGGCCGAACCGGTCTGAGAACGCCAAATCTGCGGGTTTCTGCCAGTGGAAGCCGCACGGGCGAAGCGTACACTTGGCGTCCTATCCGGGACACCCTGACGGCCGCCGAGTGGCGGCTGGCCACCGACGATCCGACCGCCGGCGCGATGAGCGTTGGGCTACCTCAGCAGAATGGAAGCGGAGCAGATCCGATGACTCAGACGCAATCGACGCTCGCCGAAGAAACAAGCACGAACGACGTCCAGATCAACGACGCCGGGCCGTGTCGCAAACGCATCTCGATCCGCATCCCGAAGGAGCGTGTGCACGCCAAGCTGCGTGAATCTCTCGAGGCGATCTCGGCCGAAGCCCAGGTGCCGGGGTTCCGGAAGGGGCGCGTTCCGGCGGCCATCGTCGAGAAGCGCTTCGGCTCGGCCCTCCGCAATGAGGCGAAGAACCAGCTGGTTGCCTCGGCGTACACCGCGGCGATCGAGAAGGCGAATCTAAAGGTCGTCGGCGATCCGTTCAGCGAATCGCTCGGCGCCGTCGAGATCAAGGACGGACAGGATCTCTCGTTTGATGTGGACGTCGAAATCCAGCCCGAGTTCGCACTGCCCAGCCTCGACGGCATCCCGGTCCGCAAGCCGATCGTGGAACTGCCCGAGCAGATGGTGAACGACGAGGTCCAGAAGATCCTGATCAACGAGGGCGAACTGGAATCGCGAGAGAAGCCCGAGCCGGGCGACTACCTCACGGGCCACGGAATCATGAAGGGCGCCGACGGCACGGAGTTTTACAATATCAAGGGCTGCGTGGTGCAGATTCCCACCGCCGACAAGGGCGGCAAGGGAATGATCCTCGGCGTCATGGTCGAAGACTTTTCGAAGCAGTTCGGCCTTCCCAAGGCGGGCGAGACGGCGACGCTCCGGAGCAAGGGTCCCGAGAATCACGAGGTCGAGGCCGTCCGCGGCGCCGACCTGACGATTACCTTCTCGGTCGATCGCGTGGACCGCATCATTCCGGCAAAGGTCGAGAACGTCGTCAAGAACTTCGGAATGACCGACGAGCTTCAGCTCCGCGAGGCCATCAAGGCCCGGCTCGAGCAGCGTGTCGTGATCCAACAGCAATCGGTGATGCGACAGCAGGTCGCCCAGCACCTGCTCGCTAATGCCACAGTCGACCTGCCGCAGCGGATCACGGCGATCCAGTCGGCCCGGAACCTCGAGCGCCGGCGGATGGAGCTCATGTACCGCGGCGTGGACGCGCAGAAGATCGAGGAGCACATCGCCGAGTTGCGATCGGCCAGCAGCGAAGTGGCCGTTCGTGAACTCAAGCTCTTCTTCATTCTCAACAAGGCGGCGGACGAATTCAACATCACCGTTGAGGAGGGCGAGATCAACGGACGCATCGCCCAGCTCGCCGCCGAGCGGGGAGTCCGGCCCGACAAGCTCCGCCAGGAAATCATGCAGCGCAACCAGCTCGGCACGATCTACCAGCAGATCCGAGAGCACAAGTGCATGGATGCCATTCTCCGCAAGGCGAAGATCACGGAGATGCCCGCGGAAGAATTCAACAAGTTCATCGCTCAGGAAGCCCAGGGCGGGAACGCCTCGGCCTGACTGAGATTCTGCGGGATCACCTTATCTAGACGCGGCGCGTCTCGTCAGAGTGCAGCAGCGGCTGATTCACCGCGCCGCACGACGGGCAGATGCTGCCGTGCTGGCCGATGGGCTGGTTCTTCATCCCGCCGCCGCAGCTCCAGCAGACCGGCTCATTCAGACGCACCGCGACCCGGTTGAGGGCGACCGCGACGACCGCAACGCTGATTCCGATCACCGGCCAAGCGGGGAGGGTGCTCCAGGCGATCACGCCGATCGCAGCAAGGATCGTCGCGACGACGATCGCGAACGCCTTGAGGCGAATCTGCTCCATCCAGTTGCGGCCTTTGCTCAGCATCGTGGGGCAATCCTACGCCGATCCGAATCGACCACCCGGCTCACCATTTCCGCTGTGCCGGTCCGGTGTACTGGCTGAGCGGCCGGATCAGCCGGTTGTTGGCGTGCTGCTCCATGATGTGAGCGCACCACCCGCTCACGCGGGCCGCAACAAAGATCGGGGTGTACTGCGGAACGGGGATGCCCATCACGAAATACGTCATGCCGCAGGGGAAATCCACGTTCGGATGGATGTTCTTGTCGCGGAGCATGATCTTCTGCACCTCGTCGCCGATCTCGAACCACTTGAGTTGTGAGGGGCCCTGCGAACGGGCAATTTCGCGACCCAGGCTTCCCAGAATGGGAGCGCGGTGGTCGCCGTTCTTGTAGACGCGATGGCCAAAGCCCATCAATTTCCGCTTCTCGGCAAAGGCTTTCTTCATGAAGTCTTCAACCGAGCCCTTGCCGGATTCGATGAACGCCCGGATCTCCTTGAGCATCTCCATCGCGGCTTCATTGGCACCGCCGTGGAGGGGGCCCTTGAGGGCCGCGATCCCGCCGCAGACCGCGCCGTGCATGTCGCTCAGAGTGCCCGCGATGACCCGCGCAGTAAAGGTGCTGGCATTGAAATCGTGCTCCGCGTAAAGAATGAGTGAAACGTCGATGCACCGGGCGTACTCCGCCGGCGGTTTGGTGCCGGTCATCATGTAGAGCAGGTTGGCGGCGTGATCCAGCGACGGATCGCCGCCCTTCTCCTGACCGATGATCGGCTTGCCGTCGATCACGTTCTGCATGTGACCGATGATCGTCGGTGTCTTGGCGAGAAGGCGTTTGGCCTTCCGCATGTTGGCTTCCGGAGAATTGTCCTGGCAGTCCTTGTCGAGGTGGCCGAGGATCGAAGTCGCCGTGCGGAGCACGTCCATCGGAACGGCCGTGCCGGCCTTGAGCCAAGGCCCGGCGGATTTTAGAAACTCGACCACGGGCAGCGGCAGGGCCCGCTCGGCGACCACCTCGGCCTTGAACTTCTTCAACTCATCGGGGCTCGGCTTGTGACCGACGAGAAGAAGGAACGCGACCTCTTCGAACGTGGCGTTCTTGGAGAGATCGTGGATCTCGTACCCGCGGTAGTAGAGGCCACCCTGTTCGATCGAGCAGACGCTCGTCTCGCCGGCGACGACTCCCTCAAGACCTTTTGCCAGAGCTGCTTCGGAAGCGGTGGACATAGGACCCTTTCGGTTGGGAAGGGAGGGTATGTGTTTGACAAGGCCCGGGCGAGTCTCGCGATGTTCAGAGCCCATCCCGCGCGGGTGCCGCCGACGGGGTTCCTGTTCCGGTTTCCGATCGTCCGTACCCGCATTCCGGGCAGCCGGGCAGCCGCTGCCCGGCCAGGTTGTACCCGCAGGCGGGACAGCAACCCTGGCGATTCCGCAGAAAACTCCGGAGCGTGCGAACTCCAATGACTGCGAACCACAGACCGCTGTAGAACAGTGTATTGACCACCATTCCGAGCCAGATCGGACGAACGGCGAGCGCCGATGCCTGGTAACTAGTCGATGCCTGCCAACGCGTCTGAATGTCGGAGAGCGCGATACCGCCGATCGCCTTGTATGTCAGCCGATAGGGCTTTCCCCAGAGCGTCGAGTCGGCGATTTCGCAGGAGAGTGTTCGCATCGGCCAGCCCTGCGCGATCGCCCAATTCTCCTCCACCCTTCGATTCGTTTTCTGCAGCTCGACAAACCGCGCCCAGCGGGGTACCCAATCCGGGAGAGCCGTCGCGAGCCACGGCCGGTCGAGCTGCCAAGGGCGCGGACGGGGCCGCGCGTTCCTTTGCGGATCCAGCCGCTCGGGATTGAAATACCAGTCTTCGGAACTTCTGGCCCGCCAGCACAGGTAGGTCGCTCCGAAGTACTCCATCCCGCTGATGGTCACCTGATCCGCGCCGAAGTCCAGCACCGCAACCGTCGAGTGCGGTGTCTCCCACCACAGCATTCGCCCAAGAAACCAAGCAACGGCCACGTTTGTCACGAAGCCGAGAAATATCGAAAGCCCCACCACAATCCCCAGCTGTCGCCCACGCCCCGTAGCCGACGACTGCGGTTTCCTCGCATCCGATCCGGACTTCTCATCATCCGCCACGTGCCGGATACTCCCACGCGACGCCCGGCGTATACCCGATCAGGCCGTATAGCTCCTGCCGCGTCTGCATCTGCCCGAGGAATCCCTCGACCGAACCGTCCTTTTTCAACTGCGCCAGCGCCCTGTCCACGGCCCCCATCGCCACTCTCAGAAGGCTCACCGGGAAGATGACGCATGAGTAGCCGAGCGCCCCGAACTTGGTCAGCGGGATGATCGGGGTCTTTCCGAACTCCGTCATATTCGCGAGCAAGTAGACCTTCGGGTGTGCCGCACGCAATTTCCTGGCAAAGTCGGCGAATTCCTGCTCGCTCGTAAGCCCCTCCGGGAAGATCATGTCCGCCCCGGCCGAGGCATACGCCTTCGCACGGTCCACCGCCGCATCAAAGCCGTCCACGCCCTTCGCGTCGGTCCTCGCGCAGACAATGAACCCGCCGCCAACGTCTTTCGCGGCCCTAACGCCCCACTCGATCTTCTCGACCGCATCGTTCAGCGGCACAAGTTCTTTCCCATCGAGATGTCCGCAGCGCTTCGGAAACACCTGATCCTCGATGTGCAGCCCCGCCGCGCCGGCTCTCGCGTAATCGATCACCGTGCGCCGGACCATCTCCCCCTCACCAAACCCCGTATCCGCATCCGCCAGCACCGGTAGCCCGCTGGCATCGCTCACTTCCCGGATCAGCCGCCAGAAATGTTCGAGCGACAGGATCCCCACATCCGGCACGCCGGCGGACACGCTCGTCGCCGCGCCCGAGACATAGCAGGCCTCAAACCCGTGCTTCGCGATCGCCCTCGCGCACAGCGCGTTAAACGCCCCGGGTATCGCCACACACCCTTTGTCCATCGCCGCCCGAAGGCGGTCTCCACCAGATCGCAACGTCATCATGCCCGGATGGTACATCACCGACCCGCCCCGCTTGACCCCGATATACTGGCTCTGCCGCGGGCGTAGTTCAGCGGTAGAACGTCAGCTTCCCAAGCTGAATGTCGGGAGTTCGATCCTCCTCGCCCGCTTTGGCTGCCGCCGATGTCACAGGATGACACCGGCGGCTTTTCGTTGACAAACCCCGCAGATTCCGCGAGTTCTGGCGAGGTGAGCGGGAGCGGCCGGATCAAGGCCAACAGCCGGACGATGACAGGGAATGACCCGGGCGGACGCTCGCTTGTGCAAGCGCGTGTGCAAGTGGTTGTGCAAGGTGTGGCGGGGATGAGGCTGCCGATCGGCGGGGTGTTCGACGGATTGACCGGTGGGCCTGCGGGCGTCGACGCCGCCGCGCGGTTCTGGGACAATCATGGTCTATGGACCACCAGCACGCTGAAGCGTTTCCCCCCGAGGTGAGCGAGCGGCTCAAGACCTACGTCTACCGCCTGATCGACCCGCGCAACGGCGAGACGTTTTACATCGGGAAGGGCAAGGGCAACCGGGTCTTCGCCCACATCCGTGGCGAGCAGGGCATCGAGGGGGACGAGCTCGACAACAAGATGAAGCGCATCCGCCAGATCCGGTTGGCGGGGTTCGAGGTGGCCCACGTGATTCATCGGCACGGGATGGACGACGCGACGGCCTTCGAGGTCGAGTCCGCACTGATGGACGCATATCCCGGCCTGACCAACGAGGCTGGCGGTGTGGGTGGCAACGAGTTCGGTGCGATGCACGCGATGGAGATCATCCGCGAATACGCCGCCGAGCCCGCGAAGTTCCGGCACAGCGCGGTGCTCATCAGCGTCAACCGCAGCGCCCTCGCGGAATCGTCCCTGTACGAGGCGACGCGCTACGCGTGGAAGATCAGCCCGTCGAAGGCGAAGAAGGCGGAGGTGATCCTCGCCACGGTGCAGGGCGTGATCAAGGGGGCGTTCATCGCCGACGATTGGTTGGAAGCGACTGCGGCCAACTTTCCTGGACGACAGGATGTACCTGGCCGCTACGGGTTCGTCGGCCGCGAGGCACCTGAGCAGATCCAGAAGATGTACGTGGGCAAGCGCGTGCCGGACGAGTTTCGGAAGCGGGGCGCGGCGAACCCGATCAAGTACGCCAGCGTGACCAAGTAGGGCATCCCGTGTGGGCTCATCAGCGAGCGGCCACCGCTGCCGTTCGCTCGCCAACCCCGCCCAGCGGCAGGTCCGGCAGGCTCGCCACCGCTCCGGCCACGTCGAG
>JBGAPK010000030.1:0-48461 GCA_044221315.1 Phycisphaerales bacterium | reverse complement strand
GGGCAATCCGGCCTCATGGGCCAATTCGACTTCGCGGATCGCGCTCAGCGGCACCTTCTCGCTGGGCTTGAGCACGAACGTGTTCCCGCACGCCACCGCCATCGGCCACATCCAGAGCGGGACCATCACCGGGAAGTTGAACGGAGTGATGCCGACGCACACACCGAGCGGCACGCGATCGACGAACGAGTCGATCCCCACGCCGCTCTTATCTTCCGTCCGGCAGAACGAGCTGCTCACCGCGATCTGCGGGAGCGTCTTGCCCATCATCAGAGTCGGGGCGGCGCAGGCGAACTCGACGCAGTCGATGCCGCGGCGGACATCGCCCTTGGCCTCGGCCATGGTCTTGCCGTGCTCCTGCACGATCATCTTCGCGAGTTCCTCGAAGTGCTTCTCGAGGACTTCCTTGTACTTGAACATGAACTGGCAGCGATCGCCGACGGGCATCGCCGACCACGCCGGGAACGCCTCGTACGCGGCCTGCACCGCGGCCTCGGCGCTTCGCTTGGCATTCATGTCCACATGGGCGATGGTCTCGCCGGTGGCCGGGTTGATGACCGCGTGTGCCGCGCCGGCGGGTGCTCCGCTCCCACTCTCCGCCGCCGTGCGCTTGCCGCCGATGAACTGTTCGACTTGCTTGGTTGTCATGGAAAGACTCCGTTCTGATCGAGACCGGAAGAAACCCGCTGCGGCCCGTTCTTCTACCGCGGCCGCGGCGCAGGAGAAATGATACGAGGGCGGCCCTCGGAGCCGCCCGCCCGACCTCCACTCCCACCCCCACTCGCACCCGCGAGCGAGAAACGCGGAAGTTCGAGTCGGGCGGAGCCGAACAGCCGCGAAACCCGTTGCCGCCGGACCGAATATCTCCTACTCTTGCCCCTTGGCTCGCGGCCCCGTCGTCTAGCCTGGTCCAGGACACTACCCTTTCACGGTAGTAACAAGGGTTCGAATCCCTTCGGGGTCACTTTTCCTCTTTGTCGCGGTTCTCTGGCTCGCTTCCCGGTTCGATGGGAAGGGGATTTCGCTGCGTGCGGGTGCCGGGGGATTTCACCACAAAGTCACAAAGAGCACAAAGGGCACAGAGAAGAGAGTGTTTACCACGAAGAGACGAACGGCACGAAGAGGGATAGAAGGGTTTGAAGCGGGAGGGATGGAGGGTGGGTGCCGATGATCGCGGCGTTACGGGTAAGCTCGCGGCGTGAAGCCGCACCCCAAGATCAGGAAGACGGTGAAGTGGGCGGGGGCGGGGCTGACAGTTCTGCTGTTTGTGATTTGGGTCGGGAGCTCGAGATGGTGGCTCGCTCGTGTCACAACTACCGAGTGGGGCCACCCCCGCTGGGTGTGGGGCCTGTACGAGGGGCGACTTCGCGTCACCTATGGCTATGGAAGAGGAAGGCTCGCCGATTTCGACTATTCCTTCACTGAACTTAATCGCCACGATTTCGGGATGCGTTTCTGGTTTGAGAGCGATGGGCACGAAGACCTGGCGGCGGTTTGGGTTCCTCTGTGGGTTTTTGTTGTCCCGGTGTTGTTGGCTACCGCTACTACTTGGCGCCTTGACACCCGCGCTCGTCTCCGCATCCGCGCCGGTGCCTGCCCGACCTGCGGCTACGACCTTTCCGCCACTCCCGCCGCGTCCGGATGCCCGGAGTGCGGAGCGGGTCGCGGCTGAATAAGCGGACCGATGGGAGGGACCGCGACGGGGAAAGGGCAATCCTCTCACGCGTGAGACGCGCCCGGAAGAGCCGGGGCGTACGTTGTGCCCGATCAGCCCTCGGCAATGAACTCGTTCGCTCGCGTCGGCAGGCGGCTCGTCCAGAGGTCGATCATCCGGTACAGCGAGAACGATCGCCACGCGGAGGCCGCCATGATCAGCGCGCAGACCGCGGTCATGACAGACAACAAGGCGACGAAGGGAAGCATGAAGTTTCCCAGGAATCCGAGCCCGAGCACGGCGAATGGCGAGCACGCAATGACAAGACTGACCGTAACGACGATTTCCGAGGCCACGCCGAACAGCATTTCCGCTACCCGCCGACAAAGCATGTGCTCCGCGATGCCGACAAAGACGCCTGCCGCGCCCGCGGCTATGTAGAGCGACGTACTTACCGCCCTGTCGTACGCGAACCAGCCAAACGACCACGCCAATCCCAGCACCAAAAAGCCAGCGAGCGCCATCGCGGCGAAGCCGCTCGCTCCGCCGCAGGCCAGCGCCGGCCTCCGGCCCAATCCGGCCACGAGAGTGGTCGCCGTGAGACCCCAAGAGCATCGTTCCGCGAGCCAAGCAATCAAGACGAGCGCCGTCGCCCACTGTACGAACGGTCCCGAAGGCGCCCGGCCGGCGGGTGCCGCGATAATGGAGACGAGCAGCACCAATTGCATTGCCGCAAAGGCAAGTTCAAAGAACGCCGTCGCCGCAAACCCTCGTCGCGTCCAACGTGGGTTGGGAATGAGAACCGATACGTCCCGCGCCCATGCGACCGAGACCGCGATCGGTGCGGCGCACTCGGGGCAGGTTTCCGCGCTGGCGTGCGCGGCAAGCGAGTAGCCGCAGCGGCAGCAGGACAGTGTGGGTGGCGAAGTCTTGATCGTCCGGGCCTCCAAACTACTCTGTTATACCCGAGTGGCGAGGGTCGAGTGCGGCTGCAGGTGAGGCTCGGCCGCGTTCCGGGTAAGCTCGCGGCGTGCTTTGGATTTTGGCCCCGGAGGGGCCGCGGCCTTTAGCCACGGGTGGAGCGGAGGTCGCCCCCGGCGACCGGAGCGCAACCCGTGGACAATCGTCGCCCAGATCATTCTGCCCCGGAGGGGCAGAGGAATCGGCGACACCAACATCGATCGCGTCGTTCCTTTGCCCCTCCGGGGCAATCCAATTGCGCGCGCAACCACGGGTTGCGCTCGCTCGAAGACTCGTTCGCTTCACCCGTGGCTACAGGCCTTGCCCCTTCGGGGCCTCGGAGGTGCTCGATCGGGCGGCGACGGGTGAGATTTCCGCGCGTTCCGGATAAGCTCGCGGCGTGAAGCCGCTTCCGAAGTGGAAACTTGCTGCGGTCCTGTTGGTCGCCGTGCTTGCCGGCCTTCTCCTGCTTGTTGTCGGAGTCGATGGCGTTCTGACCGGCCGCATGAGCCGCCGCGGCTATTCCGGTTCGGGCTTCAGTGCCGGCCGAGCATTCGGGTGCGCTCTCATCATCCTCGGGCTCGCGTGGTTCCGCGCACTATGGATGCTGGGAACCAGTCCCACCTTCGATCTCGACGACGGTCCCCTGCGGCTTCTGATTCTTCTCGCCGCCGTCTCCGTCGTTGTGTCGCTCCCGTTGCTCTTCCTCAACGTTGCTTTCTAATCGCTCGGCGGGGCGGGGGAGGGGCGCCGCGGCGTTGCGGGAAACCCCGCGGCGTCCGATGCGTTAGAGAACCCACCCCCAACCCCCCTCCCACAGGGAGGGGGCTTCGGAAGTTCGCTTCGGATACGCTGGGGACTGGATGTCTCGCCGAGCGAAACGAAGTGCGTTGCCATTGAAACCGGATCGCCGCGATGGTGCGGGGAGGTGGGTGTACTGGGCGGGCGGCGTGGCGTTGGTAGCGTTCGTTGTAGCCGTAATCGTGTTGTCGGGGTTGCCGCGGGTGATTTGGGCGGGGATGACAGGGCGCGTGCAGGAGCGGAAGGCGGCTGTGACGGGGGCATCTGGACCGGCGACGTTTGTGGGGGCGGAGGCTTGCCGCGTCTGTCATGGGGAGCAGTTTTTGGCTTGGAAGGGGTCGCACCACGATCTGGCGATGCAGGTGGCGAACTCGGGCACGGTGCTCGGAGATTTCAGAGGCTCGGAGTTTGAGTACTTCGGAGAGAAGACGAGTTTCTACACCAAGGGCGGCAAGTTCTTGGTGCGGACGGGCGGGCCGGGAGGCGTGCCGACGGAATACGAGGTGACGCACACGTTCGGGGTCGGGCCGCTGCAGCAGTATCTGGTGCCGTTTCCGGGTGGGCGGTTTCAGGCGCTGCCGGTGGCATGGGACTCGCGGGCGAAGGAGAAGGGTGGTCAGCGCTGGTTCCATCTGTATCCGAACGAGCACATCGCGGCGGATGATCAGTTGCACTGGACGAAGCGGTACCAGAACTGGAACATGATGTGCGCGGAGTGTCACTCGACGAACCTGCGGAAGAGGTACGACGCGGCGACGGACACGTACAAGACGACGTACAACGAGATCAACGTCTCGTGCGAGGCGTGTCACGGGGCGGGGTCGAAGCATGTGGAGTGGGCGCGGCGGACGCGGCCGCCGTACAAGGCTGGGACGGACATGGGGCTCGAGGTGGGGCTGAGCAGCAACTGGGCGACGGCGTGGCAGTTGACTGCGGGCGAATCGCGCTGGCCGGTGCGGGCGAAGGCTGCGGAGCCGGCGGTGTCGAATGTGTGCGCGGCGTGCCATGCGCGGCGATCGACGTTGAAGGAGGGGCCGGCGGCGGGATCTTCACTCGAGGATTCGTACAGGCTTTCGATGCTGACCGAGCCGCTCTATCACGCGGACGGGCAGCAGCGGGATGAGGTGTACGTGTGGGGCTCGTTCCTTCAGAGCCGGATGCATCAGAAGGGCGTGACGTGCATGGATTGTCACGAGCCGCACTCGCTCAAGACGCGGTATGAGGGGAATGCACTGTGCGCCCGCTGTCATGCGCCGGAGTTGTTCGACACGCCGAAGCACCACTTTCATAAGCAGGAGGGCGCGGGGGCGAAGTGCGTCTCGTGCCATATGCCGACGCAGAAGTACATGGTGATTCATGAGAGACTGGATCACAGCATCCGTGTGCCGCGGCCGGATTTGGCGCAGGTGACTGGTGCGCCGGATGCGTGCACGATGTGCCACGCGGACAAGAAGCCGGAGTGGGCGGCGAAGACGATGGACGGGTGGTATCCGGCTTCGTGGCGGCAGCGGAAGGAATGGGGAACGACGCTGGCGAACGGCGAGAAGCAGGGAGTGAAGGCGTTGCCGTCGCTCCTGGCGATGGCACACGATCCGGCGATGCCGCCGATCGTGCGGGCGACGGCGGGGGTTGTTGCGGCGCCGGCGATGAGGCCGGAAATGCTGCCGGCGGCGCGGCGGATGCTGGAGGATGCGGATCCTTCGGTGCGGATTTCGGCGCTCGGGCTGCTGCAGGGATTTGATGCAGAGACGCGGGCTGTGGTTGCGGGACCCTCGCTGAGCGATCCGGTGCGCGGCGTGCGGATCGAGGCGGTGCGGCTGCTTGCGGATGTTCCGGAGAAGAGTTTCACGGAGGCGCGGGGGCGCGCGTTTGGAGCGGCGCTCAAGGAGTGCGAGGATGCGCTCAGGCTCAATGCGGACTGGCCGGCGGAGAATGTGAACGCGGGGAATCTGGCGCTCAAGCGCGGGAAGCCGGAGGAAGCGATCGCGGCGTTCCGGCGTGCGCTGAAGTTGGATGACCAGTTTGGAGGGGCGTATGTGAACCTCGCGGACGTATACCGGTCGCTGGGGCGGGATTCGGAGAGTGAGGCGGAGTTACGGACGGGGCTGGAGCGGCTGCCGAAGAACGCGGACCTGCACCACGCGCTGGGGTTGGCGCTGGTTCGGTCGGGAAAGAGAGATGCCGCGATGGAGGAGTTGCAGCGGGCGGCATCGCTCGCGCCGGAGAACGGCCGTTATGCGTACGTGTTCGCGATCGGGCTGAATTCGGCGGGTAGGGTGGATGAGGCGGTTGAGGTGCTGACGCGGGCGGACGCGCGGCATCCGTTCGATCCGGAGATTCTGTCGGCGCTGATTTCGATGCTGCGGGAGAGGAACAAGGCGGGGGATCGGGAGGCGGCGGCCGGCTATGTGCGGCGGCTCGTGGAGGCGATGCCGGGCGATCCGGGCGTGCGGCAATTGCTGAATGAATTGAAGTGACTTGTGCCTGTTTTGAAGCGTTTTCGAAGCCCAGTGATGCGGCCGGCCTCCTATTGTGGATATCCTGATACGCAAGTATACAATTGAGGGTCTTACCCGCTTTGGAGGCCGCACGATGAATAAGCGATCCTGGGCCGAACCGTTCAAGATCAAGATGGTCGAGCCACTGCGGATGACATCGCTGGACGAGCGCGAGGCGGCGATCAGCGAGGCCGGATTCAACACCTTTTTGCTCCGCAGCGCGGACGTCTACATCGACCTATTGACCGACTCGGGCACGAGCGCGATGAGCGACCGGCAGTGGGCCGGGCTGATGCTTGGCGACGAGGCGTACGCGGGAAGCGTCAACTACTACCACCTCGAGGACGCGGTGCATCGCTACTACGGGTACAAGCACCTGATCCCGACGCACCAGGGGCGCGGGGCCGAGCACATTCTGAGCCGCATGCTCATCAAGCCGGGGGATGTCGTGCCGGGGAACATGTACTTCACGACGACTCGCGCACACCAGGAACTGGCGGGGGCGCGATTCATCGATGTGATCGGCGATGCGGCGCACGATGTGACCAGCACCGATCCGTTCAAGGGAAATGTCGATCTGGCCAAGCTGAGCGAGGTGATCGAGCGGTACGGGGCATCCAAGATTCCGTATGTGTGCCTGCAGTGCTGCGTAAACATGGCGGGCGGGCAGCCGGTGAGCATGGCGAACATCGCGGCTGTGAGCACCCTGTGCAAGCGGCATGGCATCCGGATCATGCTGGATGCGACGCGGGCGGTTGAGAACGCATACTTCATCAAGGCACGCGAGGCTGGCTTCGGGAACAGGAGCATCGAGGAGATCCTGCGCGAGATCTGTTCCTACACGGACGGGTGCACCAATTCCGCGAAGAAAGACTGCCTGGTCAATATCGGGGGCTTCCTCTGCGTCAACGACGACGAACTTGCGGAGGAGGCCCGGAACATGGTGGTGCTCTTTGAGGGTCTGCACACCTATGGCGGACTCGCTGGGCGCGATATGGAAGTGATGGCGATCGGGATCGCCGAGTCGGTGCAGTACGACCACATTCGGGCGCGGGTTGGCCAGGTTGAATACCTGGGCTCGCTGCTGGAGAAGGCGGGCGTGCCGATTGTGAGGCCGATCGGCGGGCACGGGGTGTTTGTGGATGCGATCCGGTTCCTGCCGCATGTGAAGCGGGAGGAGTTTCCGGCGCAGGCGCTGGCGGCGGCGTTGTATGTTGAATCGGGCGTTCGCTCGATGGAGCGAGGGGCGGTCTCGGCGGGGCGGAACCCGGATACGAAGGAAAACATCTTCCCGAAACTGGAACTGGTGCGGCTGACGATTCCGCGGCGGGTGTACACACAGGCGCACATGGATGTGACGGCGGAGGCGATCGTGTCGCTGTTTGAGGATCCGGAGCGCGTCGTGGGACTGCGGTTTACGCACGAGCCCAAGTACTTGCGGTTCTTCCAGGCACGGTTTGCGCCGGTCAGCGGCGAGCAGGTCTTGCGGAAGAGCGGGCAGGCGCTGGCGGGCTTGCGCCAGTGCGGCGCGACCGTTCCCGCATGAGGATGTCATGAGCGACGAACTCGGCATGATGAGCGCCTGGTTCGCGGGGCCTAAGGCCGAGAACGCCCCGTGGTTCTCGACATGGCTGGGACGCATCGCCGAGGACTACAGCGCGTGGCGCCGGAATTACTTTCCGGAGGATGGGGTGGTCGTCGATTCGGCGCTGCGGCGGCACAACGAACCGTTCATGGATGCGTTCGAGGATCGGCTGCTGGAGTTGCTCGCGCGACTCAAGGGCGATGTGCCGTTCCACAGCCCGCGTTACGCGGCGCACATGCTGGCGGAGCAGACTCTGCCGGGGATCGCCGGGTATTTCGCGGCGATGCTTTATAACCCCAACAACGTGACGTCGGAGGTTGCGCCGGTGACGGTGCGGCTCGAACTCGAGGCCGGGCGGCTGCTCTCCAAGATGATCGGGTACGACGAGAATGCGTGGGCGCACCTGTGCTCGGGCGGAACGACATCGAATATCGAGGCGCTATGGGCGGCGAGATCGGTGAAGTATCTGCCGTTCATGGTGCGCGATGCGCGCCGGGAGCTTGGATTTGCTGAGCCCAATGTCCACCGAGCCGAAAGCAGCCTGCTCGGCACTTCCCCCACCGCGGCGCTTGAGATGTACGCGGCGCTCTGGAATGAGCTGCGGACATGTCGCGATCCGGAGCGGACGGCCTTTGCCGCGGAACGGGCGCTGGCTCAATCTCGGTTCAACGTGCGAGAGCGTGGAGTAAGCGCCGTGTGTGCCGCGCTCGGGTCCGACCCGGTCCTTTTGCTTCCCGAATCCCACCACTACTGCTTCGAGAAGTCGCTGGATGTGCTGGGGCTCGGCCGACGGGCGCTGATTTCTGTCCGCGTGGACGAGAACTTCCGCATGCATGCGGAGGAACTCGAATCGGCTCTCGATGCCGTTGAGAAGCAAGGTCGCCACGTGCTGGCGGTCGTGGCGGTTGTTGGATCGACGGAAGAGGGCTCGGTTGATCCGGTTGACCGCATCGTGTCGCTCCGCGACGCGCGGGAGCGATCCGGAAAGTCGTCGTTCTGGCTGCACGCCGACGGTGCGTACGGCGGGTACCTGCGAACGGTGACGATACCGACCCGCACGGGCCTTGGAGAGTCGCACGCTGAAGTCAAAGTCGGCGGGGTGGTCCGGGAGATCCCGCTGAAGCTGCCTGAGCACGGCGAGTGCGCGGCGCTGGAGAAGATGTCCGAGTGCGATTCGGTCACAATCGATCCGCACAAACTGGGCTATCTGCCCTACCCGGCCGGGGCGATCTGCTTCCGCAATAGTCTGGTCAAGCCGCTGATGCGTCAGGCGGCGCCGTACCTTGGCGAGCCGCCCGTCGATCCGGAGACCGAGCGGTCGTCCGAGGCCATCGGGCTCTACGTGCTTGAGGGGAGCAAGCCGGGCGCGAGTGCGGCGGCGGTCTGGCTCAGTCACACGCTCATTCCGCTCGATTCATCCGGGCACGGCCGGCTGATGAAGGAGAACATTCGCAACGCGTGCGAATTGCACGCGCTGCTGGAAGCGTACCCGCGGTTCGCTGCCGAGAGAGGCACAGCCTCGAAGCCCGGCGTCCGCGCCGTCTGTCTCTGCCCGCCCGGCTCCAACATCGTGTGCTACGCGTTCCGTCCGGAAGAACGCGGCGCCTCGCTGGCGGAGATCAACCGTCTGAACCGCGCGATTTTCGAACGATTCACTCTGAGCGCCGGTCACCAGGTGTACGACCAGTCGTTCTTTGTCAGCCGGACTTCGCTGAGCGAGAAGCAATATTCGCTCGCGACGGTTGGGGACTTTCTCGCGCGTCTGGGCGTCGAGGTCTCCGAGTATTCGGGGCACGATGTCTTCCTGCTGCGCTCGGTGCTGATGAACCCGTGGTACGGGTATGCGAAGAGACGCGGGCGTTACTACCTCTCGGAGCTGGTCACGGGGTTGTACAAAGCTGCGCACGATCTTTCGCCGGCGACGACGGAGCCCGGGCCAACATGAGAGTTCCGGATTGGCGCGACGGACCGGTCCGGGGCATTCGGCAATGACGGTGTTGAAGTTGCGGCACCTCCTGAATGCGCACGGAACGCCGGGATCGGGCGTCCCGCCGTGACAGGAGGGACGAATTCAGGCAATTCTTGCCGGAAACACCTGGTGAATTGATCAGATAGCGCTTTGGGCGACAACGGCCGATCAATACAATCGATGTTCGCCGCCTGCTTACTCCGGGACGTCCCGGCGCCGAACACCGTTGAACAGGAAAGCACTCCGATGAAGCAACCATCGTTCATCAATAGCCTGTCTGGTCGCCTGCTCCTCTTGGGGGTCTTGCCGGCCGTTCTGGTGATCACGGCGATCGTGGCGTGGGGCGCCATCGACAACTACCACAGCGTGCGGCACGCGGAGGAACAGGTGCTCGCAGCCGATGCGGGAGGAGCAGCGGCCGAACTGAGCGGGCGGAATGAGCGCTGGAATCTTTTAGCGGCCGCTCTTGCCCAGAGTCAATCGGCCGGCATGTTTGGGAAGCGCAGGGAGAGCCTCGAATTTATCCGGCTCGCGAACTCTCTGACCGATCAGAATTTGACCACGTACATGGTCTACGAACCAAACGCCGACGGTCAGGACGGGGCCGCCTTGAAGGCGACCGACATCCCGCGCGAGGCGATGGATGCTTCGGGCCGATTCGCTCCGGTCTGGATAACCCATAACTGGACGGATGCACACGGAGCGGCGGACAAATTGGTGCCCGCATCCGGCTTGGAGTCCGCGGACTTCTACCTGACACCAAAGGCCGAATTTACGAAGACGGGCAAGGCAACGGCCGTTCAGACGGAACCTCGCCCGTTCGAGGGAGAATTGGTCGTCTCGCACACCTTCCCCATCGTGATCAACGGAAAATTCGCGGGAATCGTGGGAGTGGACCGCAGCCTCAGAAGGCTGTCCGAACTCGCGACCGCCATAAAGAACCGCTCCGGAGCAGATGTGTTCATGCTGAGCGCAGGAGGTCGAATCATCGCTTCAAGCTCCGGCAAAGCGGAAAGCGATTCCACATCGCTTCTCATGAAGAAGATATCCGAGACGCCGTTTGCTGCGATCGGCGCCCGATGCCAAGCCGTACAAGCGGGAGGAACGGTGGACGTCTTTGAGGCGACCGATCCCAATTTACAACAGACGTGTTTCTACGCTGCGGAAAAAACAGAGTCCGGCGGTTGGACAGTCGTTGTTCGTCGCACCAAAACTGAGGTCATGCGGGAGGCGAATGCCGCGCTCTACCGAAACATCACACTTGGAGGATTGGGGATTGTTCTGGTCGCCGGGATGATGCTTGCCGTCACGCGAGGAGTCACTTTGCGCGTGCGCCGTGCCGCCGACGCCGCCGACCGCATCGCGCACGGAGACCTCACCGAGGCCATCGGCGAGTCGAAGAGCCTGGACGAGACCGGCCAACTCATGCGGTCGATGCACGCGATGGACAGCAATCTCAATTCGCTCGTGGGCAATGTCAAGCAGGCGGGCATCCGGCTCAACTCCACGGCAACGGAGATCGCGGCGACGAGCAAGCAGCAGGAGGCGTCGTCCGCGACGTTCGGGGCTGCATCGAACCAGATTGCGGCGGCGGTAAAGGAGATTTCGGCCACCGGACAGGATCTGGTGAAGACGATGGAGTCGGTTACGCAGATGGCCGCGGAGACCGCGGACCTTGCGGGCAGCGGCAAGCGTGGCATGCAGGGAATGGAAGGGGTCATGCGCGACCTGGATGGCGCCACGGCCTCGATCGCGGACAAACTCAACGCGATCAATGAGCGATCGCAGAAGATCACGACGGTGATCACGACGATTACGAAGGTCGCCGACCAGACCAACATACTTTCGATCAATGCCGCGATTGAGGCCGAGAAGGCGGGCGAATACGGGGCGGGCTTCCTTGTGATCGCCCGGGAGATTCGCCGGCTGGCAGACCAGACCGCCTCCGCAACGCTTGACATCGAGCAGATGGTTCGCCAGATGCAGGGCGCCGTCTCGGCTGGTGTGATGGAGATGGATCGCTTCTCCGATCAGGTCCGGCGCGGGGTGCGCGATGTGGCCGCGGCGGGCGCCCAGATGTCCGAGATCATCGATCGAGTCAACCGCAGCACCGACAGCTTCAAGCAGGTGAACGAGTCGATGCAGGCGCAGTCGGAGGGCGCTCAGCAGATCAGCGAGGCGATGGGTTCGCTCGTCGGGAACGCGAATCAGACTGTTCAATCGGCCAAAGAATTCGGACGAGCCGCGGCCGATCTGCAATCGGCGATCGGGCTGCTGCGCGAGGCGGTGGCAAAGTTCAGGCTCAGGGAATAGCTATGCCCTTGCTCGCGGTCATATGGCGTGCCGGCGGCCTGCTCTTCGCGACGGGCGTGAGTTCTGTCGTCGAAGTTCTGCCTCCCCTCTCCTGCCCGGCCCTGCCAGCGGCTCCGGCTTGGATGCGGGGACTCTTCCGCTACCGGGGCGGACTGATCCCGCTGATCGATGTGCACGAGCTGATGGGATTGCCGCGTCCCGCGGATCGGATGGCAAATCGGATTCTGGTGGTGCGCTGCGCCGATGCGCTGGGTGAATCGGACTTTCGCGTGGGGCTTTGGGTCGACACGATTCTCGAACTGGAACGATTGGATTCGACCGCACCCGACAGCCATCCCGGATTGTCCAACGATTCGACTCCGTTCCTCGGCGCCGTGGTCCAGACCCGGTTCGGACAAGTGCAGTTTGTGAATCCCGAATCGCTCCTGACCGCGGAGCAGACCGAACTCCTCGCCGGCCGCATGAAAGAAGCGGCGGCATGACATATCTCGCAGTCAAAGACTGGCTGGTGGAGCACGCGTCGCTTGAGCCGTCGCTGCTCGAAGGTGCGGGCTTCGAAGGGCTGATCGCCGAGAGGATGACGGCGTCGCGATGTTCGATCGAGGCAGACTATCTGTCGCTGCTCGGCTCTTCTGAGGCGGAAGTGAATCGGTTGATCGCCGGCGTCGCGGTTCCCGAGACATGGCTCTTTCGCTACCCACTGTCGTTCCAGTTGCTGGTCGAGTTCTTGGCGCGACGGCGCGCGGGAGGCGGCGCAACGGTGCGGATGAGAAGCATCGGCTGCGCCGGTGGCGAAGAGCCGTACTGCATGGTGATGGCGGCGCTGCACGCGGGCTGGGACCCCGAGGCCGTTCTCGTCGAAGCCGTGGATCGCAATCCGGAGGTGCTCCGGCGTGCGGCGGCGGGTGAATACGGCGGATTCTCCGTGCGCACGGAATTGCCCGGCTGGGCGATGCAGTACCTGGGTCGCTCTGGGGCAACGATCACCGTCGATCCGCTCGTCCGGTCGCGCGTTCGATTCGTGCGGGCGGACGTCCTCCGGACTGGATCGCTCGCCGCCGGCGGGCTCTTCGACGTCGTGTTCTGCCGAAACGTGCTGATCTATCTCGGCGCCAACGCGCGTGCGCATCTGCTCAGCTCCATTTGCGATTCGCTGAAGCGCGGGGGCCTCCTGTTCGTCGGGCACGCGGAGCAATTGCTTTGCACGGAAGCTCGCCTGAAGCGCATCGACTCGCCGCACGCCTTTGCGCTCGAGCACGAGCCCGAGAGAGCAACGGTGGAAACGGTCGTGCCTGTGGCTCGCCAGGTTTTCCAGCATGCGCCCTCCGGGAGCAGGACACAACCGGCCTCGGCAACTGCGCACAGATTGGACCCTGCTCCCGTGCGCGCTTGCGTTCACGAGGAACTCTCGCTCGACGACGCCGGAGAACTGGCCGATGCCGGAAGAGCGACTGAAGGCGAAGCGGCGATCCGCGCCCACATGTCTCGTCACGGCCCCTCGGCGCGCGCTCTCGAATTGTTGGGTATGCTGCGGATGGCCTCGAACGATGTTCCCGGCGCCAAGTTGTTCTTTGAGCAGGCGGTGTATCTTGAACCAGCCCGGGCCGCTTCCCTCCTTCAATTGGCGATGATCAGCGAAAAGAGCGGTGATCCCGGGCGGGCTGCGATCTTGTGGGACCGCGCCCGCCGCGCAACTGTTCGGGCGGGCGAGGGGGGCCGTTCATGACAATTCCCGCGCAGGCCACGCCGGACCCCTCGCACACCAGCGCACTGCTGCGCCTGCTCGATCAGCCCGTGTCGCCCGAGGATCTCGCCGCAGGGGCTCGCGCTGCGGCGAACCCGTCCGAGGCACGCCAATCCGGAAGTGCCGGGATCGTCCTGTTCGCACTCGGTGAAGAAACGCTTGCCGTCCCCGCGAAACTGCTGCGCCGCGTGACGCCGGTGACCTCGCCCATCCGCATCCCCCACCGCACCTCGGGGGTTCTGCGTGGTCTCTGCAACATCCGCGGGGAACTCGTCCTGTGCGCCGACCTGAGGCACCTGCTGGGGATGCCGGCGCAAGCGAACGCCGAGGCCCCCACCGAATCCGGCTCGCGCCGGATGGTTGTCATCGGCCCGACGGACGCTCCGTGGGCCTTCGAGGTTGATTCCTTGAAAGGCGTCGAACGGATCGATCCGACCAATCTGATGGACGCCCCGCTGACCGTCGAGCACGCCATCGGCGCCTTCGTCGCGGGGCTGGTTGAGATTGAGGGGACTCGCGTCACGGTGCTCGACGGCGAGCGTGTTCTCGCCGGATTCAAGGCGGGCCTCGCATGAGCGACTCGGGCGGATTTGCCGGTGTTTCGCTCCTCGAACTCTTCAAGCTCGAGGCCGAGTCGCACTGCGCCGCCCTGAGCGACGGCCTGCTCGCTCTCGAGAAGTCTCCAACCGACAAGAGCGTCGTTGAGCCGCTGATGAGGGCGGCCCACTCCATCAAGGGCGCCGCCCGAATCGTCGGGCTCGATGTCGTAGTCTCCCTCGCGCACGTGATGGAGGAGTGTTTTCTGGCCGCCAAGAACGGAAAGGAAACGCTTGCCTCCGGGCGCGTGGATCAGTTGCTCCGGGCCGTCGATGTGCTGGCGGAGATTCGAGGATTGACCGACGCGCAATTGGAGCCATGGACAAAGGGACAGGCCGAGCGAATCGGCAGCATCGTCGCGGAGCTAAAGGGTCCTCCTCCTTCGGGTCCGGCTACGCCGAGCGTCGCTCCGCCTGCCACGCCTCCCGCCGCGGCGCACGCAGCAAGCAACAGCGCAAGCCAGACGCCGGGTCCTGCGTCGCCCCCGCCTGTGGCGGCTCCGGCCGCTGCCCCGGTTGCCTCGCCCGAACCAGCGGCAGGCCCGGCCAAGGGCGCCCTCGCCGCCAGCGTGCGGGTCGCTTCCGACGTCCTGAACCGGATGCTCTTTCTCGCCGGCGAATCGACGGTCGAAGCTTCTCGTCTGCAAGCTCTTCGAGGGCTAGCCGAAAAGGTCCGGTCGCGTGAACGGGCGACGGAGGCGGCGCTCGATGTGCTCCGAGCGGACCTGCACACGGATCGGAGACAGGGTCCGGTTCGTGAAAAAGGGCGGAGTGACTTCGGATCAAATATCGACACGTCTCTCGCGCAGCTGGCAACGGAGAGTGATCGGCTTCAGAGCGCGATCGTGGAGCAATCGGCGAGGTATGAAGAGTCCTTCCGTCGCATCGAGGAATTGTCGGGAGCGTTGTACACCGAGGTGCTCCGCAGCAGGATGCGACCGTTCTCGGAGGGAATCTCGGCCTTCCCGCGGATGGTGCGGGATATTTCCCGCCAGCTCGGCAAGTCGGTCGAGCTGCGCGTCGAGGGCGAGGGAGTTGAGGTCGATCGCGACATCCTCCAGAAACTGGAATCTCCGCTCACGCACATGATCCGCAACAGCCTCGACCACGGCGTCGAGCCGGAGGCGGAGCGGATTGCCGCGGGAAAGCCCGGCAAAGCGACGATCATGCTCGCGGCACGCCACCAGAGCGGGATGCTGGTCATCGACGTTCGCGACGATGGGCGCGGGATTGATCCGGAGGCGATCCGGCGCAAGGTGGTGGAGCGGAAGATGGTGGACGCCGCAACCGCCGAGCGGCTGACTCGGGCGGAACTGCTGGAGTTCCCTTTCCTGCCGGGATTTTCAACCAAGCAGGCGGTGACGGAGATTTCCGGCCGCGGCGTGGGTCTCGATGTCGTCATGTCGATGGTGCAGGAAGTCTCCGGAACCATCACGCTCGAGACAGACCCCGGGCGCGGCGCACGTTTCGTCATGCGTCTGCCGGTGACGCGCTCGGTGATCCGCGCGGCGCTGGTCAGGATCGACGGACAGTTGTTTGCCGTGCCGCTCTCGAGGCTTCACAGGGTGGCGCTCGTTTCGCGTGAGGAGATTCAGCCCGTGCAGGGGCGGATGCAATTCATTCTGGAGGATCAGTCGGTGGCCCTCGTGCATGCAGCCGATCTGCTGGGGGGCGCCGCGCCACCCGAAAGCGACACCGCGAAGCCGGTCCTCGTGATTGGAACGCGGCCCGAAGACTATTGCGGCCTGCTCGTGGACGAGATCTGCGGCGAGGAGGAACTGGTTGTTCGACCGCTTGATGCGCGCCTCGGCAATGTCGCGCACATCGCGGCAGCGGCGATCCGGGCCGATGGTGTGCCGGTCTTTGTCGTGGATGTGGACGACCTCTCGCGTTCGGTCAGGCAGGCTTTGCACGAGGGGCGGCAGCTTGGCGTGGGGCACAAGCAGGCGGCCGAGGCAGCGCAGAAGCGGCGAAGGATCCTCGTCGTGGACGATTCGATTACCGTGCGGGAAGTTGAGCGTCAGCTCCTGCTGCGTCACGGGTATCACGTTGAAGTCGCGGTGGACGGCAAGGAGGGGTATAACGCGCTGCGGGCGGGGCGCTTTGACTTGCTTGTTACGGACGTGGACATGCCGCGGATGACGGGGATCGAACTGATCCGGGCCGTCCGGAAGGAGCCGAAATTCGCCGACCTCCCGATCATCATCGTTTCGTACAAGGACCGTGAGGAGGATCGCCTGGCGGGGATGGAAGCGGGCGCGAGCGCGTACCTGACAAAGAGCAGTTTCCACGATGACTCTCTGATCCGGATGGTGGGCGATCTGATCGGAGCGCCGGGCTGATGCGTGTCGGGATCGTCAATGATCTCAGGCTGGCGGTCGAAACGCTGAAGAGAGCGGTCGCGCTCATTCCCGGGGCGAGCGTGGCGTGGATCGCGGAGGATGGGGCTCAGGCGGTTCGCAAATGCGCTGAGGACCGACCCGATCTCATTCTGATGGACATGATCATGCCCGTGATGGACGGCGTCGAGGCGACTCGCCGCATCATGGCGGCGACGCCGTGCCCGATCCTTGTGGTCACCGCGACCGTCGAGGGCAATTCCAGCAAGGTTTTCGAGGCGCTCGGGGCGGGAGCGCTCGATGCAGTGCAGACGCCCGGGCTGGCCGCCGACGGCGGCGTCGTGAACGGCGAACCCATGGTCCGCAAGGCGCTCACGATCGACATGCTCTCGGGTTCCGCCAAGTCCGGCGCGGAAAGCGCGGTGCCCACAATTTCAGCCGCCGTTCCCGCCCGATCAATTGCCCCGATGGTGGCGCTCGGATCTTCGACCGGTGGCCCGATGGCACTCGCGGCGATCCTGAAGTCGCTCCCGGCTTCTTTCGCGTGGCCGGTGATCGTCGTGCAGCACGTCGATCCGCAATTCGCACCCGGGCTTGCGAGCTGGCTGGGGGGCGAGTCCGGTCGGGCGGTCGGGATCGCCGCGCCCGGCGACCGGCCCACGCCGGGGCGCGTTCTGATCGCGTCTACGGTCGATCATCTCATCATCGACCGCCAAGGCAGCCTCTCGTACTCCGTTGAGCCCAAGGCGATGGTGTACCGTCCGTCGGTGGACGTGTTCTTTGAATCGCTCGCCGCAGCGGGAGCTTCGCCGGGTGTTGCCGTCGTCCTGACGGGCATGGGCCGGGACGGGGCGGTGGGCATGTCGCGGTTGCGAGCCGACGGCTGGCACACAATCGCACAAGACCGCGCGTCCAGCGTCGTGTGGGGAATGCCCGGGGCGTGCGTGGAGGCCGGTGCGGCGATGGAAGTCCTTCCCTTTGGTGAAATCGGACATGCGATTGCCGCCCGGATGGCGTTTCGCGAATCGAGGTAGTCCTCTGCGTCGGCAACATTTGGCGACTTATGAGCTCCGTGAGCCAAACATCCCATGCCCAGGACCGCACGGTGGTGCTGCTGGTGGACGACCAGCTCATCATC
The DNA here is from genome assembly GCA_044221315.1 of Phycisphaerales bacterium. Lineage (GTDB taxonomy): Bacteria > Planctomycetota > Phycisphaerae > Phycisphaerales > UBA1924 > JAFEBO01. Next base: position 30,864 of record JBGAPK010000030.1, on the reverse strand, counting down.
GGCGAAGCGGTGCGTCGAATCCTGGCGCAGCAACAGGAGATTGTCTATCACTTCTGCCAGAAGGCGGAAGAGGCGCTGAGTGTTGCCGCGCGAGTGGAGCCAACAGTCATACTGCAGGACCTGGTGATGCCCGGAGTGGATGGGCTGGATCTAGTGCGTGGGTATCGGGGACAGGATGCAACGGCGATCACGCCGATCGTGGTTCTGAGTTCCAAGGACGAGGGCTCGACCAAAGCGGAGGCCTTCGACGCCGGGGCCAACGACTACATCGTGAAACTGCCCGATCCGGTCGAGTTGCTCGCCCGAATCCGATATCACTCGCACGCCTACCACTCCCAATTGCGCGCGCGAGCCTACGCCGAATCCGAGCGGAAGCGCCTGGAGGCCGAGCGCCGGGCCGAGATGCTGGGTGCGAGAAACACACTGATCTTCGCCCTGGCAAAGTTGGCCGAGAGCCGCGACAGCGACACGGGCCAGCACCTGGAGCGCATCGCGGCGTACAGCCGCGTGCTGGCGGAACAACTGCGTGTGTTGATTCCAACGCTGACCGACCAGTGGATTCTCAACCTCCAGCTCGCCTCGTCGCTGCACGATATCGGAAAGGTGGGGATTCCGGACGCGGTGCTCCTCAAACCGGGAAAACTAACGCCCGAAGAGCGGGTTGTGATCGAGCGCCATCCCGGCATCGGCGCCGACGCTCTAAACGCCATCCTCGCCCGCCAGCCCGACGACGAGCTTCTCCGAATGGCCCGCAACATCGCGGCCAGCCACCACGAGCGATGGGACGGCGCGGGCTACCCGAGAAAGCTGAACTCTGAAAACATCCCCCTCGAGGCCCGAATCGTCAGCGTCGCGGACGTGTACGATGCCCTCACGTCCAAACGCGTCTACAAGCCCGCCCTCTCGCACGATGAGGCCCTGAAGATCATCACATCGGGAAGGGGCACCCAGTTCGATCCGCAGGTCGTCGATGCCCTTCTGCAATGCGATATCGTGTTCCGGCTTGCCGGTGCACAGTTCCACGACGAGCCAGACAACGGCGAGCCCAAGCGGTCCGTATGACGTCAGGAGAACGCGTGACACAGACTTCCGACACATGCGTGGTGCTGCTTGTGGACGATCAGTTGATCATCGGCGAAGCCGTGCGCCGCATCCTCGCCACTCAGCCGGACATTCAATATCACTTCTGCCAGAAGGGTCCGGACGCGCTCGCGACCGCGGCGAGGCTCAACCCAACCGTGATCCTGCAGGACCTCCTGATGCCCGACGCCGATGGGCTCGACCTCGTGAGCGGGTACCGCAAGCAGGCGGCGACCAGCCTCACGCCTCTGATCGTGCTCAGTTCAAAGGAGGAGGGCGCAACCAAGGCCGAGGCCTTTGCCCGCGGCGCAAACGACTACATCGTCAAGCTGCCCGACCCTGTGGAACTCGTGGCACGCATCCGCTACCACTCGCGGGGCTACCTCTCCCTGCTGCAGCGAAACGAAGCCTTCGAAGCGCTGCACGCCAGCCAGCAGGCGCTCAGGAAGGAACTGAACAAAGCGGCAGAGTACGTCCGGTCGATACTCCCGCACCCCATCGAGAAGCCGGTTCGGGTCGACTGGCGCTTCGTGCCCTCGGCCTCGCTGGGAGGAGACTGCTTCGACTACTTCCCGATCGACGACGATCACCTCGCGATCTATCTGCTCGATGTGTGCGGGCACGGTGTGGGCCCGGCGCTGCTCGGCGTCTCGGCAATGAATTCACTGCGTACAAGCAGCGTCGGCGGCGCCGATCTGCGTGATCCGTCAAGTGTTCTGTCGCGGCTCAACGCCACCTTCCCGATGGGAACACACGGCGGGATGTTCTTCACTATCTGGTACGGCGTGTACCAGAGAAGCGCCCGCACGCTTTCCTATTCCGGCGGCGGGCACCCGCCGGCGTTTCTGATTTCGGACACCGGCGGTGGTTCGGGCCTGCGGACGATTCAGCAGCTGGAGTGCCCCGGACCGCCGATCGGCGTGGTACCCGACATGCCCTTTGAAACCCTGAAAACGCAGGTGCCGCCGGGCTCATCACTCTTCATCTACAGCGACGGCGCGTTCGAGGTCTTCCCGGAGCCGGGCAAGGTTTGGGGCGTCGAGGGCATGCACGAATTCATGTCAGCCCACGACGCGCGCAGCCCCGCCTGCCTCGACGAGTTGTACCAAAAGGTGAAGGCGATGTCGGGGTCCGAGGTGCTCGGTGATGACTTCTCGATCATCCTCGCGCAACTGAATTGACGCTCCGCCGCGGGCACTTCCACGCTTCGGTCGAACGGCCGCTCGGCACACCTAGGCCATGCGCAGATGCAACTCCGGCATGGATTCCTCCGAGGCAATCTTCTTGTGTGCCCCGGCCAGCAGCGTGTAGATGCACGGCACCACAAAGAGTGTGAAGACCGTGCTTATGGTCATACCGGTCACCAGCACGATGCCGATGCTGTTTCGCGCCTGAGCGCCCGCGCCGGTGACGAGCACCAGCGGGAAGTGGCCGAATACAGTCGCGGCAGACGTCATCAGAATCGGCCTCAGTCGCGTCCCCGCGGCGCGGATCACCGCATCGTGCTTGTCCAGCCCCAATGCCTGCATGTGGTTCGCGAATTCAACGATCAGAATCCCGTTCTTTGCGACCAGCCCCACCAGCGTGATCAACCCGACCTGCGAGTAAATATTGATCGTCGTGAAGCCCAGGAACGTGAAGATGAGCGCGCCGGTGAGGGCCAGCGGCACCGAGCCCAACAGCACGATTAACGGGTCCCGGAAACTGCTGAACTGCGCCGCCAGCACAAGGTAAATCAGGAAAAGGGCAAGCCCCAGCGTCGAGGTAAGGCTCGAAGCCTCGGTGCGGATCTGCCGGCTCTCGCCCGCGTAGTCGATCGCGTAGCCGGCGGGAAGCTTCTTCCTCGCGGCTTCTTCGAGCGCCCGGAGCGCCTCGTCCTTGGTCGTGCCGTTCGCGACGCCGCCGTACACCTTAAAGCTGTTGCGCTGTTGGAATCGCGTCAGCGACCGCGGCGCCGCCGTTGTCTCCAGCTTCACGAACGACGATACCGACACCAACCCGCCGTTCGAAGCCCGCACCTTCAGGTTCTTGATGATGTCCGGCGTTCCCCGCGCCGAATCCTCAACCTGCGGGATCACCTTGTAACTCCGGCCGTCGTGGTTGAACCGGTTCGTGTACCCGCCCGAGAGCAGAACCGACAGGTCGCGTCCGACCGACGCCAAGTCCAGCCCCATGTCCGCGACCTTGTCCCGATCGATCACGATCCGAGTTTGAGGCAGATCGATCTTGAGGTCCGTATCCGCGTACAGAAATTTCCCCGATCCGAAGGCCTCTCCGACGAGCATCCCCGCGTACTTCGCCATGTCCTGTGCTTCGTCCGTGCTGGTCACCATCAGCTCGACGTCAAACTGCCCCGCGCCCGGGAGCGGCGGAGGAAGCGCGGGGAATGCCCGAACGCCCGCCACCATCATCAGCGGCATGAACACCTGGTCTCGCATCTGCGCCGTCGAATTCTTCCGCTTGTGCCAATCCACGGCCTTGATGCCGCCGAAACCGAACGTCGGCGACTGCATGACCTGAAACAGAAACTCCCGGTCCGGCAGGTCCATGAACGCCCTGCCCACCTGGTCGAAGTACCTCTGCGAAAACTCCAGCGACGCATCCGGCGCCGATTGAACCACCGTGAACACGATTCCCTCGTCCTCGGTGGGAGCCAGTTCGCCCCGCGACATCGTGTACAGCGGATAGGCCGCGACCGTGATCAGCACCGCCGCGACCGCGACGGCCCAGCGGAATGTCAGCACGAATCGCAGCGCACCTTCGTACCACTCCTTGAGGGCGTCGAAGCGTTCGTTGACAAACCGCTGGAATCGACCTTCCCTCGCGCCCGCCGGGATCATCCATGCGCTCATGACCGGCGAGAGCGTGACCGCAACAATGCCCGAGATCACCACCGCCGAAGCCAGCGTGAAGGCGAACTCGCGGAACAGCATCCCCGTCAGACCGCCCTGGAACCCGATCGGAGCGTACACCGTCGCCAGCGTGATCGTCATCGCCACGATCGGCGCGAACAGCTCCCGCGCCGCGATCAGCGCCGAATCGATGGCCCCCTTCCCCTCGTGCATGTGGCGCTCGACGTTCTCGACCACCACGATGGCGTCATCGACTACCAGCCCCACCGCCAGCACGATCGCCAGGATTGTCAGCAGGTTCAGCGAGAATCCGAAGAACAGCATCGCCAGGCACGCACCCACCAGCGAGACCGGCATCGCCACCAGCGGCACCAGCACCGTCCGAAGCGACCCCATGAACAGGAACACCACAAACCCCACGATCGCGATCGTCTCTCCCAGCGTCTTCACGATCTCCTTGATCGCGTTCTCCATGTAATAGGTGCCGTCGTACGCGAGCGTCATCGTGACGCCGGGCACGAGCTTGGGCTGCAGGTCGGCCAGCTTTGCTTTCAGCACACGGGCGACATCCAGTTCGTTGGCGCTCGGCAGGGGCCAGACACTGAACCAGACCGCCGGCTCCAAATTGAACCCGGCCCGCCCTGTCGCCTCCTCGCTGCCCAGTTCAACCCGCGCCACGTCGGACAGACGCACCACTGTCCCGTCCCTCTCCCGCACGATCAACTTCTGAAACTCCTCCGCGGTCCGCAGGTCCGTATCTGTCATCAGATCGACCTGCACGTCCTTGCCCTTCGTCCTGCCCACCGTTGCCAGGAAGTTGTTCCGGACAAGCGCCTGCTGCACTTCTCCGGGCGTGATGTCCAAAGCATCCAGCTTGTCCGAATTCAGCCAGATCCGCATGGCCAAAGGCAGCGGCCCCTCAAACCCGACCCGCTGCACGCCCGGCAGCGCCTGGAGTTCGGGCTGCAATTCCCGCGCCATGTAGTCGCTCAATTGCGAGAGCGAGAGTGTCTTGGTCGTCAGGCTGATGTAGAACGTCGCGTACGGCTTGTCCGTCCGCTGAATATCCACCACCGGCGCTTCCACGCCCGCCGGCAGTTCGCTCCGGACCTGGTTGAGCCGCGCCGAAATCTCCGCCAGCGCCGCGTTGCTCGAATGATTGAGGCGCAGCCGCACCGTTACCGTGCTGATCCCCGCCGTGCTGGTCGATTCGATGTAGTCGATCCCGTCGATCGCCGAGACCGCCTTTTCAATCGGCGTGGTCACGAAGCCGCGCACTGTCTCGGCACTCGCCCCGATATACGCCGTGCTGATGATGATCGCGCTCGACTCAAGCCGCGGGTACTGCCGCACCGGCAATTGCCAGATCGCCTTCCAGCCCACCGCAAGAATGAACACGTTCAGCACGATCGCCAGCACGGGCTTGCGAATGAAGATGTCCGTCAGCGATTTCATCAGCGCACTCGCCCTTTCCATCCCCCCGCCGCCCGCGCCCGCCCGAACCCCGACCGACGACTACTTTCCGCCGTGCGCCTCGGGCGCGCCCTTTTCTCCGGCCATCGCCGTTCCGGCCACGCCCGGGGGAGGAGAAGCCGCAACGATCGCGCCCTCGAAGAGCTTGAACGAGCCGCTCGACGCGAGCACCTCCCCATCCGTCACGCCCGATTCCACGACAACCTTTTCCCCAAGGTTTGCGCCGAGTTTCACAAGCCTCTGATGCGCCTTCATCGCCCCGGGATTCCCCGGCTGCGGATCCGGCGTCAGCGTGAACACATGGTCTCCGAACGCGGCCCGCCTCACCGCTGTTGCGGGCACAACCACCACTTGCGTCGCGGGCCCGACCGGCACTTCCACGTCGATGAACATGCCCGGCTTGAGCTTGTACCCTGGGTTCGGAACACTCGACCGCACCCGCACGTTTCGCGTCGTCGGATTGGCGGTCGAATCGATCGACACCACGGTGATCTTCGCCTCGTCCGACCCCAGCATGCTCGACTTCGCCGTCACCACCGTCCCGGGGCTGACGCGCAGCGCATAGTCCTGCGGCACCGCGAAGTCGACGTAGATATCGTCCGTCAGTTCCGTCAGCCCCACCACCGTCGTCCCCTCCGCCAAGTACTGCCCCGGATGAATCATCCGCATCCCGGCCCTGGCGAGGAACGGCGAACGAAGGGTCTTCTTGGCGATCATCGTCTCGAGCTGCTTCACCTTGGCCGCGGATTGTTCCAGTTCAGCCTTCGATCTCGAGAGCATCGACTCGGCACGCTCCACCGTCGCAACTCCCTTGTCCACCTCTGACTGGGCGCGGTCCACATCGGCTTCCGCCACCGAACTTGCGGTCGCGGCGCTCTTGTACCGTCGCAGGTTGTTTTTCGCCAGATCGAGATTGGACTTTGCGACGCGGATCTCCGCCTCGGCAACCGCCACCCCGGACTGCATCAGCCGCTGCGCGGCCTTCGCCGCCTCCAGGTCCGCGGTCTCGGTCGAAATATCCAGTTGCATCAGCACCTGACCGGGCTGCACCGTGTCGCCGGAATCAAACCCCACCTGCGTCACGGTCCCCACCGTCTCGTTCGCGAGGTTGACCGACCGCTTCCCGATGACGGTCCCGACCAGCCGGGAACGCGGCTGCCAGGAAATCGTCTCCGCTTTCAGGACCTCCACAAACTGCGGCGGCGGCCCCATCCCGGGACCCGATGCCGCACGGATCTGGCGGTATTTCCAACCAGCCAGCCCCGCTCCCACGATGAGCAGGCCGACAATCAGGACTACGCCGCCAACGACGGGCTTTCTGTTGGTCACCCGGTACCTCCCGGCCGCATTCACGTGCGCCCATGCGGCCAGCGCCGCGAAATATGATAGTCTTCAATAGTTGAGGTTGTCAAATGATCGGCTATACTGTCGACCGATGGGTTCCTGCAAGATCCCCAAACCCCGCGATCCGAGTGCGGCCATCCGCGCCGAAGTAGTCGAACTGCTCTTCGCCTACGTCGATCGCCTGCGCCACCACTTCGAAAGCGTCGCCGCCTCGCACGATCTGACTCCCGTTCAGGGCAAGCTCATCCTCTTCCTCGGCGAGCCCGAACCGATGCGCCATATCGCCGACTGTCTCGGTTGCGATCCATCGAATATCACGGGGGTCGTGGACAGACTTGAAGAACGCGAGCTCGTCGCGCGGCGCGAAGACCCGACCGATCGGCGCGTCAAGATTCTCGGCCTCACCGCCGCCGGACAGAAACTTCGGGATGCGTTGGAACTCAATCTCTTCCGCAATGTGCCCGGGATGGAATCGCTCACACGGGCCCAGGTTGCGGACCTGCGGGATGCGCTCGCGTCACTCTGCCGACCCGCGCAGGACTTACGCGAGCCGGCCGCTCGTCTTGTCGTCAAACGCTAGCCCAACCGGCGTCCTGCCGTGCAACGATCGCAGTTTCCGCGGCGCGCCGGCTCTCACTCCGCGCGTGGTTTGTACCGGTAGTAGACCTCAAGACTCAGCGTACAGATCGCCGTTTGGTAGATCCGTCCGCCGAGTTTGGACCATTCATCCTGAGGGTCCCAACTCCCCGCCGCTGCACTGTCGCGCCGCTGATGTCCGAGCAGCTCCGGCCGGAGCCCCTCGTTCCAACGCTTCCATGAATCTCCCTGGTGTTCGAAGAGCGCCAGCGTCGCGTAATACCAGTAATAGGTCGGTGCGCCGTTCTCCCATTTCGGCGGCGTTTGAAGAATGAACGCCGCGGACTGTTCCATCGGTGCTTCCGTGCGTGCGTGCCCAAGCAATTGACGCACAAACATTGCCTCCGCGGTCATGGCGGCGCTCGGGGCACGCCCGGCGCTGTAGGCGTAGCGACCGGGAGCGCCGGTGGCCGCCACCGAGTCAAGCCAGCGTGCCGCGGAGTCGAACACATCCCGCGGCACCGCAATTCCAGCACGTCGCGCACTCTCGACCGTCATCACCAGCCACCCGAGCACTGACGTGTCCTCATCCGAAGTGCGTGCGCTCCGCGGCTTGGCGGCCGTCTGAAGCACGAACTGCACCGCCCGCCGGGCCGGGCCCGCGAGCGTCTGATCCTTCGTCATCGACAGCGCCTCGCACAGCGCCACGGTCGCGACGGTTTGGCCGTACATCGTCTCGCCCTGCCGAAGATCGCCATTCGGCAGTTGACGAGCCACGAGCCACCCGATCGCCCGTTGCACGGCATCCCGGTACGGGCCGTCCGACTTGTGCGTGTGCCCCGCACCGAGGTAGCAGAGCAGCGCCATGCCGGTCATCGCCGCATCGGCGTCGAAATCCGCAGGCGCATCACACTTGCCGCAGCGGTCATCGAAGTGCCGACCGGTCCAGCGTCCGTCACGCTCCTGGTGACGCGCAAACCACTCGAGCGCGAGACCCACGGCCTTCTCGGTCTCGGCGTTGCCACCCATCTTCTCCAAGACCTCGGACCGAACTTCGGGGGCGCGCTGCGCAAACGTCTCAACCGGCTTCACCGGTTCCGACGGCGTCACCGGAAGGCGGCTGTCGCCCGCGATGCTCCCGATGTCACGCCCCGGCGCGCTCGGCGCCGAGCCCACACCGACAGCCGAGCCGCGGACGGGCACCTCTCCGAAGGATGAGAGCGGCTGCAGACTCGCCTTCGCTCCCGCGCTGCTCATCGCGCCGGGCTGAACCACCGCCGGACCCGACGAAAGCGCCTGATGATCCGACGCCGCCCCGGCCGCCGCGGCAAGCGTGCCAAGGGCCACACCCACCACGCCCGCTTGGGCTTCCCTCGCCGACGCCCCCTGCGCGGCCGTGGCCTGCGGGAGAGGGGCTAAACCTGTCCCCTGTGCGATCTGCCTGCCCGGAGCAGACGCGCTCGATCCGACACTCCCGTTCATGGCACCAACACGTCGATCCGTTTCAGTCGCGGGCACCATCACGCTCTTGGACCCCGCGCCGCTCTGCATAGCTGGTGGCGCAAGATCCGTTCTGGTCGCGTTGGGCACACCGGCGGTAACCATGACCGGCGCCATTCCCGCCCGAGTCTCGGTCAGCTCCGCTGTCGCCTTCGCTTCCGAGCGGGCGCTCCCCGCGGCGGGGGTGATCGCAGTTGGAAGCACGGCGCTCGACGCCAATTCCGCTGCACCGCCCGGCGCCACAGAACCCGCGGAAGAGGCAACAGCGCCGGCATTCGCCGCGATCGCCCGATCCGGAATCCGAACATCCATCGTTCCGACCGCAGACTCGGCATGCTGGCTCTGAGGCAGGGGCACATCCGCGCTGGGCGCATCGGAGGACGAGCCTGCAACCGGCGTTGCTGCCACCGAGCTCAAAGCCGCCGGCATCGACGCGCCGGCTTCACCCGACGCCCGAGGAGCTGAGGCCTGCGGGATCAGCGCATCAACGCTTTGCAACCGAGCATCCGGCACCGAAGTTGTCGGCATGGACTGAGACGGGTTCGCGCTCATCGCCGGTTGAAACTCAAGCGCGGGTTGGACACTCGCGATGAGCGGCGGAGGAGCCGCAAGCACCGCCGCGGCGTCCACCGTCGGCGCCGAGACGCTGGCGGTGATCGCGTCAAAGGAAGAAACAGGCGTCGCAACATCCGTGCTGCCGCCGAAGACCTGCCCGCCGATATCGCCGGGAACCCCCGACGACGCGAGGATGACCTGCGTCCCGCCCGCTGGCTTCATCGCCTCGACGATGCCCGAGCCGACCTTCCAGACAGCCAGCCCCGCCATGATCGCCGCGTGGATGAGCAGCGACAACAGCACGCACTGCGCCAAGAGACTGAGCTGCCCCAACCGCTTCCGCCACATCTCGTTCTTCAGCAGGTACCAGAGGGCGAAGAGCGGGATGAGCGTGAGAAGCAGCAGGCCAAGCCACGGCCAAATCGCCGCCCACATTTTCGCCAGCCACGCGTTCCGCGGCACCGCCTCCAATTCCTCGAAGACTTCGCGCGATGCCGTCTGCCAGAGGCCATACCGCGGGCGGGATTCGTCCGATTCCAGCGAAGACGCCTTTGGTTCCCCGACACCACCAACGCTGGCGCGCCGATCCGAACTGAAGAAAAGACGGAAGCCGTCCGCGCTGAGCGCGGGGTCCAGATCGTTCTTCACCGAATTCACGGCACTGCCGAGATTTTCCGCGGCCCGAATGATCGATCCGAGGACGCGCGCCCGGTAGACATCAAATCCACCAAGCCCGCCCGGACGATCCGATGCAAAGTACAGAAAATCTCCGACCGGGCTGAGCGCGGGCGCCCCTTCATCGAACGGAGTATTCAATTCCGTCAGCGCCACCGCCGCGCCCGGCTCCGGCCCTGACAGATCCGATTTGTACAAGTCGTAATCGTGCCGCGTGTTCTGTTCGCGAATCGTCGCCGTCCACGCGGCGCCCTGCGGCACCGCTTCCCCCATCCGCGGACGGTTCGACGAGAAATAGAGCGTCGCCCCGTCCGGCGCCAGCGCCGGTCCGTACTCGTTCCATGAACTGTTCACCGTCGGGCCCAGATTGGTCGGAGTACCCCATCCGGCATCGGTCGCCCGCGAAACCCACAGGTCGTACCCGCCGAGCCCGCCCGGCCGATCAGAGTAGAAGTAAAGCGACTTCCCATCTCGCGCTAGCTCCGGCCCGAGTTCGTCATTCTCGGTGTTGATCGCCTCGAGCGGCGTCGCCTCCGACCAGCCGACCGGCGTCCACTTCGACAGGAACAGATCCGCATTGTGCCCGGTGCGCCGTCGCACAAACACCATCGTCGTTCCGTCCGCGCTGAACCGTGGCTCGTACTCATCGACCGCCTCGTCGTGAGCCCCCGGCACCGGCTGCGCCGGAAGCCACAGAATCCGCCGGAGCGGAGCTTCCGCCTCCCGGGTCCGAATCTCGCCCCCATTGGTCCACCACACGTTCGGCGCCGGATTCCAGACCAGCCCGATCGATAGCGCCGCCGACAGCACCAGCGCTGCAGCCGCAAAGACCAGCGTCGTCCGTGAGGGTTGAAAGTCTCTCGTCATGGCGGTCCACTCGCCCCTTACTTCATCGGAACGGTCTCGAGATATGGCTGCTGAATCCCCGACGCCTTGCAGAGATCAAGCACCCGCGCGACGTTGGCATACGCCGTCGTCCGGTCGCCCCGCACACTGACCTTCTGCTCGGAATTCGACGCCACCGCCGCCTTGAGCATCGACCCGAGCGCCGCGTCCTCGATCGGCTTGCCGCCGACGATCGTCCGCCCCTCCGAATCGATATTGATCACGATCTCCCGCAGCGAAGCCGTAATCGGACCCGACGCCTGCGTGTGCGGCAGCGCGATCCGCATCTCTCGCTCCGTCTGCACCAGGCTCGTTGCCAGCAGAAAGAAGATCAACAGGTTGAACAGCACGTCCGCCATCGGAACAAAGTCCAACTGCAATTCCGCGTGCGCATCGGCGTTCTTGATGACCATGGTTATGCCTTGGCGAGTGCCAACTCCCCGTCATTGATCGGAATCGACCGCTTGACTTCCGGCGCCTCCGCCTCGACCTCAATCTCGCCCTTCTCACGCCACTGCACCACCGCCAGGTCGAGCGCCGCCGCCGCCGCATCGATCCGTGCCATGATCATGTGATACGCCACCAGCGTCGGAATCGCAATCACCAGCCCCGCCGCCGTCGCCGTCCACGCCTCGTAAATCCCCTGCGCCAGCCGCTCCGTCTTGCCGAGCGATTCGCCCGATGCCGCCACCACCGTAAACGTCCGGATCATTCCCAGCACCGTGCCAAGAAGCCCCAGCATCGTCGCCGTCTGCGGAAGCGCCGAGAGCAGCCGCATCCGCAGCCTCAGTTTCTGAATCTCTCGCTGCCCCGCCTCGCTCAACTGTTTTTCCTGAATCTCATCCGGCTGCCCACGCGCCTTGATTCCCGCCGCGAGCACTTTCGCCAGCGGGCTCGGATCCGCCACGCACGCCGCGAGTGCCTGACGCGGATGCGCACGCAGTTTTCTAACAGTCGCGAGCAGCGCCGGCGGCACGATTTTCGCAGCCCTCGTGACGATCACCCGCTCGACCACCAGCGTCACCGCCACCAGCGAGCACAGGCCCAGCGGGATCATGATCCAGCCGCCCTTCATGACCAGATCGAGCACCGTCGAGACCAGCCCTCCCGAGGTAGCGGGAGAACCGGCAGAAGGAACGACCGGCGTCACGGCTTGTGCGAGAATGGACATCAACGTCATGAACATGAACAGAATCTCCTTCTTGCGTTTCTATCTCGTCTTGGCATCGGCGCCGCGACCGGGCAAACCCGCGCTGGAAATCACCTTCGGCCGCTCTTTCGCCAGCACCGCCCAGCGCGATTCCGGGAAGCGCTGCACAAGTTCTTCAAATTGCTTCGTGGCATCCGCCGCTCGCCCCGCCTCATCCAGGCAACGCCCCGCCTCGTACAACGCCGCGGCCGTCCACTCCGGCGACGAATACAGCACATCCACTTTCAGGAGCTCCCCCACCGCCTGCTCATATTTCTTCTGGGCGTACAGACATTCGCCGATCTGGAACTGCGCCCGCGCCGCCGTCGGCCCCTCGTGTCGGGCAACAACATCGCGGTACGCTTCGATCGCCGCATCCTGCCTGCCCTGGTTCTCCCGCGCAAACCCCTGCCCGAACCGCGCCTGAAACCACAATTCGCTCTTCGGAAATCGATCGAGAAACGCCGTGTACGCCTCTTCGCTCCGAGTCCACTGCCCCGTCGCGGCGCACGCGTCCCCCAGTTTGAGCAGTGCGACCGACGCTACATCCGCCGGAGCCTTGTCTTGAGCCACGCGGGCGAGTTCTTCCGCACCCGCCGCCGCCTTACCCGACTGCACGAGCGCATCGCCTAGAACCAGCGAAACCGATCCCGCAAGTTCACTCGTCGGGTACCTCTCCCGGAACGACGCCACCGCCGCTGCGGCCTCACCCGGCTTGCCCAGCTTGAGCAGGCAGAGCCCACGAACATACATCTCCCGCTCGAGCACGCGCGACGACTCTTCGGGCTTCAGCGACGCCGCACTCTCCCTGCACCGACCAAGCGTGACCACCGCCTCGTCAAACTTTCCCTCCTTCACCAGGATCTGCGCAAGGTCGAGCGCCCCAAACGCGCCGAGCGTCGGCGGCGGACTCCCCGCCAGCATCCCCCGGTACGCCTCCGCCGCATCCGCATCGCGTCCAACCGCTCGCAACGCCAGCGCCAACTCGTAGCGAGCCGACGCCGCGAGCGCAGGATCCATCGCATCAATCCGACGGCCGAGCTTCGTTAGTTCCGCAATCGCATCCTCGTGCCGATCCTGCCGATTGATCGCAATCGCCCGCTGCACCCGCGCCTCAACCGCCTTCGGATCCCGCGCATTCGCTTTCACAAACCGCGTGAACGCGTCCTCGGCCTTGTCATACTTCCCCGCCGCCAGCCACGCATTTCCCTGCTGCAGCAACGTCCCGCCGTCGCCGGCCTCGGACGACCGCCCGAGCAGCTCCGCCGCTTCTTCCGGTTTGCCTTGCTTCGATGCGATCGACGCCAATTGCCTCAGCGCGTGCCCCGTGAGTTGCTTCGACTCGCCCTTCGCTTCACTCGCGATCACCGCCTCAAACTCCGCCCGCGCATCATCCTGCCGGCCCAGTTCGACCAGCACCTGCGCCCGTTCAAACCGCGCATGCGTCCCGATCGCCGACTGCCCCGTCGCCCCCGTCGCCCCCACCGCCCTCTCGAGAATCGGGAGCGCCTCCTGATACTTCTTCTGCCTTTCAAGGCTGATCCCCAGCCGGAGCAGCGCATCCGCCTCGCCCGAAGCGTCCTTCATCTCCGGCGCCGCGGCCCCGAACCACTTCTCCGCACCCGGCCAGTCGCCTCGCGCAAAGCAATTCTCGCCAAGCGCCAACATTGCCTCCCGCCGCAACCCCGGGTCGGCCTCTCCCTTGCCATCGCCAAGCGCCGCGCTCAGAACCGATACAGCCTCGTCTACGCGATCGATCTTGATTAGGCAAAGCCCCCGACGCACTCGCGCACGCCACGCACCCGGATCGGCCCCGTGCCGCTCAATCCACGCGCGATAGGCGCCCTCCGCCGGAGCGTACTCGCCCGCCAGGAATTGATCCTCCGCGATCAGAAGCTCCACCGAGGTCGCACGCTCGTGCTTCGGAAATCGACGCACGAATTCGGCGCACAACTCAAGACTTGCCGCGTATTTTTCCACCCGATACAGGCACGCCGCTTCCGCCGCCAACGCCTCGGGAAACAATTCATGGGTCGCAAATCGCCCCCGCCACTCTCCGAAAGCCCGCGCCGCTTCTTCGTTCTTCCCCGCCCGCGACAGCGCCGACGCCCGGTCGAACAGCATGTCCGCCAGCAATGGGCTCTTCGGATTCGCCGCCGCGGCATCGCCGAAGTGCTCCGCCGCCCGGTCGTTTCTACCCAGCTTCATCTCGCACTTGGCGACCCAGTACGCGGCCGTGTCCTGCGCGCCCGAGTCACCCGCCAACCCGGCAAACACCTTCAGCGCCTCCTCCGGCTTGCCCTGGTCATAGAGCAGCCGTCCCTCTTCAACGGTCGCGGCCGTGAACGGTGCCCCCGCGAGCGAGCCCGCCTTCAGTTGCCTCAGGAAGCCATCCGCCTCGCCCGTCTTTCCCCGGGCCCGCGCGACCTGCGCCGAACCGAGCAGCGCATCGCGCTTCACCTGTTCATCCGTCGCCTTCGCCGCAACTTCATACAGCGAGGCCGCTCCGTCGAGATCTCCCGCCCGCTGGCGGCACTGCGCACCAAGCAAAGCCGCGTTCGCCGCGTACGGTCCGTTCGGCGATCGCTTGACCAATGCGTCCGCCCGCTCCGCCGCCTTCGCATCGTCTCCGGCGCCCGCCGCCGCCAGCGCGCAAAACAAATCCGCCCGATCCACAACCGCGCTCTTCGGCCACTTCGACGAAAAGTCCTCCAGCTGCGCACGCGCCTGCGGGTACTTGCCCGTTCGATACAGGGCTTCCCCGTACAGCTCGGTCGCGCGATCCGCCTGCGCAAACCCCGGGTTCTCCCGGAGCAATTTCTTCAACATCTGGATCGCCGCGGCGTCATCGCCCGTCGCCGAAGCGCACTGCGCCCGCAGGAACCGTGCATCGGCCGCGAACTCAAATCCCGCGATCGCGATGACCCTGTCCAACTCCGACGCCGCCTCGCCGTGCTTCCCAAGGCGCACCAGGCAAACCGCCAGCGTGTACCGCGCGTTCGGGACAAGCGTGCCCTCGGGCTGGGCCTCCAGGTACTTCTTCAGCTCCGTCGCCGCCAGATCGTTCATCCCCTTGTTGGCAAACCCGATCCCGGCGCGATACGCCTTGTCATCCTCCGGCGCCGCCAACGCGGACGGAACATGGATCGCCCCCGCAAGAAGCAGCACCAGAGCGCTCCGTTGCACACCACACAAGCGAATCCGCGTCATGACGCCTCCATCGAGCGATCCGAGTGCGCACCGATCGCGCCGGCACGGCATCGGCTGCGCCTTCGCATCTGCAAATCAACTCGGGTTGCAAACCGGAGGCGCGCCGTCAAGCGCGTCGCCGGCGAGGTACTCGATGCGCGATCAGGTCGCGCGGATCGGATTGGCCGAGGGAGCGGCGACGGGCGCGGGAACCGCGCTCGGAGCCGGGGCCGGAACAGGAGCCGGTGCGGAAGCCGGAGCTGCCGCGGGCGCAGCCTCGGGAACCGGCGCAACCTCCGGCGCCTCCGGAGCAACCGGCGTTTCATCTTCTTCGACGACCGCCGCGCCCTCGAGGGCGCCGACTTCGTCGGGAACTTCCATCTCGGGGGCGCCGATTTCGTCCGGAACTTCCAGCATCTCCGGCGCCACGTCATCGAGCTCGACCATCATCGCATCGCCGGCGATGTCCATGTCGGACTCATCGATCTCGTCCTGGTCATCCTCGTCGTCGCCGTCCTCGTCGTGCTGACGCGACAGTCGCTCTTCCAGCTTCTCCGCACGCTTCTGAATCTCGTTCAACTGACGCTCGAGCTGCTTCACCTGCTGCTCGGACGCACGAGCCTGATCGCGCACCGCGTCGGAGCGGTGCCGGAGCTGAGACGCGGCCGCCTCGAACTCCTTGCGCGCCTGGCCCTCCTTGATCGCACCGGCGTGCTCCCGCAACTGCTGGTTCATCTCCTGCAAGTGCTCGTGCTGCTCGCGGAGCTGCTCCGCATGCTCCCGCGCCGCATCCGCGTGCTGCTCCAGCGTGGCCCGATTCAGCTCAAGCTGGCGGAGAGACTCCTGGTACGCGCCGAGTTCCGCAAGGTTCCCGCTCCGCATCTTGCGGCTCTGCGAGCCACCCCCCGACGCAGAGCCCTTCGGGCTGATGATCTCAATGAACGCGCCAATCGTGGGGTGCTGTTCTTCCCTCGCGTAGATCATGATCGAGTCGCCCGACCGGCGCTCGACAAACACGGGCACGT
Organism: Phycisphaerales bacterium; assembly: GCA_044221315.1. Classification (GTDB taxonomy): domain Bacteria; phylum Planctomycetota; class Phycisphaerae; order Phycisphaerales; family UBA1924; genus JAFEBO01. Next base: position 14,521 of record JBGAPK010000030.1, on the reverse strand, counting down.
CGCTCCGGCTGAGCAGCACCCAGAACGCCTCGGCCTTGCCCTCGGGAAGGCGATAGACCTTGCCGACCCGCCCCGCCCGCGGGTCGCCGCTCTCCGTCCTCGCAATCAGCGAGCCTCGCGACGATCCGCACTTCCCGGAATCCCCGGACTTCTTGAGACGCACCATCGGGGCCATCGGGGCCATGGGCGGCATCGGGGCCAGCGCCGGAGCCGGCGCTCCCGGTGCGCTCGGTGCATCCGGAACCACGAAAACACGGCCCTTCTTCTTCATCGCCTCGAGCGCCGGAGCCTCGCCGAAGAACGCATCGCCCTCGCCCTTCTTCTTGTCGCCGCTCTGCACCACCACAACGCCGTTCCCCGCGTGAAGGATCTTCGCGTCCTTCTCCCCCGCCGATTCCGGCGGACACGCGATCCCGGGCATGACAAACGTGCCCAGCGCCACGACCGTCGCCGCCACGCAGGCGCCGAAGATCGACATGTTCGGAATGGTCCTCTGCGTCATCACCATGGTGATTCTCCTGGCCAGTCGCCTGGCCGAACCGGACACGACCCCCAGCCAGGGTCCCTTGCCCGCCCCGCTGCCTTCAAGACTCAGATATGACTTCGCGGCGACCAGCGCGACGGCGTACGCCCGCCGGCTGGAAGGAAGTGTGTTGGTCACCCACGCGTCGCAGCTTGCCTCCGCCTCGTCCCGCAGACGCTTCCGCGCCCACCACGCCAGCGGATGCCACCAATACAGCGCACCGATCACCAGTTCCACCCAGCACAACAGGTGGTCCAGCCGGCGCAGGTGCGCAAATTCATGCACGATCACCGCCGTCTTCGAATCCTCGTCCAGTGACTCCCACAGCCCCCGCGGCAGCACCAGCCTGGGCGTCAGCCCGCACCAGATCATCGGTGAGATCGGCGCATCCACCATCAGCGCCTCGGGCACGCGACGCAGGTTCATCCGCTCCGCGAGACGGGCGACGAGTATCCGCACCTGCGGCCCAGCGGGCTGCGCCCGCCGCAGGAGTGCCTTCGCCCGAACGGTCCGACCGACCCGCATCGCGAGCAACAGCGCCGTTCCGCCAAGCCAGAGCGCGGTCGGTATCGGGGGCAGCGCGGCGATCGAATCGCGAACAACTACGACTTTGGCGATCATCACCCGCAACGAATCGAGCGCCGAAGCCGCCGGCACCGGCGCTACCTCGACAGGGGTGGTGGGCGCCTGCACGGGGACAGGAGCAGCGGCAGAGGGCGTACTCGGCCGGACGGAATCTGGTCCGAGTCTCGCGTATTGAGGACGACGACCGCCCGACTCACTCTGGATCAAGCCCGCGCTCATTCCCGGACCGACCGGCGCGATCGGACAGGTCGCATCCGCCGAATAGTTGCGGTACGAGGGCGTGGACGGATTCACCCAGGCGGTCGTTCCAAGTGTGGCCTGAGCAGTCTCCCGCGGCGATGCATCGGCAAGCAAGACCGGCGCCGTCATTCCCTCGGCGAGCGCCAAGCGTCCGCTTGCCGAGTCGGGCTGAAGCACCGAACGGATCCACGGAGCCGCACCCGGCATCAGGTCCATCGGAGTGCTATCCGGGCGACTAGTAGGGCCAATCTTCGATTTTCCGCTCGCCGTCGAGGCCAACAGGTGTTCCGCGGGGCGAGCCGAGGGCGAAGCCGGCGCGCCCGGTTCCGTTGCACGGGCTTTCAGGTGATCGATCGCCGAGTCCGCCGCCGCAATCAGCCGCTCCGTCCGGAACCACTCCGGCCGCCAGAGCCAAGAGCCCAGAACCGGCGTCACAAAGGAAACAAGCACGGCAGTCCACAGAAGATGCCTCGTCGCCGGACGAACCGATCGCACGCGGCAGATCATCCCCACGAGCAGGATCAAGGGCGTCGCGGCCAACCCGCCAACCCACAAGGCCTTCATGATTCCCGCGACCACTTCCATGCCCGTCGCCTCTTTCTGAAGCCAAAATCCGACCACTAGCAATGCCTACGACCGGTTTCGCGCATCCAAGTCATCAATCAACTTGCGTAACCGGGACAACTCGTCGGCGGTAAACCGTTCGTTTTCGATCAGTTGGGCCAGCATCGGGGCCGCCGCGCCGTCGTAAAGCTGGTCTACCAGCGTCCTGATGCGCGAGAGGGTCACGCTCTGGCGTGAAATCTTGGCCTTGTACACATATGCCTGGTCCCGCTTGTCGCTGGCAACCACGCCCTTCTGCTCAAGCCGCGTCAGGAAGGTCAGGACCGTCGTATACGCCACCGTCCGGCCCCGCTCGTGCAGCCGGTTCATCACATCCCGCACCGTCTGCGGCCCATGCTCCCACAGGGCCCGCATGACCTCCAGTTCCGCCTCGCCAAGTTCGATCGGTCGCTTCGACATGAGTCCTTCCGCCCGGCCTACTACCGGTGTCGTTGAAAATTACTACATGTGTCGTAGGCTGTCAATGCCTCCGGGCTCAAAATCTGGAAAAATATCCTAAACATCGATCTGAACAGCACTTCCGCCATCTCGCGGTAGTGGGTCAGTCTGAATTTTTGGTGGCTTACTACCGTGGGAGTGCTATCGAATCGGCGAAAGGCTCCATCCCCACATTGCCATTCTGAGTCGACACATGAACCGGCCCCAGCGGCCGCGACACATGAATAACTTCGCCGTTCCGTAGCAGTTTCCTTCGATCGCGCGAAGTTCGTGTTCAATATCCGCACTGTCGCCAAGCTTGCTCTTCCACCACAGGCCGTTCTCTAGTTGCTTGGCAGCATGGGTTGGAACGCCGTTGGAATTCACGAAGATCGCGATATTTTCCATGCCGGGTTCCGGCTGATCTGACCGGCATTTCCTGTAGCCTAGCCATCGCGAGAACACCATCTCGAAATTCTCAATTGTCTCGTCCCTCGGGAAACCAGGAGGCCAATACCTTCCTGCGACAGGCCACCAGCGCCGCGTCTCGTCGCCTGCCGCAAATGCGATGCAGTTGTAGTCCTCGGTTGGCTCGCTCTTAGGTCGCCAGTTGCGCTGTTGTTGGTCTAATTGCGGGAAGTTGCGATAGAACCCTGCGCTTGGCGTCCAGCTCATGCTTTGTGCCCCACGCTATCCAAGCGAGTCTTGCCCGTTCTGCATTTCCCCAATCGGACTGAGGAACCGGTGTAGTCTTGACAATATCCTGCAACAGAAGATCGACTGGCGCACTTGATCGGTGGTATGCTCGCAGAATCGCGGGAATCGCGGCAAAGCCAAGGCTCCGAAGCTGGGCGTAAGCGGGATGATCGCGGATTGCCGACACCGACGACATGTAGACCGTCGATTCTCCCCACTCTGTGATAAGCGAGGCAACTTCTTGATTGAAGGCCCAGCCGGAAGCGATCTGGGGCGGTTGGACCGAAGCTTGATAGTTATCTTTCATGGCTACTCGTGGTTCCGTTTTCGAGTTGCTGCGTCAATTGACTTGAGGATGACTTCCTCATGTTGCGCAATCACCTTCCCGAGCCAGTCCTGAAGCGTCTTCGCCGTTGCCACGTCCATTATCGCACACGCTTCCACTTCCCTGAATATACCAGTCAAAGAGTCTATCTGTTTGGGCTCATCTGCCACCGTGCCATCTCCGGTCAAGTCGAACACCTGTTCTTTCGGAATGGGGCGGCGTTCACTGAACAGCGACATGTGAATATATCGACCGCTTGGTCCTAATCCTCCGAGAGCCCCGTCAACGTGAATGACGCGGTAGAAATTGCCTTTTCTGTAGGTGAATTTTACGTCGGATGGGACTTGTCGCTCACTCATGGCCTTAGTCTAGCAAGACCACTTGTACCGAGAAACTGGCTCCAAAGCCACTCGCCCACGCAATTTCCAGTCACAAACCGATCACATCCTTTCCGACAGCCGGAGCCACGTCTCACCGCACCCGCGTGAGTTCTCCCTTCGCCCACTCCCGCCACTCCGGCGTCTCCCCCCGCATTGCGATTTCCCTCAGGAATCCCGGCGTTTTCTCGTCCGGCTTGCCCGCTTTGATCGACAGCCTCGCCAGCCCCTGCACCGCCCCGATGTGGTCCGGATAGACCTCGAGCGCTGTGCGGTACGTCTCCATCGCCTCCTCGCTCCGCCCCGCCGATTCCAGCGTCAAGGCCAGGTTCACCCGCGGGTCCGGATGCCCCGGCATCAGCTTCCGCGCCCACTCAAACTCCCCCGCCGCTTCGTACAGCTTTCCCTGCGAGAGATACACCACGCCGAGGTTGTTGTGCGCCGGTCCGTAGTACAAATCCGCCCCGAGCGCCTCGCGCAGCAAGTCCTCCGCGCGACCAAGCCCCGCCCGATCCGTGCTTTCCACCAGCGGCAGCGCCTGCTCGTTCAACCGAGCCGCCTTCTGCGTATCGCGCGCACCCTCCGACATCGGGTCGTACGCCCCCGACTTTCCTTTCGATGCGCAGCCCAACGCCATACCCGCACATGCCAACGCACACGACAACACGATCCGCGCTCTCATGATCCCTCCGCAAGATACACATTGCAAAACGCAATTCGAACATTCCACCGAACCGGCCCCTCCGCCCTCTCCCGCGACGCGAGACCTGCGGGAGTCATGTCGATCCGGATCGGAATCCACGACGGCTGAAGCCCGCGCCACTTGTCCAGAAACCCGCCAAACTCCAGCAGCGTGATCCCCTCGAGCGCCACCCGCACGCTCTGCCTCCGCATCCCCGCCGCGCTGCTCCCCGCCTCCTGCTCCGACTCCACACTCTTGATCGCACCCGGCCCCATCGAAGCCTGCGACGCCGCCTCGGTCACCATTCCCAGCAGCCGCTCACTCGGCGTCGGCCGGTCGGAAATGAGCGCCGGCCGCGCTCGGAGTCGTTCGAACGCACGCACCGATTCCGCGATATGCGTCGCCCGCACCAATTCCGTGTTCGACCGCTCCTGCGCCGCCGCGAATCGCCACCCCTCCACGCCGCACCACGCGATCGCGCCGGCGACCGCCACCATGCCGCAGACGTCAATCCACCTGTTCAAGGCGCACCCCCGCCGCGCGTGCCAACAGGCTTGAGCATCGCGGAAACCTGCACCCCGGACGCTGTCCGCTGCGCCTGCGGCGGAAGCAGCTCCCACCCATCGATCCCCGCGAGCGCACCATCCAGCGTTTCGGCGCTCTTCTCATCCGGCACATCAATGGTCAGCGAAGCCGTCCGCTCTCCGATGCTCAGCCGCGTCGTTCGCGTCTCCACCCCGCGCGGCCACGCCCGAAGTACCGCCGCCATCGCGTCCCCCGCATCCGGCGGCAGAACGCTCCCGGCCTTCTCTCCATGCGTGCGCTGCAATCGAACCAGCAGCCTCGCCAGCGACCGCTCTAGTTCGGATTCGCTCGCCATGTCATTCCCAACCGTGGAGGCGGTTGCAGAAGCCCCTTCCCTGAGGGAAGGGGTTGGAGGAAGGGAGGAGTTTTCACCCTCCTGAACCAGTCTCTTCGACAACTCAGCCTGTACCGATTCCCGAAGCAGCCGCGTCCGCTCCAAAGCCCGGTTCGCCTGAATCCTCAGCCCACACGCGAACAGCCCGATCGCAACGATAGCCCCCAGCATCGGAATACGGCGTGCCCACGCCCGAAGCCGCCGCACATCGCCCGGCTCGTGACGTCCGACCAGCAAATTGACCGAGCACGCCTCGGCATCTCCGATGTCTCCGCGCAGCGCCGGCGGACACTCATCAGGCCCGAGCGAAAGCAACTCGACACCGTCGCCAGCCGCTGCCTCTGCAAGCAGCGTCTCCACCTCCGAATGCGCCATGCCGCACGCCAGCACCCGCCCCCCTCCCAGCGGCACGAAGGCGCACGCCAGCGTCTCGACCTCGACCGGCAATTCCGCCTGAAACTGCTCCTCCAGCATCCACCGCTGCGAGTCGCCGATGTGCCGCTTGATCGAAAATATTTGCTGCGTCTCAAGCACGCCCCAATAGAAACGATTCCATTTGACCCGCAGATCTCTCGACAATTCTGCTGACACCGTCGCCGGCTTGACCTCGACAATTGTCTCGTCGCGATCTCCCGGACCGGCCGCGCCACCGATACCCGCGCCGCTCTGTTGCGTCCCGGCTCCCGTCATTTGGCGAGCCCCCCGCTTCCCGGTTGCAGACTGATCCGAGACTTCATCCGCAGCGTCTGCTTCGGCTTGCCCGGATATTCATCGTCCTCCAGCGCGACGCCCTCCGCATCGATTGCGCGGATGACATAGCGGCCCACCCTGTCGCCCGCACTGCCTCGAATCATCTTTGCCGCGTCGGGATCAAACAGGACCGCAACCGACTCATTTCGTTCGCTGCTCTCCAGCCCGATCAATTGCAACTTGAGCGGCGGAGGTGGTGACGCGGGCGGAATGGCAGCGACCATGACCGGCTCCGGCGGCTTCGCGGGCTGCACCCAAAGCGCCGCGTTGAACACCGCAAGATCAATTCCGGCCCGCCCGACCGCCGCAACCGGACCTTCGACCCGCCCCGAGTCATCGATGGTCGGACCCGTCGCCGTGGTCACCGAGCACGCCGACCACCCCAGCCACGCACCGGACGACACGACCGCAATACCGGACGTCCACGTGAACAGCGCTACCCGCGCACGCAGGGCCCGCACCGGTTTGGCCAAACTTCGCCTTGAGTCACCCATTCCCGAGCGCCTCCGGATTCGACCCGACAGCCTCAGATCCATCGCCATCCAGCATCCCCTGCACAACGCGTCGGACCTCACGCTCATCCGTCAGCCGCTTGCGAATAAGCCTGTTCCCCTCATCCATCAGCGTCCGCATCCCGCGCTGCCGCGCATGCTCCCGCACCTGCGCGAGCTTCGCGCCGTGCGAAATCGCCGCACGGAGCGATTCATCGACCACAATTAGTTCGAACACGCCCTTGCGTCCCCGGTAACCTGAGTGCAGGCACGTGTCGCACCCCCGCCCATCGCACTCCGCGTGGCGCGTCCGCACCAATCGCTGCGCCATCACGGCCGAGAGCGATGCCGCAACCAGGAACGGCTCCACTCCCAGATCTACCAGCCGCGTGACCGCGCTCGCCGCGTCGTTGGTGTGCAGCGTGGACAGGACAAGATGCCCCGTGAGACTCGCCTGGAGCGCGATCTTCGCCGTTTCTGTATCGCGAATCTCCCCCACCATCACGACATCCGGGTCCTGCCGCAGAATGTGCCTGAGCCCCGTAGCAAACGTGACGCCCTTCCTCAGATTGATCTGCGATTGACTCACCGCGATCCCGCTCGTCGAAAGCTCGTACTCGATCGGATCTTCAATCGTCATGACGTTGACATCGCCGCCCCGCCCCGACACGCCCGTCTTCGCCACGTGTCGAAGCAGCGTGTAGAGCGTCGTTGTCTTCCCCGAGCCCGTCGGCCCCGTCACCAGGATGATCCCGTGACTCCTCGACGCCCGATCGAGCAGCGCCCCCTCCACCTCCCGCGGCATGCCCAGACTTCCGAAATCCGCCAAGTGCGCCCCGCGCGCATTATCCAGCAGCCGGATCACCGCACGCTCCCCGTAACTCGTTGGCAGCGTGCTGATCCGAAGGTCGATCGACCGGCCCGTCCCCAGAGCGCCCATCGTCACCGTCGCCCGCCCGTCCTGCGGCGCGTGGCGCTCCGCGACGTCCATCTGCGCCATCACCTTCACCCGACTCACAAGCGCGTGCGTCAGCGAGTGCGGCAATTCCCTCGCCGCCAGCAGCACGCCGTCCACCCGGTAGCGAATGAGCGTCCGATCCGAAAGCGGCTGCACATGAATATCGCTCGCGTTCCGCGAGAGCGCCTCGAACAGCATCGCGTCCACAAGCCGGACAACCGGCCCCTTGCCCTCCAAATTGAGAAGATCCCGTTCCGCGAACCCGGACTTCAGCGATTCACGCACGGCATCGTCCACAGTCTCTGGCTCACCCATTTCGAGCGCCGCGGCCGACTCGCCACCGGCATGTTCCCGTTCATTCGGCTGTGTCCGCTCATAGTCGTCGTACGACCGATCGATCAGCCTCGCGATCTCCTCATCTTCCCCGATCGTCACCTCCACATCGGACCCCAATCTCACACCGACATTGACGATCGCCGCCCTGCTGGTTCGCGAAGAAACCAGCAGGTTCTCTCTCCCCGCTTCCCCGCCCGTCCCCACGCCGCAGATCAACTTTCCACGGGCAAACTCGCGCGGAATCGACCGAAGGAACGCAAGACTGGCAACGCCGCACGCCGGCGCCTCGTTGTGCCGCTCCGTGTTGATGGCATTCGCGACCGTCATTTGACCACCCTCGCCCGCATCGTCGGAAATCCGTCACTCACACCCACCGCACCCAGCCCGTTCGCCCGGATCGCCGCGTCCGTCAGATACTTCAGGTCGTTCAGTTGCTGCTCCCGCAGCACCGTCGCACGGATGAACACATAGAACCGTGCCCGGCTCTTCGTGTTGTCCCTCACCTTGAACAACTCACCCACCAGCGGCACATCCCCGATGTACGGCACCTGGCTCGTGTTCTTCCCGTCGCTCACAAGCTCGATACCGCCCACCACCACTGTGTGCCCATCCGGGATCGTCGCGTTGCTGCTCACGTTGTTCTGCTGCCGCGGCGGCGGCAGCCCCGTCGCCGGAGGCGCCCCAACGAACGAACTGAGCGAAAGCGAGTAATCCAACACAAGGTGATCCGCCTCCGCAATCTGCGGCCGCACCCCGATCGTCGTCCCCGCGTCCTGCGTCCCGCCAAAGCTCGTCGTCGTCCCCGCCCCGCTCGTCGTGTTGCTGATCGTGTACGGCTGCTGCAACACCGAGTTAAACGTCGCCTGCTGGTTGTTGTTCACTAGCACCCGCGGCAGGCTCCGCGTCGCCCCGCTCGAAATCGTCTCCAGCGCCTTGATCACCGCGCTGAAATCTCCCGGATTCAAAATCGCCCCCGTAAACCCCTGGCTCCCCCCCGGCGTCCGATTGCCCGGACTGCCCGACGTCAGCCCGAACAACGAACTCAATTGATACAGATTCCCCGAGAACGAACCCAACTTCTCCAGTTCCACCCCCAGATTCATCGCATCCTGCTCGTTCAAACTGACCAGAAACACCTCCAGCATCACCTGCGGCTGCCGCACATCCAACTGCCGAATCAAGAGCTCCAACTGCGCCAACAGCCGCGGCTCCGCGATCGCAATCAGCGTGTTCGTCCCTTCATCCGCCGTCAGCGAAAGCCCCGAAATGCCCGGACCTCTCTGTCCGCTTCCCCGCAATCCGAATCCATTGCTCGGGGCATTCCGGTTGATCGGAACTCCCACGCTCGGCGCAGCCGGCGCCGGCACCACCGCCGGCATCACGCTCCCATCCGACGGCGCATCCGGCCTCACCGACCGCTGCGCCCCCGCCTCACGCAATCCCGCCGCGCCCGCCCCGTTCATCCCGCTCGCATCAATTCCCGTCCCGTTCTCAAGCGCACCCGCGCTCACGAGCTGCTGCAGCGTCGCCAGCACTTCCTTCACCGGCCGATTCCGAATCGCAAACGCCCGCACCGGCCGCGCCGCCGACTGCGGCGTCCCGTCCAGCCGCTCCACCAGCGCCGCAATCCGCTCGTGCTGACTCGGCGTCGCCGTCACGATCAGCGTCCCCGTTAAATCATCGATCACAATCCGAAACCGATCTTCACCGGGCGCACCCCCACTCCCCGCACCCGCCGCGCCCGATCCGCCCGCACCCCTGTCCCGCACCGTCTGCTCAACCAGATTCGCCACTTCCTTCGCCCCAAACACCCGCGGCGTGTACTCTCGCGTCAGCACTTCCTCGCGCTGATCAAGCGCCGCGATCAGTTTCACCCACGCCTCCTGCGTCTCCGCCGGCGCGACCAACAACACCGACCGCCCATCCGGCGCCGCGCTCACCTCGCCTTTCAACTTCTCCCCGCTCATCGCATCCCGCTTGCCCGCCACGAGCATTACCGCGCTCGCCAACGCCCCCGGCGGCACATTCCTCGCCTCGATCACCCGCGGCACGATCTCCTCCCGCGCCACATCCAACTGCTCCAGCAGCCGCCTGATCTCCTCAATCCGCGCCACAACATCGCTGATCACAAGCAACCCCGTATCACCCACCGGACTCGCGTTGCCCGCTCCCTTGGTCAAAAACGGCTTGATCGCCTCCGCCAAGTCCTTCGCACTCCGAAACCGAGCCCGCACCAGTTCGTGCGCGAAACCGCCGCGTGTCTCCCCGTCGCCCGCCGCCGTTCCGACCCCCGCCATTCCCGCCGCATCCGCCAGCTTCACTACGCTCAGCACCTTCGCCCCGGGCACCCGCACCAGCGCCAGCCCGCGCGACGCAAGCACCTGATTCGTCAACGCCCACAACTCATCGGGCGTCAGAGCCTTGACGCCCCGGATCGTCACAGTCCCGGCGCCCGGAACCGACTTGAACACCGCCGGGTCGTACTCGACGCCAAGGTTCAGCGTCTCGGCGGTCAGCAGCGTGAGGCCCGTCAGGTCCACCTGCTCGGGAAGCGTGATCCGCGGCGAATCGGCCGGAGCCAGCTCGGCCGCGTGCGCGCGCACGCTACAAACGATTGCGAGAATGAATGCAAGGACAATGGCCTGCGTTGGGGGCTTTCCCTGCATTCGCGGCGCGGCGGCTTGGTGCGATGTGACAGTCAATCATCACTCCCGGCGTTCTGGCGGATTGGCCGGGAGATTACCAAGCTTGCACGAATGTTGCTTATTCCACAATTGTGTGGAATTTGCTTGTGCAGATCACGCTGCCATTATGTACAAAGCGCCACTCCACAGGATCGTGGAGCAGCACGCACGAACGAACGTCCGACGCAACGTCCGCCTCGCCCGCTCACGGGCAGAGCAGCGCGTTGTACGCCGCCACGAAGATCACAAAGTCCGCATCGTCCACCACCTGATCCGCGTTCAGATCGGCCGGGCAGCCCGCGGGCATCGCCGGATCCGCGCAATCCAGGATGTTGTACGCCGCCGCAAAGACCACAAAGTCCGCGTCGTCCACCACGCTGTCGTGATTGAGATCGGCGGGGCAGGAACTCGCCGGAGCGCCGTCGCCGATCTCCACCTCCATCGTGTCCACCAGCGCCGGGTCGAGCGGGGCCGAAACGTGGGCGAAGCGGTCCGAATACGCGAAGTTGTACGCATCGGAGATCGCGGCCATCGCGTGCGCCCACTGGTTGTAGTTCTTCGGGTGCCCGGGCTGAAGTGCCGCGAACATCGAGGTCAGGCCGAACCATGCCTGGCTGTTCATCTGTCCGACCTCAACGCCGTTCACAACAACGCTGCTGCCGAGCGCTCCGATATTGAGGCCGGCGAGCAGATCCCCCAGGATCCACCCGTACACGTCGTTCGCCGCCTTGATCGGGTCGCCGGTTCCGATGCGGAAGAACGGGTTCGCCCCATAGATTCCCGTGGGGTAGATGAGCTCGTCGTGAGAGATCGTGATGGTGCGAGCGCCGATCTCGTCGCCGCTGCCGCTCAGCGTGATGTCAAGCCCCGCGTTCATCGTCGCCACGAAGCTGTAATGCTGCGGCTTGGTCTCCGGGGTCTGCGGATTGTCGCCGACACCCGCGAACTGACCCTCGATCGTCGCGATCGTTCCCGCGTGCAGGGGCGCATAGGTGTCGTGCAGGAAGGTGAGGTAGTCGCCGAACGTGACATACGGCGAGGCGGGCAGCTCGGGCGGGTCGGGATAGACGCTCGGCCCGAGGATCCGAACAAAGTCGGCGCCGTTCATGACCACCGCGCCGTTCTCGGGCGTGGTCAGACTCTTGAGCGCATCGATCGCCTGCTGCGTCGTCGCGTCCTTGAGTTCCTTCACCAGCGTGCCCGACGTGCCGTTCTTGAAGACCTTCACGCCCGTGCGGATTCCGTAATAGTCGATCGACGTCGTATCGACCACATCCGCCTGCGCGCCGTGGTAGGTGAATTCGACCTTGTCCCAGCGCTTCAGATAGTTCGGATCGCCCGTGGAAACCGGCGAAGGCTCGTAGCCCGCCCGCAGCAACGTCCACGGCGTGCCGTAGCCAAGATAAATGCGGCCGCTGAACGAAGTCAGGCTGATTCCCTGCGGCACGTCCGCCAGCGTGTACCAGTGCTCATCACCGAACAGCGTTTGTGAGATCGGCGCGCCGGTCTGGATGTTGGTCGCGGCAAGGTCGGCGCTGCCCAGAAAGCCGACGTACACCTGCGAGTCCGGCAATCCGGAACTGTTCTTGAACTTGATGGTCAGCGGCGGCGTCGCGAATGCCTGTGTGGCCATGACCGATGCCAGCGAACCAATTGCAAGAACTTTCATCGCGACCGAAGCCGCGGACAAGAACAAATGATTCCGACTCATACGGACTCCAGTCAACTGCTTCCTGCCCTTGGCATGGGTCCTCCCCCTTTGCCAAAGGGGGAGGTGTCATCGCGCAGGCCTTGCGGAGCGATGACGGAGGGGGTTTCGGATGTCTCTTCGCCTCGATCTTGGACACGGTCGCGCTTCGCTGTTCAAAAATGGTCTTCCAGAATAGCACGCTTGAGCGATTTTCCAAGGCGAAATCCGCTTCCGATAACTCTCGCAGCGCTACTTCCCCGTTTGCTTGCGAATCCACGTGAGAATCTGCTTCTCCGTCCAGTCGTAGAACGGGTTGTACCGCATCCGCATCAGCAGAGAAGGAGAGATCGAAAGAATCCCGGTTTCGCCCCGGAGCGAGAGCGTTCCGAGCGGCAGTTTGGAAGGGGACTCGACTTCATTGGCTCCGTAGACAGCATCGGACGGGGGAATCGGCAACGCAACGTGCGAGAGCGAGAACGTGCCGCGGGGCCAGATGGTGCCGACGTCCGACTCGGTGATTTTTCCGTCCTTCTGAGTCTTGGCGATGACATCGGGCGATTCGGGCGAACGGTTGGTGACGAGGGTCAGGACAAACGGCAGATCCGTCCGCTTCAGCCGAGGCCGGATGTACTTCTCGAAACTGTCATCCGTCAAACCCTGAAGCCACGAAGATCGGTCGATGTCGTACAGAATCAGTTCGCTCTTCCCCGGCGGCAGACGGTCCATCAGGATGTCGATCGTTCGATACGCGATCACCGTTGCGTCCACAGCCGACTGCACCGTCAGAACCGGCGGAAAATCCTTGATGCGGCCGGAAGCCGAGAGCGACGCCAGCGATTCCTCGACGTGCTGCGTGATGCGATACGCCTGAAGGCTGGCGTTGTTGGGCCAGGAGGAATACTTGAACGGATCGATCTCCGGCTCGACGCCGCCCCAAGCGAGTTTGGGTTCGCCCGAGATCGCGGAGACTGCCGGGAAGAGCTCGGTGAACTCGGCGAGGGGCGTGATCGCGAGCATTGGAGAAATCAGCACGAGCGTCGCGGGCTTTGGAACCTCTTCCGCGCCGGGGAGAAGCGAATCGGCGACGTAATTGACCGAAAGTTCACCTCCGTTCGAGTACCCAACCATCACCAGCGGCAGCGGCGCCGGCACTTTCTCGCGCAGCCCCTTCATCGCAACGCGGACCGCCGCGGCCCAGTCTTTCCACGAAACATCGGCGAGAGCCTTCGGGCAGGTGCCGTGCCCGGGGACGCGCAGCCAGACAACGGTGTAGCCGGCGGCGTGGAGTTGCTCGCCGATCGCACGCAGGGAGTAGGGAGCGTCGGAGAGACCGTGAATAAGGAGGACGCCGCCGATTGGGTTCTTTGACTCGAGCACGAAACTCCGATTCCAATTGCGATCGAGCAGCGTGGCCGGGTTACAAATGGAATCGGCCTTGAAGCGGTTGAACCGACCGGAGGCGTCGGAGGCCCAGTCCTTCTTGACGAGCGTGTCGAGTTCGGCAAAGACTCTTTCCTCTTGGGCGAGATAGTCCTTGAGGGTGTACGAGGCCTTGGCGTCGCCCTCGCGGAATTCAGAAACCGGAGCCGTCGTGTGCCAGCCGCGCAGCGTGGGCAACGTCCGCGCGAAGCGAGTCCATGCGAACACGACGCCCGCCGATGCGACGAGGGCGAAGAGCAAGAGCAGGATGATGGCGGCGAGTGCGAAACGGAAGAGGCGATGCCGCGAGGTGGGTTGTGCTGTCATGGGGGCATGCTACGCGATGCCGGTGCCTCTCCGACCGTCGCCTTTACGAGCCCGACGCGCAAGCGAGGGCACGGGGGCAAGCAAACCGGGAAAAGGCATTGCACTTTGCGAAGGCGTGCGGCGATCCGAAACCCCCTCCGTCATCGCTTCGCATTCGCTGCGCGATGCCACCTCCCCCTTTGGCAAAGGGGGAGGAGAAAGGCGCAGGCAAAGACAGAGGTGAAGACAGAGGCAAAGAGAGGAGAAGGCGAAGAGTCGCACACACCGAGTCGGGTCCGGTTCAGTGATCGGGGGCAGGGAGTTTGCGGGCGAGTTGCTGGTAGAAATCGACGGCGGCGGAGTAGGCCTCGTGGCTTTGCTGGTCGGGGGAGAAGTAGTGGCGATCGACGAGGGCTTGCGCGCCGCTTCTCGCGAGCATTTCCTGGTGGCTCACGATTGCTTCGCGGAGGTTGTGCTTGTCGCAGCGATCGGGGAAGCA
>JBGAPK010000003.1:0-211030 GCA_044221315.1 Phycisphaerales bacterium | reverse complement strand
GGACTTCAAGGTCTCCGGCACCCGTGAGGGCATCACCGGCATTCAGCTCGATCTCAAGGCCCGCGGCCTCGTCATCTCCCAGATCGAGAAGATCCTCCAGCAGGCCAAGCAGGGCCGGCTCGAGATCATCGACATCATGGAGCGCATCATCGCCAAGCCCCGTCCGGAGATCTCTCCGCTCGCGCCGCGCATGATCACCCTCCACATCGATCCGGAGAAGATCGGCAAGCTCATCGGACCCGGCGGCAAGATGATCCGCGGGCTCCAAGACCGCTACGGCGTCACCATCGACGTCGACGACGACGGAACGGTCCAGCTCGCCGGCACCGACGGCCCCTCCATCGAGGGCGCCCGAACCGAGATCGAAGCCCTCTGCGAAGAGGTGAAGGTCGGCGCGGTCTACACCGGCAAGGTCGTCAGCGTCAAGGACTTCGGCGCGTTCGTGGAGCTCGCCCCGGGCACTGACGGCATGTGCCATATCTCTGAATTGGCCGAGGGTTACGTCAAGAGCGTGACCGACGTGGTCAAGATCGGGGACGTGGTCAAGGTTAAGGTAATCCTCGTGGACGACCAGGGCCGTATTAAGCTCAGCCGCAAGGCCGTCCTTATCGAGGAAGCCAAGAAGAACGCCCCGGCAACCCCCCCTGCAGCGGCTCCCCAGGCCCCCCAGCCGGTGGCCTGAGGCAACCCCGAGTTGACAGCCCCGTAGCGTCTGATAAGCTGGCACCCAGCGGTCGGGAATTCGCCCGGTCCGTTCTGGCCTGCGCAGGATGCGGCGGCTTGTGCGCCGAGCGTGGGGTGGATCGTTCCGGCATTTCAGAAACTCCCGACGCCACTTCCGGATCGGGCGCGACCATTCGGTCTCGCGCGAGCGGGAAAGGGGCCGGCAATGACCGAGGGCACGGGCGGCACGGGCGCGACCCAACTGACGAACGTCGAAGGCGCCGTGAAATGGTTTGATCCCCGCAAGGGATTCGGGTTTATCGTCGGCCCGGAAGGGCAGGATATTTTCGCGCACTACAGCGTCATCCAGGGCGACGGATTTCGGGTGCTCAAGGACGGTTCGCAGGTCATCTACGACGCCGTGAAGACCGACAAGGGCTGGAAGGCGACCAAGGTCATGCGTTCGCCGGATAGCGTTGAAGTTGTCGTGCCAAGGCGCGGATACACCCGCTCGCCGCGGCGCTAGATCTAGACTCGCTCCGTGTCCGGCACATTTTTCTTTCTGATCGGACTGAGCATCGGCGCGTGCGTCGCCGGTGCTGTTGCGTTCTGGGCCCTCCGGGCGCAATCCCGGCGAATCCTCTCCGCGGAACGTCGGGCGCGTTCGGCGGAGAGGCTTGCAGAGCTGGGAGCCATGACCGGGGGCCTGGCGCACGAGATCAAGAACCCTCTCTCCACCGTCGGGCTCAACGCCCAACTCCTGAGCGAGGGCATCGAGGAACTCGACATCCCTGCGGAAGAAAAGGGACGCCTCGCCCGCCGTGTGCAGTCGCTCCGGCGCGAGGTGGAGCGCCTGCGGGGCATCCTGACCGATTTCCTTCAGTTTGCCGGTGAACTGCGCCTTGAGCGCCGCCCCGCCGACCTGAACCTCGCCGTCGAAGAACTCGTCGATTTCTTTTTGCCGCAGGCGGAAAAGGCGGGTGTGCGCCTCCGCTCGGACCTTGCTCCCGGACCGCTCGTGGCGGACGTGGACATCGCCCATCTCAAGCAGGCCCTGCTGAACCTCATGATCAACGCCGTTCAGGCGATGGCGGCCGATGGTCTGAATTCCCAGTCCGCACGCGAGCTCATCGTAAAAACCGCCGTCGTTCCGGAGGTGGACAAGCGTCGCGCCGCGCAGATCCACGTGATCGATACCGGGCCGGGAATACCTGCCGAGACGCTTGCGAAGATCTTCCAGCCCTACTTCACAACCAAGGGCGGTGGCACCGGGCTCGGCCTTCCCACCGCCCGACGGCTCGTCGAGGCTCACGAGGGACGGCTCGAAGTGCACAGCGAGCCCGGGAGGGGCACGGACTTCTTCATCACTCTCCCGCTCGATGCTCGGCCGCCTCGGGCCGGCGTCGAGCCGGGGCGCGAGCCGCTCACTGCCGGCACACCCGGGAAGTGATCTCGGCCGCGCGCATCATCTCGTCGTCGCTGGTGAGAATGTCGGGACAGAAGCGAAGGTGGCCGAGGCGTGCATCGACGTTGACGCCTTCGCGTTTGAGCGCATCACAGGCCCCCGGCGCATCGCGGTGGGGGACCAGCAGGAACGCTCCGGACTGCTCGGGGGTTAAGCCGCCCCGGTACACCGGAACGCGCCGTTCGCTCAACAGACCCTGCAGTTGTTCCAACTGGTGAAGGCTGTACCGGCGCAGCCGGGGAACTCCGAGCGCCAATACGAGCTGCAATCCCGACCGCGCCTGGAAGAGCGGCAGCGGAGCCGGTGTCGCTTCCAGCCATGCGTTTCCGCCCGAAGCCAGTTGTGGCTCGTCGGGACGCTGAAACCCGAAGGTATCACGCTTCGCAAACCACCCGGTATCCAGCGTCCGCAGCCGAGGATTCGAGTCCGAAACCTGCGCGGTGAGGTGGCGCGGATTGATGGCGAGCCAAGCGGCGCCAGGTCCGCCCCGGGTGTACTTGTACGACCCGCCGATGGCGAAATCGGGCCCGAGCCCATCGAAATCAACTTCAACAACGCCCGCACCGTGGAACGCGTCGAGCACGACCAATGCGCCCCGAGAGCGCGCCGCCGCGATGATCTCCGGCAGCCTGTCGAGCCGCTGCCCCGTCGCGTAGTAGAACTGCGAGACCACGACAAGGTCCGGCGCGGGTGATGCCTTGACGATCGCCTCCAACACCGCGGTCGCGTCAATGAACGGCGCGCGTCCGGGCGCGATCTTTGCCTCGATCCATGCGACGTCCGCACGCTCCCGCGACGCGTATGTCTTGAGAATGAAATCGATCGAGTCGAATTCGCCCCGCGTTGCGACGACGCGCGGCCGGGCCATCGGCAACGCGTTCAGGACAGCCCGCAAACCCTGCCCGGCGCTGATCTTGGGCACCACGGCATCCACCCGCCCCAGCCCGATCAGGCACGCGATGTTGTTCCGGAACGTGTTCTGTTCGTTCAGCCACACGTCCCACGCCCCGTCCATCTCCGCGTACCACGCGTCCAGGGCCTCGCGGACATCATCCGCCATCTGATCCAGCGGTCGCCCGAGGCTGTGATTCGAAAGATAAATCTCTCTCCGCTTCAGCACGCGGGAAAACAGCGGGTGGATGTGGGTCCGAAGCGTTTGCTCGTTGAATTCACCCGGACCGAGCGAACGAACCGCTTCCGCGATCCGGTTCGAGATGATCGGCGCCGGCTTTGCCTTCGGCGAGTTCGTTCCGGAGGCTGATGTCGTCTCCAGCGATGCCGGGTTCATGAAGGAGTGACCTCCGGGCCAACCACCGTGCGCACGTCCCACAACTCGGGGAAGTATGGGTGGTCGAAGATGTTTCGCAGATAGGCCGCCCCCGCCGTGCCGCCCGTTCCCCGCTTCATGCCGATCACCCGCTGCACGACCTTAAGATGCCGGTAGCGCCACAGCATCGCCGCCTCGTCCACGTCCACCAGCTTCTCGCACATCTCGTACGCGTCCCAGCACTTTGAGGGATCGTCGTAGATCGTCTTGAACACCGCGACAACACCGGGGTGCGGCTCGTGCTGCTTTGTCAAATCCCGTTCCAGCACCTCGCGGGGGATCGGCATGCCGCGCCGGGCCAGATGCCTCAGGAACTCGTCGTACAGGCTGGGCGCCTTGAGCGCGGCGTCCAGCCGTCCGTATATCTCCGGCTTGTGACGGAAGACCTCGAGAAATCGCGCCTCCCGATTGCCGAACAGGTATTCGATCAACCGGTTCTGATAGCTCTGAATCCCGCTCGCCGGACCCAGCACATGCCGGAACTGCACGTACTCCGTCGGGGTCAACGTCGCCAGCACGCTCCACTGGTTCAGCAGTTGTTGCTGGATGTGCTTCACCCTCGCCAGGATCTTGAAGCTCGGCTCGAGGTATCCGCGTAACCATCGCCAACGCCGCCCAGTTCATGGATCACCGAACCGGTGGTCTGCAACGAATGCGTCAATGTGATGTTCGGCTGCTCGCAGCGGTCGTGACAACTGGATCCAGCCCCAGGTACGTCGCGTGGTCGAATGTCAAGAGGTCGGCGTGACCGTGCCGGATGTTCCGGCCGTCTGGTCGGTGGTGATCGAATGGGGGGACGGGGGGAGTGGGGGTCCGGGGGGATTGTCTACGCCCCGCGGGTCGGGTTTGATCCGCTGTTCACGCGGACAAATCGCTAATGCCGATTTCTCTTCAACTCGACTCGAGCGCCAGCGGCATCGGACCTACATACGCCATCGAGGCCCTCAGGATCCATCCCGCCGGCAGCATCGCCGTCTCCCTGGTCGGTCGGAGTGACCTCGATCGTCCGGGTATGCAAGTACTCACCACGGGGGGAATACGAGCAGCCAACCACCGCCGGGAGAGCCAAAGCTCCCAGCCAGGCCCCGAAGCACGCGAAACGAATGCGGCGCGCTAATCCCGCGACATGAAGTCTCTTGGCCACCAAGTGGGGGAATCCTAACTCGGTCCCCCGACTTGTGCAACCCTGGTTCTCGGACGTGGACAACTTGGCCCGGCGAGCCGTTTGGAAACCTGCGTTGGTCATAGCACTTGGGCTCCGGTTTCCCGCCACGGAGCGCCCACAAGCCCCCGACGGTTCGATCGCAATCGGCCTTCGGACCTCTCCACATCGACGATTTCAGCCAAGTTATCGAGCACTAGCTCATCCGATCGCATATTGTCAGGTACGACTGGGCCGGATCGGCCGAATGCGCTCGTGCTGGTAACACCGCGTCGTTCTGAGTGCGGCCAGAGTCCAAGGATGGCTCCATGAAACTCGCCTTCAGCACGGTTGCCTGCCCCGAATGGACGCTTGAGCAGGTAGCAGCATGTGCTCAGAAGGCTGGATACCAGGGCGTGGATCTCCGCACCTTCGGCAGCGGCTCGACGCGCTTTGCCTGCGATCCCGCGCTGACCGACCCCTTGAAGATCCGGCAGATGCTCGCTCCTACCGGCTGCGAGGTCGCCTGCATCTCGACCTCGATTCGTTACGACGCGCCGATAACGCCCCCCTTGCTGGGCCACATTATCGGCGGCACGCCCGCCGGCGTGGTCGAAACCGCCTGGGCGGTGGATCTTGCCGCGAGACTGGAGGCTCCGCTCGTCCGGGTCTTCGCATACCAGATCCCGGGCAGCGAATCCCGTGCATCCGCGATGGCGAGAATCGTCGATCGGCTTGAACTCGCGGTGGCGACAGCCCGCAACACCGGCGTGCGTCTTGCACTCGAAAATGGTGGGTCGTTCCAGACCGCCGCAGAGGTCAGCGAATTACTCGATCGGGTGAACAGCCCTTTGCTCGGAGCCGCCTACTCGCCGGCGCTCGCATCGCTGGCCGGAGAGGACATCAAAGGCGGCGTGAATGTGCTGGGTGACCGCCTCTTTTCAGTGAAACTGAAGGAAACCAGGGGGGGTGTGCCGTGCGCGCTGGGAGAAGGGGATAGCCACGCCCGAAAGATTGTGGACGTACTGACCACGGCCGGATTTACTGGTTGGGCGATCTACGAGCACGACCGCGCGTGGCTTGGTGACGGAGCCGCCTCCGGATCGGAGGACGTGCTTGTCCGCAGTGCCCGCACGTTTTTCGGGTGGGTCGGCGCGCGTGAAACCGGTCGTGCCGGCGTGCATCGCGGCGAGATGGTCGTCCGGTAGGGTCGCCGGTCGCCGACCGGCCGCCGGCGAACGAGGCTCGCACCGTGTCGAATTCACTCACCAACAGAGAAGTTATGGAACGCTGCGAGCGGCTGGGGTTTGCGCTGTCGGGTGTGTGTGATGCCGCGCCGGTCGCGCGACATGCGGAATTTCGCGCGTGGTTGGCCGAGGGCAAGCACGGCTCCATGGACTATCTGGCCCGCAACACCGACGCACGGGTGGACCCGGGGCGCGTGCTTCCCGGCGCTCGCAGCGTGATCATGGTGGCCGATGTGTATCGCCTTCGCGGCACGCGCGAAGAAGCCGCCACGGAAGACGCTCTGGCGAATGGCCGGGGCACCATCGCGACTTACGCTCGCGGACGCGACTATCACAAGGTCATCAAGAAGCGGCTTCATCTTCTGTGCGATGAGCTTCGGGGTCGGTTCCCCACGGCCGGATTTCGCGCGTTCGTCGATACCGCACCGGTGATGGAGCGCGATCTTGCTCAGCGCGCCGGGCTCGGATGGATCGGGAAGCACACGCTCCTGATCCACCCCGCCATCGGGAGCTGCTTTCTTCTCGGGGGCGTGCTGACCACCCTGGAGATTAAGTCTTCTGCCGCGCCCGTTCCCGATCATTGCGGCACCTGCACCCGCTGCATCGACGCCTGCCCCACACAGGCCATCACGCCTCACAGCATCGATGCCGGCCGCTGCATCTCCTACCTCACCATCGAAAATCGCGGGGTGATCGACGATCGGTTCCACTCGGCGATCGGCAATTGGCTCTACGGGTGTGATATCTGTCAGGACGTCTGTCCGCACAATTCCGTGCGCCCCCCGGGCGCAGACACCGGCCGAATGAACCCGGAGTACGCACCTCGGCGCGATTCCTTCGATCTGCTGGATGTTCTGGGTTGGACCGAAGACGATCGCCGGCGCGAATTCGCCGGCACAGCCCTGACCCGCGCCACGCTCGCGATGATGAAACGCAACGCCGTGATCGTCGCCGGGAATGCGATCAGCGACGGATGCCCCGAACCACTCCGCTCGGAACTTCTCGGGAGTCTGAAGGAACTGGCCACTTCGGGCGTGGAATCTATGGAACTGGCGAGCCTTTCGGAGGCAACGCTGAAGCGCCTCGCTTCGGGATGAAGGCCCGCGCCCCGAGCACCACAAGCACGCCGGGGACCAGCCACCATTCCTTGTGCTCGATGAATCCCATCCAGAATGCCGGGGCCGCGATTGCGCACGCGCCAAGCCAGACCACGATGTGCCGCATACCCAAGCCGTCCGCGCGAATGCGGAGCGGAACCATGACAAGCCACACGTACGCAGGAAACAGGAGCCCGTATGCCGACATGAACAACCGGTATCCGAACTCAAACCGGGGCGAGATGTTGTCGTTTCCGTCGAGTTTGAACACAGCCGCGGCGCCCGCGACGAGGCCGAGCAAGGCCCAGGCCGCCGCCGCCCCCCGAAATCCGGCCCGGCTCTCGCCGAATCCGACGGCCGTTTCCCGCAAATGAATGCCGACCGTGAACCCCGCCTGCACCAGCATGTGCAGCACGATCGCCGTCGGCACCCGCGCCGCCGCCACCGTCAATCCGAGCAACCAGCCGGCATAGCAGAGCGTGAACACGATCATCGAGAGGAAGAGCACTCCGAAGCCCACGCCGAAGGCGAGACGGGCCCCCGGAGCGGAAACATTCCGTCTCGCCCGGAGGAACGACGCATCGAGATAGGGGCACAGCAGAAAGCCAAACACGCAAACGGGCGCGAGCCACGCAACCGCGGGAACACCAAAGAACGATTTTGCCTGACCATCCGGGATCTTTACGTCAACCCCCGCGGTAAACGCGAAGACGATGACCAAAGCGCTCACAAGAAACGGGGTGAAAGCCTCTGTTGGAAACTCCGAACGCAACCCCGAGAAGATCGCCACCGCGAACACACCGATCGCGATCCACGGCCACCACTCGCCGCTCACCCAGCCCGCCTGCGTCAGGTACCAGACGAAGTACAGGTGAAACGCGACCGTGACGACCGAAAAGCCCCGGATCGCCCTGCGATGGACGCTCGCGAGCGCTTCGCTCGATTCGCCCGACTTCAGAACCCATCCCATCGCCCCCGCCCCGATCACATTGGGAACGGCGAAGACCACAAAGCCCCAGATCCCGTAATCGCGCACCAGCAGCACCGGCAGGAACATCCCGATGCACCACGTCCAGGACACGGCGAGATAGACCGCCCATGGGAGCGCATGATGGATCGAGCTGCGTGCCGTGCCGGTCATGGTCGCGAGTGTAGTGGGCGAGATATCCTCGCCCCATGACCGTTCGATACCGATGGAAACTCCTGCGGGCCGCGAAGTTCAAGCTGGACGGCGGCTCGATGTTCGGCCTTGTGCCCCGCGTCGTCTGGAGCAGGCTTGCCCCGATGGACGATCGAGGGCGCATCGACGTCCAGCACAATTGCCTCCTCCTCGAGCGGGCCAGCGCCGATCCCGGCGACCCGCCCGGCCCCAAGCTCGTTCTCATCGAGGTCGGCAGCGGCAACAAGCTCGACCAGAAGAGCAAAGACATCTTCGCCCTTGAAGACCGGTCCATTATCGATGCACTGCACGAGGTCGATTGCCGCTGCGAAGACATCAACGCCGTCGTCGTCTCGCACCTGCACTTCGATCACGCGGGTGGCCTCACCCGTCTGCCGCGCCCGGGGGAGAAAGAACCCGGTAGAGGTGGAGTGGGGGAGTACAACGCCGTGCCGACTTTTCCCAACGCCGACATCTACGCCCAGCTCCGCGAGTGGACCGATGCCGTGGCGAACTCGAGCGTCATGACCCGCACGTACTTCAAGGACCACCTGATCCCCGTCGAAGACCAGATGCACCTGATCGATTCGGCCCGCCCCTTCGTGACCGGCTACACGCCACTTCGTGACGAGATGCCGCGCACTCCGGCACTGCAGCGCGTGACCTGGCTGCACGGTCTTCAGGGCGTTACGGGCGTTCCGGGCGTGGGGGTGTTGCTTGTGCCGGGCCACACTTGGGGCCAGCAGGCGATTCTCTTCAGCGACGACACGGGCCGCACCGTTGTTTTCACTCCCGACGTCATGCCCACCGTCAACCACGTCGGCGCCGCGTACAGCCTGGGCTACGACGTCGAGCCCTACACCAGCATGATCTCGCGTCATTGGTTCCTCGCCGCCGCCGCCGAAAACAACTGGCTCCTGGTGCTTGATCACGAGCCCGGGAACCCGGTGCAGCGGGTTCGTCGCAGGGATCCGTGGTACGAATTGGTCGCCGATTCCGCGTAGCCGTACGGGGCTCCTTCTCGACTAGAATGGCCCATCACACTCATGTCGCGCGCTCCGTCAACTCAGCATCAGCAGCAGGTCCTCGGGGACGTCGATGCGCCTGTTGCCGATCTGCCGCCCACGCCGGAGAGGGAGCCCGAGACAGACGAATTTGACGAAGGACCGCCCGGGCTTTCCGTAACCCGACCCCGGCGGACTTTTCGCGACCGCGTCGAGGAGTACATCAGCCGCCTTTCGACACGGAACAACTTCTGGCACCGGGTCTGCTCGATGATCTGGCTGCCCTACGCGTTTCGCAGCGGCATCCGCATGAAGCGTGTGGACGCCGACACCTTCACGGCCGAACTCCCATTCCGGCGATTCAACCGCAACTGGTACAACGCCATGGCCGGCGCCGCGCTCCTGGCCAACAGCGAGATCGCGGGAGGCATGTACATCTTCGGCATTACCGGCGGCGAGTACACCATCGTCTGCAAAGAACTAACCTACCGCTTCCTCCGGCCCTGCTACGGCCCGGCTCTTTACCGGGTCATGCCGCGTGAGGATCTGAAGACACTGGTGGCCGACGGTCAGGAATTCAACGTCACTCTCGACCTCGACATCATCCAGCAGGCGGTGATCCCGGCGGCCATCGGAAGCCGTGCCAGGGATAAGCGTTCGCTCATGTCGCGCATGGCCGCGCGCGAGCGCCGCGTCGGACGCTGCGAAGTGACCTTCCATGTCACGCCGACGATGCACAACAAGGCAAAGCGCGGCAGCGGGCGCAACGTTGGCCTGCGGGCCTGAGCCTCGCTACCCGGCGCCCTCGACAGAGGCGTTGGAGTACACCTTCTGCACGTCGTCGAGGTCCTCGATCGCGTCGATCAACTCAAGAAATTGCGTGGCATTCTCGCCCGCAATCGAGATCAAATCCGCGGGAACCATCGCGATGTCGGCCTGGGAAATTGTCGGCCCCGCCCGCTCCACCGCCTCCTTGACCTTCTGAAACGCGGGAACACTCGTCAGAATCGTCCACGGCTCCGAAGCATCCGACGGATCGTCGGGCGCGATCACGTCGTCCGCGCCCGACTCGATCGCCAGCTCCATGAATCGATCCTCGGTCCATCCCGGCGCGCTGCACACGATCTGCCCCCGTGCATGGAACATGTACGCCACGCACCCGTTGTTGCCGAGGTTCCCGCCGTACTTGCCGAACGCGACGCGCAGGTCGCCCACGGTGCGGGCCCGGTTGTCGGTCAGGGAGTCCACAATCACGGCCACTCCTCCAGGCCCGTACCCCTCGTAGCGCACGGGCTCGTAATTCTCCCCGCCCGCACCGCCCGCGCCCTTCTGGATCGCCCGTTCGATCGTGTCGCGCGGCATGTTCGCGTAGCGGGCCTCGTCGATCGCGTACCTGAGCGAGAGGTTGGAGTCCGGGTCCGGCCCGCCGTTCTTCGCCGCGACGATGATCGCTTTGGCCACCTTGGTCCACACCTTGCCGCGTCGTTTGTCGACGACGGCCTTGCGGTGCTTGATCTTGCTCCATTTATTGTGGCCTGCCATGCGGGATTCCGTAGAGATTACCTGACGATCGGAGCGTGCGCCGCAATCGGCGGCTCCTTCGAATCCGCCACGGCCTTGAGCTTGAGTTCGGTCTGCGTCACGACGGCGCGAAACTCCGCCAATTGCGCCCGGAACCCCTCGTCGTCTTCTCCGGCGTTGCGCTGGGCCCGGATCAGTTGTGCTCCCTCGATCGTGCGCTTCGCCGATACCCGCGCCAGTTCCCAGCTGTCGCGTGCTCTTTGATGGTCTCCTGCGGCCCAGTACGCGTCGCCGAGGTGATCCACGATCACCGCATTGTCCTGCGCATCGCGGGCCTCGGTCGCTCGGAGCAGCAGCGAGACCGCGCCGGGATCGGTGACATTGCCGGAGCCGTCCTTTTCATCGCGCAGGCGTCCTTGCTTGTACCGTAACCAGCCGAGTGAATCGAGAATCGCGGAGGTCTCCGGACGCTGCGAATACGCGATCATCAGCAGCCGGTCAACCTCGCCCAGGTCGGCCCCGGTCTCCAGCAGGTGGTACGCCAGGTTGTTGCACGTCATGGCGTGGCGCGGCTCGCGTTCCAGGACGTACCGGTAGATCTCGTTCGTGAATTCCGGACGCCCCTGGCGCGTCGCCTCGTTCCCCAGGAGATAGATAACTTCGGTGACCCGCCCCGCCTGCGAGGAAGGAATGTCCTCGCCGGGGGTCGAGGCCAGTTCCGTGACGATCGTCGCCTTCGAGGGGTCGTCGATCAGCGCGGCGAACCCGCGGACGTCCTCGATCGTTCCGTACCGGGCCGTCAGATACGCCAGGTACTGGTACAACTCGGTTGTCGGTTGCTGGATTGACCCGATGGCCGCGCGCAAAAAGCCGGGAGCGTTCGACGGCTTTGCGGACTTGCTGATCCGGTCGGCCGTTCGTGCGATAACGAGGGTTGAGCCATCCGGGAAGAGTCGGGCCTCGAGCGCCGCCGCGTCAAGCAGCGCCCTGGTGTCGCCGGGGGTGTTCGTCGCGAGCAGCGTCAGCCGGGCCTCGTGCAGGGGCTTGGGAAGTTCGACACCCGCGTCGAGCGCGGCGGAAATCAGCCTCAGGGCTGCCAGAGCGTTCTGTCCCTTTTCGTCCTTGATCGCCGCGCCGACCTGCTGGTTGAGAAGCGCGATCAGACGATCCCTCTGCCCTGGATTCATGGGAGCCGATGGAGGCAGCCCGGCGGCGATCGCGATCGCCGTTTGTTCCGCATCGGAGTCGAGCGCCCGGAGTTCCGCCAGCTCCAGCGATTCATCGATCGAACGCGGCAGGTGATCCAGACGCTTGAGCGCCAGTTGCTTCGCTCGCTCGGGCTGCTTGAGCGTGACGCGGACCAGTTGCTCCCGCTGGCGGGCAACGGCGGGGATAGGGCTCGAGCGCAGAAGTGCGGAGAGCGCGGCTTCCGCCTCCTCGCCGCGACCCTGAAGTTCCATCACGCGTGCGAGGGAGGCCCCCAGTTCCACGCTGTCGGGATGCCGCGCCAACTTGGCGCGAAGCCACGTTTCCGCCCGCGTGAGCACGGCCTTCCTTGTCTCCAAGTCGCCGGTTGTTTGTCGCTCCCACGCCACCAGAAGCTGGCCCATCATGGCCGGCTCCGGGCTTCCCTCTTCCGCGAGCGACACCAGGGCGGCCTCGACCTGCCCCCAGAGCTGACGCTGAGCCAACTCGCCGGCGGCGAGCCACCGGATCACGCGGCTCGACGGAATCGCATCACGCAATCTGCGCGAAACCGCGCCGAGTTTCGCGTCGTCTTTGAGGGGGCCGGTGGGCAGATACAGCGTGATCAGCGCCCGGTACGCGCGCTCGTCGAAGCGATCTTCTGCCAGAACGGCCTCGAGCATCTTTTCGGCCTCCGGCGCGCGCCCCGCCCGCGCCAGAATCTCCGCAGTCGCGATCCTTTCGTCGGCGTCCGCCGGGAGCGCATCGATGCTGAGCTCCCTGGCCTTTTGGGCGACAAACGCGTCCTCGCCGGCGTCGAGCAGGGATGCGGCGCGAACCGAGAACGCTGGGCCGTCCTGAGACTTGAGGGCGTCGATGGTCGCGCGGGCACCGGCAAAGTCGCCGGCGTCCAGCTGCGCCCGCAGCACCACGCCGAGGACGACCGCGCGGGCCTGAGGATCCTTCAGCGAATCGGCATTGATCAGGCGTGCCGTCGCGTAAGAGTGCTCCGAGTCTCCCATGCGATTTTCAAGCCACGCGAGCGCCGCTCGCTGCCCCGGACTGCGAGCCCCGCGTGCGATTCCGTCGCGGCAGGCCTCGAGGCCGCGTCCCTCTCCCACCACGGCATCCGCGACGCGCACGGCGACCGCCGGCGACGTCTCCGTCAGCGCAAGCACCTCGCGCGCTTCCGCATTGCCCGAGCCGCTCACCAGTGCGATCAGGTCGGCGCTCGCCTCGGAATCTCCGGGGTGCGAACTCAGGTATGCCCGCAGCAGTTTGGCCCCTGCCGGATCGCTCGCGGCCTGCGCCCGCACCAGCCGGGAGTGAATCGTCCGCGTCGGCGGCGTCTTCAGATCCTCGGGAAGCACCGCCAGCGCGCGGGACAGCGCGGGCCCGATCGGTGTGTTTGCGGCCAGGTATCGGATGAGCAGCAACTGCCTGTCTTCGATCCACCCGTCGGCCTCGATGATCTGGGTCAGCAGCGCCTCGGCGCCCCTCTCGGGTGCGCCCCGCAATGCCGATGCATAGACGAAACGGACCAGCGAGGCGCCGGGATCCAGCGACGGCAGGCCCGCCGCCTGTTCGTAGCGATCCATCGCCGTCGCCGAATCGTTCAGCCGCATCGCCAAGTCGCCCGATTGCTCGAACAACTCACCCCGACGCCGGTATACCTCGCCCAGTTCGCCCCGGAAATTCGTGTTCTCGGAAAAGCTGTCCGGCAGCGATGCCGCGCTGTCGAGCGCCAGCTCGGCGGCCTTCGCGTATCCAAGTTGCGCCAGCGCAGCGCCCAATTCCGCGTCGATGATGTACTTGAGCGCCGTGTCGGCATCGGCGTCGGGCGCACTTCGTGCTCGGCTCAGATAGGCCGCGCCCCGGGCCATGTCGCTCTTCTGGACCGCGTCGCGCCCGAGCATCAGCCACACGCGGGCCTCGTCGAGCCCCCGCCGAGCCGCCTGCGTGAACGACGAAACTGCCAGTGTCCGGCGGCCCAGACGCATCTGCGCTTCCCCAAGCTCCCTCCACACCCCGGCCTCGGCCGGGTTCTTTCCCGCGGCGTCGGTCAGAAGGACCTGAGCCTGCGTCGCGTCTCCGGCCAGAAGGGCCGATCGACCCGACACATAAAGACGCAGCGCTTCTTCCTTCGCGGCGTCGTCCGCCGGCGGGTCGTTGGCCTTCGCCAGGGATACTTTCGATGCCAACTCAGGCGTGACCTCTTCGAGCGATCGCAAGGCGTTCGGATTCGCCGCGAGTTCCTGAGCGGTGAACGGCGTCAGGCGCGTGGCGTCGATCCCGGGCGGCGGCGGCAAATTCGAGGGGGATTTGGGCTGAGATCCTGCCTTCGCGGCCCGTCTCAGTTCGCGGATCGACCGGGGGCTGGCCGCATCCTGCGGGCTGTCTGCGACAGCGCCGGCTTCTTCGGCGCTCGCCGAAACAGGCTTGTTTGCGCACGACGACGTCGAGAGCGCACAGCCCGCCACGAGGAGCAGAGCCCCGAGGTGGCGCACGCGAAGGCCGCGGCTTCGGATTGGACTGGCAATACCCAAGTCTGCTGGCTCAACGCTCACGGAGGAAGTTTTCTTCATCCCTTGCTCGACTGCTTGGAAGATTTCTTCCCGGCCTTCTTCGCCCGGGTGGGCTTCTTACCCGCGCCGTCGGGCGCGTGTTCGGTCGCCGAAACGGGGGGCGGAATCTCGGGGGGGGCAAAGTCGGGCAGGTCGGCACGCCGATCGCGCCGGGGTGCGGCACCCTGGTCGTCGGACCACGCCTGAAGCACCAGCGCGATGGGGGTTGCCTCGCCCGCCCGGATCTGGCGTTCCAGCCAAGACGCCGCGGTGTCGGCGTCCGTCACGTCGTCACTCAGCACCGCCTCGGCGGCGAGCAGGTCCGCGATCCGCTGGTCGACCGGTATTGCATGTCCGCCCAGGCCGAGAAGGAGAACTCGTGCGGAGACATACGCCGGCGTGCCGTCGATGGAATCGAGATATGCCCGGGCTTCCCGCTTGGATAGTTCGTTGAGACTTTGCAGCGACAGCGAGTGCTCGCGCTTGAAAATGTCGTGCAGGCTCGAACGCAGTCGTAGCGCCCTTTCGTACCCGCGCGGATAGCGCTCCCCGAACGCCGCGGCGATCTCGTCGGCGAAGGCGATCCGCAATTCGTTGTAGTCGACAAAGGTTTCGCGGATCCGTTTGAGCGCCGCGCGAGCCTGGCCTGTCGAGGCGTCCCAGAGCAGGAACGAATACACGAACAGGTTCAGCAGCGGATCAACGCCCTCGTCCAGGCCCGCCGTCAGCGGCTCGGGCTGCTGCTCGCCGTACCGATTGGTCAGCTTTTTCAGCAGCGCCTGCAGCAACTTGGCGGGATCGTGGGAGGTCATGCGTCGGATTCCTTCGCCTTTGGCTGAGCCGGGCCCTTTTCGCCGTCCGGAGAATCCGATTCTTCGATCGCCGGCAGTCCGCGGGCGACACGTTCCTCGCGAATCTTCATGAGAGCGCCCATCACCTCGGCCTGCTTCTTGGTCTTGAGGTCCAGGTCGAAGTGGAGCCGGGGCAGTTTTCTGGATCGGATCTTGTCCCCCGCCTGGCGCCGGATGTGGAGCCCGGCGCTGCGGATACCGTGCAGCGTCAGTTCCTGGCGATCCGCCGGGAGGACCGACACGATCACCGTTGCATCGGCGAAATCCTCCGACACTCGAACCTCGGTGACGGTGATCATGCCGCTCACGCGGGGATCCTGCAGCCCCCGATCGATCACGTCCTGGATCGCGTCACGGAGCACCGAAGCGAATTGGTCCTGGCGGCGGCTCACGCGGCGTCTCCGCCGCGGATTCCCGACCGGAAATCCCGGTCCTCGCGCTCGATCTGTTCGAGCAGATCCGCTTCGAGCGCCCGTTCACGGATCAAGGCATCGGTCTCGTCGTCGCTGCCGTCGCCGGCCTTAGGATCGGGGCGAGCCGCGGGCGATTCCGACGCTGTGCCGGAGGCGCGACGAGAATCCTCCGCGACGTCTCCAAACCCGTCACGTCCGTGCAGAACTTGCCGATCGATTTCGCCCACCTCCCCGTCCCGCAGTTCCCTCAGCTTCAGTGTGATCGCGTCCAGTACCTCCCCGACGCGCTTTCCCTCGCGGGCGACAACCACGGTAGCGAGCGTCGCCGCGTTCAGGAGATCCGGGTCGCCTACCTCCGCCACCGCGCACAGGTGCTCGCGGTGAAGACGGTCCTTGAGAGACTGCACGACGCGGCGTTTGTCCTTCAACGACCCCGCCCCGTGGATCAGGACCTGGAATTGGAGGATACCGAGAACCATATCGGAACCAAGCGGGCGGGACGGGTCGGAACGTGATCGGGCGTCGGCCTGACGTCGGGCCAATCAACGGCTTAGAGAGTTCGCTTGACTTCCACCTGCTTGTAACACTCCAGCACGTCGCCCTCCTTGATGTCGTCGTAGCCGACGATCTTCATGCCGCACTCCATGCCGGCGCGAACATCTTTGGCGTCGTCCTTGAAGCGTTTGAGCTGCTCGAGCTTGCGGTCGTTCTCGACCACCACACCGTTGCGCGTGACGCGGATGAGGGCGTCGCGCTGCACCGTGCCGTCGGTGACATAGCAGCCGGCGATCGTGCCGACCTTGGTGACCTTGAAGACCTTGCGGACTTCCGCGTGACCCAGGATCTCCTGGCGGAGTTCGGGGGCCAGCATGCCCTCCGCGGCCTTCTTGAGATCGTCCACGATGTCGTAAATGACCTGGTAGGTGCGGATCTCGACGCCCTTCTGCTCGGCAAGGCTGCGGGCCTTGCCGGACGGGATGACGTTGAAGCCGATGATGACCGCCTTGGAGGCGTTCGCGAGAAGCACGTTGCTCTCGGTGATGCCGCCAATTGCCGCCTCCAGCACGCGGACCTTGACCTCCGGCGTGCTGACCTTCTCGGCCTGGCCCTTGAGCACGTCGAGCGTGCCCTGCTCGGCGGCCTTGATGACCACGCGGATTTCCTTCAGGTCGGCGTCGGCCATCTGCGCGAACATCGTGTCGAGCGTGAGCTTGGGCTGGGCTAGTTCGGTCTCGCGCTCGCGATGGCGGCGCTGCTCGGCCGCTTCCTGCGCCTTCTTTAGCGAATCGACCACGTAGAACTTGTCGCCCGCCGTCGGGACCTCGTCGATGCCCGAAATCTGCACGGGGGTGGGGGGCGTCACAACCTTGAGCTTCACGCCGCGATCATCCGTGATGTCGCGAACGCGTCCGAAGGCGCGCCCGGCCACCACGTAATCGCCCAGCTTGAGAATGCCCTGCTGGACAAGGATGTTGGCGACGGCGCCGCGCCCTTCCTCGGTGCGTGCTTCGATGACCGTGCCGCGCCCGGGTCCGCCGAAATCCGCCTTGAGTTCGAGCAATTGAGCCTGATAATCGAGCGTTTCGAGCAGTTCGGAGATGCCCTGGCCGGTCGTCGCCGAAGTCTTGATCACTTCAACGTTGCCGCCCCATTCCACCGGATTGAGATCGTTCTCGGCCAGGCGTCCGAGCACCTTCTGAACCTGCGCCTCGGTCGCGTCCGGGCGGTCGATCTTGTTGAGCGCCACCACAATCGGCACCTTCGCCGCCTTGGCGTGATTGATGCTCTCGATGGTCTGCGGCATGACGCCCTCGGGCGCCGACACGACCAGGACGACGACGTCGGTCATGTTCGCGCCGCGGGCACGCATGCTGGTGAACGCCTCGTGGCCCGGCGTATCCAGGAAAACGATTTCTTTCTTCTCGCCGGCCACTTCGATCGGAACCTTGAACGCGCTCGTCCGCTGGGTGATGCCGCCGGCCTCGCCCGCCGCGACGTTGGCGTGGCGGATCTTGTCCAGAAGACTGGTTTTGCCGTGGTCGACGTGCCCGAGGATCGTGACGATCGGCCCGCGCGGACGCGTCTCGACCGCTTCCCGCTCTTCGAACTCGGCGCTGACCGCTTCTTCCGCGGTCTGAGCCTCGACGACCTCAAGGTCGATATCGAAGTCGATCATCACCTCCTGCGCCTTCGCAGGATCGATGCCCGAATTGATCGTCGCCATGATGCCCTCGAGGAAGAGCTTCTTGACGATCTCGGCGCCCTTGACACCTGTGGCTTCCGACAGGTCCTTTATCGTGAACGGCGCCGCGATCTTGATCTTGCCTTCCGGCAGCATCTCGCCTGCCGCGTCGTGTTGTTCCGTCCGCTTCAGATCCTGCCGACGCTTCTTGAGGAACCCGCCCGAACGGGCCTTGCGGGCCTCGCGCTCGATCAGGTCCTGCTCGGAGAACACGCCCGTCGTCCCGCCAACCCATTCCTGTCCGGAACTGGCGCGACGACGCTGCGGCACACCCACGCCGCTCGACCGCTTTGCCCCCGCCTTCCGGCGCGGGCTGCGACCGCCGTCGTCGTCCGCGGCGCCTGCGGTCGGACCGCGCGCCGGGCGCGTTCCGGTTCCCGAAGTGCCACTCGTGCCGCCGGGGGTAAACCGGCGGGGCCGCGGCGCATCCATGACGTCCGGCGCTTCAACCCGAACCACCTTGGGTCCGGCGAGCTTGACAGGAGACTTGGCTCCGAGCTGCGGACCCGCGGGAGAAACCACGCTCGGCCGCGTCGGAACATTGACCGGCGCGGGTTGCACACGCGTTGGTCCCAGCACCCGAGGCGGAGCTGTGGGGACGGTGTGAGTCGGTGGGGCGGGCGTGGCCGTTGCCGTACCGCTTTCGCCACTCTCTGGCTTGCGGCTTTCGGGTTTCGCGGCCGTCTTTGCGACCGGCGCCGCGGGAGCAACCGCGACGGGTTCCAAAGCCGGGATGTCGCGCTTTGCGGGTTCCGGGGCAGCGGGTGCTGGCGCCTTCAACGGTGCGACGCGAGGCTTGGGTATCGCGACGGGATGCGAACGCACCGGCGATGCTGGCTCTGGTGCCGCGGGGGCGGAAGTCTCGGGTGGAGCGGCAACGGCGATACCCCCGCCCGCCTGGTCCGCCGCTTCTTCTTCAGACTTCTTCCGCTTCCGGGGGGCCGCCTTCTTCGCCGTTGCAATGTCGACCTTTTCCGCGGTCTCGATCGCCGTTGACGCGCTCGCGGTGTGATCGCTGAACCACTCGCGGATGGTGGCTTCCAGCCCGGCGCTCACCGCCGACTGGTAGTTCTTGATCGTCGCTTCGGGGATTCCCTCGGCGTGGCACTTCGCCACGATCACCTTGGAATCGATCCCGATCTCTTTCGCGATCTCAAATACGCGCTTCTGCTTGGCCAAACGATGCTCCGCGATTCAGTCCCGACGTCACACTTCAACACGCTTCCAAACCGATGATTCCGGCGACGCCGGAAAATTGTTCATCATTCAACCCTGACCCAGGATGTCCGCCGCCCGGGCTTCTCCGGACACTTCCGGAGCGGCCGGACCCGCGCCGCCCAGAATGGCGTCCGCGGCACTCTCGCCCGACGCGCTGGTCCCGCCCTCGGCGAGGAGCTTGGCGGCCGTCGCGGCGTCCTCCTTGGCCTTGCGTTCCTTCTCTTCCTTGTCCTTCTGCTGCTGCTCGGCGACTTCCTTAGCCTTCACGGCGCAAGTCTCGACCACCTTTGTCGCGGTTGCCTCGTCGATTTCCAATTCGCTGGTCAGAACCTCGACGCCCACCTCTTCGATATCGAAGACGCTGACCATGCCAAGGGCCGCCAATTTGTCGGCCATCTTCTCGTCGATGCCCTCGACCGACTGCACCGTCTGGTACATGGTCTCGACGCCCTTCGTGAATTCTTCCGGCGTCAGAATGTCGATATCCCACCCGGTCAAGCGGGCCGCCAGACGCACGTTCTGCCCCCGCTTGCCGATCGCCAGGCTGAGCTGATCATCGCGCACCACCACGGTCGCGCGGCCGAGCTCGAAGCAGAGGCTGATTTCCGCCACTTCCGCAGGCTTGAGCGAGTTCTGGATGAGCACCTGGCTCGATTCGTTCCAGCGGACGATGTCGATCTTCTCGCCGTTAAGTTCATCGACGATGTTCTTGATGCGCGAGCCCTTGACGCCCACGCACGCGCCGACGGCATCGACCTTGTTGTCCATGCTCGAGACCGCGAGCTTGGTGCGATACCCCGCCTCGCGCGCCATCGCCTTGATCTCGATGATTCGCTCGGCGACTTCCGGCACTTCGACCTCGAAGAGCCGCTTGATGAAGTCCGGGTGGCTGCGGCTGAGGACGATCTTGATCTGGTTGCCCACGTCGCGCACGTCGAGGATCAGGCAGCGGACGCGGTCGCCCGCGTTGAACTGCTCGCCGGGGATCTGCTCGCTGCGGGGCATGAAGGCCTCGGCCCGGTCGATCGTCACGACCAGCGCGCCGCCCTCGTACCGCTGGGCGGTGCCGACGGCGATCTCGCCGACACGCTTGGAAAATTCCTCGAAGATGCTCGTTCGCTCGTCGTCGCGGAACTTCTGGATCATCACCTGCTTGAACGTCTGCGCCGCGATACGGCCGAACGCCGCCGGAGTCATCTCCAGTGGTTGCCCGTGCCGCGTCATGTTCAACTGTCCCGTGATCGGGTCGAGCGTGCAGATGAACTCTTCCGCATCGAGCGTGTTGAAGTGCTTCTTCGCCGCGGAGACCATCGCCAGTTCAAGGTCGCGAATGAGGACCGAACGATCGATATTCCGATCGCGTGCAATCGAGTCGAGAATCCGGAGCATTTCCTGCGTGTTCAAGCGAGTCTCCTTTCGTCCAAGCCAAAATGTCAAGATGGCAAGTTGTCGAACCGGGATGTCTGACGGGCCGTTCCCGTCATCAAAATTGCGAACTCCGAAAACACCGCGAGCCACCGGCGGCAAACCTGCCGCCCGTGGCCCGGGGACGCAGCGTCACCGCATTGGCGGCGGCGTCAACTCATGCGGAGCCCTCCCCGCACAAGCCGACCGGCGACCGGTCCGTCCAAGCCCAAAGCCGCGGGCTCTTGCCCTCGGCCGCGAGGTTGGAACGATTACCGAGCATGGATGCCAGTCGTCCGCATGGCGCAGCTTCCCCGGACCTTTCCCGTCCGGGCAACAACCCGAACGACAAAGGCCGAACAAAGGCCCGCCAGTATAGCGATACGCCCTTCCCTCTTCAAATCAGGGTTTCGTTCAGACCGGCGTCGGGCCGCTCAGTACGGCCGATCAGACCCTGTCCCGCGCCCCGATCGCCCTGTCAATACGCAGAGCCCGGTTCCCCCGGCATCGGCCCACCCGTGCCAAGAACTTCTTCTCGTCTTCCACGCACACCACCACCGGCTGATCCGCCCGTTTCTCGGTCACAATCAGGTCGCCCGGGGTCATCAGCAGCAGGTCCTTCAGGCTGATCGTCGTTTCCGCCAGCAGAGCCGTCACCCGCAGGCTCGCCCGCCCCAGCGAGGTCGCCACGGCCTTTTCGGTCTCGCCCGACCTTTGGTTCTTTGCCGCGCTGAACCAGCTCTGGGCGCTCAGCTCTTCCATCACCGGCTCGATCACGTTGTACGGAATGCACAGGTTCATGGTCCCCGCACGGTTGCTCATCTTGAGTTCAAAGCCGATGACGACGACAACCTCGTTCGGCGGCACGATCTGCACCAATTGCGGATTGCTCTCGGTCGCCGCCACGCTGAAGGCCATCTTCTTGACCGAACTCCAGGCTTCCGAAAGCGTGGCCAGCCCGCGGGTCGTCACGTTGCTGATGAGCCGCGTCTCGATGAGCGTCAAAGGGCGCTGCGGGATGAACAGGTCCTGGCTCGTCCCTCCCAGCAGCCGATCGATGATCGGGTAGATGATCAGCGGGCTGATCTCGAGGCAGATCTGCCCTTCGAGCGCGTCCGCCTTGATCAGGTTGAAGCTGGTCGGATTCGGCAGCCCCGCGATGAACTCCGAATAGGTCATCTGCTCGCAGGTGGCGACCTTGACCTCGACGATCGTCCGTAGGAAGCCCGACAGAGATGCGCCAAAGTTTCGCGCGAAGCTCTCGTGAAGCGTCTGCAGCGACCGCATCTGGTCTTTGCTCACGCGCTCCGGCCGCTTGAAGTCGTACGCCTTGACCTCCAGCCCCTCGGTCGACTCCCGGTGGCGGCTGAATATGGTGACGGACCGCTGCTCCTGCTCGACCGTGCCGGAGTCCACCGCCGCGAGCAGCGCGTCCACCTCGCTCTGATTCAGCACGTCCGCCATGAACACTCCGCAACCGGGACACGAACAAGAGGCATCCAATCATCGACCGGCCCTTCGTCCCGTCTTGAGGCCTCTCCCCCCGATCCGGCCGATGCAAGAGCCTGCCCCCGATCCCCCGGAAGGAACCCGATCGATGCGCCTTTTCGCCCGCCTTTTCCTTCTAGCCTGCCTTCTGCTCCCGACCGGACACCACGCCGTAGGGCAGATCAACTCCACGACCAAGGTGGAAGTCTCTGCAGTCCCGCAGCGTTCGGAGGCATCCCCGGGCGACCAGTTCGCCATCGCAATCATCCTCGATCACGCCAAGGGCTGGCACACCCAGACCAACGACCCCAAACTCCCCGAAAGCCTCAAGGACCTCGCCCTGATCGCGACCGAAGTCCGGGTCGAATCGCCTCCCAAGTTCGCCAAGTTCGGCCCGATCCAGTGGCCCAAGCCCGAACTCGTCAAGGTGGGCTTCCTCGGCGATCCCGTGGAAATGGAGTTCTTCACCGGCAAGTCGGTGATCTACATCCCGGTCCAGCTCAGCGCCGACGCGCCCAACGGCGACCTAACCCTCACCCTAGCCGTCACGATCCAAGCCTGCGATGACAAACAATGCCTCGCACCCGCCGACGTGCCGCTCGAGGTCAGAATCGCCATCAAGCCCGCCGCGCAACTCACCTCCGCGCCGTCGGACTCGGCCTCCCTTTTCACCGCGTTCGACCCGAGCGTCTATTCCCGGATGAACTCATCCGACGGCGGCGGCGCGTCTCCGGCCGCCCGCAGCCGCTTCGATTTCTTCGGCTACCAATTCTCGCTTGCGCAGGACCAGTTCGCACTCATCTTTCTCATCGCGCTCGCCGCGGGTTTCCTTCTCAACCTCACCCCCTGCGTTCTTCCGGTCATCCCCATCAAGATCCTTTCCCTCCAGCAGCAGGCCGGAAACCCCACCCGCCTTGCCCTCTTCGGCAGCGTCTACTGCGTCGGCATCGTCGCGACGTTTCTCGTGCTCGGGCTCGTAATTTTCGGCGTCGTCACCGGCGGCCAAAAACAGGACTGGGGACAAGTCTTCACCAGCCGCTGGTTCACGATCGCCATGGCATCCATCGTCGGAGTCATGGGCCTGGGCATGATCGGCCTCTTCACGATCCGCCTGCCCCAATCCGTCTACATGCTCAACCCCAGCCACGACACGATCGCCGGCAATTTCCTGCTCGGGGTTCTCACCGCGATCCTTTCGACCCCCTGCACCGGCCCGCTCCTCGGCGCCACCATCGCCTGGGCCGCTACCCGACCAGCCTGGCTTGGTCTCGTGACATTCGTCGTCATGGGAATCGGAATGGCTCTCCCCTACGCCATTCTCATCGCCTTTCCGCGCTTGATCGACCGTCTCCCCAAGGCCGGCCCCGGCGGCGAACTCCTCAAGCAAGTCCTCGGCGTCCTCATGTTCGCCGTCGCCATCTTCCTGCTCTCAAACCTCACCAGCGAAAAGTGGCCGTGGTTCGCCGTCGGTGCCGTTTCCGCTCTCGCGGGGCTGTGGGCAATCGTCGGCGCTTGGCGCATGCTCCGCTCCTCAACCGCCAAGGGCTTTGTCACGCTCTTCGGAATTGTCTGGATTGCCGGCTCCGCTTTCGCCGCCCGGGCCCTGACTTCCGAAGGCCCCGTCGCCTGGCGTGTCTTCGCCAACCAGCCCGAAACGAAAATCCGTGCCGACATCGATGCCGCGCTCGCCGCCCACAAGACCGTCGTCATCGACTTCACCGCCAAGTGGTGCACCAACTGCCACGTCCTTGAACGCACCGTTCTTCTGAGCGACACCGGCGTCCGCCTGCTCAATGCACCCGATGTTCTTCCCCTCAAGGTCGATCTCACCAGCGCCGGCCAAGAGCAGGGGTGGGGGCTCGTCCGCGAGATCTCCGGTGGCGGCGGCATCCCCCTCATCGCGATCTTCCGGCCCGGCCAGGCCAAGCCCGCCTATTTCAACAGCTTCTTCAAGCCCTCCGACCTCGAAGCCGCCATCAAGGGGCCCATTTCCCCTTCCTGACCCTTCCCACGCGTCACACACGCCCTCCCGGCACGTCCGGTTGACCTTTCTACCCGCTCCGGCTAACTTTCCACCCGCTCCGGGCCGATCCCGGGCAACAATCAGGTCCTCCGCGGGCGTAGCTCAGTGGTAGAGCGTCTCGTTGCCAACGAGAAGGTCGAGGGTTCAAGCCCCTTCGCCCGCTTTGAAAAAGAAAAACGCCGCCGGTCGTCCGGCGGCGTTTTCATTGGTTGATGCGACAAACCGCCTTAGGGACACAGCAGCGCGTCGTACGCCGCCGCGAACATCACAAAGTCCGTGTCGTCCACGATCCCGTCATCGTTCAGATCGGCCGGGCAGCCCGGGGGCATTGCGCCGTCCAGGCAGTCCAGTATGTCGTACGCCGCCGCGAACATCACAAAGTCTGAATCATCCACCTGCTCATCGCCGTTCAGGTCGGCCGGGCAGGGCGGAGCGGTCACGGTAAGGAACGCCGCGGAGCTCCCCGTCCCATCCGCATTGGAAACCTGCAGCGCTCGAGCGCCGACCGACGCGCCCGAGTCGATGACGAACGAAAGCCCGGTGACCTGCGTGCCCAAGGCGTTCGGAATCGGCACGCCCGTCACGGTCACCCCGGTCCCCGACAGCAGGGTCACCATCGACGAACTGGTGACGTTCTTGAGGTTCGTGCCGGTGATCGTGAAAGGCGCCGTCACGCCCTTGCCCGACGAAACGGGAGTTCCAGTCACCGTCGTGGTCGCGCCGTAGACCGTGACCTGAATCGTGTCGATCCCGGTTTTACGTGAAGGTCGGCTTGGGCTGTGATGCGGCCGGGGCGACGCCTGTCTCGAACGCCCCGTCCCCATCCAGGTCCCACTCGAAACGTGAGAGTGTGACCGCGATCCGGGTCTCGGTGATAGCGGAATTGATGTCGCCGATAAACTGGCAGGCAGTTCCTGCCGCGATGCGTTTGTTCACGCCGGCGTTCGCGTACGGGTCTTCGTACACGTTGGTTCCGACCTGGATCTCGAAGTCGTAGAGCTGCACGATCGTGTTGGGGTCATCACCGAGCGGGTCGTTCGCCGGGTTGTTGTCCCAGACGCGGACCGCGTACGAGCCCGCGGGCAGGGCGTTGAACGTGGATGATTCGATAGCGCCGGTCGCCGTTGCGTCCACAACGCCGATCGAGACCGTCCCGTCCGCGCTCATGAGTTCGTACGCCAGGTTTCCGAGGGCGGTGGAGTTATGCGAGGTCGTGGTTCCGTTGCATCCACCCGCCTGCTGCCCGGTCGTGTACAGCCCGCCCCGGGGCGTAGCGATGATCTTGACGTTCTGGGCCGAGCCGAGCGCGAACTTGAAGTAGTCGGCGCCGGTCGGATTGTTCCCCGAGTCCCAATATCCGTTCAGGGACTGCTCCCGCGCTCCGATGGAGCGCAGCACCGGAGTGGACAGGTTTCCGAAGTCCTTCGCCGTTGCGAGCGACTGATTCCCGCTGTTCCGATCGCCGTAGTTGCGCCCCGCCGCCCGGCGGTCGTCGGTCTGAACCGCGTCAAATCCCGTGGCGATCTGGGGCTCCATCAGCTTCGTGCCCGAGCAAGGCACCTGGTGGATAAAGCCCAGGCCGTGCCCGTGCTCGTGCGTGCAGGTGTTCCGCAAAAATCGGTAATTGTTGCTTGTGCTCGCGAAGGCGTCCGTATTGCCAAAGTAGGATGCGTTGATACACATGTCCCCGCCGACCAGGGAGAAGCCGACCAGCCCGCCCGGAGCCGGGAAGCAGTTGTACGCGAGCACCGGAGTTGCCGTCCCCAACGCCACCGCGCCGATGCGGATGTCGCCGCGCGTCGAGACGTGCGTTGTCGCATTGTCCTGAGGCGAATTGTCGTCCGCGACCTCCGTGTACGTTATCCCGCCGTAGCGCTTCCATGTCGCCAGGCACTGACGCAGGTATTCACGCCCCTTCTCCGTGTTGCCGAACTGATTCGCCGCCGCCAGACTCGCCCCGAGCACGTTCGGCCCCGGCGCAAAGCCCGATTGCGCGATGCCCCAGGTCGTTCCGTCCGCCGGAAAGCTGAATGTCAGGTTGGCGCGCGACGCCGTGCCGGCGTCGACCCCGGCATTGCCGTTCGCGTCCCACATGTAAAGGTCGGTGTTGAACCGGTCGCCGAACGGGTCGTTCGGGTCCGGAGGCGTCAGCGTCGGCGGGAGCAGCTGAAACCGGTCCATCGCCTCTTGCCACTGCGCCGGCGTCATGTCCGCCTTGAAGCACATCGGGCTTCGCGCAAAGGACCGAATCACCGAGGCCCGCAGCAGCGCTGCCTTCGCCGCGCCCGGTGCACGCTGGCCGATCGCGATGTCCAGGTTGTACGGCAGCGGGCTCGACTGGCCGCCCAAGTCCGAGGCGAACGACCCCAACTGGGCGTTGGCCGATATCGCAAGCCCGCACAGCGCCGGAAGTCCGATCATGAGAGAACGACCAACGCCGCCGACTGTTCGACTCTGCATGCAAACTCTCCCTCGTCCAGATAGCGCCGTGGGCTCGACCGACTGTCTTTCGGATCGATTTCTTTACTGCGGAAACAACGAGCGCGGGCGCTCCCTTTCAACCATACGACAAAGTCCCAAGCTCCGCGAGCGAATTGCTCCGATGCTGATTCGAATCCTGCCGACGTTCGGTTCGGTTATGAGACGATTCCGAATTATTACGGACATGTGAGGCGGTCGTACGCGTCCGCGAAGACAACGAAGTCAAAATCGTCCGTCGCCCCGTCCCCCGTGAAGTCGGCCGTGTTCGTCAGAAATGTGTCGTACGCCGAGGCAAACTGCACAAAGTCCGTGTCGTCCACGATGTTGTCCCGGTTCAGATCGGCGCGGCAGAGCCCGGTCACCATGGTCGTAATCGCCGCGTACGCGTCCTGCCCCGTGGGCACGATCTGACTGGCCGGAAGGATGAATCCATTCTGCCCGGTGTCGCGGAGTTCCATTCCCATCCCCACGGCGCCGAGAGCCCCGAAATACCAGTCCGAAGCCACGCCAGACGCCAGGTACAGAATGTCCGGCCCGCCGTAGGTGTATGTGGCGCCGGTTTTCGCCGCGATCGCCGCCACCATCGCCGGTCCGATGCGATTGAACGAGGCCATGCCGGGCGGCAGCGCGTTCTGGTACATCCAGGGGCGAAGGACGAGCTGCGAATAGCTGTGGAGGTCGACGCCGGCCGCGACCTTCGGGATTGACAGAAGGTAGTTGCGCATCGCGGCCGTTTCGGGCTCTGAGAATGCGCCGGTGCCGCGATACGTTTCGTTGGAAGGTGAAGAGCTCGAGCCCGAGTCGAGGCCGTAACCGACGCTCCAGTTGCGGTTCATATCGACGCCGCGCGTCACGCCGTTGATGACCCGGGCGTTCTTTCGCCAGAGCCGTTGGCTGGTCCATGTGATGTTGTACCCGTCCGGATTGCTGATCGGAATGAACACAAACTCGTATGTGTCCAGGAGACTCTTCGCGGTGGCGTCCGTCGAATAGGTCGAAAGCAACTGCGTGGCGACGTACATATTCGCCATGACGCTGATCCACTCGCGAGCGTGCTGCACGCTGTTGAGATAGATGACGGGCTTGCGCGGGGAGCCTCCGATCGGGGGCACCGGGCTCGTGACTCGCATACCGAAGATGTCGCGTCCCTGGATCGACGTGCCGGAGGAAAACCGCGTGACAAAACCCGGATAGGCGCCAACCAGTGTGTCCACATAGCTGCTGACGCTCGCGTAGTTCTGATAGGCGTCGAAAAAGGCGCGATCGCCGAACGGATCCTCGATTTCCGCCCGTTCGGCTTCGATCAGCTTCTGCACGTCGTCGATGATGACCCGGTAGGGCACGCCCGCCCGGTCCAGCGTGACGAGGTCGGCCGCGCTCACCCGGTAGTCGGCCTCGCCGCCGGGCCCGCCCGCGCCGCACGTCCACCGGTCGTCAGAAATCAGGTCCATCAGACGCAGGTCGTTCACAGACCGAGGCATCACACGGACCACTTTCTCGCCCTCGTAACGGACGGCCGGCACGGTCGCGATCTGCGCGTTCGAAAACAGCGTCACCAACGCGACGCCCGCAACGCCCATCAACGATTCAAACTTCATCTCCTGGCTCTCCTTGCCCCACCCGTGCCGGCGCACGCAGACATCCGCGATACATCGTACCGCACAGTCGTCCAAACGCGCCACCAAATGACGAATTGAATGCCCGTCCGAAAACAGGCCTATTTGCGATGAGCGGGCGCCGCCGCGAGCGCCCGCGGCTCTTCGCGAAGGTCATCCTCGTTGTAGCTCGCGAGGATGTTGTTGTTGCCCAGCCGGTCAAAGTCGGCCATCGACAGCCTCCGATAGGTTCTTGCAGGCCCTTCACGTACGTATCCGTAGGCGGGACAGCCGAGCAGTTCGAGCTGCTCCAGCGTCCCCTTCGCCTTGTCCTTACCGTGCAGGGCGATCGCCATCCGGGGCTTGTGCGTGCGGATGGTCTCTGCTCCCCCGATCAGAATTTTGACTTCCGCCCCCTCGGTATCGATCTTCATCATGTTGGGCGGACGGACCCCGGCCCGACGCACAAAGGCGTCCAGCGTCTCCAGTTCGACCGTTTCGGTCTTTGGGGGCAGCCCAAAGTGCTCCCGCCCGCTCGACGCCTTCCCGCCCGAGATGCTGTTCAGGACCGCCGACCCCGAATTCATGTCGTCGATCTGAAGCTCTTCCCTGCCGGGCTTGTCCGAGAGGGCCAGCGCCGAGATCTCGCAGACGCTTTGCATCTTCCCCAGGCGGACGTTTTCCTCGAGGAGTTCCCGGTTCTCGAGCATCGGCTCGAACGCATAGAGATAGCTCGCATCAAACCACTGCCTCATCAGCCTTGTGTACAGCCCGATGTTGGCGCCGATGTCGTAGACCACATCGCCCG
This sequence comes from Phycisphaerales bacterium, assembly GCA_044221315.1. Taxonomy (GTDB): domain Bacteria; phylum Planctomycetota; class Phycisphaerae; order Phycisphaerales; family UBA1924; genus JAFEBO01. The sequence continues at coordinate 182,134 of JBGAPK010000003.1, read as the reverse complement.
GTCGGATCAGGCGGGCGAAGAGCGAGACCATGAACGCGTCGTGGATGAGCGGGTGCTCCCAGAGCAGGTACCGGTGCCGGCGCAGCCGGATCGCGATGGGTCCGATGTCGCGCATGTTGGTGATGTGCTTGCGATCCGGGATCGCCTTGACGCATGCGCGCGCCATCGAGTTGAGCGCCGGGCTCTTGCGAATTCCGTTCACCATCGAACTCAGCATCGTCCGCATGCGCACTCCGTTTCACAAGCTCCTTCCCTGAGCGAAGGGGTTGGGGGAGGGTATTTCGTCTACTTTCAATACCGCCCGGAATAAGTATCGGCTCGCCGCCCGTCCCGACACAGCCCGGCAATCGTCCAAACGCCGGATCGCCCGCTAGCCCGCTCGAACAACCACGCTTCGACGCAGCACCGCCGCCAGAAGGTCCGATTTTTTCTGCGCCGCCCGGATGTCCGCATCCCCTCCCTGCGCCCCCTCGGCCACGATCTCGACCGCCCTCGCCGTGATCCGCACCCGCACACCGTGCACGCGCTGCCGGTGCTGCCGGTCCAATCCGTCCGCCACCCGCAGAATTCCCGCCAACGCCCGCACCAGTTGCTTCGACCGCCGCGAGAGCGCCGCGAACGGCGGGTGCTCTTCGGTCGGCAGCGCCTTGCGGTGATACCTCGCGAGATTCGCCAGGACCGCCCGCATCTCCGAATCGAGCGACCGCCACGCCGCCAGTTCCACAATCCGGCGCGAGACTTTGTGGTGGCGCTCATAATCGATCGGCACGCCCAGGTCATGCACCAGGCCGGCGCACTCGAGCAATTCCGAAGCGTCCATCCTTTCGTGCACCGCCTCTCGAATCCGATCCACATCCGCCAGGTCGTTCAGCAGCGCCACCGCCAGATGCCCGACATGCTCGCTGTGCCCGTACTCATACCCGGCTCCCTCCGCGAACGCGCGAACCTCGTCCACCGGCGATGCGACCCGCGAACTGCCCGCCAGTTCGCGAAGAATCCCGTCCCGCACGCCACCGGCATGCGCCACAAACCCGGGCGCGCCAATGTGCTTCATGAGTTCCGTTGCAACCATCAGCCCCGCGGGCAGGATCTCCGCCCGGTCGGGGGGTACGTTCGCTCGCCGAAGCCGCTCGTCACGTTCCTGCTGCGACATCGCGCAGACTTCTTCGGTAAGTTCCTTGAGCCTCTCGCAGGCCATCATCAGCCGGGCGAGAGAAGCCGGACGCGTTCCGGCCCGCACCGCGGGTCTGGAAACTCCCAGCAGGAGGGCGACGGTCGCGAATGTCCCGCCGCAGCCGATAAGGACATCCGGGGTTCGCCCGCCCTGCCTTAGCCCATCCGCCAGCACTTTGGCGACGTGCCTTCGCATCTTGCGGAGCACGTCCGCCTTTCGCACTTCCTCACCGCCCCCAAACGCCGCCGTCAGCCTCACCGCTCCGAGCGGCATCGAGATCGCCTCGTACAGCACGCCCCGCCACGCCCGGCTCACCTGCACGCTCCCGCCACCGATGTCCACGACCGCAACGTTCCGCTTTGTCACGTCGTACGAAGCGCGGCAACTCGCAAACGCCAGCCGCGCCTCCTCGTCCGGCCCGATGATCGAGACCGGCAGGCCGACCTCACGCTCCAGGCGGGCGACGAACGCTCCGCCGTCCGGCGATTCACGCACCGCGGCCGTCGCCACCAGCCGCACGGTGCCCACACCGTGTCTCATGGCGTCGAAACAAAACTCTTTCACGGCCCCGAGCGTGGCCTTCACCGCGGCCTTCGGGAGTCCCGCGCCCTTGGCCAGATTGGCGCCGAGCCGTGTCGGCCGGCGCTTCTCTTCGAGGATTTCAAGCCCACCCGCCGCAGACACTTTCGCCAGCGCAAAGCGGACGGCATTGCTGCCGATATCGATCGCGGCGATGCGATTCTCAGCCCGGGGTTTCAATCGTGCCGGTCTGGTCATTTTCGCCACCGCCATCGGCGTGCCTCCGAGTCCGTTCCGTCACGCCCACCCCTCCCGCGCTCCCCGGTCATAGGACTAAACTCGTGCCCTGCCCCGAGTGGTTGTACCACATCGGGAGCGGCAATTCGTACGCCTTCCGCACCTTTGTTTCTCGGCCTCCCCAGGAGTCGCTCATGTCCGGCACGCCCAACGCCCCGCAAGGTCAGCAGCAGGTCTCCATCCGCATCGACGAGAGCAAGATGGTGACGACCTACGCCAACACCATCCGCACCACCAACACGCAGGACGAGGTAGTCCTGGACTTTGGCCTGAACATCCCCATGCAGAGCCCCGAAGGCCAGGCGGCGATGCACTTCTCCATCGGCAGCCGTGTCGTCCTCAACTGGAACGGCGCCAAGCGTCTGGCCGTCTCGCTCAGCGATCTTGTCCGCCGCTACGAGCAGGCCCTCGCAGAAGCCCAGAGCTCCGTCCCCCGCATTCAATAGAAAGGGCACATGGCGCGCAAGCGCGTCATCATCGTCGGTGCCGGCGGCTATTCCGGCGCCGAACTGGTCTCCATTCTCTCCCGCCATCCCGGCGCGGAAGTGGTGGGGCTCTTCGCCTCCGCGCGCCGCGAGAAGGGCGATCAGGCAGGCAAGTTCGACGAAATATTCCCACGCTTCCGGGGCGTCTGCGATCTGCCCATCCTCCCCTTCGAGCACGGTGCCGCCGCCGCCCTCAAGCCCGACGCCGTATTTCTCGCAACGCCACACGAGGCCAGCGTCGAACTCGCGCCGGAGTTGCTCAAGCTCGGCACCATCGTGCTGGACTTGTCCGCCGCCTTCCGCCTGAAGAACCCGGGCCTCTACCCCAAGCACTACGGCTTCGAGCACGGCCACGCGGCGCTCCTGAAGGATGCGGCGTACGGCCTGCCCGAGATCAACCGCGAGGCGATCGCCAAGGCCTTCCTCATCGGCGTTCCCGGCTGCTATCCGACCAGCGCCATCATCCCGCTTGCGCCGCTGCATCGCGCCGGTCTCATCAGGCCCGGCACACGCCCCATCATCGACGCTGCCTCCGGCGTCACCGGCGCCGGGCGCGGCGCCAACGTGAAATACATGCTCGCCGAGGTCAGCCTCCAGCCCTACGGCGTCCTCTCGCACCGCCACCAGCCCGAGATCGACGCCTACGCCGGGCTTCCCACGCTCTTCACACCCCACCTCGTCGCCTTCGACCGCGGCATCCTCTCCACGATCCACGTCGATCTTGTTCCCGGCACACCCGCCGAGAAAATTTCCCGCGTCTTTGCGGACGCGTACGCGAACGAACCCTTCGTTCGCCTTCTTCCCGCGAAGACCTTCCCCGCCGTCGCCGACGTGCGCCATTCCAATTTTTGCGACATCGGCTGGGCACTCGACGAACCGCGTTCGCACCTCATCCTCGCGAGCGCCATTGACAACCTCGTGAAAGGCGCCGCCGGCCAGGCTGTGCAGTGCATGAACATCCGCCTCGGCCTCGGCGAGACCACCGCGCTCGGCCCCAAGCACGCGGCCGGAGCCCACGCGTGAGCCCCGGCCCCGGCCCGCTCATCATCAAGATCGGAGGCACGACCCTCGAAAACCAATCGAGCCAGCCCGATCTCTGGCGCTCCCTTGTCGCACTCTCCAAATCCCACAAGGGCGGCCTCATCCTCGTCCACGGCGGCGGCAAAGCCGTTGATCGGCTCATGGACCGTCTCAACATCAAGCCCGCCCGCGTCCAGGGCCTCCGCGTCACGCCCGACGATCAGATCCCCGAAATCGTCGGCGTCCTCGCCGGCACCGTGAACAAATCTCTCGTCGGATGCATTCAGCGCGCCGGAGGCAAGGGCGTCGGCCTCTGCCTCGGCGATGGCGCCATGCTCACCTGCCGCAAGGTCGCCCCGATTAAAACCGAATCCGGCCCCGCGGACCTCGGCCGCGTCGGAGAAGTCTCCGGCGGCAGCGCCGACCTCGCGAGAGTTCTGCTCGCAAACGGCTACATCCCCGTCCTCTGCTCCATCGGCCTCGACGATCAGGGCCAGCCCCTCAATCTCAATGCCGACGACGCCGCCGCCGGCCTCGCCCGCGTGCTCAAGGCCTCCGCACTCGTCCTGCTCACCGACGTCGAAGGCATCAAAGACAAATCCGGCAGTCTCATCCCCCACGCCACGCCCGCCGACATCGAACGCCTTATTTCCTCCGGCGACATCTACGGCGGCATGATCCCCAAGACCCGCGCCGCCGCCAAAGTCGCCTCCGACACCGGCTCCGAAGTCGTCATCCTCTCCGGCGACAAGCCCGATCACCTGCTCCGCTGGACCAAAGGCGAAGCAGTCGGCAGTCGCATTTCTGGTTGATGGCCGTTTTTCCGAATCCAAAAGCGCGCAGCGAAGCGAGAACTCGCACAATCCGTTTGCCGCTCTGCCGCTCTGCCGCTCTGCCGCTCTGCCGCTCTGCCGCTCTGCCGCTCTGCCGCTCTGCCAATCTGCTGCTCTTTCTCTCCTCCCCGCATATCGTCCCGATTCCCCCCACGGAGCCCCACACAGAAAATGCCCGGCCCCTCTTCGATTCCCAACCTCCGCCAGCACGACGTCCTCCGCCTCTCGCACCTCACGCAGGCCGACGTCCTCGCGCTCTTCAAAACAGCCCGCGCGATGAAGAAAGACCCGGGAGAGTTTTCCGAAGCCCTCAAGGGCCGCTCCGTCGCGATGCTCTTCGAAAAACCCTCGCTCCGCACCCGCGTCAGTTTCGAAGTCGGCATCCACCGCCTCGGCGCTCAGCCCGTCTATCTCGACCACTCCGAGCAGCGCCTCGGCGAGCGCGAAACCGTCGCCGATTACGGCCACAACCTCGAGCGGTGGGTCCACGCCATCGTCGCCCGCGTCTACAAGCAGACCGTCCTCGAGCAAATGTCCGAGGCCAGCAACGTCCCAGTCGTCAATGCCCTCAGCGATCTCTTCCACCCCTGCCAGGCGCTCGCCGACTTCATGACGCTCCAGGAAAAGCGCACCGAGCTCAAGGGCCTCCGCCTCGCCTATGTCGGCGACGGCAACAACGTCTGCCACTCTCTCATGGAGCTCGGCGCCATCCTCGGCGCCCATGTCACCGCCATCACGCCCCCCGGACGCGATCCCACGGCCTCCATCCTCGAAGAGTGCAAAGCCCTCGGCGCCAAATCCGGCGCCCAACTCAAAGTCTCGCACGACCTCGCCGACATCGCCGGGCACGACGCCGTCTACACCGACGTCTGGGTCTCCATGGGCCAGGGCAGCGAGACCGACCGCATCCGAAAACTCTTCAAGCCCTACCAGGTCAACGCCGCCCTAATGCAGAAGGCCGCCGCCGGCTCGAAGCAAACCCCGCTCTTTATGCACTGCCTCCCCGCCCACCGCGGCAGCGAAGTCACCGACGAAGTCATCGACTCGCCCGCCTCCATCGTCTTCGACCAGGCCGAAAACCGCATGCACGCCCAGATGGCCCTCCTCTTCCACATGCTGCGGGATTAGTGGCACCGCCCTTCCGGGCGGTGTGCCTTTCCGTCTTCCTCCCCATCCCCGCCTTTCTTCGTGCCCTTCGTGCTCATCGTGGTTCATTCTGCCCTCAACATTTGAAACCAAGCCCCACGCCCGGAAAGATCACCCATGCCCCCCACCCTCAAGAAAATCGCCATCGCCTACTCCGGCGGCCTCGACACCTCCGCCATCATCCCTTGGCTCAAAGAGAACATGGACTGCGAGGTCTACGGCGTCGTCGGCGATGTCGGCCAGGGTTCCGATGAACTCGTCGGCGTCGAAAAGAAAGCCAAGGACTCCGGCGCCAAGGACTGCGTCGTCGTCGATCTCAAGAAGGAATTCATCGACGACTTCGTCATGCCCTGCGTCATGGCCGGCTCGCTCTACGAAGGCCGCTATCTCCTCGGCACCGCCATGGCCCGCCCCATCCTCGCCAAAGCCCAGGTCGAGGCCGCCCGCAAGTTCGGCTGCACGGCCCTCGCCCACGGCTGCACCGGCAAGGGCAACGACCAGGTCCGCTTCGAGTCCGCCTACGCCGCACTCGCCCCCGACATGGAAATCATCGCCCCCTGGCGCCACGAGAAGTGGAACCTCACCGGTCGCCTCGCGATGCTCGATTACCTCAAGGCCCGCAACATCCCGACCACCGCCAGCGCCACCAAGATCTACTCCCGCGACCGCAACCTCTGGCACATCTCCCACGAGGGCGGCAGCATCGAGAACCCTTGGAACGCCCCGCCCGAAGATTGCTACATGCTCACCGCCTCGCCCGAAAAGGCCCCGGACAAGGCCGAGGAAGTCACGCTCGCCTTCGAGGCCGGCCGCCCCGTCGCGCTGAACGGCCAGAAGCTCCAGGCCTGGCAAATCGTTGAAAAACTCAACGGGATCGGCGGCATCCACGGCGTCGGCCGCGTCGATCTCGTCGAGAACCGCCTCGTCGGCATGAAGTCCCGCGGCATCTACGAAACCCCCGGCGGCACGATCCTCGTCGAAGCCATCAAGGGCCTCGAAGAACTCGTGCAGGACCGCGAGACGCGCCACTTCAAGGAACACCTTGCCCTCTGGTTCGCCGAAGCCGTCTACAACGGCCGCTGGTTCACGCCCTATCGCGAAACGCTCTGGGCCGGCATTCAGAAGTCGAGCGAGCACCTCACCGGCGAGGTCGTCGTCCGCCTCTTCAAAGGCACCGCGACCGCCATCCGCCGCAAGAGTCCGAATTCGCTCTACTCCGAAAAGGTCGTCACCTTCGAGAAGGGCGAGATCTACGAGCACAAGGACGCCGGCGGGTTCATCAAGTTGCTCAGCCTCCCCGAACGCATCCGCGCCCTCAAGGCATCCGGCAAAGCCGAGTAAGAATCTCGCGCCCCGCAGGAGAAGTTCCATGCGCAAGAACATCGCGCCCGCGCTCTGCCTCGCCGCCGCGGCCCTCGCGCTCTCCGCCTGCAACCGCGGCTACAAGCCCTACAACAACAGCGGCCCGATGGCCAGCCCCACCGACGATGACGCATTCCGCTCCACCTTCGCCGTGGACAAAGCCAAACTCGTCTCCACCGGCAACAACCTCTTCTTCCCTCTCCACCCCGGCTCCATCAGCCAGTTCAAGGGCGGCGACGAAACCCTCACCATCACCGTCCTCAACGAAACCCGCACCGTCGACGGCGTCGAAACCCGCATCGTCGAAGAGCGCGAAGAAACCCCCCGCGGCATCAAAGAAATCTCCCGCAACTTCTTCGCCTGCGATCCCGAAACCGGCGACGTCTACTACTTCGGCGAAGAGGTTGACATCTACAAGAACGGCGCACTCGTCAATCACGAAGGCGCCTGGAAGTCCGGCGAGAACGGCGCCCGCTTCGGTCTCATGATGCCCGGCGTCCTAAACCTCGGCGACCGCTTCTACCAGGAGTGGGCCCCCGGCATCGCTCAGGACCGCTGCGAAGTCGTCAGCGTCTCCGAGCAACTCGATACCCCCGCCGGCAAGTTCACCAGCGTCGCCAAGCTCGCCGAAACATCGCCCCTCGAGCGCGGCACAAGCCACAAGCTCTACGCCCCCGGCATCGGTCTCATCAAAGACGGCGACATGGTCCTCACCTCACGGACCAATCCCTAGCCGCATCGCCCGCCGCCCCAATACCGCCGAAATCGTGCCGAACGAGCCCGAAACGAAGTGAAGGGCGCTGTTGCCTCCGTCCTGGGTTCCATCCCCCGCGTTCGCCACGGCCATCAAGCGAATTCCAATTTGTTCATTGCGTTCCCGAGTATTTCTCCCTCCCCCGTTGCCAACGGGGGAGGTGGCATCGCGCAGGCTTTGCGGAGCGATGACGGAGGGGGGGGGCCGGAGGTCTCTGCGGGAATTTCGCGTCCACGATCGCGCGAGATTCAAGTCGAATCCGTTTCACTCTCCTCTGCCATCCCTCCGTGGCCCCCCGTGTTTCCCTGCCTTTTCCCCTTCCGAAAAATTCTTTCTCCACACCTGCAAGGTTTCGTCCCCCGCCGGCAACTCTCTCATCGGGTGCCTCAAGGCCCGCTGAAAACCGAAGAATGCAATCAAGAACTCAATCCCCGACGGATTGAAACCGAACTCTCTCTCCTCTCCTCCAGGCGCCACGCCTCATCCGGGTCTGACGCCGATTGACAACCACAGAACTCTCTCTCCTCCTCTCTTGGCGCCGAGCCTCAACCGGGCAGACGCCGATTTGAAAACTTCAAAGACTCTCTCTCCTCTCCTCCAGGCGCCACGCCTCATCCGGGTCTGACGCCGATTGACAACCACAGAACTCTCTCTCCTCCTCTCTCTTGGCGCCGAGCCTCACCAGGCAGACGCCGATTTGAAAACCGAACTCTCTCTCTCCTCCTCCAGGCGCCACGCCACACCCGGTCTGACGCCGATTGACAACCACAGAACTCTCTCTCCTCCTCTCTCAAAGCGACACCCCGGACGCGCTGGCCAACGCCATCGCCTCCGGGGTGTCGTCGTTTTCAGACTCTTGTAAAGAGGCCTCATAGGTCCCATTCGACCCATCAGACCCATCGGCCTTTCCGCCCGCTCAGCGCCGCCGCCGCATCGCCCCCATTCCCAAAGCCATCAAAACCCACCCTCCCGGTCCCGGGATAATCGTCAAAAACGCCGGCTGAAACAGCCCCGTCGGCAGCGTGTCCACGAACACCCCGACAAACGCCCCCGTCGCCGCGTCATACTTCAAAACCTGGTTCGTCGCCGACGTCACATAAATAAACCCGTCCCCGTCAAACACCATCCCGATCGGCGTCCGTAATCCTCCCGCCCCCGGCGCCACCAGGTTCCCCTGCGCCACCCCGTTTGTCCCGTTGTACTTCTTCACCGCGTTCTGCGTCTCGCTCGTCACATACACGCTCGCCCCGACCCACTCAAACACCCGCGGCCGCCCGATGCTCGGGATGAAATTCCCGATAAGCGCCCCCGTCGTCCCGTTGTACTTGATGATCCGGTTGTTGTTGTAACTCGGCACATACAGGTTCCCGTCCGGCCCGAACGTCATCCCGTTGTCCGCGCCGCTCAGGAGCCCGCTCCCCGCCGTCACGAAGTCGCTCAGGTACGCCCCCGTCGCCCCGTTGTACTTCCGCACCTTGTTCCCGTTGAAACTCGACACATACAAGTTCCCGCTCTTGTCCCACGCGAGCCCGGTGGGGGAGTCCAGCCCCGCGTCGCTGATAAACGTGTCCACCAGCGCCCCCGAACTCGCGCTGAACCGCACGATCCGGTTGTTCCCCTCGCTCGTCACATAGATCTTCCCGTCAGGCCCCATCTTCGCGCACAGCGGCCCGGACAGGTTCCCCGCCGCATCCAGCGTCCCCAGCAGGTTGCCGCTCATGTCGTAGCGGTAGACCGCGTTGTTCCCAAACCCGCAGACCAGCATCTCCTTCGCCGCTGCCATCGAAGCCAGCAGCGTCAAGCCCAGCGTGATCGCAGCCACTCTGAAGCCCCTCCCCCGAGGGGAGAGGGTGGGGGGGTTTGGGAGGTTCGTCTCACCGACTCCAACGCTTTCCTGCCGCGACGCATCACGATTCAACATCTCACTCGCTCCTCATACCCCCTGATTGGCCGCGGCCACACCGGCGCGCACCATCCACTTCTCAAGTCTGACCGCGCTTTGCTCCCGCCGCTTGCATTCCCCTGTGGACTTGCGGCCCGGCCTTACCGCGCAAAGATTCAGCGAAGTTCAGGGCCAAATCGGACCGCCCGATCGCACCGATGCCCGCCCGCTCCGTAGAATCCACCGAGACAAGCCCGTCAATGTTCGTATTGTGGTAGGGTTGTGCTTTCCCTGATTCCACGCATCTCTACCCCCGATCCGCAATTCGGAATCCGCATCCGCGACATCCTGTCCCCACAGGCCCACAATCTGATATGCTGCTGTTGTCCGATCGCATCTTCACCAACTGTCCGGTGGGTGGTGGGTATACAAACCCGCCCCGGCCGCTCGGGCACGGTGAACCCGCTCGGTCGAGGAATGGGCCGCGGCGATTCCGCCGCTGAGGGAGGTCGATGCCTCCAGAAAGGTCTGGTCATGGAAAAGACAAAGCGGTCCGGCTTCACCCTCATCGAGTTGCTCATCGTCATAGCGATCATCGCGTTGTTGATTTCCATTCTGCTGCCGGCCCTTGGCTCGGCGAGACGAACCGCGAGAACACTGATTTGCTCGAGCAATCAACGCCAGTTGATGGTGAGTGCAAACACCTACGGAACGGATTCCAAAGATTGGATTCCTGGCAGCCCAAGCACGAGCGGGTTCGCCGCCGCGGGCAAGCCTGCCGTTTCGGGCGGATCGGCCACACCAACCGTCGCGGAAGAATTCAACGGAGTGGCGACGTCGCCATTCGACTGGGTGGGCGTGCTCGCGTCCTACAGCGGAATGCGCGGTCCTGGAGATGGAGTGGACGCCGCGACGTTGAAAGGCTCTCAGGGAGACGAGATTCGCGCGAGCCGAATGGCTTGGTACGGGAAAATCTCGTCTTTTAACTGTCCGGAAAACAACTTTGAGATGACCCCGTTCGGAGCGGCTCCCTCCTATTTCGGCAATCTTCGAATGAGTTCGTACTGTTGGAGCACCCAGTTCACGTCCACCACCGAGCCTTCTCCCCTCGGCACAAACATCGGTGCCAATTTGAGAATTGCAGATCGCGGGGGGTACCGGCCATTGTTTTCCAGTGTGGGAACGCCAAGTCAGAAGGCGCTTTCGTTCGACGGACATCGTTATGCAACCGCGGGCACCCCCGGCGCCCAGAGTGTCGCTCCGGATTATGACTTCGCGATCAACGCAAGCTTTGGCGGGCCCTTCGGCGATGTCGGCCCGTGGTTTAATGACAGCCACGGGCTTTCTCGATATGCCGCTCCGGGTGAAGCCGGCGGTGCTTGGGACACTAATCGAGTTGATGCTCGCTACTGGGCATTCCGACACGGTCTCAAGAAAGTGGAACCCAACGCGGGAAGTGCGACCCAGCGTGGCGGCGTGCAATGCATTGGCAATGTTGCCTTTTTCGATACGCACGTTGAGTCCATGAACGATCTCCAGGCTACCAATCCGATGCTCTGGATGCCAAGGGGAACGACCATTCTTCCCAATCGACAGCTCGATGCATGGAAGACGACCAAGGCCGCATTCCCCCAGCAGTGCAACGCATCGCCCTACACGAGCCAGGGCTACGTTTTCCCCTGACCTATCCTGCCCCACTAGGGCAACCGAATCACGTCCCGGCGGAGCACCCTCGATGGCGTCGACCCGAACCTCGGCTCACTCTCTGATGGAAGACATAGAGGATTCTCCGGCGCCGACAAAAAAGAGCAAGAAGATCGGCGGCGGAGGCGGGGCGGACAAGCGCGTTTGGATTGCCATCGGTGGCTTCGTGGTTTCGATGGTGGTGCTTGGCTACGTGGTCATGAACCTCGTGGGCTCTTACCGCAATAATCCTGCCCGCGCAGCCTTCTTCTTGACTTTGATGGACGCGGAGACGCAGGAAGTCTTCGAAAAAGTTCCAATCGCCAAGGAAGCTCGCCTGCCGTTCACAAACCCGAAGACCGGCAAGAAGAATCTGTATCCCGTCGAAGCGTGCTTCTGGACAAAGGACGGCAAAGCCAAGCTCAAGCCCACCGTGGTCATTCTCAACGAGTCGATGGGCAAGCCCGGTCCGACGCGATGTCCGGATTGCGGCAGGGTCGTCAAGCACGCCAATCCCATGCCCCCCGATGCGCTCATGCAGGCAGCATGGGATGAGGAACAGAAAAAGAAGTAGTTGCACTTGAAACAATTTGCCGACTATCGGGCACGGGCGATGTCGGCGGCTGCTTTGGACAACCAATGTCGGTTCTCCGAGGACATGGTTTCTTCGCCGCGTTCTATGACGGCGCATCCATCCTCTGTTTGAAATTAGGCGGGTGGCCCTGAGCTTATGTGCCACTGACCTCGGTTCCTCCGAGGTCAGTGTGCCTTCGCTCCGATTCGGCGGGTGGCCCTGAGCTTATGTGCCACTGACCTCGGTTCCTCCGAGGTCAGTGTGCCTTTCCGGCTTTCCTAAGCCCCAAACCCACTGACCTTGAAGCAAGGTCGGTGGCACGACTTCCTCTCCGTCCTGTATCTTCCCTTGGCGTCCACTGGCGCCCTGACTTCATGTGCCACTGACCTCGGTTCCTCCGAGGTCAGTGTGCCTTCGCTCCGATTCGCTATCTTCCCGACGTGGATCAATCGGCCCCCAAAGTCATTCGAAAGAAGTTCCACCGCCACGAACACGGCGTCCGCTTCATCACTTTCTCTTGCTACCGTCGCTTTCAGCTCTTCGCCAAGCCGGGCGCCAAGAACACCTTCGTCGAGTCGCTCTATCAGGCCCGCGATAAATTCGGCTTCTCTCTGTTCGCTTGGGTCGTCATGCCCGAGCACGTGCACATTCTCATGCACCCGAGAAGCAAAGCCACGATGGACCGGATTCTCCTCTCAATCAAACTGAGCACATCCATGAAGGTGCTCGAACGCTGGACCAAACTCCGCGCTCCCATACTCGATCGAATCCGTACAACCTCCGGCCGCCCGCGATTCTGGCAACCCGGCGGCGGCTTCGATCGCAACGTTCGCGACGAGTTCGAACTCCGACGTGAAATCCGCTACATCCACCGCAACCCCGTCGAGCGCGGCATCGTCGAACATCCGGAGCAGTGGGAGTGGTCCAGCGTCCGCTGGTGGATGGGCGAGCGAGAGGGCGTCCGCCCGTGCGATCTGCCCCTGCTCAACGAACGTGAATTGGCCGCGTGGATCCGGTCCTACGGTTACATGTAAGTGCCACTGACCTCGGTTCCTCCGAGGTCAGTGTGCCTTTCCGGCTTTCCTAAGGCCCAAACCCACCGACCTTGAAGAAAGGTCAGTGGCACGAATCACGGTCCCGTCTAACTGACCCAACTGACCTTGGTTTCTCCGAGGTCGGTGTGTCTTTGTCCTGTTTCCAATTCGACTACGGACACACCAACTCGTTGTACGCCTCCACAAACCGCACGAAATCTCCATCATCCACCGCCCCGTCCCCGTTGAGGTCCGAAGGACACCCCACCGGCATCCCCGGGTCCGAGCAATCGAGCAGGTCGTACGCCTTCGCAAAGATCACAAAGTCCAAGTCATCCACCTGCCCGTCCCCGTTCAGATCGCCGGTGCAGGCGCGCCCGAACTCGTAGGCGCCGCGGTCGAGAGGCGGGCCGAAGCTGGTGTTGACCACGAGCGGATCATCAACGATGCGTGGCTTGTCATCGAGGTCATAGTTGAGAAACTCGGGAATGTTGTTGACATTGAGATCCGAGTACAACCGCGTGGCATTCGCCGAATCGATCGCGAGTGATCCTTCAGTCAGGCGCGCGTTGTCGTCGAGCGTGCCCGGGATGCCGTCGGACCCGATCAGAGCGGCAAACATTGGATCGGCGTTCGAGTTGCGATAGATCGGATCGTAGAGAGAAGGAATCCAACCCTGAACGATGCTGTAGAGCGCCGAGCCGCCGATGACCTGCGCATCAAGGCTCTGGCCCAGAAGCGTGGACTCATTGAAGTACACGATCGAGTTTGCCAAGTTGGCGCCGTAGGTGCCCGCCGCCTCGCCGCGAGAACTGTTCTTGGCGATCGTGCAATTGTCGATCCTGTTTGATCCCGCGGCGTAGATCGCGCCTCCGATTCCGTCCAGGCCCGGCGGCGCCACGGTGGACGAACCGACGCCCGCCGCGTTCCCGGTGAATTCGGAATTCACAAAGAAGACCTGAGCGCTCGCATAGACACCGCCGCCGTCTCCCGCGTTACCCGACTCCAAGCCATCGCCGGCGCGATTGCCGAGGAACCGGCAATTCGCAAAGTACGCCGGCCCGGCCGCGAAGATCGCCCCGCCCGATCCCGAGCCCGCATCACTCTGCCCCGCGCTGTTGTTCACGAAGATGCACCGCGAAATCCCCGCATTGCCCCCGTTCAGGTAGATCGCTCCCCCGTCGCCCGCCGCACCTCCCACCGGAATGTCCGGATACAGCGGATCGACATACCCGCACGGGTACCCCTCCGACGAGCCTCCGGCATTGCCGGTGAACGTGCAGCCCGAGACGGAAAGGTTCGAATCGAGCGCGTACACCGCCCCGCCCGACGCCGCCTCGCCTGCCGGGAGCACCATCCCCGCGGCACAGCTTGTCGAACTGCCGCCCCCGTGGTTATTGGAAAACGTCGAGTCCAGCACCGTCAGCGCGCTGCTCTCAACATAAATCGCTCCACCATGCCCGGGCGCCGGAGGCGTGAACGGCAGGAAGTCGAAGGGAGCCCAACCGTGGGTGTAGTTCGCATCTAGCACGCACTTCTCCACCGTCACCGTCGCGCCGTTGAAGATGCACACCGCGCCGCCGCGCCCGTAATTCCCGCTCGGTGGCGCATAGGTTCTGTTGTTCGTGAGCGTGCAGTCCGTGATCGTCACATTGCCCCCGTCGATCATCACGCCGCCGCCGCCCTTGTGGTTGGCACCGATGCTGCCCGCGAGCCCGTCACGGATCGTGAACCCAGAGACGATCGTCCCGCTGCTCGTGCGGATCACCAGCACCGATCCGCCCCCCGCCGGATCCTGGATCAGCCCCTTGAGGATTGTGATGTTCACGCCGGGCTGGGCCTGGCCGACCGAACTCTCCGTCCCAGCGAACCCGCCGTACAGGCTCACGCCGCTCGGCACGACAAACCGCGAGTACGAAGGCGCCGGCGGCGGAGTCAGGTACGTCCCCTGCGCCACCCACACCTGATCCCCCGACTGCGCCGCACCAAGCCCCACATCAAGCGCATTGAACGCCGTCGCCCACGTCGTCCCATCCCCGCCCGGCCCCGCCGCGATGTTCACATGCACCACCGCACCCAGCGAGCATCCCGCGCCCGCCGCAAGAGCCAGCGCGGCAATCCACGTTCGCCGACTCATCGACGGCAGGTTTCCATCAGAGCGCGAAATCACACAACCCGGACCCCTCCCCGGGCTCCGGAACCCCATTCTCTTTGCAAACATGGACCAAGTCCTTTCCGCCCCCATCCGGCGCCCGGCACGACACAGCCATTCACGCCGCGCCGCCCAGCCGGACGCCGATACACAGGCTTACCCCGGCACCAGCCGCGATTCCACGGGGAAACTTCCCCGTTCTCTGCCGCACACAACCCGACAACACAAGCCTCGTCAGGAGTTTGCATGAGCTGCATCCAGCACCCGCCGAACCCGGTCTGTTCTTTAGCCCGACAGGGCTGACAGAATCGAGCCGAGGGTTGCCGCGCTGGCGGCACCCGCGGTGAGCGTCCGCAAGACCCCGGCACGCTGAAAGCGTGCAAGACATTCGCACCCGTTCGCGCGACCAATCGATCGCTTGAAGCACAACTCTGCCCAGCAAGGGTGCGCTGGGCACACCTCACCCAGAGACCGCGTCTCACGCCCCGCCCCAAGGCCCCCACAGGGGCCAAGGAAGGATGCCACGGGTGAAGCGAGCGAGTCCGCGAGCGAGCGCAACCCGTGGTTAGCGTGCGCGAAATCACATTGCCCCGGAGGGGCAAAGGAGGGGCTCCGGCCGATGACCGTGACATCAGGGTGCACCGCGCTCTGCCTCCAGCCCAACGGGCCGGCAGAACCTAGCCGAGGGTGGAGCGAGGGTCCTCCCGAGCGACACCCTCGGTAAAACGCGAGTGGTTCGGCACCCTGAAAGGGTGCCCTCACCTCCAAGTCCCCAGAACCGCTGCTCCAATCGGCCATGAACCAGAGCCTGATGCATGTCCTCCAGCGGAGTGTCTGAGCGAGTCCGCGAGCAAGCGCAACGCACACTCCACAGAAAGAGTGGAGACCCAACTCGCAGAGCGGCGCCGCTTTCCCAAGCCGCTCATTTCCAAGGCCCCGACAGGGGCCGCGGAAGGATGCCACGGGTGAAGCGAGCGAGTCCGCGAGCGAGCACAACCCGTGGTGCGCATGCGCGAGCTCACATTGCCCCGGAGAGGCAAAGGAATGACGCGATCGATGCTGGCGCCGCCCTCCTCTGCCCCTCCTGGCAACTCCGTGAACCGGCGTGCAATTCCGCTTCATTCAGGCCGATTCATCGGCCTTGCTCGCTGTCAGGCCGCCGCTTCAGCGGCGGTACCAGTGAAACATGAAACCCTCATCTAGGCGCCTTTTCATCAGCCCGTTTGAACGGGCTTCTAAAGGATGGGGCTTTAGCCACACGCTGCGACGCTCCGCTCACGGCGTGGCCCCGGAGGGGCCAAGGAAGGATGCCACGGGTGGAGCGAACGAGTCTTCGAGCGACACCCACGGATCGGCGTGCGAACCATCCCGCACCCTGAGTCCGCATTTCCATGTCCCCAGAATCGCCGCGCGTCCCCATCCTTCTCCTCCCCCGCTGCCAGCGGGGGAGGTGTCTGAGCGAGTCTCCGAGCGAAGACGGAGGGGGCGCCGTTTTTCAGCTCGGTAGCTTGAACGAACACGATCGCGCGAGCTTCAACTGGAGGCTGTATCAGATTGCCAACCGCAAACTCTTGTCCATGAACCCCTTAGAACAAATCGTCCAAAATTCTATCAAAAACCAAACAAAAACCGTCTTCAGGGCGATTTCTGTGGTAGTCTCCGCCCCATGACTCTCAAGACCCACCAAACTCCAACGCCATCCGAGTCCCTCGACGTCACGCCCTTCGCCCCCGCGAACGTCCAAGCCGTCCTCGAAGAAATCGCGAGCCCCGACCGTTCGTTCACCGACATCGCCCGCGCGCACAGCACATCTTTCGAGGCCCTGACTCTCTGGCTCGCCCGGCCGAAAATCGCCGAACGCCTTCTCGCCATGGAGTCCGCCAGCGCCCGCCGCGCCCGTTTCAATATCTCCCTGGCGCTCCCCCGCATCGCCCATCTCCTCACCGAATCCCTCGATCAGGCCCAGGCCGAGGCGGCACACCTCGACCGACTCCCGCACAACGCGCCCTGCTTTGCCCTGCGTCTGCGCTACCGCGAAAACATCCGCAAGTCCGTCGCGCATCTCCTCCGCCTCAGCAACTTCGATCCCACTGCAAAGCCCCGCGCCGCCGCACCCGTTCCTTATCATGCCCGTTTCCATCCAGACGATTCAATCGATGCCGATTCCGCTTCTTCCCCCATTCCGCAATCCGAAATCCGCAATCCGAAATCGCCAATTCCCAATCCAAAATCCCAACTCCCCGCTCCGCGCCACTCCGCCTTCTCCGCCCCCTCCGCGTTCTCTCTCTCGCACAAACGAAATTCCAAACCCTCGACACCTCGTCACCTCGACACCTCGACACCTTCTCCCCAAAAAGACGAACGCGCCCACTACATGATCATCGGCGCCGACCGTTTCGGCCGAACCGGTATCGAAGGCGTCTCGATCATCCGCCACGACGAGCAAGCACCAAAGTCCAAATCACCCCGCCGCCCCTCGCCCGCATCCGCGAAGAGAAACGGCGCCAAGTCGCCGCTCAAATCCAAACCAAAACGTACGTTGGGCACCCCCAACGCGTCCGCTCTTCCGGCTCCGCCTCTCTCGACCGCGTAGCAATCTACGGGCAGACCAATTCGTTGTACGCCGCGACAAACGCCACAAAGTCCGCGTCGTCCACAACGCCGTCCCCGTTCAGGTCCGCGGGGCAGCCCGCCGGCATCGCCGGGTCAGCGCAGTCGAGGATGTTGTACGCCCCGGCAAAGAGCACGAAGTCGGCATCGTCCACCTGATTGTCACCATTGAGATCAGCCGGACAGGCGTTCGCGGCCGGCGCCCAGTTCGTTCCCGAGCCCGACGAAGTTCCGAACGACCCAACGGGAGTTCCATTGGCCTTGACGTCATGAATCCCACCCCAAACCGCGAGCACAAACGGATCAACCGCCGCGGCCCCGGCGCCGTTGACGCCGTTCGCCGCGCCGGCGGTCCCGCTGAATTGAACATCGAGTGTCGTTGCCATCCCAAACTGAAACGAGACCGTTGCGCTGTACGTCCCAAACGGGCTGCCGTGATACCCGTGGTTTGGCAGTTCCGGGCTCGAAAATTCCGCGTCGGCCGAGATATCGAACGGGCCGCCCCCAAGGTCCGCCCGAAGTTGCCAGCGACCCGCCGACGACCCGCTCCACGCGTCGATCCCGCCCGTCACCCGCACGTCGTACACAAGCGTGCCCGGGGTTCCGCTCGTCACGCCCGGCGAGGTGATGGTGATCGAATCCTGGAAAATACCGGTCCCGGTGGCGCCCAGCCCGCCCAATGCGTGCGCCGTCACCCGGATCAGCCCGTACTGCGTGTGCGTGGTCGCGTCGCCGGACGAATTGAATCCCCCCGTCGTCGACCCCGTCGCATCCACGGTGCCCGGATTGGTTTGGATGATGTCGATCGGCCCGCCGCCGCCGCTGAAACTTGGATTGATCGACACCCGCGCCGTGTTCGTCAACCCCACGGCCATCGGGCCGATGCACAGGACCACGGCCACCGGGGCCGCGGTCCGGACTTTCGAGAACAAACCCATGTTCAATCTCCTCACCCGCGGCCCGGGCGACCGCGTTCGTTTCAGCCTACCACCGCTGTCCAGAGTCGCTTCTTGCGTTCTCCTCCACACCCTCCGGAATCCATCGAATCGCGCGATAACCTCCACGCATCGAGCAGAACGCCCCAATACCGGATTCGGAACGGTCGCGGATCATGGAAGTCCGGCCACTATCAGACACCGCGCGCTGTCGCATCGACGCCGCCTTTCTTGGCCTGCTCGGGCTGCTCGCGCTCGCCGCAGCCGTTCACCTGTTCCGGGAATACTGGCCCCTCGCCGATTTCCTCTGGTGGGAATCCCAGGGCGACCGCAACGCCCACTACCTCCAGGGCCTCACCCTCGCCATGAGCGCCCGCGACCTCGACCCGCGCACGTTCTTCGATCAACTCGAGCGCATGCAGGTCTGGGGCATCGTGCACCCGTTCATGGAAGGCCTCGTCCAACTCTTCCTTGGCCCCGATCACCGCCTCGCCATTCTCCCAAGCCTGTGCATGTGGGTCGGGACCGCGATCTTCGCCTTCCTGCTCACCCGCCGTGCCGCCCGTCACCTCCCGTATCCCGGCGCCTGGATCGCCAACACCGCCGGTCTCGCCGCTTCTCTCCTCGTCCTCGCCAGCCCCGCCCACCGGGCCTACGCCACCGACGTCATGCTCGAAAGTTCCGGCGCCTGCCTCTCGCTCGCCGTTCTTTACTTCTACCTCCTGCACTCCGAACGCGATTCCCGCAGGAGCGCCATCACCCTCGCCCTCGTCTGGACCGTCCTCTTCTTCCTCAAGTACAACTACTGGCTCCTCGTCACCTTCGCAATCCTCGCCTCGGAAGCATGGCATCGGCGGACCGCGATCCTCGCCGCCACGCGCGAGACGCTCCGCCATCCCCTTCGTTGGCTCGCCCGCGCGCCCTTCAACCCCGTTCTGATCATCAGCGCAGCGCTCTTCGGCCTTGCTCTCTACGTCATGAAGACCGGACCACTGGAATTCCATGCTGCCGGCCGCACCATCGGCATCAACCGTCCCCACGGTGTGGCGCACATCGCCTGGGTCTTCTTCTGCGTGCAGCTCATCCTCTGGTGGCGCCGGACCGGCCGCCGCTGGGCCGACACCTGGACGCCGGGCGACCGCACCATTGTCCTGGGCACCGCTATCCCCATCGCCATCTGGTTCCTCATCCCCAAGCGCCTCGGCTGGTTCCTCTGGTTCTTGAGCCCGCAGAACACCGACCAGAAGGTCGAGCACTACGTCCCCTTCTACGGCCTCTCGTACTACTGGAAGGCGATGACCGACGACTACCTCGGCTCACAATCGCTGCTCATCGTCATCGTGGCCCTGAGCGCGATCGGCCTCCTCGGCGCATTCCGGGGCCGCAACGCCGCCATCTTCGCCTTCCTCATCATCTCCGCCCTGCTCACCTTCCATCACCCAATGCTAAAGAACCGCTTCATCCACTCCTGGATCGCGGTCTCCTGGGTCACCGCCGGGCTCGGCCTCGCCACGCTCCTCGGTCTCGTCGCCCGCGCATCGGCGCCCTTCGCGCAGGCTGCCGGAGCCGGCCTCCTGCTCGCACTCGGCCTCTTCCTCTGGCCCAACGCATTCTCTATCGGCCGCTCGCAGGAAGGCGGCCTCCGCACCGCTTCGACACCCGTCTTCGAATGCACCGACCCCGTGATGGCCGCCATCGCGCCGGGCAAGAACGTCCAACTCCTCTGCACCGACGCGGAGTCGTTCAGCCTCAAGTGGGCCTACCTCGAGAAGTTCCGCACCCCGCGCCTCTGCCGCCTCGACATCACCAACTACAACCGGACCAGCCAGGACCCCGCCGTGCTCGAAGCCTGGCTCAAGTCCACCAGCGCCGACACCATCGCCCTGCTCGAACTCACCCCGGCATCGCCGTTCTTCAAAGGCTACGGCAATCTCGACTACGCACCCCTCAAGCGCCTCCTGGCCGCCGACCAGCGATTCACGCGAGCAAGCGAATCCCGCCTCCCCAAAGGAGAGACCATCACGATCTGGAACCGGCGCCCGCCCCCCCAATGACCCCGACGCAATCCCGCATCACGGACAAAGCAGGGCGTCGTACGCCGAAACAAAGAGCACAAAGTCCGCGTCGTCCACCACCCCGTTGCCGTCAAGATCCGAGGAGCAGGCATGCGGAAAGATCGTCGCGCAGTCAAGCATGTCGTACGACTGCACGAACATCGAAAAGTCGCCATCGTCCACCAGGAAGTCGAGGTTGAAGTCGCCGTCGCAGTGCGCCGCCGTCGTGACCGAAACGTCGTCAAAGTAAAGGATCGGCTGTCTCCCGCTGTTGATCGGCGCCTTCGGATAAGCGATCGTGACCATCGAGATCCTGCCGAGCTCCGTCGCCGTAATCGCGCTCACGAACAGGAGCACGCCGTTGTGCTCAAACCGCACCGAGCGATTGGAGAAATCCACCCGGATCAGGAGCCGATTCCACTGCGTCATGTCCGTAAATCCGCCCAACGTTCCCCACGTTTCGCCGAAGTTCTCCGAGTTGTCGTAGTCATAAACCGTCAGCCCCGCCAAGGAGCCATCACCCTGCAGGAACATGCTGGAGATCGTCCCGCCCGTCGGATTCACCAGCTCGATCCCGCACACCACCGGACGCGAATACGGGCCCTGCGGCACGATCTTCGCATACGCGCTCATCGTCAGCACCGACCCCGCTCCTGTCGCCGGCGAATACGACACCCAGCCGTCGGCATAGTTCAACTGGTAGTTCGTCCAGCCAAAGCCCAGGCCCAGAACATGCCCCCAGTCGCCGTAGCTCCCGACGTCAAGCGAGGCGTGGTGCGTCCCCGAACGCGGGAAGCCCGTGGTCAGCACCCGGAAGTACCCCGCCGGCGCGTACCAGTCCGGGCTGCTCGAGAGCGCGGTGTTCGGATAGGACTCAAAGCCATCCGCCCATGGCGGAACGGCAGCGGAGACGCACGACACGGACACACAGGCCGCAAAGACCGCCCACCCGTTCATGCGCAAGCTCCTTCGGCGCCTTTCGGCGCACACGGAGCATACCGCACGGAGCAAAAGGCGTACTCAGGACTTGTAAGCAGTGACGTTATGGCTGATCCGGCGCCCCCCGCACACCGCCTCGGTGGTGTCCTTGAAGAGACCGAAACTCTGCACACGCTGCACATTGGCAAAGCCCACATCGCGCAGGATGCGATCGAGAAGCTCGAACCACAGCCCGCCCTTGTGGTAGTCAAACTCGTCCATCTGCCCGCCCATGATCATCCGCATCGCCTCGGTGCGTTCCTTGAACGTCAACGTGGGCTCAAGAAACAGGCGGCAGAGCACTTCAAGGTCCGGCACCACGATCCGGAGCAGCCCGCCCCGCTTGAGCACCCGGAACGCCTCCTGCGGAGCCGGCACCAGTTCGTGCATGTAGCTCAGGTGCTCGTAGAAGTGGGAGGCATAGATCTCCTCAACGGACTCGTCGGCGAAGCGGGAGAGGTCCTGGCAATTGCCGATGATGTCCGCCGCCGGATGGGGCAACGTGTCCAGGATAGTCCAGCCCTCGCGGCGCTCGATGGCGTCGATGTGCAGGCGGATCGGCGCGGGGCGGGATTGCGTTGGTGCGCTCATGCAAAGACACTCGCACCCGCGTTCGCCGAAACCTTTCCCGGCCCCGCCGGTACCGTGAGGCAGGAGGGAATCGATGCCAGCATTCCGATACCTGGTCGAGGATGTGGAGCGGGCGGTGCGCTTCTACTCAGGCCATTTGGGATTCGCGGTCAAGGAACGGTGGGGGCCGGCCTTCGCGATCGTCGAGCGCGGGGGTGTCGAGCTCTGGCTGAGCGGGCCCGGAACTTCCGCGGCGCGGACGCTCCCGGACGGCCGCTCTCCCGTCCCGGGCGGCTGGAACAGGCTGGTTCTGCCGGTCCGGGGCCTCGAATCGGAACTCGCGCGCCTGGCCGCCACAGGTGTGTCACTGGCCGGAACGGTCGTGCGCGGGCCCGGCGGAAGTCAGGCGCCGATTTCCGACGGGGAAGGAAACTTCGTCGAGTTGTTCGAGCCCGCGGGCCAGAATGGGTGATAGCAGCGGAGGTTGAACGCGGGCGAATGCCGCCGCGCGCTAGCATGACGGCGATGCACGTGACCGCCGCAGCGACGAAGACCGGCAGCCCGGAGATTCTCATCGAGGACCTGCACAAGTCGTTCGGCGACCAGCGGGTGCTGCGCGGCGTCGATCTGGACGTGCGGCGCGGTGAGATGATCGCGATCGTCGGGCATTCGGGCTGCGGCAAGACGGTGCTGCTCAAGCACATCACCGGGCACCTCAGCCCCGACCACGGTCGGGTGCTGCTCGCGGATCATGAGATCGAGGGTTCGCCCCTTCGCGATCTCGCGACGCTGACCGACGATCAGATGGACGACATCCGCATCCACTGGGCCGTGGTCTTCCAGCGGAACGCGCTTCTGAGCGGAACGGTCTTCTACAACCTCGCGCTCTGGCCCCGCGAGATCAAGCGGATGAGCGACGAGGAGATCCTGCCGAAGGCACGCCGGGCGCTGGCCGATGTCGGCCTCGATCCCGACCAGATCCTCGAACGCAGGCGCGAAGACCTGTCGGGTGGCATGGCCAAGCGGGTGGCGATCGCACGGGCGCTCGTCATGGAGCCGGTGCTTGTGCTGTACGACGAACCAACGTCGGGGCTGGATCCTGAATCCTCGTCGCAGATCCACCACCTGATCCGGCAGACCCACGAATCGCCGACGTCGGTCGGATTGGCGCGGACGTCGGTAATCGTGACTCACGACACGGAACTGCTGCGGTCGCTCGAGCCCCGCGTGGTGATGATGCACGATGGAAAAATCTCGTTCGATGGCCCGTTCGACGCGTTCATCGAATCGGACGACCCCCTGATCGGGCCGTACATACGACAAATGCCGCTGCTTCACGAGCGCGTTCACACGTAAGACGGGCCGGATGTAGACTGGTGGAAATAAGGAGAATCACGATGGCAATCAAGCGGACAGCGCAGGCGCAGTGGAACGGTTCGATCAAGGAAGGCAAGGGGTCTCTCTCGGCCCCGGGCGGCGCGCTCAAGAACACACCGTACTCGTTCTCGTCAAGGTTCGAGAGCGGCGCGGGTACAAACCCGGAGGAGCTGATCGCCGCGGCCCACGCTGGCTGCTTCACCATGGCCTTTTCGCTCATGCTGACCAACGCCGGCGCGGTGCCGACGAGCCTGGCGACCAATGCGACGCTCACGATGGACCAGGTGGGAGGCGGTTGGCAAATCACGGCGGTCCACCTCGACGTGACGGGCAAGGTCCCGGGGATCGACGGTGCGAAGTTCCAACAGCTCGCGGCCGAAGCCAAGGCCAATTGCCCGGTGAGCAAAGTGCTGAACGCGAAGATCACCATGGAAGCCAAGCTCGCCTGAACGGCGGTGGGAGAAGAACCATGAACGCAATAAATAGCCGACCGGAAGGGCGTGGTCGCGCGCGGAAGACTGCCTCCATCGTTCTAACCGCGGCGGTGGTCGGGCTCGTTCTGGGCGGAATGGCGGGCGGATCAGATAGAAAAATCATCGGTGTGGCCGGCGGCGACAACTATCTGTACCGGGTGTACGACGATGGTTCGGTCGATTTCCTTCAGGTCAACAGCCAGATCAAGTCGGTGCGGGGGATCCCGGGCTGGCAGCCGATCCAGATCGATCCGGACCTTCGAGGGCCGAACCGATAGCAAGGAATATGAACGGAACGAGATTCACAATCCCGCGGCGCCGGCGCAGCTCCGTTCTTGCGGCGTTGCTTTGCGCCTTCTCGCTTGGTACGGAGACGGGGGCGCAGCCGGCATCGGTCGTTCAGGAATCGATCGGTTCGACCCGGAATTCGCGTGTCGCGCACGTCATGCCTGCCGACCCGGAGGCGGCACGGAAAGTCACGCTGACTCTTCTGGTTGGAGAGATGCCGGCCGAGACGGTGGCCCGGCTCTCGAAGGAAGCGCCGAATGTCAGGATCATCGCCGGGCTGAATCGGCAGTCGGCATTGGCGCATGCGCAGGAAGCGGATGGTGTTGCGGCGCATCTGCTAACGCCGGAGTTCCTCAAGAACGCGTCGAAACTTACGTGGGTGCTGAGCTTCTCGGCCGGGGTCGATCGGTACGTCGGCATGGAGGGGATTGCGGGGAATGACCGCATCGTGATGACCAACAGCCGCGGCGTGCACGGTCCGACGATCGCCGATCATGCGTTTGCGATGCTGCTTTCGCTCACGAGGAACCTGGGCGAACACGCCAAGAACCAGTCGGACGGGAAGTGGGGGGATCAGGCCGAGCCAGCGAACAAGCCGATGGCGCTTCAGGGCAAGACGATGCTGGTGATCGGGATCGGAGGGATCGGCACGGAGGTTGCCAAGCGTGCGAACGGGTTCGGGATGCGGGTGATCGCCACACGCAGGACCGACGCCCCGGCGCCGGCGTTTGTCGAGAAGGTCGGCAAGCCGGAGGATCTCAAGGTGATGCTTGGCGAGGCCGACGTGGTGGCGATCTGCGTGCCGCTGACGAAGGAAACGACCAAGCTGTTCAATTCCGAGATGTTCGGGGCGATGAAGCCGGGGGCCTATCTCATTAATGTGGCCCGCGGGAAGATTGTGGATACCGATGCGCTGATCGCTGCACTCAAAGGCGGGCGCTTGGCGGGGGCGTGCCTCGACGTCACCGATCCGGAACCCTTGCCGAGCGGGCATCCGTTGTGGAAAGAGCCGCGGGTCGTGATTACGCCGCACGTCTCGGCGGAGGCGGACCTGACGGACCAACGGGAGTGGGCGCTCATTGAGGAGAACATCCGGAGATTTGGAAAGGGGGAGCCGCTCCTCAATGTGGTGGACGTCAAGAGCGGGTATTAGTGCGTGCGACAGGCGATGGTGGGTGCGGTACGCTGTCGGCCATGTTCGAGCACAAGTCCGAGCCGCTTTTGCCCTGGGGCCGCTTTCTGCGTCGTCAGCTCTGGCACACCGTCGTCGCGGCGGCGCTGATCGCGGGCTCGCTCGGAGTTGGCATGGTCGGGTACCACGTCATTGACAACCAGGACTGGATCGACGCGGCGTATTCGGCCACGATGATCCTGACGGCGATGGGGCCGAGCACCAGCCCGACGACGAGCGGCGGCAAGGTTTTCGCCATCTGCTACGCCATGTTCTCCGGAATCGTCTTCATCACGACGGTGACGGTTCTGCTCACCCCCTCGGCCCACAGGCTTCTGCATTCGGTTCACGCGGACGAAGCGGATGTGAAGTCCGGGGGTCGCACGCGATCATGAGGCGGCTTGGCGGTGCGGCCGCCAGAACTTTGAGAATGGATCGGCGTCCACTCGCGGGGACGCCGATCGGAGTGTCGGCGTGCGATTCCCCTCCAGGTTTCGCACGCCGGATCGGTGGTCGGTTTCAGATTGGAGATCCTCGGGGGCTCATGCGTCATTCACTCTGAATGGGAAGCGTGGATGGGGCGGAGAGTCTGCGGAAATATTGGGCTATGCGAGGGGTCTTCGAGACTGTTTCAGAGAGACGAAATACCAACCCTTCCCCCAACCCCTTCTCTCGGGGAAGGGGCTTGTGAAACAGCCTCTTAGCGCGAATCGGCCTTGTCGAGCAGGGACTGCTGTTCGGGTGTCGGTTCGCGATTTCCAAGGGCCTGGCGGAGTGTTTCGGCGAGCATGGCCGTGCCGCGGTTAACTCTTCCGGGGCGTGCGAGGCACCGCTCGAGAAGAGGTTGGACGAGGGCGATGGTCTCGTCGGGGCGGGCGCGTTTGGTCAGTGTGGTGCCGAGGTTTACAACGCAGGCCTTCGTCGCGTGATCTTCCTCGCCGAGGAGGCGGCGCATGAGCGGGAGGACTGCGGAAAGCGTGCGCTCGGAGGCTTCGAGGTCGTCGGCCTGGAAGTAGAGCGCGCCTTCGACGCCGCGGGCCTGGAGCGCGTAGCGGTGGGTGGTGCCGAGGGACGACTCGAGACTTTCTGTGGCGTGCCGGGCGGCGGCGATTGATTCCGGCTTTTCGCCGCGGCGCATCAGAAGACCGGCGAGGATGAGTTCGGTCTGTGCGGCGCGCTCGGGCTTTGCGCCCGGAGTGCGGGAAGATCGGGCGATGACGTCACGGAGAATTGCGTCGGCCTCTTCGAAGCGGTCGAGATTGGCAAGAACGGCGGCGAGGTTGGAGCGGACCTCGAGAGTCCGGTCGTCGGAGGGGCCGAAGGCACGCTCGTGCTCGGCGGCGGACTGCTCGAGTATGCGTGCCGCGGCGGGGGAGTCGCCGACGAGGTGGGTGGATGCGCCGACGGTTGCGCGTGCGGAGATGGAGTCGGGGTGGCCTGGGCCGAGGGCCTTCTCACGCCAAGCGAGCGCAAGGCGGGCCATCTCGAGGGAATCGTCGGGCAGGTCGAGCGTGCGGTAGCCCGAGGCGCACCAGCTGGCGATGTCGGCGGCGAGCGTGGGGTCGTTCAGGCGCTGGGTGCGGAGTTCCTCGGCGGTCTTGTCGAGCAGATCGGAGACGTCGATGACGCTGGCGGCCTCGGGTCCCATGATGCGTTCGAGCATGGCGTTGGTCACGCTCATGGCCTGGCGGGTTTGCTCGAGGCCGGAGGCGCGGAGCATGAGCGAACGGATCGCGATCGCGGCGCTGACGGAAAGAGCGAGCAGCACAAGGGCGGTGGTGGTGAAGGCGATGCGATGCCGGCGGACGAGCTTCCGCGTTCGGTAGGAGATCGTGACGGGTCCGGCCTGCAGGGGGAGGCCGGCGAGATAGTTGCGGATGTCCTCGGCGAGGTGAGAGGCGGACTGGTAGCGTTCGGTCCGGTCCTTGCGGATGGCCTTGAGGGGGATCCATTCGAGTTCGTTGCGCAGCGTGCGGGCGAGATCGGCCGGTCGAGTCTTGCGGTGCTCGGCGGAGACCTGGGCCGAATCAGGGCGGACGGAGAGAACGGCGCTCGGGCGGGGCGGCTCGGATTCTCGGATGATGCGGCGGATATCGGGAAGCGAGCCGGCGCGGAGCGTGTCGGAATCGAAGGGGAGCGCGCCGGTGAGGAGTTGGTAGAGGATGATGCCGAGGCTGTAAACGTCGGAGCGGACGTCGATGTTCTGAGCACCGAGGTCGGTTTGTTCGGGGCTCATGTACTCGAGGGTGCCGATCCAGACGCCGAACTCGGTGTAGGCGGGGCTCAGGCCCGGGAGCGGCTGTAGCACCTTGGCGACGCCGAAGTCGATGATCTTGGGCATCGGCGTGGATTCGTTCTGGACGGTGACGAGGATGTTGCCGGGCTTGAGATCGCGGTGGATGATGCCCTTGGTGTGGGCGTGGTAGACGGCGTCGCAGACCTTGGCGAAGAGGTCGAGGCGCGCGCGGATCCCCATCCGCTCGAGGTCGCAGTGGGCGGTGATGGGAATGCCTGGGATGTACTCCATCGCGAAGAAGGGGAGGCCTTCGCGGCTGGTGCCGGCGTCGTAGATGGTGGCGATGGCGGGATGATCGAGCAGGGCGAGGGCCTGACGCTCGGCCTCGAAGCGCTGGAGCACAGCGCGCGAGTCCATTCCGGCCTTGAGAACCTTGAGCGCGACGCGACGACGGATGGGGGCGAGCTGCTCGGCGAGGTAGACGACGCCGAAGCCGCCCTCGCCCAGGCGCGAGAGGACCCGGTAGCCGGGGAAGGAATCGCCGGGGAGGTCTTCGGTCGTGGGGAGAGTCGAGGGCGGGCGCGGGTCGGTCGCGACGTCGAGCGTTTCGGCGCCGGCGTGGAGGCGATTGAGTTCGGAGTGCGAAACCCGTGGCGGCCCGGGTTGGACGGCGGACGTTTCGTCGGCATGATGCGGCGCGGAGCGACTGTCCATCGATCGGTGACCACCCTTCCCTGCGCGAGCTCGAATTCGACATTCCTCGAACGTTCCGCGCCGTCGCGGAGCATACTCGGAACACCGGCTTCATTCGACCGGGGCGCGAACCGGGCGGCTAGACGCGGACCAACCGGTAGACCGTTTCTGCGCAGGGTGCGCTGTAACGGAATTGCCAGGTGATTCCGGGCGACAGGTAGATCGGGTCGAACGTGGCGTACCCGTCCTTGTCGCTGAGCTTGGAGTCGTAGTGGTGCCACGGGAACTTGTCGTTGCTGTAGGAGCGTTTGTCAAGGTCGCAGCGCACGCCGGGGATCGGGCGGCGGGTGACGGTGTGAACCAATCGAACGCGGGTCTTGACGTTGGGCTCCGGGGAGGCGAGCGGCCCGAAGCTGATCTTGCCCGGACGATGCGCGATGTACAACAGCCATTTGCCGGTCTTGCAGTTGTAAAATTCCGGAGTGAGCGCGTAGGCATAGCACGTCTCCAGGAATGGGAAGGGGCCTTTTCCGAACGCGCTTGCCCCGAAGCATGCGGCGGCGCCCACGGCGGCAAACCGTGCCAGCGCGCTCCGGCGCGAAACCAGTTGTTCGGGTGGATCGAGGTCGCCGGCGCGCATGAGAGCGCCGCCGCGGCTCATAGCTGCGGATCGGGCGTCGCTTTCGGGGCGGGCGGATGAAGCGTTGTTGTTAAACATGGAGAAGTCCTTTCCCGGCAGGGTCCTTGCCGTGTCGATCATGGAAGCGGAAACCGAAGGCTCGGTCTGCACCGGAAATTGCAGGCGGCCCAACCGGTGCGCAGGTAGTGAATTACGAAGGACCTGCTGATGAGGCAGCCGGCGCGCATGGGCCTGTTCGAGCCGGCGTTGAATCGCCTTCTTCCTGCGAGGACCGCCGCGGTGGGAGGGGTCGAAAGGATTTGGCGACGCGCGATATTCGACCGGGCGGTCGCTCGCGAAGTCGGTGCGATCAGACACGGATGGTCCTGAACACATCGACGGCGCCGTTCGAAACGTAGCGAAGATCCCACGTGCCGGGGGCGAGGTAGAACGGGTGGAAGGTGGCGTAGCCGCTGGAATCGCTGGTCTGTGCGCCGTAGAAATCCTTCTTGAAATCCCAGGGCGCACCGGGCTTGTGCGCGTAGACGTCGACGCGGGCGCCCTTCTTCGGGAGCTTGGTCCGGATGTCTTTCACGAGCACGCGGGTCATGACGTTTGGTTGTGGATTGCCGAAGGGACGGAAGCGGGGAGCATCCGGGTTGTATCTGTCGGCGATGTAGTAGCACCAGCGGCCGGTCTTGACGTTGTAGAACTCGGGAGTCAGCGTGATGCTGACGCAATTGCCCAGCGTTTGGAAGACCGCACCGGCGAGCGCGTCGGCGCACAGAACGGCGGCAGCACCGCAGGCGGTAAAGCGGGTGAGTGCCTGGCGACGCGAAAAGACTGCATTGAAGGACATGGTTGATTCTCCGAACAAGTTCTTCGCATGTAGAAGCGGAAAGGAGCGGGGCAGGCTGCGGAAGACGTGAACGCGGCGCGGTGTAACGCGTTGAAAAGAAGGAACTTATGCGAATTCTTGCGAGGATCGGCTCGGAGGTTCGCCGGTGGCGGAACCGGGCCGGCTCGTTCAAGGGTTTGGCGGCGAGTTAATCGCGGACTTGGCGGCGCTTTGGGCCCGGTTCAGTTGAGGAGAGCGGCGGAGGCGATGATCGCTAGGCGCCGGTGCGCGACCGGTCGTTGAGGATTTTCATTTCCTCGAAAATCTCGCTGTAGGGTGCGTCTGCCGGGAGCGACTTCTTGTGGCGGTCGAGCTGGTACTGCATGTTGCCGCCCATGTGGCGGTTGAAGTAGCGCATGTTCCAGATCTGGACGTTGCCGACGGAATCACCAACGAGCAACTTGCGGCCGTTTGGGCTCCATTGCAGGCTGTTGACCTCCCAGTTCTGGAAGCGATCGATGGTGAGCATGCAGGGCTCGTTGGTGTGTGTCATGTCCCAGAGCTTGAGTGTGCCGTCGGTGCTGGTGGTGGCGAAGATCATGGGCTCGCGGATGCGGACGGCGACGTCGGTGACGAGGCCGCCGTGGCCTTCGAACACCTGCATGCACTGACCCGAGTGCACGTCCCAGAGTTCGGCGCGCTTGTTCCAACTGGTGAGCAGGAGCCTGGCGGAATCGGGGGTGAACTCCATCGACCATGGCTGGCCGGAAGCGCCGCCGGGTCGCATGGAGCCGATGAGTTCGAACGAAGGAACGCGCCAGAGCCGCAGCGCCTGATCGCGGTCGTTGGTGGCGAGGATCTTCCCGTCGGGAGAGAAGCGGGCGCTCAGCGCTTCGGTCTGGCCGGTCGTGGGAATCCTGCGCAATTCGACGCAGTCGGGGAAGCTCAGGATGCGGTGACAGTCGTCCCTGTAGGGGAGCACGAGCATGGAATTGTCGGGCATGAAATCGATCGAGCGGGGGGAGAGTGCGTGGGCGCCTTCGAGGACGATGGCTGGCTCGGGGTTGGAAGAGGAGAGGTCGTAGACGCGGGCGCGGGGTTCCTCGCCGGCCACGACGAGGTAACGGGACTTTGCGTCGAACGCCAAGGCGCGGATTCGTCCGGTGCTGCCCGAAAGCATTCGAAGCAGTCTGAAGGATTCGCCGTCGAAGATCCGCACTTTTCCTGCGGCGTCGCCGGTGGCGATGTACCTTGAATCGGGGCTCCATGCAGCCACGGAGCGGCCCGTGTGGCCGGGGAGCATTTCCACTCCCGGGTTTGGCGCGAAGTCCCAGATGCGGATGGAATCACCGACGGTGCCCCAGAGTTCAATGCCGTCTGCGACGAGGGCGGCCCCGCTGCAGGTTTCCGGGCAGGAGAAAGAACGCAGCTTGGTCTCCTTGCGCCAGTCCCACACGTTCATGGTCCACCAGCCTCCGGCGACGAGTCGCTGGCCATCGGGCGTGAAGACGATGGAACGGACGGTGCCGTTGGGGGCGTCGAGCACGGCAAGGCACTCGCTCGATTCGGTGGACCAGACCCGAACGGTGCGGTCGCTGCCGCCCGTGCCGAGGGCGGAGGCGTCGGGCGTGAAAGCGAGGACGCCGATGGCGCCCGAGTGTCCCTTGTAGGTTCGGATCTGGGAGGGGCCGGCGTCTGGTTGCCACGTCCAGAGATCGACGGTGGAGTCGTTGTGAGCCACGGCGAAGAGCTTGCCGTCGTCGGACCAGGTGACTCGCCCGATGTAGGAGGCGGTCTTCGCGATCGTGGAGCGGACCGAGAGCGTGGCGGGATCCAGATCGAGGAGGCGACCGTCGCCGAGGCCGGCGAGCAGGACGGACCCGTTGGGGGAGAATTCAAGGCCCCGGACATTCTGGTTGGTGAGCTTGGCGTTGGTGACGACGGAGCCGTCGGCGAGGTCGAAGAGGACAACATCACCGTCGTCAAACCCGGCGGCGAGACGGGTGCCGGAGGCGTTGAGGGCGAGGGCCCGGCAGGGCTTGGAGGGCGCGGGAACTTCGCAAATGACCTTGCGTGTGGAGGTGTTCCAGACTTTGAAAACGGAGTCGCCGTCGGCGCCGGTGACCGCGACGGTGCCGTCGCGCGAAGCGCTCATGCCCCAGATCGTCTTGTCGTGAGCGTGCTGGGTCGCGAGACAGGGCTCGTGCATGTAGAGCTCCCACAACGCGAAAAACGTGTGGCGGGAGTTGGGATCGCGGAAATGGGCGGGCCAGATAAGGTCTTCGGCGGCGAGAAGGTTGCCGGCGATGCCCAGGAGGCGGCCACGCTCGACGTTGGCGCGGGCGAGCTGAAGTTCGAGGGAGGCGGAGGTTTCATCGGCGCGCTTGCGCTGGATCTCGGCTTGTTTCAGGGCGACGAGGGCTTCGTTCTTGGCGAGGATTTCCGTGGCGGCGAGGCGGGAGGCGCGGAAGGCCTGGATTGCGGCGAAGACACCCAGGCAGACGACGATCAGCATGAAGAAGGCGACGGTGGAGACGATGCCGCGGTAGCGTTTGAGCTGCTTGCGGAGGACGTACATCGCGGAGTCGCGCCGGGCGGAGATGGCCTGGCCGGAGAGATAGCGGGCGATGTCGTCGCCGAGGTCGCTGGCGGACTGGTAGCGGCGGGTGCGGTCCTTGGCGAGCGCCTTGAGGACGATCATCTCGACGTCGCCCCGGAAATAGCGGTCGATGGTGCTGAGCTTGGTGGGCTCCTCGTCGCGGATGATTCGGGCGGCCTCGGGTAGCGAGCGGCTGGCGAGTTCGTAGGGGAGTTTGCCTGCGAGGAGTTCGTAGAGGATGACACCGACGGCGTAGACGTCGGAGCGGGTATCGACGGCGGCGGGATCGCCCGAGACCTGCTCGGGGGACATGTAGGGGAGCGTGCCGATGAGCGAGCCGACGGCGGTGTGCTCGCTGGTGAGTTGGAGGTCGGTATTGGTGGTGCGGGCGACGCCGAAGTCGAGGATTTTCGGACGGCCGGACTCATCGACGAGGATGTTGGCGGGTTTGAGATCGCGGTGGATTACGCCGTTGCGGTGGGCGTGCTGGACGGCCTCGCAGATGCGCTCCACAAGGACGAGCTTCTCGCGGGTGCCGAGGTTGTGTTTCTGGGCGTAGACCAGGAGCGGATCGCCCTTGACGAGCTCCATGGCGATGTAGGGGTGGGTGACGCCGGAGGCTTCGTACGTGCCGGCCTCGAAGATCTGAGCGATGCCGGGGTGGTGCAGGCGACCGAGGAGTTCGGCCTCGTGCTCGAAGCGGCGGAGGATGCGCTGGGCGGAGGCCGAGTTGGGGTCGGCCAGAACGCGGCGCATGACTTTGAGGGCGACGGTGCGCTTGGGGCGGTCCTGTTGTGCGACGTAGACGACGCCCATGCCGCCGCTGCCAAGGACGCCGAGGACTTTGAAATTGCCGACCTTTTTGTCGGTGGGGAGGAGCGGCTCGGCTTCGGAGAGGGCGCTGGCGCCTATCTGGGTGAGCAGGCCGCGGCCGGGGGCGTCCTTGGAATCGAGGAATCCGCCGGGACCGCCGGAGTGATACCCGAGGAGGGAATCAAGTTCCTTTCGGAGTGCGGCGTCGCCTTCGCAGGCGTGGTCGAGGAATGCGACGCGCTCCTGCGTCGAGAGTTCGATGGCGCGGAGAAAGAGTTCCTCGACGCGTTGGCTTGGTGTTGTGCTCAAGGCCTATTGGTCCGCGGACTCGTCGGCGCCGGCGACCTGGCGTTTGAGCCAGGCGCGGGCGAAGGTCCAGTCGTTCTTTACGGTGGCCGGGGAGACCTCGAGGGCCTCGGCGGTTTCCTCGATGGAGAGTCCCGCGAAGTAGCGGAGCATGACGACGTCGTACTTTCGCCGGTCGTGCTTCTCCAGGCCCTTGAGAGCGTCGTCGAGAGCGAGCATTTCCTCGGCGGGCGGCTCGCTGGCGAGGGCGGGGGCGATATCGGCCATTTCGATGTCGGCTCGCTGGAGGCCGCCCCCGTGCTTGGCGCGGGAGCGGTGACGGGCGCGCTCGACGAGGATGCGACGCATGGCGAGAGCGGCGGCGCCGAAGAAGTGACCGCGGCCGTTCCATCGGATCTCGTGATCGCCGAGGAGACGGAGGTAGGCCTCGTGGACCAGGGCGGTGGGCTGGAGGGTCATGCCCGCGCCGCGCTTGGGTTCGCGGGCCATGCGGACCTGCGCGAGGCGGCGGAGTTCCTCGTAGACGAGCGGGAGGAGTTCGCGTGCGGCGCGCGAATCGCCGTCGGCGGCGGCGACGAGGAGCTGCGTCACCTGAGCGGCTGCGGGAGATGGTGGCGGAGTCGCGACGCCGGAGGGTGCGACCGGGCGATCGTTCTTGGGTTGGGGGTTGGGGTCGGGCTTGGGCTTCTGGTTCACAAAAAACTCCAGGTCCGGTAGCCAAGGTCCCACGATCCGTCGCACGGATCGGCGAGCCGCTATTCAGTCTGCCCGGCCAGAGGGGAAAGTGCAAGCCCCTGACCAGGCGCAAGCACCGTGATGGTGCGTGCGCTACGGGCGTAGTTCGGCTTACACAAGTCTAGGAAAGAAGGGGATTACACATGTTTCGGGCTTCTGCGATGATGGCGTTGGTTGTTTGTGCCGGTTCTACGTTCGGCCAGTCGGTCAACGTGGATCTGAATTTCACGGGGAAGACCGCGCCGACGGCGGGATATGCGGGCGTGGCGGGCCAGGCCGGCTTCTGGAATGCGGTGGTGGCAACGGGCGGGGCCGGGGCGACGATGAACCTGCTGGGGCTGAACGGAGCCTCGTCGGGGCTGTCGATCACGGCAAAGACCAACAGCGGTAACCACAACGGGGACCTGGGCAGCGGCGACTTCGGATCGCTGATGGATGACTACGCGATGGGGTTTGATACCAACGGCGTGGTGACGGTCGAGATCAACGGGCTCGATGAGGGCTTCTATCGGGCGTACGTGTACGCGGCGCTGACGCCGGCCGATCAGACGTACGTCGATGGCTTCGGGTTCACGAACTACCACAACACGTACCTGTCGGGCGATGTCGGCGGGCTGGGCTTTGGTTCGGCGAGCACCAGCGGGCCGACGGTGCCGGACACGTTCCAGGTGGGCAAGACGCACGCCGTGTTCAACTTCAAGGTTGGCGCGGGGGCACCGAAGCTGAAGATCTCCGCGTCGTGCGACTTCGTCAGCTTGGCGAAGTGCGCATTCAACGGGCTTCAGCTCGTGAAGATCACGGGGAACCGGCTATATGTGAACGACAATGCGGCAGGAACGAATACCGGATTGTCGTGGGCGAACGCGTTCAAGAGCCTGCAGGAGGCGCTGACGGTGGCGAAGGCGTCGGGCGGGCAGATCACGGAGATCTGGGTGGCCGGCGGTGTGTACACGCCGGGCACGCTCCGGACGAGCAGCTTCAAGCTCGTTGAGGGCGTGAAGATGTACGGAGGATTCGTCGGGAATGAGACGACCCTGGCGCAGCGCGTGCTGAGCGTCGGGAACCAGAGCTACCTCAGCGGCGAGATCGGGACCGGCCTTCAGAACGATAACTCGTACCACGTGGTGGATGCCTCGGGCGTCTCGTACCAGAGCGAACTCGACGGATTCACCATCGCCGAGGGGTACGCCAACGGAAGTTCGCCCAACGACGCGGGCGGCGGAATTTATGCCGACACCGGTTCTCCCACTGTCCGCAACTGCTGGATCTTCGGCAACTACGCCATCCACGGCGGCGGGGGCGTGTTCATCGACGGGCCGGCTTCGTTCTTCGGACCGACGTTCGACAAGTGCACGTTCACGCAAAACTCGGCGAACGAGGGTGCGGCGCTTCAGTATTGGGGCGGATCGGGCGGATTCCTGCAGCCGGTGCTCGTCGTAAACGAGTGCAAGTTCTATCAGAACAACGCCGTTACGGCGGGCGGGGCGATTCGCTCCTATGGCGACATGTGGATGTACAACACCGCCGTGTGGGGCAACAACGCACCCTCGGGCGGCGGCGCGGTGTACATCACCGGCACGAACGTGGACCTCTTCCTGCGGAACTGCACAATCGCGAACAACACCAGCACCAGCGGCACGGGCGGGCTGTGGGCGGGTTCGAGCGCCGCGATCGACATGCGGAACTCGATCGCCTGGGGCAACACCGGACCGGGGCTCATGGTTCCGACCTACAAGCAGGTCAACGCCGGGGCGGGTCTCTTGAGCGTGACTTACTCGTGTGTGACACCAGACTGGAGCAATCAGGTGATTTCGGGCGCGGGCAACATCGGATCGGGCCCCTCGTTCGTGAACGCGGCGGGCTCGGACGGAATCGTGGGCAACATTGATGACGACTATCGCCTCAACGTGGGCTCGGCGTGCGTCGACACCGGCAACAACGCGGACGCGTCGGGGCTCACGACCGACATCATGAGCCTGCCGCGTCTGGTTGATGGCGATGGCACACCGGGCGCTCGCGTGGACATGGGTGCATTCGAACTGCAGCACGGCCCCTGCCCCTGCGATCTGAACCACGACGGCCAGGTGGACGACGCGGACTTTGTGATCTTCGTCCAGGCGTACAACACGCTGGACTGCAACGACCCATCGATGCCCGCGGGCTGCCCGGCGGACTTTGACGGGAGCGACACAGTCGATGACGCGGACTTCGTGATCTTCGCCGCGGCGTACAACGACCTGCTCTGCCCTTGAGAGTGACCGATTGAATCTGATTTGTGCGACCCGGGCGCGTGAAAGCGCCCGGGTCGATTTCGGGAAAGCGGTGAGGCGAACCGGATTTTCCCGGCGAGGGAAACGGCGCACTTTCCCCCGCGGCCCGTGCCGGAATTCCGGCGCGGGCTGCTTTGTTTGCAGAGCGGCAGAGCAGCAGAGCAGCAGAGCAGCAGAGCAGCAGAGCAGCAGAGCAGCAGAGCAGCAGATAAGAGCGGCGATGATCTTGCTTGATCAGGTACTTGAAATTCTTTACGTCGAGAATGCGATGGCGTGGAGCTTGGGAAGAATGTCGCCGGACTTGCCTCTGAGGGCGATATCGACGACTCCGGAGGCGGCGCTGGGTTCGGCGTTGACCTCGATGGAAAACGCGCCGTTCTGGCGGGCGGCGTGAAGGAAGCCGGCGGCGGGGTAGACCACGGCGCTGGTGCCGATCGAGAGGAACAGGTCGCAGTCGCGGACAGCTTCCGATGCGGCGGCGATTGCATCCTCCGGGAGCATCTCGCCGAACCAGACAACGTTGGGGCGGAGTATTCCGGCGCGGGTGAAGGGAGAGGGGTATGGGAACTCCGTCAAGGCGGCGGGAGGCAAATCCACAAGTTTCGACGTCTTGGTGCAGCGCCACTGGATGATGTTGCCGTGGAGTTCGACAACGGTGATGTTTCCGGCGCGCTGGTGGAGGCGATCGACGTTCTGGGTGAGTAGTGTGAAGGTGCCGCCGGAGGCGCGGACGGCCTGTTCGATCGCGGCGAGCGCGAGGTGGCCGGGGTTGGGTTCTGCGGCCAGGCAGCCGAGACGGCGCCAGTCGTACCAACGGGAAACTTTTTCGGGATCGGCCGCGAAGGCTTCGGGAGTGGCGAGCGTTTGTGGGTCAAACTCGGCCCAGAGTGCTTGCATGTCCTTGGGGAGGTCGGCTGCTTGGGCGGCGGTGCTGCCGCGGAAGGTGCGAAGTCCGGATTCCGCGGAGATTCCCGCGCCGGTGATGGCGACGACGGAGCGGGCCGAACGGAGGCGGGACGCGGCGAGGGTGAGATCGGTCACGCTGGATCATTCGCGGGGAGGAGGCAGTTCAACACGGAGAACCACGGGGGGCCACGGAAGAAGACACGGGGAAAGCAAGGAGAGAGAAGAGAGGGAGAGAAGAAGTCATCAGGGCAGAAGGCTTCGTGGTGTCGATTCTGGCGGGGATGTGATGTGGTTCGTATGCTGCGGGCATGACGACCGGGGCACGCGTGTTGGTTGACTTGAATTCACTGCTGGTGAAGCGGCCGGTGGTTGTGGAGATCGGGTGCGGGCCGAAGAAGAAGCCGGGCAGCATCGGGGTTGACGCGATCGAACTGGCGGGCGTCGATGTCGTGGCGGACGTGAATCAAGGGCTGGGTTTTCTGCCGGACGCGTCGGTGGACCGGATTGAAACGGTGCACACGTTTGAGCATCTGTCGGAGATCGAGACGGTGATACGCGAGGTGGTGCGGGTGTTGCGGCCGGACGGGGAGTGCCATATCACGGTGCCGCATTTTTCGAATCCGCACTATTACTCGGACTACACCCATCGGACGCCGTGGGGGCTGTATTCGATGGGCTACTTCTGCAAGGAGGGGTGGCCGTACCGGCGGAAGGTGCCTTCGTTCTACAACGACATCGGGGTGCGGATCGTCTCGCAGAAGGTTCGGTTCACGTCGGAATTTTCGGTAATCCGGATTTTGAAAAAGGTGGTGCAGGCAGTAGTGAATTCGGGGAAGACGATGCAGGAGGTGTGGGAAGAGAATCTGTGCTGGCAGTTGCCGGCGAGTGAGTTGAGGATTGTGTTTGGAAAGCAGCGGTGAGCGCGGATTGAATCCGGCGCAGCGGACGTCGGGGCGACCTCCGGCTTAAGGCGGAGGCTCTATTTGGTTGGCCGGTGTTTGAGGCGGATGACGAGTCGGAGGCCCGACCACGTGTCGTCGATTGCGCAGACTTTGTTGTCGACAAGATCGGTGGCGAGGGCGAGATCGCGGATCACGTTTTCGGTCATGTCGGTCTTGATGCCGCTGGCTTTCTTGGGCCAGGCGATCCAGAGGCCTGCGGCGGAGTTCATGCGCTTGCGAGCGGCCGCGAGGCGGGTGGCGAATTCCTTTTGAGACTTGACGAAGACGACGAGGACGTCGAGGGGGGACTTGCCGCGGGGGACTTGGGTGAAGGAGACGTTGTCTGGAAGGCCGTCGAGCGTCTGGATGAAGGCGGCGGGTTCGGACCAGAGGCCGACGGCGTGGCCGGGCTTGATGCCGAGCTTTTGGACAAGGGGTGTGGAGGAGTAACCGGCCATAGAAAAGTGTCAGTAAGGGGATGAGGAGAAGACAGCCCTTCCCCCAACCCCCTCCCTCAGGGAGGGGGCTTCGGAAAATCACTCGAACTTGCCGTTCGATTTGATCGAGAAGTCCATGATGTCGGCGAGTTGTTTGGCGGATTTGGATTGCAGCCCGCCCAGCCGGGAAACAAGCGATGCGGGGTCATCGCTGGCGATCTCGGCGAGTTTCTTGAACTTGTGATCGAGGACGTCTTTGAGATCGACTTTGTCGGCGCCGAGGGCGTTGCGGGCGTGGCCGCCGGGGTACATGACCAGGCCGCTGTCGAAGGACTTGCCAGACTTGTCGGTGATGATCATGGATGTGGGGATGCCGTCGGGGTACTTGGCGTCGTAATCGGGGCCGCCGTGCTCGAAGGACATCTTGTCGAAAAGGCGGCGGGTGACCGGATGATTCAGGGCAGCGCCGGAGAAGTCGTGGGGGAGGAGCATCACGTCCTTCCAGCCGAGCGTGGAGGTCTTGCCACCCGCGCGGAGTTCGAGCGCCTTTCGGAGCATGGTGCAGACGAGGAAGAGCATGGAGTGATCGGCGGACTGGCGGGTCTTGGGGTCTCGTTTGGCGGGGTCGCCGATGATGCCGAAGGCGGGCTCGTAGGCCTTGACGACGATTTTGGAGATTGCGTCGCCGTTGGCTTCGGCGAGGAGGTGCGGGTTTCGCGCGATTAGGTTAATAAGACCCTGAAGGGCCCCGGCGCTCTGGTGCTCATAGAGGCCGAGTTTGAAGTGCATGCCCATGACGGCGAAGTCGGCGCCGTTGCGGGCGAGGACCAGGTCGAATGGGCTGGCGTAGGTCTTGGTTCCCCAGGCTTCTTTGGCGTCGGGGATGCCGGTGCCGCCGCTGGCGGTTTTCTTGAAGAGCTGGCCGGGGCCTTCGAAGAGGCGGAAGATCGCCTCGGGGTTTCGGAAGATGTCGCGAGGGCCGAGGAAGCCGGACATGCTGCGCTTGACGGAGAGGATCGCGGCCTCGGTGCTGATCGCGGCGGAGGCTCCCTTGGAATCGCTGAGTTGTTTGCCGGCGCGGATGGCGCGGAAGGGGATGTAGTGCGCCACGACCATGCCGATCGCGGATTCGATCTGCTCGGCGGTGGCGCCCATCATGGCGCCGAAGGCGGCGGCGCTGCCGATGGCGCCGTGGACGACATGGTCGATCTTGTAGGACTTGAGGCTGAAGACCTCGGCGAGGCGGCCGCGGATCTCATCGATGAGGATCATGCCCTTGAGGGCGAAAGTCCCGTCCTTGCCTCGGAGCTGTGCGGCGGCCATCGCAACGCTGTAGAAATCGTTGTGCCCGAATTCACCGGCGGTATGGCCGAGTTCGGGGTTGAAACCGAAGTTGGTGCCGTTGGAATCCCATTCGCGGACCGCGGCGCCGTTGGCGACGATTGCTTTCTCGACCTGAACGTCGAGTTTGCTGCCGAACGCGGGGACGCCGGAGCGGACGGCACCGGCGCTCGGAGCCCATGGCAGCCCGGCCTGCGGATTCGTCGCGTATTGAGCGGCTTCGGCTTTGAGGATGGTGGGGGCGTTGGTGCCGAGGGCGAGGGCGGAGACGCCGCAGAGGTTGGCGTCGGTGTGGAAGAGTTCGGTGCGGTCGAGGACGGACTTGTCGGGCTTGGCACCGGCGGGGCCGTCGGACATGAAGTCGATGGCGTACTGGGCGAGGCCGAGGGCCTGGTTGGAGTCGGCGGGGAGGTGCGTGTGGGTGTCTTTGCTGACGTTGAGAGTGGGCATACTGGTTTCCGGGAAGAGGCTTGCTGGCGAGCCGCTAGGGTACGCAGCGGAGCCGAAAACGAGCGGCGCGGCGGTGGGGGTGAGAGGTTGGAGAATTGGAAGAAATCCTCGCAGATGCCGACACCTTGCAGGCTCTGATGACTCTTTGTGGGCGTGAGTGAAATGACCACCATTTGCACGGGCGAGAAACACACGCTGGGAACCGTTCCGGTGGCGGACGGCCCTCGGTCGGGTGCTGGAGAGGGAGTCGGGGTTGGGGGCCGGGTCGAGTCTTTCGGGGCGGTGTACCGGGAGCATTACGGCGTGATTGCAGGGTTGATCTATCGCCGGACAGGCGATGCGCATGTGACGGAGGACTTGGTGAGCGATGTGTTTGTCGCGGCGTTCGCCTCGCTGCGGAAATATCGGGGTGAGGTTCCGGTGATCGTCTGGCTGAGGCGGATCGCGCAGAACCGGGTGAACCGGTGGGCGCGCAGAGAGGCGGGGCTGCGTGGGATTCTGAGGCAGATTCCGGGAGTGCGGGCGTTTGTTCCGGCGCCTGCGCTAATGAGCGAACGGTTTCGAGCGCTCGAGGCGCTACTTCGCTTGCCCGTGAAGCAGCAGGAAGTCATCTCGGCGCATTACCTGGAAGGGATGTCGCTCGAAGAGGTTGGGCTGATGCTCGGAGTGGGAGTGGAGGCGGTGAAGTCGAGGTTGGCGCGGGCGCGGGAGGCGCTGCGTCGGGAGCTTGGTACGAGTGGCGGGGAGGATGAATCATGAACACGAACATTGACCCGGTCGAGAACGCCATCGAGTCGCTGTCTGCCGCGCGGTGGACGGGGGAGCCTGACTGGCGGAAATTGCAGGAGAAGATCATGAGCACGAAGCGGTTTGGATGGAAGGGCGTGGTATTCGCGGCGCTGTTGGCGGGCGGATGCTTCGCGGCGGGGGCGGCGAGCGGAATTGCGTGGGATCGGTTCACGTTTCAAGGCGTGATGCGCACCAGCGATGGAACAACGGCGAACGTGCGCGGCGAGGCCGTCCGTATGCCCGACAACAGCTTCCAGATGAGACTGGAAACCGAGAACGGCGAGCACATCAAGGGCGGCACGATGAATATCACGATGCCGGACGGGCGCGTGGCGACGCTTGTGACCGCGCCCGTGGACGAGGGGAACCTCGTTGAGTACACGCTCCCGGACGGCCGGAAGATCAAGGCGGCAAAGGGAACGGACATTGACGCGCTACTCAAGGCGGGGAAACTGGACATCCGACCCCTGAAGTAGGGCGCGATCCAATTCGAAGACATTGCCCGCCCCACTGGGCGGGCTTTGTCGCTGGGGGGCGGGGTTCGATGGCATTGGGCGTTGGCGCGAGGCGGCGCGTATCCTGCATCCCTTGGATTCGTCCAGGTACAGGAGCCTTTGTGATGTCCACCGCCAGCACGATTCCGGTCATTCTTGCCGCCAAACGCACGCCGATTGGGAAGTTTTTCGGGGGGCTCTCGAAGGTGCCTTCGCCGGTGATCGGGTCGTACGCGCTCAAGGCGGCGATGGATGGATTGCCGGGCGGGAGCACGGCGATTGGCGCCGCGATTGATGAGATCATCATGGGGTGCGTGCTGCAGGCGGGGCTCGGGCAGAATCCGTCACGGCAGGCGGCTCTGAAGGCAGGGCTGCCGGACACCATCAATGCGCAGACGATCAACAAGGTGTGCGGCAGCGGGCTCCAGGCGGTGATGCTGGCTGCACAGTCGATCAAGGCCGGCGACAATCAGTTGGTGGGTGCGGGCGGATTCGAGAACATGACGGCGGCGCCGCACTTTGCGCGGGTGCGCGAGGGTGTGAAGTACGGTCCGGCGACCATGGAAGATCACATGGCGTTTGACGGGCTGCGCTGCGCGTTCGAGGCGTGCGCGATGGGGAACAGCGCGGACCATATCGCAAAGAAGTTTGAGATCAGCCGCGCCGATCAGGATCGGTTCGCGGTGCAGAGCCATCAGCGTGCGGCGGAAGCGACGAAGCAGGGGTGGTTCAAGAACGAGATCGTGGCGTTGACGGGGGAGCAGTGTCTGGATAAGAAGTCGCCTGGGGTGAGCGCGGATGAGGGGATCCGGGCGGACACGACGGTTGATGGGATCGCGAAGCTGCGGGCGGTGTTCGAGAAGGACGGAACGGTGACGGCGGCGAACGCGAGCCAGATTTCGGATGGCGGGGCGGCGCTGATCGTGTCGAGCCTCGCGAAGGCGGAGCAGTTGGGTGCGAAGCCGATCGCGAAGATCATCGCGTATCACACCAGCGGCGTGGCGCCCAAGGACATCTTCGCGGCGCCGATCGAGGGGATCAAGGGAGTTTTGGCGAAGGCGAAGCTGTCGGCGAAAGACATTGATCTCTTCGAGATCAATGAGGCGTTCGCGGCGCAGATTCTGTGCAATCTGAAGGGGCTGAAGGCGGCGGGGCACGACATCCCGGAGAGCAAGTTGAACATCGCTGGGGGTGGGATTGCGCTCGGGCATCCGATCGGCGGGAGCGGGGCGCGGGTGTTGACGACGCTGATTCACCAGTTGCAGCGGACGGGTGGGAAGCGCGGGGTGGCGGCGCTTTGCTTGGGAGGGGGAAATTGCGTGGCGATGGTGGTCGAAGTGTGACGTTGCCTGAAGCGTCCAAGCCGACCGAGGATTGGAAGGACTGGAAGTCGTTTGTCGCGCTATTCCTGCGGCATTGCCCGGCGATGTGCGAATCGGCGTTCACGGTGGAACATCCATCGGGTTCAATGCAGAGTCACGAGGCGACGTGCATCGTGCGGGGTGCGGTCGGCGTTGCGCGGTACCGCTTGTTCTGGAATGCGACAATCACGGAGTTGTCGCTGAAGTTCCAGAGCGGCATTCGGACCTGCACCGACTTTGAGGCGGGAAGCATGTTGCAGCAGCGCGGCGTGGCGTTGCCGGCGGGTGCCGACGCCA
The DNA here is from genome assembly GCA_044221315.1 of Phycisphaerales bacterium. Lineage (GTDB taxonomy): Bacteria > Planctomycetota > Phycisphaerae > Phycisphaerales > UBA1924 > JAFEBO01. The sequence continues at coordinate 138,638 of JBGAPK010000003.1, read as the reverse complement.
ATTGCCGTACGGAAGAAATGCTTGTGATTGGCTTGCGGCGTCGGGATGAAATAGCAAGGTTGCTCGCTTCAGAATTTGGAAAGGCCGAATCGGCCGACGCGTTGTTCCGCGAGGTTGAAGCGCGGCGTCGTTGACGGTTTCGGACGGGGAATGCGCCGGGGGGTGCCGCGACCAAGGGCTCATGACGGGCGTCGCTCATTGGCTGGAGACAAGGGCATTCTGCTTGGAGTGGCGGCTATGTGGGGTCCATGGATTGGCGTCGAAGCATTGTCGCGATTCTCCCGACGGCGCTTTCCGTCGCCGCGGTATGTGCCAATGCGTTCAAATACATGAACGAGTGGATCGTTCCCGGTACGCGTGTTGCGGTAACCGGCACGCCCGCCTGCGTTAACTTGCCCGCATACTCCTCGCTTTCATCTCGCAGCGGGTCGTACTCGGCGGTAATGATGAGCGCCGGGGGGAGGCCGCGCAATTCATCGAGCGATGCGCGGAGCGGGGACACCAGCGGGTCGAGCGGATTGGTTACGCCTCCGAGGTAGTGCTCGAGAAACCAGACCATGTCGGCGCGGGTGAGGAATGGGCCGTTGACGAATTCCTTGTGGGACGGCGTGTCAAATGACGCGTCAGTATTGGGACAAAGAAGCACTTGCAGGTTGAGTTTGGGCCCGCCGCGTTGCTTGGCGAGTTGGGCGATGACAGTCGCGAGGTTCGCGCCCGCGCTGTCGCCGGCGATGGCGAGCTTGGTTGCGTCGATATTGAGCGACTTGGCGTTCTGCTCGACCCACTCGAGTGCGGCGTACCCCTCTTCGAGCGCGTAGGGGAATCGGACTTCGGGGGAGCGGGTGTACTCGACGAAGACGAGAGCGACGTTGGAGGCGACGGCGATCTCGCGGATCAGTCGGTCGTGGGTGTTTCGATCGCCGAGGACCCAGCCGCCGCCGTGGAAGTAGAGGAGGCCGGGGAGAATCGGAACGGTCGCGGTGGTGTTGGGAGTGGTGTTGGGGGGGCGGATGATGCGGATGAAAATCTCGGCGCCGGGCTTACCCAGGTGCGGGATGATGCGGTCTTCGATGAGGACGGGGAGGCGGGGGCCGGTGGATTGGCCAGCAACCATGCCGGCGCGGGAGTCGGCGATGGGAAGGTCCTGCATCTTCGGGAGTTTGTCGAAGAAGTCGAGAAAGGCCTTGGTGGCGGGGTCGAGGATCATCACGCCGAATCTAGCAGTTTGAAGGGCCGGATCGGGGGATTCCATCGTTTTCGGGCCGGAATGAACGGAGCGGGCGGCTCGGTGCGACGCCCGGGGGTGCCGGGGGGAGGCGGAATCGTGCCGGGGCTGCTCGGACGGGTCAGAATCGTCGAAAGTACTGCATGGACTTCGGAAGCCCCGCATCGTTGATTTCGGGCATGCTGATCGGTGCGCTGGGCACGGCCTTTTTCCTGTACGGCAAGAAACAGGAAAAGCCGCTGACGCTTCTGACGGGGATCGCGCTGTGCGCGTTCCCGATGTTCGTTGCGTCGGTGATGATGATGTGGCTGATTACGGCCGGATGCGTCGGAGGGCTCTACGTTGCTTCTAAGTATTCATGATGCGCGGAGCGCGTTGCCTACGGCGCCACCGGGGCATGGCGCAGACGACTCCCGCCGCGATGTACGCGAGCGAACCGGGCGAGGGAATGGATGCATCCCCGACCACGAATTCCAGTTCATAGCTCGCCGGCGCGGGGTTGAACTGCTCGACCCAGAACGTGAACGTGATGCCCTCGAGCGGCGTGCGGAAGCCGATGGCATCGGCAGCGCTCGCGATCGTTGGAAGGAGATCGGTCCCGACATCCTTTCCGAAGAAGGACGCGTAGCCCAGCAGGTTGTGAAGTTGGGCGGCGTCGGGCGGCTCGGTGAAGGCCGCGCCGGGCTGCAGGCCGAGGAAAGTGGCCTCGCTTCCGACCGACGCGCGGAGGATGATTCCTGTGAGCGAGGCTCCCGGGGGAAGTGTGATGGAGAAATAGTCGCGGTCCAGCTTGTCGACCGAGGCGTTTATCCAATTCGAGCCGAGGCCGACCAAGAGGGCCGTCGGCGACAGCGGATTTGAGGAAAGGTCGCCTGAAGCAAGCTCGTTGAAAATGAGCGTGGCGCGGGTTGCCTGGGAGACCAAAAGCGCGCAAGTTGTTGCGGCCAATGCGTTTGGGAGTAAGCGAAAAGTGGTTTGGCGCGCGGCGAGCAAGGCAATCCTCCGCAGGAGATGCGCGGCTTCGCACGTATGAAGCGCTGGGTCTTTCCAGCATGCACGCCGAATGCGGCTTTGGCCAGCAATTGCGACTCTTCATTCGAGAATTCATGTGAGGAATTGCCCCGAACCGGCGCTCACGGGAGGCCCATCACGCGTCGATGTACATGGCATGACCACTCGCGCCGGAGCATCCGAAGGGACCATCGAAGACATAACCCACCGCCTGAATTTGATTTATGAATTGGGGCGCGTTGTCGGTCGCACGGGCGCGGTACTGGATGTGTCGCCGACCGGGATGGCCAGACCTGCTGGGGAGTACCTGGGCGAGTTGGCGGAGCGGGAGCAGGCGTCCAGCGTGCTCGAGATTGGCCTTGGGCTTGGGCTCTCGACGCTTTTCCTAGCCCGGGCGGTCTTGAAGTCTCGTGGCGGTGGTGTGTGGACGGAGGAGAGGCCTGTCTTCACCATCGATCCGTTTCAGGAGCGGGATTGGAACGATGCGGGGGCTATGAACATCGACGCGGTTGGGCTTGGCGAATTTGTGGAGATCGTGAGAGAGCCTTCCGAATTGGCGCTGCCGGCGATGGTCAAGGAACAGCGTACGTTTTCGTTCGCGTTTGTGGATGGCGGGCATTTGTTCGAAAATGCGTTCGTCGATGTATCGTTTGTGCTGAGGCTTGTGCCGCCGGGCGGGCTGATCGTGATCGATGATCGGTGGATGCCGGCCATCCGGCGAGCGGCGAATTACTTTGTCACAAATGTCGGACTCATTGACGAATCGCCGGGCGCGGATTCGCCGGGCAAGCGGTTCATCTGTCTGCGAGTGCCGGAGCGCCTTCGCGTGCGCCGGTGGGATGACTTCGTCGAGTTCTAAACGGGTCCAACGGGAGCCGGACTGGCCGGGCCTCGGGAGCCGTATAGCGTCTCGTGAAATTCGCGGTAAGCTCCGCTCTTGATGCGCTGCCACCATCCCGGGTTCTTCACGTACCAGTCGACGGTTGAGATGAGAGCGTCCGGCCAGGACGACCGCGTGGCGTGCCAGCCCAGTTCGCGTCGAATCTTGGCCGAGTCGATGGCGTAGCGCCGGTCGTGGCCGAGGCGGTCCTCGACGTGACGGATGAACTCGTCGCCCTTGCCGAGGATGTGGAGGATCGTGCGGGTGAGTTCAAGGTTGGACTGTTCGTTGTCGGCGCCGATGTTGTATACCTCGCCCGACTTGCCGCGTTCGAGGACGGCGAGAATGGCCTCGCAGTGGTCTTCGACGTGGATCCAGTCACGGACGTTCAGGCCGTCGCCGTAGAGCGGGACTTTCTTTCCTTCGATGAGATTGGTCACGAAGAGCGGGATGACCTTTTCCGGGAACTGATAAGGGCCGAAGTTGTTCGAGCAGCGGGTGATCGAGGTGTTCAGGCCGAACGTGTGGTGTGCCGCGCGGACGAGCATGTCGCTGGCGGCCTTGCTTGCGGCGTACGGACTGTTCGGCCGGATTGAAGAGTCCTCGCTGAAGCGGAGTTCGCGGCGCTCAAGCGGGAGGCTGCCGTAGACCTCGTCGGTGCTGATGTGGACGAAGCGGTCGAGTTTGCAGGCAACCGCGGCGTCGAGAAGTGTCTGGGTGCCGAGGACGTTGGTGCGGATGAAAGGACGGGTGTCGAGAATGGAACGATCGACGTGCGATTCGGCGGCGAAATGCACGAGCGCATCGGTCTCGGAGACGAGCGGACGAATCTTCTCGGCGTCGCAGATGTCTGCCTGTACGAACGTGTAGCGGGGATGGTCCTCTACGTCGCGGAGATTCTCGGGGTTGCCCGAGTAGGAAAGCGCGTCGACGTTGACGATGTGTGTGTCGGGCCGAGCGGAGAGGAGGTAGCGGACAAAGTTGGAGCCGATGAAGCCGCTGCCGCCGGTGATGAGGACGCGGGAGAACATGGGGGGATTGTACGTGTAAGAGAGAAGAGAAAGGCATTCACCACGGAGGCACAGAGACACGAAGAAAGGCAGGGGATTGGGGTGAGAGACAAATGCAGAAAGGAGGTTTAACACCCAGGGCCACGGAGAAGGACACGGAGGAAAGCGGGAGCGAGAAGACTGAGAGAGACAGAAAATCAGGGCTCCAGGTCAGCGAAGATTTGGGCAAGGTTGACTTGCCAAGAGGGCATTGGACCGAGTTCTTCTTCGGTTTTGGCAATGTCGAGGACGCTGTACGCGGGGCGCTTTGCCGGGCGGGGAAAATCAGCGGTCGTGCAGGGCAGGATTTTGCAGTTCGCGCCGGTGAGGCGGACAATCTCAGTGGCGAAGTCGAACCAGGTGCAGTCGCCGGAGTCGGTGATGTGGTAGATGCCGCGGGAGTGACGGTTGAGGAGGGCGAGCGTGGATGCGGCGAGGTGTTGGGCGCTGGTGGGGCGGCCGCGCTGGTCGTTGACGACCTTGAGTTCGGGCTTGGATCGTGCCGCGGCGGCGATGGTGCGGACGAAGTTCTTGCCCCACGGGGCGTAGAGCCAGCTCGTGCGGATGATCAGGTGATCGTCGCTCACTTCACGGATGAGTTGTTCACCGTGGAGCTTTGACTTTCCGTAGACGTTTATTGGGTGTGAATCAGCGGGAGGTGGAGCGGGCGGATAGGGAGTGCGTCCGGCGCCATCGAAGACATAGTCGGTGCTGAAATGGATGAGCGGGATCAAGGCGAGGCGGCAATTGATGGCGAGCTGGCCGACACCGGAGGCGTTGATCTGGTGCGCGAGGGCTTGATGTGTCTCGGCGCTATCGACGTCGGTGTAGGCAGCGCAATTGATGACGCCGGCAAAGCGTGGAGAGATTGCGTCTCGGATCGAATCGGGGTTCGTGAGATCGAAGCGCGGCAGGGTGAGGGCTTCGAAGGCGCGGTGCTGAGATTGGAGCAGTTCAACGAAGGCGCGGCCGAGCATCCCGTCGGCGCCGAGAAGCAGGAGCGGCTTGTTCGAAGCCGGAGTCATCGCGGCGTGACGGTCCAGGGGAACCACGCAGGTGAATCGAATGCCCGCCGTTCTTCATCGGGAACCGCAGGGTCGTACGCATGCGTGACGTAGTAGAGGAGGCTCGCTGGGTCGCTGCCGACAGTTGCGGCGCCGTGCCAGAGCGCTGGCGGAATGATGACCAGTGCGGGGCGGTGTTCGCCGATAACGGTCATCCAGGCGCGGTCGTCATCACGGTGGACGCCGACTTTGATCTGACCCCGCACACAGATCCAGAAGTCGGTCTGGAATTTGTGACGGTGCCAGGCCTTGATGATTCCCGGGTATTGAAGTGAAACGTTGAGCTGGCCTGCGGGCGACATCACGCCCTGGAGCTGGTTCATGATGGACCAGCCTCGGTCGTCGGCGAAAATGGTGATGGGGAGCAGAACGGGTTCATTGGCCTTTTTCGCGGCGGCGAAAGCCTCGGCGGGGGAGCCGGAAAAGGCGGGGATGGGGTCGATCTTGGGCATGGGGAGATGAGAATAGTGAATTCAGGCGCGAGTGGATGCGGGGATCGAATCCGACAAATCCTTCCTTCCCCCAACCCCCTCCCTCAGGGAGGGGGCTTCAGAGCTGCGCGAACGTCGCCTAGAGGTGATTTGCTCCGCTTTCGGCGACGTACTTGGTGGCGCGGTAGAGGCTCTCAAACGTGCCGGCGTCGGTCCACCAGCCTTCGAGGATTTCGTGGGTCAGGGTGCCGGCCTTGAGGTAGGCGTTGTTGACGTCGGTGATTTCGAGCTCGCCGCGGCCGGAGGGTTTAAGTTTGGCACAGATGTCGAAGACGGATTGGTCGTAGAAGTAGATTCCGGTGACCGCAAGATCGCTCGTCGGGTTTTTGGGCTTCTCGATGATTTCGACGATGCGGTTGTTTTCAACACGGGCGACGCCGAAACGCTGCGGATCCGGGACTTTCTTGAGGAGGATTTTGGCGCCGTTCTTCTGCTCGCGATAGTTGACGGCGGCGGCTTTGATATTTCGCTCGATGATGTTGTCGCCGAGGATCACGCAGATTGGCTGGCCGTCGGCGAAGTCCTGTGCGAGTTTCAGCGCGTCGGCGATGCCGCCGCTGCCTTCCTGGTAGGCGTATTCGAGATGGCGGATGCCGAGCTGCTTGCCGTTCTTGAGGAGGCGAAGAAAATCGCCCGCGTGTTCGCCTCCGGTGACGATGAGCACCTCGTCGATGCCTGCATTGAGCAGGCACTTGATTGGATAGTGGACCATCGGCTGGTCGTACACCGGAAGGAGATGCTTGTTGGTGACGAGCGTGAGCGGAGAAAGGCGAGAGCCTGTGCCGCCGGCGAGGATGACGCCTTTCATGGGGACTCCTTGGGGGAAGGGTAGTTGGGGAAGGGGCAAAGGGGCAGGGTGGCAGAGGGCCAAAGGGAAGGACACCGCGCCAGCGATAGAAGGGGGTACAGTCGCGAGGCATGGGTTTGACGGCATTGGACATGATGCAGGCGATGGGCGCGGAGACGGCGCTTGAACCGCTGGCCGCGCCGGTGTATTTCGTGATGCGAGATGTGCGGCGAAAGGCGGTGTTCCGGGAGCTGTTTGATGGGGCGATGCCGCCGCCCGCGTCGGTCTTCTGGAACAAATGGGATGGGGAGACGGCGTGGGTCATCAATACGTACATCCAACTGCGACGGCGCGGGATTGATGCGCGGCTGACGGACCGGTTTGTTCCGGGTGGCCTATGCGTTGCCACGTACGACGATCTGCGTCGGGGAGGGATGCCATGGCGGAGCTACGTGCTTGGCTGCCGCATGGACCGGGCGCGGCCGACGCTGTGTGAAGAGGTCATCGTTCAGAATCGGGCGCGATGCGAGCGGCCGACGGATCACTTCGTCGCACATTGGCCCCAGTTGTCGCTCCGACCGCGGGATGATGATCGTGGCGACCGGCTTGAGAACATGGTGTTTCACGGAGAAATGGATAACATCGAGCACGAGTTTCGCGGGGAGCGGTTTCGGGATTCGCTGCGTGAGCTGGGCATCACGTTTTTCGTGCACGGGTTGAGGGGGAGTCGAATCGGGGTATCCGGTCGCGATTGGTCCCGTACGGATGCACTGCTGGCCGTGCGGGGGGGAAACGAGTTCTTCCGGTCGGTCAAGCCGGCGCTCAAGCTGGTTAATGCATGGCAGGCCGGGTGCCCGGCCTTGGTGGGGCCAGAGGCCGGGTATCGCGAGGAACGCAGGAGCGAACTCGATTTTTTCGAAGTGAGGACAGCGGCGGAGGCGCTGGCAGCGCTGAGGCGATTGAAGGACGAACCCGGGCTGTATCGTGCAATGGCGGAGAACGGCAGGCGCCGAGCGCTCGAACACACTCCGGACGCGATTGCAAAGCAGTGGCGTGAGGTGCTGGCGGGCGTGATTGCGAACGGATACGAGAGATGGTCGCGTCGGCCGGCAATCGCGCGGTTCATTGTGGGGGGGATGAGGCACATTGGGCGAAGGGTTCTGCACACCGTGGAGCGAGAACGGTTCTGGAAGGCGATCGGGGGGCGCGGGTACAAGGCGGCGACGGCGAAAAAGCTGTGAGCGGGTAACCTGAGCGCATGCTGAAGCGAGCAGTCGTGTTGGGTCTGAGTCTCCTGGTCACAACCGCCCGGGCGCAGTTGCCGGATGCGGATCGCTTTGTTGCCCCTTACGACGGGGCGCGCGGGAAGTACTTCGTGGCGGGCGATTCGCCGACTCCTCGGGGGATCCCGACCTTCGAGGAAGGTCGGTCGAAACTGCCCATCCCGGTGCTGCCTGCCGAGCCGGAGCTTGTAGAGATGTACTGGAAGTGCTGGGAATTGGCGTTCCGGCACATGGAACTGCCCGGCAAGGGTTCGGGCCTGATGAGCCCATATCTCGATGCGGCGTTCAGCGACAACATCTTCCAGTGGGACACGATCTTCATGATGCCGTTCGCCCGGTACGGGCATGCGTGCTTCAACGCGATCGGTTCCCTGGACAACTTCTACGCGCGGCAGCGTGCGGACGGACAGATCTTCCGTGAAATCCGCAAGTCGGACGGGGCGGACTTTGCGTTTCTGTGCGTGGCGGATTCGGTGAATCCGCCGTTGTTTTCCTGGGCTGAGGTGGAGTATTCGCGCGTCGGCGGCGACGCGAAGCGGGCGGGCCACGTTGCCGAATCCATCGACCGCTACCTCGGCTGGCTGGAAGTGAACCGGAAAGCGAACGGCGTTTCGACCGACCTGTTCTGGAATACGCCGCTGGGCAGCGGCATGGACAACACTCCGGAAAGCGGGCGGGCTTTGGTCAGCATGAGCGCGCAGATGTCGCTTGCATACTCGGAATTGGCGATGCTGATGGCGAGGGCGGGCAGACCAGATCGGGCAAGAGAGTGCGTCGCGCGTGCGACGGCGATCGACAAAGCGATAAACGATTGGATGTGGAACGAAGCGGACGGGCTGTATTACAACCTTGACGGAACCGGCAAGCAACTGCCGGTCAGGACGATCGGCTGTTTCTGGCCGCTCTTTTCCGGGACGGCAGCGCCCGAGCGGGCAATGAAGTTGAGAGATGCGTTGATGGATGAGCGCATGTTTTTCCGGCGAACTCCCTTCGCGACTCTGAGCGCGGCGGAAACGCAATTTGATCCAAAGGGTGGCTATTGGCTCGGCGCATCATGGGCGCCCACGACGTACATGGCGGTGAAGGGCCTGGAGCGGTACGGATTCGAGGAGGACGCTTCGCGTGCTGCCTTTAAGTATCTCAAGTCGATGGAAGAGGCGTTCAGGGCGACCGGGACTGTGTGGGAAAATTACGCCCCGGATTCCGCCGCGCCCGGGCAGCCCTCGAAGAAGGACTTCGTCGGATGGACGGGCGTGGGGCCGATCGCGCTCCTCATCGAAAACATCATCGGGATCCGGTGCGATGCGCCCGGTGGAACCGTGCGATGGCGACTTGCACGAACGGACCGGCATGGGGTGGAGAACCTGAATGTCGGAGGGATCCGGATCTCTCTCGTCTATTCGCCGGGCGGGACCGGTGGCGAAATACGGGCCGAATCGACGGCCGAGATTTCGCTCGAAGTGATGCGGGATGGGCAGCCAGCGATCACGCGCCGTCTGACAGCTGGCCAGACCACCATCCGCGTACCGTGAGACGCTGCAGCGCCGATCGGGCGCGGTTACTCGGTTGCCTGGTCTGCGAAGGCGACAATCGAGCGAAAGCCGTCCTTGCGGTAGGCGCGTACGCCGAGGAAGTAGTCGTCCTTGCTGATCGGAAGGGTGATGGTTGCGACATTGCCGACGTCCCGGGCGAATGTCCACACCGGCGAAGTGGTATCGCGCCAGACGACTTCGTACCCATCGGCGTCGGGGCTCGGTTCCCACTTGAGCGTGGTGGCGTTCTCGAGTTTCGCGGTGATGATGCGGGCCTTCACGGGAGTTTGCGGGGCGTTGGCGAGGTGAATGAGGCACTTGGCGTTCAGGCGGGCGACGTTGGCGAGATAATCCGGGTCGACGAAACGGACGACGTCGCCGGCCTCGCGGGCCTGGCCGCCGCCGATTTGAGGTGGGCCGGTGACGTTTTGATGCTGGCGCGAGTAGGTCTCGTTGCTGGCGGTGAATCGGACCGCGGGGAAGCCGGCCTGATTGAACATGGAGTGATCGCCGCCGCGGAGGAAGCGGTCAAGACGAAAGACCAGACGCGGCTGAACCGTGACCTGCTCGATAGAGGCAACATCGGCGACGTAGCGAGCGAGTTGACGCGAAGGCGAGTCCGATTCGCCGGAAAGGGCGCGGAGGCGTGCGAGTTGTTCGTTGGAGGCGTTGCGGGGGAGGCCCTCCGAGAAGACTCGTACGACTTGTGGTTGAGCCGGAAAGCCATCCGTCGGAGGGGCGGAGGGGTCGCCGACGATGTCGTTGTTGAGAACGGCGATGATGTTGTCGTTGCGCGTCCTGGCGGAGTCGGCGTGGTATTTGGCGCCGACGAGGCCTTGCTCTTCGCCGATGGTGCAGAGGAAGACGACGGTCGCGCGAAGGTTTTCCTTGGCGAGGGCGCGGGCACACTCGATGACTACGGCGCAGCCGGATGCGTCGTCGTTGGCGCCCGGAGCATCGCCCTGAGGATCCATCACGTTCGCGTTCATGCTGTCGAGGTGCCCGACGACGTAGATGCGGCGGGCGGACGCGACGGGATCGGTGCCCGGCAAGATCGCAACTACGTTCGCGACCTTGGCGGATTCCTTGATGCGGGGGCCGGTCGGGGCCTCGAATTCTTCGAACGAGGCTTCGAGGCGCGGGCCGGAAGCCCGGAACTGTTCGAGCACCCAGTTGCGTGCGGCGCCGATGCCGCGGGTGGCAGAGGCCGTGTCCGAGAGGGTGTGACGGGTACCGAAGTCGGCGAGGCGTTGGACGATGGCGATGGAAGCTTCGGGAGTGATGGCGGCGGTCGCTCCGGTGTACGGTTTGGGCAGATTGGCGGGTTGGACAAGGGGCAGCGTGGGATTTGGCAGATCGGCAGAGAACGCCGTGTAACAGGCAGACAGCAATGAAACGACCACGGCGGGCAGGAATACCGATGCGGAGAATGGGAACTGCATGACATCAGACTACAGAAACGGCGGTGAGCGCGCGTAGAATCCTCGTCCGGCCCGGCGGGCCCGGTTTGGGCTCCGGCGGCGGTCGTGTGTCGTGAAGATTGCGGAGACCGGAGCCGAGAGGCGCGGTGTCGAACGGATTGTCGTTGAAAGGGCTTTCATGGCTGCCGAGTTGATGTTGCCGGAGATGGGGCTTGAGCCGATGGGCGGCGGGACGGCGCGGGAGATTCAGTTCCGCGAGGCCCTGCGCGAGGCGATGAGCGAGGAAATGCGCAAGGACGACCGGATCTTCCTGATGGGAGAGGAGGTTGCCCAGTACAACGGTGCGTACAAGATCAGCCAGGGCATGCTGGATGAGTTCGGTCCAAAGCGGATCATCGACTCTCCGATCTCCGAGAACGGCTTCGCGGGGCTGGCGGTGGGTGCGGCCATGTACGGCCTGAGGCCGATCATCGAATTCATGAGCTGGTCGTTCAGCCTTGTTGCGGCAGACCAAATTCTGAACAACGTGCCCAAGATGCTCTATATGAGCGGCGGTCAGTGGGGCTGTCCGGTGGTCTTTCGCGGCAACGACGGCGCGGGCGGGCAGTTGGGCTCGACGCACTCCTGGTGCGTGGAGGGGCTCTACAGCAACGTGCCGGGCGTGAAGATTGCGATCCCGAGCAATCCATACGACGCCAAGGGGATGCTCAAGACTGCGATCCGCGACGACGATCCGGTGTTCTACCTCGAGAGCGAGCGCATGCTCGGCGACAAGGGGCACGTGCCGGAGAGTGAATATTTGATCCCCTTCGGCAAGGCTGCACTCCGGCGGCAGGGCAATGACTGCACGGTGGTGAGTTTCGGCCGGCCCGTGAACTTCTGCATCGACGCGGCCGACGAATTGAAGAAGGAAGGCATCCACATCGACGTGCTGGACATGAGGACGATCCGGCCGCTGGATATCGATTCGATTTTGGACAGCATCAAGAAGACGGGACGGATTGTCGTTGTTGATCAGTGCTGGCCGTTTGCGAGCGTTGCATCGGAAGTTGTCACGCAGGTTTGCGAGCGCGGATTCGACTATCTGGATCACCAGCCTTTGCGCGTAAACACCGAGGACGTCCCGACGCCATACGCGAAGAACCTCGAGGCGCTTTATCTGCCCCACAAGGGCAAGATCATGCAGGCTGTAAGGGCGAGTTTGGGAAGGCTGTAAAGTGCGACACGTGGATGACCTAGCAGTCAATCTTCCGGCGCGGCGTGCTTACGCAGAAGTGCTCAGGCACTACGCGGCGGGACGCTTGTCGACAGGCGGTTACGAAAAGGCGTTCTCCGGTATTAATCGCCGATTGGGTGATGATGCAGGAATCTGGTCGGTTTATGCCGCTGTGATGGACTGCTACTCGGGTATTTGGAGAGACGCAAAGAGTTTGCCGGATCGCCGATCTCCCCGCATGCGACGAGACATCGCTCGATGCGTGTTGTTCTTGAGAAGTTGGTGTGCCTCGGATGACTCGGACATTTCGGACGAAACTGTTTGGCCATTCTGCTCGCGGCACGATTTGGACGCGGCGGCTTTGCGGTGTGGATACCTTGGATGTCACACGCTTGCCTGATGCGAGCGGCCAGTTTGGAAATGCTCTATGCCCATAAACATCGAAATGCCCCGCCTCTCCGACACCATGCAGGCCGGCACCGTCGTCAAGTGGAACGTGAAGGAAGGCCAAAAGATCAAAAGCGGCGATGCGCTTGCGGACATTGAGACCGACAAGGCGACGATGGAGCTTCAGAGTTTCGAGGACGGCACCGTCGCGTCGATCGCCGTGTCCGAAGGGCAGAACGTGCCGATCGGGACGGTGATTCTGGTGCTGGCCGCGGCCGGCGAGGATGTCGCGACGATCAAGGCCCAGCGCGGTGGGGCCGCGGCTCCTGCCAAGGCTCAGGTTGCCGGAGGAAGAGAAGCGGCGAATTCGGGCGGAGGCACTGCGACGATGGCTCCGCCGGTTTCGAACGGCTCGCACGCACCAACCGGCGAAAGTTCGAACGGAAATTCCGCCGGGCGCGGCGACGGCGGACGGATCTTCGCCAGCCCATTGGCAAAGAAGATCGCCGCGGAATCAAACGTTGATCTTGGCTCGCTGCAGGGTTCGGGCCCGGGCGGCCGGATCATCCGGAAGGACGTCGAAGCGGCGGTGAGCACCGGTGCGCCGGGGCGGAGCGCGGGCGGGCAGTCAGTCTCGAAGCCTTCCCAGCCCCTTGCTCGAACGCAGGTGGCTCAGCCACAGCGGGCGACGCCGGGGCCGTTGCTGTCCGGTGGCGGCGGGGGGCTTGTGGCTCGGATGGTGCCTCTGTCGAACATGCGGAAGACCATCGCCAAGCGGCTGGTCGAGAGCAAGACGACGATCCCGCACTACCAGGTGACGGTCGAAGTGGATATGGACGCGCTGGTCGAGTTGCGCGGGCAGTTGAACGAGCAGTTGTCCAACCAGGGCGTCAAACTGAGTGTGAACGACTTCCTTGTCCGGGCGTGCGGCCTGGCGATGCACCAGCATCCGTACGTGAACACGCGATGGGCGGGAACGCCGGGGAACGAGGCGATCGAGTACCTGGCAGATGTCAACGTCGGTGTGGCGATCGCGCTGCCGGTGCTGGAGGATGGCACCGGCGGCGGGCTGCTGGTCGCGACCATCCGCGGGGCCGACGCACTCGGCCTGCGTCAGATTTCTTCAGAGACCAAGCGTCTTTCAGAGAAGGCCCGAACGAAGGGTCTGAGTGTCGAAGAAATGAGCGACGCGACGTTCACGATCAGCAACCTTGGCATGTTCCGCGTGGAGGGTTTCACGGCGATCATCAATCCGCCGAACACCGCGATCCTGGCCGTGGGTGGGGCGATCCAGAAGGCGGTGGTAAAGGACGGCCAGGTCGTGCCGGGTTATGTGATGAGCATGACGATGAGCAGCGACCATCGCGTGATCGACGGAGCGATGGCGGCGAATTACCTGAACACGGTGAAGAGTTTGCTGGAGAAGCCGGCGACGTTGCTGGTTTAATCAATGGACGAGTTTCGTCCGTCATTTGAGCACGGCGTTCTATGCATTCCGGGACGAGGCGGGCAATATGCCGCCCTGAAATTGTCGAATCACCGAGGTGACGCTGACAGTTCGAGCTTTGATTTTGAGATTTCCATTCCGGGAGTGATTGCAGTTACAGGTGGTTCCGGGCACCTTGAGCGGCATTACTCGCTCGCGTCGATGTGGGACGAAGTACCGGTCGAAAGCAACGAACGGGGTTCGTGGAGAGAGCGACAGTCTGAAGATGGCAACTTTTGTGTGCATGTGGAGCACGATGGGCTGGGGCACTATGTGCTTCACCTGAAATTGCGTCCACGGGGCTATTCGCCCGATGTGGTCGCCGAAGTGCCGGTGATGGTTGAAGCGGGCTGGTTGCCACGTGTGGCCGAGTGGTGGAAGCAGTTTCTCGGGCATCCGATCAAATGATCTGAATTCGAAGAGTTGTTCAAAACCCGCCCGCGTTCAGCCAATCGCTCGGCTTTCGCTTAAGCGCCCCGGCGATCGCTAGGAGCGATTCGAGGCTCGGCAGGTGCGCACCGCGTTCAATTGACGAAAGCTGGCTCACGCTGATTCCGCTCGCATCCGAGAGTTCCTTGAGCGTCCAGGCGGTCTCCGTGCGTGCGAGACGGATGTGGCGTCCGAGTTCGGCTCGGAGCTTGTCCTGCGGCCGCCGCCCCAAGCCAAGCGAGTCGGCTGCCTGAGCGAGGGCCCGGCGCAGTTCGGCGAGCGAGAAGGGCTTTGCGAGGTAATCGAACGCGTCCTGCTTGAAGGTCTCCCGCATCGAGTCCATCGAGGGATAGCCCGTCACGACGATGACGGCCAGACGGCTCCAGCGCTTGCGGATTTCCTGGAGAACGGATTCGCCGCTGTCGCGTCCCATCTTGATATCGAGCAGAACAAGGTCCGGGAGGCGTTCCTCGCATGAATCGAAGAACTCTTCCGGATTCGCGCAGACGCGGACTTCGTGGCCGTCGCTCTGGAGGGTCGAGCGCATGTACTGACGAAAGTCCTCGTCGTCGTCGAGGCAGACGATGGAGAGTGGAGGAGCCGGAGGTGCTTCGAGTTGTTTGGCGGATTCGGTCATGCGGGGGTCTTCAACGCGACGTTGAGGTTAGCGAGCGGAGTTCGTGGGCGAAACAAATCCATCCCGAACCCCCTCCCTCAGGGAGGGGGTTTCGGAAGGCGACCGGCCCAGAGGAAGCATGATCTCAAAGACCGCACCTACACGGTCTTCCGCGTGGCTATTTCCGTTCTCCGTCGAGCGGTTCCTGGCCAGGAGAACGCCGCCGTGCTCCCGCACGATTCCCTCGGCGACAGCAAGACCAAGTCCGGTTCCCCGGCTATCGAGGCGGGTGCTGGCGAATGGCTCGAACAGCATGGGCAGAATGGCGTGATCAATGCCGGGGCCGGTATCGGTAATGCGGATGGAGAGCCATTCAGAGCCGTCGCGTTGGGTTTGTTCGGCCTCGACAACGATTCGGTCGGCGGGTGAAACGGGGCGATCCTGACGGGCCTGAATGGCGTCCGCCGCGTTCCGGAGGAGATTGACGAAGACCTGGGTCATCCGGTCGGCGTCGCACTCGACGATCAGGGCTGGGTCGACGCCGTTCTCGACGGGTGCGGCACGGATCGAGCGGTCGAGCCGGACGAGCGTCGCGGCCTCGTCGATGATCGCCGCAAGCGACACCGGGCGGCTGAGGGGCGGGCGAACACGGGCAAAGTCGAGCAGGCTCTCGCTGAGGCGTTCCAGGCGTTGGACCACCCGGAGCATGAGGGCGGCTCGGCTAGGTTCGACCGGCGTGCCCGGTGCGGCGGCAAGCTGTTCCACGCTGCCCTTGAGCACCGCCAGCGGTGTATTGAGCTCATGAGCGATACCCGCGGACATCATGCCAAGGCTCGCGAGGCGGTCCGCGTCGGCGAGGTTGCGCTGGGCGGTTTCGAGGAGGTGGTTCTTGCGTTTGAGGTCGTTGGCGGTTACCTCGAGCTGCGAGAGCGCCTGGTTCAGCGCGACCTGAATGCTCCGGAGAGCCCGGATCGAGTCATTACGGGATCGCATGATCTCGCCGAGTTCGTCCTGAGGGATGTAGATCTCCGCGACGAGTTCGCCGGTGCCGCCCTGGTTTTCCTGAACGAGTTTGTCGGCTTCCAGGATGCGACGGATCGGGTCGTAGACGGCCTGCGGCAGGACGAACAGTTCGAGAGCGAGCGCGACAAGGGCATAGACGATGAGGAGGGCGGCGAGGGCGTAGCAATACAGCCAGACGACGCTGGAGCGGGCTTCGGGGCTGGTCGCGGAGAGGATGACGTAGCGGCCTTCGCTCGCGCCGGGGGGCGTAATAAAAGCGATGGCCGCGGCTTCGATCGGCGGCTCGGAGAACTCAAGAGCCGTGCCGGGCGCTGCGCTGGCGTTCGCGGCGATCTCGCGCGGGATGCCCAATTCGGAAGCGGTCCCCTGCCGGGTCATGACGTGGGGGTGGGACTTGAGGTACTCGCCGGCACGTTGAACTTCGCCCGGGTCGGGCGACGAGAGGCCGGGCGCAAGAGCGCTCAGCAGATCGATAGACGCGCGGGCATCGGCCCGATCGACGATCCTCGCGATCGCCGGCCGGAGCGCAACCAGGAGAATGAATGTCAGGGCGAGAGAGAAAAAAGTGTGCAGGAAGAAAAGCTTCTTGCGGATACGCATGCCCGAAAGCAGCGTCCCGCGCCGAAGGGCACGGGGCACGATCTTGGCGATGATCCGGGCCGGGCGTGGCGAGCCGGGCGGTGGCGGGGAGATGTCCTCGGGATGGGGCATGGATTCGTTCGGGCGATTTTACGTGCGGACTAGACTCGACTCTTGGCGAAGCGTGAACAAGCACGAGAGAGGTCGGAAACTGCTCCCGGACTGGACCCGGTCCGGGAGCGCGTCATCGCCGCGATCCGGGCTCAGGTTCGCCGGTATCCTGACCTTGCGATTGACCCCGAACTCGATTTCCCGGATGCCAGAGACGGGGCGTTCGCTCACGCGATCATGGACGCGGTCCTGCGCCGGTGGCTGACGCTCGAATATCTCATCGATCTCGGATTGCGGACGCCGATGAGCGGCGTGGAGGCCGACGTTCGGGCGGTGCTGCTGGCCGGCGCGGCCCAGTTGCTCCTGCTCGACCGCGTGCCGGCGCATGCCGCGATCGACCAGAGTGTGCGGTATGCGAAACAGCACATCCGCGTGGGTGCGGGTGGGCTGGTGAACGCGGCTCTGCGTCGCGTCGCCGAATTGCGGAAGGAGCGAATCGAGCGTCCGGCGGACTGGGCGGAAAGACGCGACATCCTGGCGCTGCCCGACGGCCGGGTGATGCTGCTGTCGGGAGAGGTGCTGCCGAAGGAACTGGACCGGAGGCTCGCGATTCAAACAAGTCATTCCGCCGGACTCATCGGGCGCTGGCTCGCGATGTTCGGTGAGGAGGCCGGTGCCGCGATCGCACTCAAGTCCATTGCCCCTGCTCCGACCGTTCTGAATACGGAGGCCGATCCGGAGGCCGCCGCACGTCTTGTGACCAAAGAAAAAGCGGTGCCGCACGAAGAGACCGATGCGATCGTGTGGAAGGGAGCGCGCATCGCGCTCGGAGCGGAGCTTTCCCGAACCAACCTGTGGGCGCAGGACCCATCGTCGGCGGCGGTCGTCCGGTTCATCGCCTCACTCGTGCCGCCGAAAGAAGTGCGCCGCGTGGTTGATCTCTGCGCGGGGCGCGGAACCAAGACGCGACAGATCATCCGGGCCTTCCCGGAAGCGAGTGTGATTGCGGCGGACGTGGATGATGCCCGCCTCGCCGATCTCGCAAAGGTGATGGATGGAGTGTCGGGTGTCCGCGTGATGCACGCGGGGCGGGTTCGGGAGGCGTGCGAGCGGGCGGGTGCCGATCTGGTGTTGCTCGATGTTCCGTGTTCCAACTCGGGCGTGTTTGCGCGGCGCGTCGAAGCCCGGTACCGGATCAACAGAAAATCGCTCGCGGAACTCGTGGAGATGCAGCGCGGGATCATTGCAACGGGTGCGGCGTGCGTGCGGGCCGGCGGCCGGATCGCGTATTCCACCTGCAGCCTCGAGCCCGAGGAGAATGAACTGCAGAAGGAATGGATGGCGGCCGAATTTGGGGCCGAAATCGCGGGTGAACTGCGGACGTCTCCGTCGGGCGGACCCGGAGGCGACCCTTCGCGGGCGCACGACGGCTCGTATGTGACGATTGTGAGGCTTGCCTCGTCGCGGGGGCATCCTCCCGGTGGTGTCCCGCGGCTACACTCACGCCCAACAGGAAACGCGGAAGCGGTTTCGTGAGCGCGACATGAATCTTCTGGACATACTCAGCCTCGATTGCATCCGTGCACCGCTGAACGCGACCGACAAGCTCGGCGTCATCAATGAATTGGTGGATGTGCTCGGCGCCACTGGGCGCGTCAAGGATGCCGGTGCCCTCAAAGAGGCCGTTTGGACGCGAGAGCAGACGCGGACAACCGGCATCGGGCACGGCCTGGCGATCCCGCACGGCAAGTGCGCCGGGATGACATCGCTGGCGATGGCGATCGGACGACCGCGCGACCCGATGGACTTCGATTCGATCGATCGCCAGCCGGTCCGCCTGATCGTGCTACTGGCGAGTCCACCGGACAAGACAAGCGACCATATTCAGGCGCTCGCGCAGGTGAGCCGTCTGATGATGATGGAGCAGTTCCGCCAGCGTGTGTATGCCGCCCAGTCGCCGGAAGAGATCTTTGAATTGCTCCGCTCGCAGCAGCAGGCGCCGGCGCCCGGACGAGCGTGATGAGCGGCCGCACCGACCCGTTCTCGGTCGTTCCCGATATCGATGCGGCGCTCCGCGGATTTGTCGGCGGGCTGCGCGTGGGCGATCGGCTCCGCGATGCGATTTCCTATTCGTTGCTTTCGGGCGGCAAGCGCCTGCGCCCGGTTCTTGCTTGGCATTCATGCAGAGCGCTCGGTGGCGAAGGGCCGGAAAGTGTGGCAGCCTGTGTGGCGATCGAATTGATCCATTGTTTCAGCCTGGTGCACGACGACCTGCCCGCGATGGACGATGACGATCTGCGTCGCGGGATACCGACGCTGCACAAGCACGCCGGCGAGGCGATGGCGATTCTCGCCGGCGATGAGATGGTCACGCTCGCCTTCGAGGTTCTGGCATCGGGCGCGGTTTTGAAAGAACTTGAGGCCAGGCCCGCGATGTCGGTCCGGCTCGTCCGGGAGCTGGCGCGCGGGACATCGGCGATGATCACCGGGCAGGTGTACGACACCATCGCGGGGGCGGCGCCCGAGGCCGGAGAGCTCGATCGCGTTCGTTGTATCCACAGGCACAAGACAGGCGCGCTGATCCGCGCGTCCTGCGTGATGGGGGGCTTGTGCGCGGGGCTGTCGCGGAAAGTGGCGGTGGGCGAAGAAGAACTTGAAGCGCTCGGCGGATTCGGCGACGCGATCGGCCTCATGTTCCAGATCGTGGACGATCTGATCGACGTGGAGCAGTCTGGGGATTTGGCGGGCAAACGCACGGGCAAGGACGTCGAAGCGGGGAAGCTCACCTATCCCTTGGCCTACGGCGGCGGGACGGAGGGGGCCGCGAGGTGTCGCGTCGAGATCGAAGGGCTGCGCGAGGCCGCGATGGGGCGGATCGCACCCCTCGGGTCTGCGGCCGACGCGCTCCGAGAACTCTGCACTTTTCTGGCGACCCGCACGAGATAGGGCGACTCCGGCGAACCGGTATCGGCGAAATCATGTAGGGAAGCGGGCGTCTGACCGGTATCTCGGCTTGCTACCCTTCCCATCAGACGTGGTGTGCCCATTCCGGCGAACGGATCGCCGGGGCTTGCAGGGCCGGCAGGGAAGCGCGAACGGACTCATTCACAATGGCGGACAAAGCATCGGCAAACGGCGGCAAGGGTGCGGTTGGATCGCGCGACGCCGGTTCGGTTTTCCCTCTCCTTTCTTCGATTCGCGGGCCCGCAGACCTTCGCAAACTGCCGATCGAGAGACTCCCGGATCTGGCGGCCGAAATCCGTCGTGCGATCCACGACCAGGTGTCGAAGGTGGGCGGTCACCTCGCCCCGAACCTGGGCGTCGTCGAACTGACTGTTGCTCTCCATTATGTCTTTGACTTCGCCGAGGACCGGCTGCTGTTCGATGTGGGGCATCAGTGCTACCCGCACAAGCTGTTGACCGGGCGGCTTGGGATGCTCTCCAACCTCCGGACACGCGAAGGGATGTCGGGTTTCCCGGAGCCGGCGGAATCGCCGTACGACCTGTTCCGGGTCGGGCACGCGGGGACCGGAATTTCCACGGCGGTCGGCATGGCAAGGGGCGACTCGCTGAACGGCGAGGCCTTCGAGCCGACAAAGAATCCGACAGGTCGGCGTGTGGTGACGCTCATCGGCGATGCCTCGATCGTGAACGGCGTCGCTATGGAGGGATTGAACGGCGCTGGAATCCTGAAACGCCAGTTCCTTGTCGTTCTAAACGACAACGGGATGAGCATCAGCCATCCGCAGGGGGCGTTGGCACACTACTTTGATCGATTCCGGCTCAGCCAGTCGTACGGAAACTTCAAAAAGCAGGCCAAGCAGGCGCTCAAGCGGCTCCCGGGCGGCAGCGTATTGAAAGAGGCATACCACGCGGCGGGCGAGGCGGCCAAGAGCTGGTTCCATACCGACAAGATCGAGGGCGGCTGGTTCGAGCATTTTGGGCTCATGACGATCGGCCCGATTGACGGGCACGACATTCCGACGCTCGTCAGCTTCCTCCGCGAGGCGCGCGACTTTGATCGCCCGATGGTGCTGCACGTCAAGACCGTGAAGGGCAAAGGGTACGAGTTCGCCGAGAAGGACTCGAGCCGGTTCCATTCGCCGGGCGCGTTCAAAGTGGTGAATCCCGACGGAGAAAACGTCGGTGAGTTGGTTCGGGAAGGTTGCCGCGTCGAGATCAAGAGTGAAGGACGGAGTTTTACCGCTGCGGTCGGCGACATCATGCTCGACCTGATGGAGCGCGATCCGAGAGTTGTGACGGCGACGGCGGCGATGCCGGACGGAACGGGCCTGACCCGGACGCTGGCCAAGTATCCCGAACGGGCATTCGACACCGGCATTTGTGAGAGCCACGCCATGGACATGATGGCGGGACTGGCCAAGACGGGCTGGAAGCCGTTCTTTGCGGTCTACTCGACGTTTCTCCAGCGTGCGTACGACCAGGCGTTCCAGGAAGCTGCACTGCAAGGTCTTCCTGTCCGCCTGTTGCTCGACCGTGCGGGTCTGGTTGGAGGCGATGGCGCGGTCCATCATGGGTTCTGCGATGTGTCTTTGTTGCGGACATTGCCCGGTGCGGTGCTGACCGCTGCGATCGACGAGCCCTCGCTCAAGGGCGCCATCGAGTTCCTCAGAACGTGCGACAAGGGTGTCTCCGCGGTGCGGTATCCGCGCGATGTCGTGAGCGACCGCCTCGCCGGGCAGAAATGCCCGCCCTTCGAATTGGGGCGTGCCCGGTGCCTCACCGCGCCGTTTGCCTCCGCCAACGCCGAGATGGATGTGGCGGTCTTGGCGTTTGGAACTCCGGCCATCACCGCTCTGGAAGCCGCCGAGAAGCTCGACGGCGTGCTGCGCGTCGGCGTATGGGACGCGCGCTTTGCCAAGCCGGTGGACGGGCGGCTGATTGCTTCGCTGGTCCGCCGCGGAATCCCGATCCTGACCCTGGAAGATCACAGCATCGTCGGCGGATTTGGTTCCGCTGTGCTGGAGTCGGCGCAGGAGCAGGGATTGGCCGACGCGAGGATCGTGCGGCACGGACTTCCCGACAGTTGGATCCTCCAGGACTCTCGGTCCAAGCAATTGGCGGAGGTCGGCCTGGACGTCGCCGGACTTGTTCGGCTCATCGGCAGTACCTCAAAGCTCGGGAGGGGAGTCGAGCCCGGCGAAAGTGCTTCGCAGGCCGGCATGCGGCTCGTGACTCCGAGGTCGGGCGAACGCCGGGCGGCCCGACGCTAGACTCCGGGCCATGGCCCGTCGGGTTCTGCTCATCGTCAATCACGAAAAGGAAGATGCTGCCGAGGCCGCCGAGAGAGTCCGCGGACTGATCGAACGCCACGGGAAGCTCGCCGGCATCGTCGAGGCATCGGACAGCGTGCTGGAAGGCGACTCGGCCTCGGCGGACTTGTTCGTAATTCTCGGAGGCGACGGGACGCTCTTGGGTCAACTGCGCCGCCTCGTGCCGCTCGGCAAGCCGATTCTGGGTGTGAACTTCGGGAAATTGGGCTTCATGGCGGAATTCGACATGCCGGCCCTGACTCGGGCGGCGATCGATGTGTTCGGCGATGGCACGTTGCCCGTGCACGAGACGCCGTTGCTGTCGGTTCGCGTCGCGGGGCGCGACGGCCGTGTGCGGTTTGAATCGATCGCGGCGAACGACTGCGTGCTCACGGCAGGGCCGCCGTACCGAATGATCCGGATGGCACTGTCGATCGACGGCAATGTCGGTCCCACGGTGAGCGGCGATGGTCTGATCATCAGCACATCAACCGGCTCGACCGCGTACAACCTTTCGGCGGGCGGCCCGATCGTTTCGCCGGAATTGGAAGCGATGGCGATCACGCCGATCGCGGCGCACTCGCTGAGTTTCCGGCCCATCGTCGTGCCGCTGGAGAGCAAGGCGCAGATCGTGGTGACCCGGGTGAACGATGACGGATCGGGCAACGGGACAACGCTGGTCGTGGACGGGCAGGTACTCTCGCGCCTGGGCGAAGACGACACGGTCGAGATCACCCGTCATGATCGCAGGGCGATCCTGGTTCGGAATCCGCACACGTCGTACTGGTCCACGCTGATCACCAAACTGCGATGGGCGGAGGCGCCGCGATTGCGCACGCTCTAGATTCCTTCGGCCGTTGGATCCGGAGACACGAAGAAGGTCGGTTACGCGGGGTCCGAGGCGGCAACGGGCTGCTTTTTCGGAACGACCGCTCCGTCCGCTTTCCGGGAAACGGCCGGCTGCCCCGCCAACCGCGTAGCTCGCAGCATCTCGAGAATGAGCGCCGTCCAGCCGGTCTGGTGGCTCGCACCCAGACCGCGCCCGGTGTCCGCATGGAAGTGTTCGTGGAAGTAGACCAGCTGCTTCCAATGGGCATCCGAGGAAAACAGCTCGAACTCGCCGTGGCAGGGTCGCCGAGCGTCCGAGTCGGGCAGGAAAAGCCTCGTGAGGCGTGCGCGAATCTCGTCGGCCGCCTCTTTGAGGTTGAACGACCTTCCTCCCCCGACAGTCGTTTCGACGGTCAGCTCGTCGCCGTAATAGTGGTGATACCGCTCAAGCGCCTCGATCACAAGGAAGTTGAGCGGGAACCAAATGGGTCCGCGCCAATTGGAATTGCCGCCAAAGAGGCCTGTCGTCGATTCCCCGGGGCAGTAATCGACTCGGCTTTGTTCGCCTCCCCCGCAGAATACATAGGGATTCTTCTCGTGGAATCTGGAGACGGAGCGGATGCCGTAGGGAGACAGGAACTCATTCTCGTCGAGCAGGTAGCGCACGACCCGTACAAGCCGGTCGCGCGACGGGATCGACAGCAGCCTGTGCGGGACCTCTCCGGGCGCGTTGACGTGCGGCTTGGAGCACGCATCGGTCCAGGAAAGATCCGATCGGTACTTGAGAAACCACTCCATCCGGTGCTTGAAGTCAGGAAGGTGATCGAGGGCGTCACCCTCGAGGACTTCCACGGCGAGAAGGGGAATGACCCCGACGAGCGACCGCACACGAAGGCGCGTGACATCGTCGCCCAGGCGGATCTGGTCGTAGTAGAAACCGTCCTGTTCGTCCCAAAGCCCCGTGCCGCCTACGGAGTTCATCGCGTCGGTAATAGCGATGAAGTGCTCGAAGAATTTGGTTGCGATATCCTCGTACTCCGGTTCCTCCCGGGCGAGTTCCAGGGCCATATTGAGCATCGTTCCGCAGAAAAAGGCCATCCACGCCGTTCCGTCGGCCTGCTCGAGGTGCCCGCCGGTCGGGAGCGGACGGGAACGATCGAACACACCGATGTTGTCCAGCCCGAGGAAGCCGCCGGAGAAGATGTTGTTTCCGATCGGGTCCTTGCGGTTGACCCACCAGGTGAAATTAAGCAGGAGTTTCTGGAAGCAACGGGCAAGGAAGAATCGGTCCCGCTTGCCCCGTTCGCCGGTGATCTTGTAGACGCGCCATACAGCCCAGGCGTGCACGGGAGGATTGACGTCGCCGAACGCAAACTCGTACGCGGGCAGTTGACCGCTTGGGTGCATGTACCACTCTCGGAGCAAGAGCACGAGCTGGCTCTTGGCGAAGTGCGGGTCCAGGCGGGCGAAGGGAATCATCTGGAAGGCCAGGTCCCATGCGCCGTACCACGGGTACTCCCACTTGTCGGGCATCGAGATGATGTCCTTGTTATTCAGATGGCGCCACTCGAAATTCCGCCCGCGCAGACGGGAGGCCGGCGGGAGCGGCTGATCCGGGTCGCCGTTCAGCCATACCGGCACGTCGTAGTAGTAGAACTGCTTCGTCCACAGAAGACCGGCCGCGGCCTGGCGTGCGATGTTCCGCTGCTCCGGGGACAAGAGGTCGTGGCGCCTGCCGGGCGTGTTGTAGAAGGCGTCCGCCTCCTTTATCCGCTGCTCAAAGAGGCGGGTGCTCGATAGGACGTCGAGCGAGGCGCCGGGGGCGCCGTCTGTCCGCACGAGTCGTGCATGCAGGACAACGCTCGCGCCGGCGTTCACGACCAACGTGTACCAGGCGGCGGCCTTGGTGCCCGTCGGGGTGGGGCTGACGGCGTCCTTGTCGTTCCGGATGATGCGCTGGTGGAAGGCGTCTTTGCGGTAGCGTGATTCGCTGGTCGAATCCCAGAGACGCTCGGCGTTCGAGACATTGTCGGTGAAGAGCAGCGGTGGTGGTGCGGCGCCGGGTGCGGTCTGGAAATGAAGCTCGTACTTGCCCAGTTCCTCGTGTGTTGCGACAAACCCTCCCGAGGCGCCCGACTTGATAAGGGGCATCGCAGAACTCGCCTCGGCGATGCGATTGGTGCGGCCCCAGGACCAGGTGTTTCGGAACCACAGGGTCGGCAGCAGATGGAGCGACGCGGAGTCGGGTCCGCGGTTCGAGATCGTGAGGCGGATGTGCACGTCCTCGGGCGAGGCCTTGGCATATTCAATCTGCACGTCCCAGTAACGCCCGCCGTCGAACACGCCGGAATCTTCGATCTCGAACTCGCGTTGCTCTCGCGTTCGTGCTCGGCCCTCGTGCACCAGCCTCGCGTACGGAAATTCGCTCTGAGGGTACTTGTACAGCGCCTTCATGTAAGAATGTGTTGGCGTTGAATCAAGATAGAAATAGTGCTCCTTGACATCCTCGCCGTGGTTGCCTTCCGGGCTGGAGAGGCCGAAAAGACGCTCCTTCAGGATCGGGTCCTTGCCGTTCCAAAGCGCCAGGGCAAAGCAGAGTCGCGACTCGTGATCACTTATTCCGAGCAGGCCGTCTTCGCCCCATCGGTAGGCTCGGCTGCGTGCGTGGTCGTGCGGCAGATAGTCCCAGCAATCGCCGTTGGCCGAGTAGTCCTCGCGCACCGTGCCCCATTGCCGCTCGGCAAGATACGGGCCCCATCGTTTCCAGTGCTGCTGGCCGGCGTCGGACTCGGCCTGCCGCTGCGATTCGGGGTCGGCCAGCGGTCGGGAGTTCGTCGGGCCGCTCGAATTGCTGGCCATGTTGGTGTGCCCCGGCGCTCGCGGCGCGATGGAAAGCCCATCCGTCGCAGCCACAGCCTACCACGAAGAGTCAACCAGATATGACAGGAGCACGATTACTGCTTTTTGATGCTATCGATCATCCCGGACCAGCCGGCCGAGGCCGACTTCATGGTCGCCTGCGGGCCGGTCATCTTGACGAAGACCAAGCCCGCCGGTGACTCGATGATCGCACCTCGGAGCATCCAGTCGGATTTAGGTGCCTCACCCATTCCCTGAAAAGCGCCCGCGAGCTCGACGGTGTGCACGGTCAGCCCTCCGATTTCACGCTTGACGGGCTTGGCCGTCGGGGCGTTGCCCCCCGCGTCCTTCATCTGATTGGCCCAGCGCGTGATGTTCGACTCGACATCGCCGCCGGCGGAGGTGAAAACAACGGTGCACGCTTTGGCCGCGTCGCCGGAGGGGTCCGGAACCGAAAGCTCGGCAAGGCGCATCTGGTTCGCGGGGGGGACCTGCTTCCAGCCGTCGGGAACGTTGAATGCGACTCCCGCGATGGAGATTTGGCCGTTCGCCGTCGCGACGGGCACAGGGTTGGGCGCGAATTGGGGGGCGTTCGCCATGCCTCCCGAACTCGGCGCCGGTGTCTGTGCGGAAGATGCGCCCGGAACCGACTGCACGGACTTCGGCGCGGGAGGCTGTTCACGCTCGCATCCAAGAACCGAAAACGCGAGACCGAGTGCTACCAGGGCGTGCGTGGGTTTGCTCATAGCAAGACAATAGCCTCGGACCGATACCCCTCGCCTTGCGCAGCAAGCGGTATCAGACCTTGCCACGCAGGTGGTTCCAGCTGCCCGCGCAACGCCATCGCGAACTCAGCGTTGCCGACGTGGATTCCCGGGCGGCTTTCCGTCGGCGTATTCCCATACCGCGACCGAAATCGTTTTCACGCCCCAATGCCGGGCTTCGGCATGGCTCGGGAAAAGGACGTCCAGCCGGCGGCCCTTGATGCGGCTGCCGCAATCGAGCACGGGCACGACGTCGCCATCGCGATAACCCGGGATGTTCACGAGTGATCCGTACGGCAGCACGCGTGGGTCGGCGGCGATCAACTTTCCGCCGTTTGTCGAAACGTGATGGAGAGTGGCGGTACGGCCGTCGGCGGAAGGCCCGCAGGATCGGTAGTCGGGGCTGTAAGCGGTCACGATCATGCGGAGTGTCCGGACGGCACGGATCGGGCGCCCGTCGAAGAAGCGGGTTCCGGCGGGAAGAACCTTTGAATTGGGCGCGGCGTCCTGCGGGTCGGCGGTGGTAAATGGAAGAGCGGTTGGCGGGGCCGGGTCGGCGCTTGGCGAGGCCAAGCCCGCTTGAGGAATCGGCGGTTCGGGGATCGGAATCGTCTGGACCACGGCCGGAGGGGGGTTGCGGCAGGCTTCCTTCGTGAGAATTGCGCTGTAGACCGTCAGCCCCAATGCGTTGAGGGAGATGACGCCTGCCAGAGCAATTCGAAGGCCCTGCCGCCAGCGCTCAAGCGACCGAATTAGAACCCCAGCACGCTCGTGGGTGAGAATCGCGTGTATCCGGCGAACTGGAGGGCCTTGATGCGATGCGGCAAAGGCGGACGGGAGAACGCAGCACGTGGCGAAAAGGAGGGCAGCCCGATCGCGCGGAATACCGCAGCAAGGCATCGATCCGTATGCACGTCTCGCATACATTGGTCCCTCCGCGTCGGATGGTCGCGTCCATGAGTATCGCGTACGGAACGATCGCGTTCAACGGGGAAATTTGCTTGATATCGAATTTGCCCGAGGGCGTTGTCGCACAACGAATGCTGCCAAATGTGCCCGTTCGGGACTGGTTCAAGTTCTGAGCAGCGTGCCGTCGGCTCAGGCGTGCGAAGCGGCGGCGTTCGGCGCGGTATCGCTATTCGCGGGAGCGTGCGGGCGGATGCCGAGCACTTTTTCCGTGACTGCCTGGATGACGACGTAGAGCACCGGCGTGAAGATGAGGCCCAGGAAGGTGTTGCCGATCATGCCGAAGAAGACGGCGGTGCCGATGGCCTGGCGGCTTGCGGCGCCGGCGCCGGTGGCGATCATCAGGGGCAGCACGCCGAGGATGAACGCGAGGGCGGTCATGAGGATGGGGCGGAGGCGCTGGCGGGAGGCTTCAACGGCGGACTCGACGATGGGCTTTCCCTGTTCGCGATAGGCCTTGGCGAATTCAACGATAAGGATCGCGTTCTTCGCGCCGAGGCCGACGAGTACAACCAGACCGACCTGGGTGTAGATGTTGTTGTCCATGCCGCGGTACATCAATCCGGACATTGCGCCGAAAACGGCCATTGGAATGGACAGCACGACTGAAAGAGGGGTGAACCAGCTTTCGTAGAGCGCCGCGAGAATGAGGTAGACCAGCAGAAGCGCCAGCGAGAACACGATGATCGCCTGGTTTCCGACCAGCTTTTCCTGATACGACAGAGTCGTCCATTCGTAGGTCATGCCCGGTGGCAGTGTCGCATTCGCCATGCTTTCGACCACCGCGAGACTTTCGCCCGAGGAAACGCCTGGTGCGGGCTGACCCTGCACGACCGCCGCGGGGAAGATGTTGTATCGCACCACACGGTCTGCGCCCATCGTTTCCTTGATGGTCATCAGAGAACCGAGCGGGACCATTGTTCCGTCGGGCTTGCGGACTTCCAGTCGCGTGATGTCCTCTCGGACGGCACGGAATCGGCTGTCGGCCGAAACGCTCACCTGCCACGTGCGGCCGAACAGATTGAAGTCGTTGACGTACGCGGCCGCGAGGTAACCCGACATGGTTGAAAAGACATCCTGGAGCGGGATGCCAAGTTTTTTGACCTTTTCGCGATCGATATCAGCGAAAAGCTGAGGAACGGCCGCGCGGTACGCGCTGTTGACGCCGCGCAATTTGGACTGGGCATTTCCGTCGGCGACAAGGGTCCGGACAACCTCTCCCATCGCCTGGCGCCCGATGCCCGCCCGATCCTGCACGCGCAGATCGAAGCCGGACGCGCTGCCCAAGCCGTCGATCGCCGGGAGTGAGAAGACGATGCAAAGGCCGTCGGGGATCTCGGCGGTTTTCCTTCGCACTTCCGACATGATGGTGGTGAGATCGCGTCCCTTGGGAAGGCGTTCATCCCAGCCTTCCAACCCCACGAAGAACAATGCGTAATTGGATCCGTTGAGGTTGATCGTTGAGTATCCGGGGAGAGCGCAGTAGTTCCGCACTCCTTCGGTCTCCGCCAGAATCTTCTCCACCTTGACAACCGCCGCCAGCGTTCGTTCCTGTGAAGAGGCGTCGGGCATCCACACCTCGACGAACAACATGCCGCGGTCCTCGTTGGGAACAAAGCCCGTCGGAACCTTTGTAAACGTCCAGGCAACAGCAAACATGCAGGCCGCGAAACCCGCGAGCGTGAAGACCACGACCGCGGGGTGCACCAGAAACTTGATGAAGCGTGCGTAGCCGTTCGAAAGAGCGTCGAAGCCATTGTTGAACCAACGAACGAGGATGAAAGGCTTGTGCCCTTCCTTGTGCGGCTTCAGAATCACGCCGCACAACGCGGGCGTGAGCGTGATGGCGCATACCCCGCTGAGGAACGTGCTGGCGGCGATCGTCAGCGCGAACTGCTGGAACAGCTGGCCGCTGATGCCGGGCAGGAACGCGGTCGGGATGAACACCGCCATCAGCACCGTCGTGATGCTGATCACCGGAGTGAGCACTTCCTTCATCGCCTTGATCGTGGCTTCTTTTGGAGGAAGGTGCGACTGTTTCA
Organism: Phycisphaerales bacterium; assembly: GCA_044221315.1. Lineage (GTDB taxonomy): Bacteria > Planctomycetota > Phycisphaerae > Phycisphaerales > UBA1924 > JAFEBO01. The sequence goes on along the minus strand of JBGAPK010000003.1, from coordinate 109,316 downwards.
TCACTGCCTCGACGTTTTCAACCACGACGATGGCGTCATCCACCACGATGCCGATCGCAACGACGAGGCCGAAGAGCACCGGAAGATTGAGTGAGAAGCCAAACAGCTTCGCAAAGAACAGGCTGCCGATGATCGAAACGGGGATCGCGATCATGGGGATCACCGAAAGCCGCAGGCTTCCGAGGAAAATGACCACCACCGCCAGGACCAGCGCCAAAGCTTCAAAGAACGTGTGATAGACCTCTTCGATCGCGGTGAGCACGAACTTCGACGTGTCGTAGATGATCTCAAAGGCGAGGCCGTCCGGCAGCGACTCTTTCTTCCGGTCGAGCAGGCGGGTAACCAAATCGGCAACTTTCACCGCGTTGCCGCCCGGCGCCTGGTACACGACCATGGCCCCGGCTGGGACGCCTTTGTATCGAGCCAGCAGGTCGTAGGACTTTCCACCGAGCTCGACCCGGGCCACATCCTTCACTTTGATGATGCGGTTGCCCGCGGCGCGCACGACGACGTTTTCGAACTCATCAACACTGTTGAGCCGCCCGAGTGTTGAAACGTTGTACTGGTAGGCTTGGCCGGTGGGCGCCGGAGGCTGGCCGATCGCGCCGGCCGCGACCTGGACGTTCTGCTCTCTGAGAGCGTTGATGACATCCATTGTCGTCAGGTCACGCGCCTTGAGTTTCTCAGGGTCCAGCCAGAGGCGGATTCCGTAGTCTTTGACCGGGAAGATTTTCGCGTCGCCGACGCCGTTGATTCGCTTGATCTCGTCGAAGACGTTGATGGTGAGGTAGTTGGAGATGAATAGGTCGTCGTACTTCTCGGCCGCTTTGGCGTCTTTGGGCGCCAGCGCCAGGACGCAGATGATGTTCGACGATACTTTGTCGGTGGTGACGCCCTGCTTCTTGACTTCATCGGGGAGTTTGGGCAGGGCGATGCTCACCCGATTCTGCACGAGCACCGAAGCGATATCGATCTTGGTTCCGAGCTCGAACGTCACTTTGAGCGTGTAGGAGCCGTCGCTCGCCGACGTGCTCTCCATGTAGATCATGCCGGGCACGCCGTTGACCTGCTGCTCGATGGGCGAGGCGACCGTGTCGGCCACGACCTGCGCACTGGCGCCGGGGTAGGTGGTTGTCACCTGTACGACGGGCGGCGTGATATCCGGGTACTGCGCGACCGGTAGTGTCGGATAGGCCACGACGCCCATGATCACGATCAGGATCGAGATCACCATGGACACAATCGGGCGGCGGACCGGAAATTCGGCGAGCATCATGCCTCCTCAGCGCCCGGCGGCGGCCTGCGTCTCGACCTTGGGGGTGACCTTGGAGCCCGGCCGCGCTTTGAGCACGCCCAGCACGATGACCCGGTCTTCTGGCGTGAGCCCTTCCTCCACCACCCGCATGGTGCCGTCGAGCGTGCCGACACGAACGCGGCGGGATTCCACTTCGTCCTTGGCGTTGACGACCATGGCGTATCGGCCCTGCTGATCGCTCAGGAGTGCTGCGTCGGGCACTACAAGCGATTTCTTGGAGGACATTGGGAACCGAATCCGGGCGAACAGGCCGGGAAGGAGGTTCTCGTCGGCGTTCTCGTACACCGTTCGGACACGCAGAGTCCCCGTCTGGGAGTTCAACTTCGGATCGACGTAGTCAACGTGTCCGGGGGTCTTGAATTCGGACTGGTCGGCCAGGGCGAGTTCGCACGGGCGCCACTTTCCCGGGCTTATCTGCCCGGGTTCGGTCTTATTGTCCTTGTTCGCCGCTCCCTCGTTGCGCTTCACCTCGAGAACGTCTGCTTCGCTGACATCGAGCGAGACGTACGCGGGGGTGGATTGGACGATGGTCGCCAGCAGCGTGGGCTCGCTGCGGCCGACGAGGTTTCCAATATCGACGTAGTTCTCACTGATCCGTCCGTCGATCGGAGAGACAACCGTGCAGTAGTCCAGATTCAATTGTGCCGCAACGAGGTCCGCCTCGGCGCGGGCGATTTCGGCTTTGGCGACGTCGCGTCTTGCCGCCTTGATCACGGCGTCGATCTCCGGCCCGGCACGCTGATCCGCCAACTCCTTGGCAAGGCGGGCGTCGTTTGCGGCGCCTTCGTAAGCCGCCTTCTTTGCCAAGACGTTGGCTTTGGCCTGATCCACAATGGCCTGGAATTGGCGTTTGTCGATCTCGAAGAGCACTTCGCCCTTCTTGACCCGCTGGCCGGGCTCGAAGTTGACCTTCTCGAGGAACCCCTGCACGCGGGCGCGAAGGTCAACTGTTTCTGAGGGGTCGATGGTGCCGGTGTACGTGAGGTACTTGACAACATCGCGTTCCACGGGTTTGGCGACGATTACCTCGGGCGGCGGCGGGGGGGCATAGGCGTTGGCCTTGTTTTCCTTCTTGCAGCCTCCACCGACGGCGAGAATCGCCAAGAGCACTGCGCCGGCGGATCGAACGCTCGGGCGCTGCCGCGGCCCGAAGAGCGGAGGTTGATTCCGGTTGGTCACTTGTTCTCTCCCGTGGGGGTCGGATCCGTTTCCTTGGGGCGGGGGAATCCCAGGTCCTTGCCCTTGTCCCAGTTCGGGCTCACCACGTCGCCCCAGTCGGTTGTGTTTCTCATCCGTTCGATGGTCTGCGGATCTACGAATTCGTTGCCTTCCCTGATTTCCCATCCGCCGCCGAGGGCCCGGAACGTGCGGACCGCTCCGAGGGCGGTCGAGGCCCGGGCGACGACCAGGCTGTCCTGCTGCGTAACGAGGTCGGTCTGGGCGTTGTTGACGCGGATGAAGTCGACTGCACCGGCTCGATACTGGATCAGCGACAGCTCGGCGCTTCGCTTCGATGCATCCACCGCCTCGGAGAGGAAGCCCGCGCGGTCCTTCGCTCGGAGGAACTCGGACAATCCGCCCTCGACTTCTCCCGCGGCTTGCAGCACGGATTGCTGGTATGCGGCGACCGCCTGCTCGTACCGGGCATCCTGCACCCGGATGCTGCCCCGGATGCGTCCGTAATTCAGGATTGGCCAGTTCACCTGCAACCCGATGAAGCCCGCAAAGGAATTCGCATCAAAGATATTCCCAAGCTTGGGCTGGATGTTGCCCTCGTAGGTACTGCTCACAAATCCTGTCGTTCCGACGATCGAAATTCGCGGGTAAAGGTCCGCGACCGCCTGGCCGATGCGTGCGGACTGTGCCGCGGCGTTGCGTTCGGCGGCACGGACGTCCGGCCGCCGACGGAGAAGGTCGGCCGGAATGCCGGCGGCGATCTGGGTTGGGGCCTCGGGCACCAGGATCGCTTTGCCCGGTTGAGGCGCAAGTTCTGCGTCGAGATCGGAGGGAGTCCGTCCCAGCAGCACGCACAGCGAGAGCTTGGCCTGGCGCAGGGCGTTTTCCTGGTCGGGTATCAATGCCTGCGTGTTCGCAAGGGTTGATCGAGCGGTGGAGACGTCCAGCTCGGAAACGGCGCCAAGCCGGAATCGGGTCTGGGTGAGGGCGAGAGTCTCTGATTGCAATTCAACGTTTGCGCGTGTGTAGATCAACCTCTCCTCGAAGGAGCGGATCTGGATATAGGCGGTAGCCACCCCGGCGGCGAGGCTGACCAGGACCGCGTCATAGTCGGCGACGCTGAACTGCACCTCCGCGTCCGCGGCTTCAATCCCACGCCGGAACTTGCCCCAAAAATCCAGTTCCCACGCTGCCTGCAGGCCGATCGCATCCTGGGAGAACGAGCGATCCAGTCCGGCGGCGCCGGCGTCGTTCTGGCTAACCTGATTCGCCCGGATGCTGCCGACGGCCTCCTGCGTCTGGGGAAAGAAGCGACCGACCGAAATGCCGAGGGCGGCCCGGGCCTCGAGCACGCGGAGGCCGGCTTGTTTCAACGTCAGATTTTGTGCATAGGCGTTCTGAACAAGGGACGTCAGAGTCGGGTCGTTGAAGGATTCCCACCAGCGAACATTTGCTTCGTTTCGCTCGGCCGGAGGTATCTGGGCCTGCCAGGACTCGTTGACCGCTGCTTCGGGCCGTTGGTAGTTTGGCCCCACTTTGCATCCGCCGGCGGCGAGCAGCAACGCGAGGATGGTGCTGCCCGCAATAGAACGACTGCGGCGATCGGCAATTCGATCGTGCGGGCGGCGCCGGGGTTGCCCGGCGGAGGAGCGGCGATCGTTCATTGATTCACTCCGTCCGTCCGGGCCTGGCGGGAGCCATGGGCAGTCTTGGACACTTCTGGGAACGGCGCCCCAAGCACGTCATATGTTGGAAGCGAATGGAGAGAACGCGGTACCGGCAAATTGCCCCCCTGCATTGAGGTTGGTCGAGACTCAATTCGATGGTCGTTTGCATGAAACACCAGCGAGATGCCGTTCCGAATGGGACCGGGAGTCGAGAGTGAATCCCGTTGAATTGGGAATGGAGCACCGACGGCGTTGAGTTCCGCGGCCATAGTCGCCAGCATATGCCCGCTCGACGTGCTCGAGTCTGGCATTGTCCGATCTTGCACGCGTGCGGTGCCGGGATTTCCCGCGTGCGCGCCCCCTCGGCGGTCGGCGGCTAAGCACACCCGAATTGAAACGCGTTACCGAGGGGCGGTGCCGGATGCGCACATCTCGCTCACGCGACGATTTCGTGGTGGGCGGGAATTCGACCTTGAGAAAGAACGACCGTGGGCATCTTGAAATCGGGAATCAATGCCCCGCCCGGGACGCACGGTCGGACATCCACAGCCACGGGCTGTTCGGTCGTATCGTCACGCTACTCCGTAACGACTGCTCGAAGCGTGGCGCCTAACACGCACGGGCCGGTTGGTCGGGGTGCTTGTTCGCCTGAGGGCAATCGGCGGGCCCAAGTGGTCGTTTGGACTTCCAGATTTCCACCCGGCCCGACGATTTCCGATATGCTGCAAGCGCGGGCGCCCAAATCGGCCGCGGCACGATGAAGCTTTTTCTGAAACCTTCGCTCAACTGGCTGTTCGTGTTCATACCGATCAGCGTCGCGTTGGAGTACCTGCACGTCCCAGCGCCGGTTCTGTTCTTTTCGGCGGCGCTCGCGATCGTGCCGATCGCGGGTCTGATCGTGCAGGCGACCGAGCAGCTTGCAGTGCGTACCGGCGATGCGATCGGCGGCCTGCTGAACGCCACGTTCGGCAACGCGCCCGAGTTGATCATCGCGCTGGTGGCGCTGAAGGCCGGGTACTTCGACATGGTGCGGGCGTCGATCATCGGCGCCGTTCTTGCCAACCTGCTGCTCGCGACGGGCGTCGCGTTCTTTCTTGGGGGATTGCGCCATCACAACCAGGAATACAACGCGGGCGCGACGCGTCTCTACAGCTCGATGATGCTGATCTCGACGATCAGCCTCGCCATACCGAGCGCGTTCAGCCGGTTCTTCACGACCCAGGGCGAAGTGCACGACCAGAAGTTCATCAACCTCGGCACGGCCATTGTGCTGCTTGTCGCGTATTGCCTCTACCTGGTGTTCATGCTCAAAACGCATCCTGAGTTTTTCAAGAGCGCGGTGAAGGACGAAGAAGAGACTGAACATCACGGACCGGCGTGGTCGCTTGCCAGGGCGATCGCCACCCTGCTGGGCGCGTCCGTGCTCGCGGCATGGATGAGCGAGATCCTCGTCGGCGCGGCGCAGGGAACGGGCGAGGCGCTGGGGATGTCACAGGCCTTCATCGGGATTGTCTTCCTGGCGATCGTGGGCGGCGCGGCAGAAAGCGGTTCCGCCATCGCCATGGCCCGGAAGAACAAGGTCGATCTGACGGTGGGAATCGCGATGGGCAGCAGCATCCAGATCGCGCTCTTTGTCGCGCCGGTGCTGGTGCTGGCAAGCTTTTTCATCGCGCCTCGTCCCCTCGAACTCGCGTTCAGCCGCGCCGAGGTCGGGTCGTTATTCCTGACTGTTCTCATCGGCGCGATGGTTGCGGGCGACGGACGTTCCAACTGGTACAAAGGGTTTCAGCTCATTACGGTCTACGTGATGCTCGCCATGCTCTTCTACTTCCTGCCCGCCCATTGACGCGGAAGCACCGATGATTCACCCGTCGCAAGACCCAATCCTGTTGTCCAAACGAGTGCTTACGCCCAACGAGCGCATTTCGGAGGTGCTCTTCGGGCTGATCATGGTCATGACCTTTACCGGATCTCTCAGCATCGCCGAGGCGGGCCGGGACGACATCCGCACGATGCTCATCGGAGCTCTCGGTTGCAACCTCGCGTGGGGCATTATCGACGCGGTCTTGTACCTCATGGGGTGTCTGGCGGAAAGAGGCCAGAGCCTCAGGACATTCCGTGCTCTGCGCCAGGCGGCCGATTCCGAGGCGGCCCATCGCATCATCGCGGGCGCCCTGCCGCCGATCGTCGCTTCGGTCCTCGACGTCACTACGTACAAGGCGATCCACGAGCGAATGTCGCAATTGCCCGAACCGCCGCGGTTCGTCGGCCTCAGAAAGAACGACTGGATCGGCGCCGTGGGAGTCTTTCTTCTGGTGTTCGTCGCGACGTTTCCCGTGGTGATTCCCTTCCTGCTCATGCGGGACGCGATGCCGGCCTTGCGAATGTCCAACGCCATCGCGATCGGGATGCTGTCCGTGCTCGGATACGTGTTCGGGCGGAGCGTCGGAACCAGGCCGTGGCTCTTCGCGATTTCGATGGTCGTGCTCGGCCTGGTGCTCGCATCGCTGACGATTGCTCTGGGAGGCTAGCTTTCGGGAGACCGGTCGGCGGACGAAACCGAGCGGATTGGGAAGCCCGGAAGCGAACGAGACACGAAAGCTACCGAAAGCGGCAGTTCCTGGGTCTCAATTTGGTCTCAATTGGCTCTCAGCCCCGCTCGACGCCTGAAGGCGCTTCGCAAACGCCTGAGAACAGGCGCCTCCGGCATGGGATCAAAGAAAGCGGAGAGGGGGGGATTCTCCCGCCTTGATATTCGTAAGCTGCTGTCAGAGCTGGAATTATGTCTCAATTGCTTGCCACGGGCCGAATTGGTGCAGTTGCAGGCGTTGACAATTCTCCACGAGTTTTTACCACCTTGAGCGCGAGATTTGGGTCTCAGCTTGGGTCTCAGGACGAAATCGGGTCGGTAGGAATCACTAATCCGTCTCGCCTGGTCGTACTCCAACGGTGTGACGGTGGCGTGCGAGTTGGGCGCCTTTCACCTGTGGTCTCGCGGCCGGGAAAGCCAGCGACTGGACCGCCGACGGGGCGAGCGCGACAAAGCGGCAGCATTGCATCGATCGCGGACTGCCCCGGATGTCAAGGTCACATCCGGGCTGGTCAGCGCTCGCGCGGGTCGGCGAGGGATTCTTCGAGTCCTTGCTTCCACACGTCCGCCAATCCCTCCAGTGCCGCCAATTCGGCGATTTCGGACTTTGGAGATTTTCGATTCAAGAGAAACCGATTGAACCTCGAAACCGTCCAATCGGGATTCGGACGGCGCAGCAATTCGATCTCGTCGCCGGCCTGAAGAACTCCCGGCGTGAGCACTCGCACATACCAGCCCGTGCGGCCGGTCTGCATCATGATCCGGCCGAGACTGCTGTCGTCGAATCGCAGACCGAGTTTGAAGCACGGCTGGCGCGGTTGGCTGACCTGCATTTCGGCCGAGCCGATGCGGAAGACATCGCCGATTGATATTGAGCTTTCGTCGAGGCCGGTCGAAGTGATGTTCTCGCCGAACGCGCCGGCGACGAGAGCCCGCTCATGGCGGGGTACGTCGCGGATCCAGTCGGGGTAGTGCTCCGAGGGATAGAAATACACGGCCTTGTCGGGGCCACCGTGCACGGTCAAGTCCGCCTGTTCGTCTCCTTCGAGGTTCAGTAGTGCGACGCGCACCGGGCCGGATACGGCCGACTTAACGAAACCGCTGGGCACACCCTGCCAGCCCAGCGGGGCGATGCGTCCAACTTGAACAGATGCAACGCGGGGTACTTCTGGGCGAGTGGTTCTAGGCATGCGGGAGGTGTCTCAGTCTGAATCTGGTGCGGGCTGAACGGTCAGCTTCCCAAGCTCTGCCTCTGTCTTTGCCTCGGCAGCGGAGGCCGCAACAAGCGTGAGCTGCACCACCCGGCCAGTACCGGGGTTGATGCCCTTAATGATGAAGGTCTTTCCCATCCGCGAGACGATTTTCCGCTACTCGAGTTACTGCCGCGGTCCGATTCCTGAAACGGGCAGGCGAACCCGATAGACGCCCGTGCGTGCGGTCATGTAAAGCGTGCGTCCATCATCATCGCCGAATGCGAAATTGGCGGGCAGTTCGGGAGGAGAGAATGTTCCGAGGTGTTGGCCCGATGCGTCGAACACCCAGATGCCGCCGGGGCCGGAGACGAAGACGTTGCCGATTGAGTCGACCTTGAGCCCGTCGAAACAGATTTCGCTCTGGATCGAAGTGAGGTCGACAAAGACGAAGGGATTAGAGAGTTCGCCGCTTGGGGAGACTTCGTATCGGAGGATGACCTTCTTCTGCTCGTCCCAATTGTCGACGTAGAGGTACTTCTCGTCGGGACTGAATGCGAGGCCATTGGGTCCTTTGAGGTCGGTCGAGACGAGTTTGAGCTGGCCGTTGTAGAGGCAGTAGACGCCGGAATACGGGAGCTCCTTCCGTGGATCGTCGTAGACCTTGGGAAGGCCGTAGGGCGGGTCGGTGAAGTAGAGAGTACCGTCGGAGCGGTAGACGAGGTCATTGGGACTGTTCAGTCGCTTGTCTTTGTATCGATCGGCGAGAACGGTGATGGCGCCATTGGGTTCGAGGCGTGTGATGCGACGGTTGCCATGCTCGCAAATGGTGAGACGGCCCTGGGGATCCAGTGTGAGACCGTTGGAGCCGGGTTGGTGGTATTCGCCGATGTTGGCGCCGTTGAGACCGGTATAGCCGCTCTTGGCGCGGAAGACGGAAACTTCGCCGCTGGATGGATCCCAGCGATGAATGACGTTCTTGTTGGGATCGCTGAAGAGGAGGTATCCGCCGGGGCCACCTCCGCCGTAGCGGGCATCGTGAATCTGCGGCACCCAGACCGGGCCTTCGGTGAACGCGAAGCCGTCCGCGATGCGCTCGATTTGTGTCCCACGTGGGAGGATCGCGTCAAACGCAGGTTTCTTACGTGTGATGGTGGATTCGACAAGCTGAGCGCCAGCGAGACGACCGGGTTTGTAGAAGTCGAGGGTCGCGGAGCGAATCCAGATGTAATTGGAAGGCGGACTGGAGAGAGGGCCGTTGGCAACGAAAACCGCGATGTCGTGAGTCGCGCCGGGCGAGGCATTGGTATCGATGACGACCCGCTGCGGTGCGTTCCAACCGCGGATTACGCCGGAGCCGGAAGCGCCGACGGTCTGTTGCTGGCGGCCATCGACCCAGACTTCGGAATAGTCATCGGCCGTGATTTCAAGAACGACGGAGCATCCGTTGGTTGAGAAGTCGCCAATGGTCTGAGGGATGGCCAAAGAGACTCGGTACCACCCGAAGGCAAGTTTGCCGCCGGTGCGGCGAAGTTCGAGTGCGTCCGGCGAGACGTCGATCCACGCCGCACTGTCAAAGTCCGGGCTGCCGAAACGCGGGGATATGTCGCGCGTCGAGACGGGTGCACCGCTGGGTTTGAGGTCCGCACCCGGGGCGCGGTTTTCGGCGTCCACGACGCGTGCTTCCACGAAGCGCCACCGCGCCTGGGTAATTCCCGCGGAGCTCTCTGTGCGCAAGTCGACGACAGCGTCGGGTAGTGGGGGAGATTGAGAGGGACGTGCTTGCGCCACAAGGGACAACAGGAGCATGGCGGCGGGGGAGATATATCGCATGAGTGGGCTCGGGAAAAGCGGTGCGGGTGCGTTCACACGCCGCCCGCTTGGGGGAGAGGAGGAACAGTGGAGGGTGCTGCGGCTCAGTTACAACGCCGGTGCGACAGACCCGGCCAGTTCTGCTCGGCCTTGGCGTAGCTCTGCGGCAGATTCTCGTTGAAGTGCTTGTACGCGTCGGGAGTGTGCTGGAGAACCAGCTTGCCGTCCACGAGCTGCCAGATCTCCGGGTCGGTGGGCGAGACTTTGTTGATCGACGCGGCGTAGCCGCAGAACCCACCGAACTGCGGCAAGTATTTGCTTGGGTTCTTTTCAAAGGCGTTCTTGTGATCCGCGTCTACGAAGTAGTAGGTAGCGCCCTGGAACGTGCGGGCGAGCGAGGGGTCGCCCTTGCGTGGCTTGGCGTCGAGGAAATAGGAGGTTGGGTCGTAGCCGCCGAGAGCGACGCCGGTCTCGTCAATGTTGACGAGGTAGCGAGGTTCCGAACCTTCGCGATCAACGATCCCGGGCCAGTTTTTGTCGGCCTTGACGAGGTTACCGGTGGCATCCTTGTGCCAGGCGCCCCACGCGCGTTGGTTGTGCTGGAGAAGCAGACGCCCGTCGACAATCTCCCAGTACTTTGGGTCGATTGGCGAGATGGTGTCAATCGAGGCCGCGTACGCGCAGTAACCCCCGAACTGCGGAGTGTATTTTTGCGGGTTTGCGTCGAAGCTTGCCTTGTGCTCAGCGGAGGCGAAGTAATACAGAGCGCCGTTGTATGTGGATCGGATGGACGGATTACCTTCCACGGGCTTGGAATCGGTAAAGAACGCAACCGGGTCGTAGCCCTGGATCGCGACTCCATCCTTGTCGAGGTTCAATAGGTTCTTCGCAGCGGGCGATTGCGTGGCGTTCTGGGTGCCGACGCAACGACCGGGGCCGCTTTCGCAGCCGGAAAAAGCTCCCGCGGCGAGCAGAAGCGAGACCGCGAGAACGTTGCGGCTCAAGTTCAGAGAGGTGTTCATTGGCTAGTTCCTTGAGGGCCGGTTGTGTAGAGATGCGACGAACTGGTCATTGCTTGGCGACGGCATTGGAAACAGCGCTCGCGCCGGCGATCGCGATTTCCTCGTCCTCTCCCTGAGAGTGAGCGCCGCTGACGCCGATCGCGCCGATCACGGTGCCGTTGTATTCGATCGGAATGCCGCCCTGCAGAGGCGTCAGGGCGCTGACGCCGACAAGGGCGGTGCGTCCCTTGTTGATGGATTCTTCGAAAAGCCGCGTGGCCTTCTGGAACAGCGCCGCGGTTCTGGCCTTGCCGATCGAGACTTCCGAGCCTGCGGCGAACGTGCCATCAAGACGCTGGAGGGCGATCAGGTTGCCGCCGTCGTCAACGACGGCGATGGCGCCTCCGGCATTTCTCTTGCCGGCCTCGGCGATCGCCGCCGCGAGAACGCGATTGGCGCCCTCGAGTGTGAGGGCGGGCTTGGTTGAGATGGCGGAATCGGCTCCGGACGTGCAACAGGATGCGGGCTCAGAGGTTGCGGAGACCTGCGCCGTCCAGGCAAGTGCGCCGACAGAGGCGACGACTGTTCCGGCGGCGATGATGAGGACGCTGTTCTTCATGGGTGTTCCTTTGAGGTGGCTTGTGTGCTTCATGCGATGCCCGGCAGCGTTGATGGTGTCGCGCATTTCGCACGCGGCCGGCCGACACCGCTTGACGAAATGACAACGGCGGCCGAAGGCGGCCGCCGTTGGGGAATGGCAAGCGAACCTCAGCGGGCGGTTGTCGCGAGCGCGAACGGCGCGCTTGGTCCGTTTGTCGACAACATACGTGGGAGTTCGTCCGCCACGAGATCAAGAAGCCAGGGAGCGAAGGACCTCTTGGTCATCAATCGTGGGGTATCCGCGCGCCGACCGTCCTTAAAGAGAACCATTGCTTCGACGGTGTCCGAATCCATGGTTGCCAGCGGATTCCCGACGACCATGTCCACTTTCTTCTTGACGAGTTTTCGTTGCGCGGATTCGAGGAGCTCTCTGCGGGGTTCGAGGGCGAAGCCGACGAAGAGTTGATCGGGCCGCCGTGTCTTTGAAATCCCCGCAAGCAGATCTGGAGTTGGTTCGAGTTCGAGGATGAGCGGAGCATCGGTGCGGCGGAACTTGCCGCCGGACATTGCGGGGTTGGGCTTGGGCCGGTAGTCGGCGACGGCCGCGGCCATGACGAGAACGTCGGCCTTGGGCGCGTGGGCCTGCAGAAGCGATTGCAGGTCGGCACAAGTCCGAAACCGCACGACATCAATCGCGGCGTCGCTGGGTTCGGAAGTGGCGGGGCCAAGGAGCAGGGTGACCGACCAGCCACGGGCGATGGCCGCCTCGGCTAGCGCGATGCCCATACGGCCAGAAGACCGGTTGCCAACGAAGCGCACCGAGTCAATTGGTTCGTGGGTGGGACCAGCGGTAATCAACAGCCGTGGCGACTTCATGGATTCTCTCCTGGCGGGCTGCCCAGCACCTAGGCAGCGCCGACAGCCGAGCGTGAACGAGGGGTCACGACCTGAGATGCCGCGGGAGTGTTTGCGTGGCTGTGAGTCGGGGCTTGATTTGCGCGGAGAATCTCGGTAATGAGGGCGGTCCAGCCGGTTTGGTGGGTCGCGCCCAGACCGCGCCCGTCGTCGGCGTGAAAGTGCTCGTGGAAATAGACAAGGTCCTTCCAGTGCGGGTCTTTGGCGAAGCGTTCCTCACCAGCGTGGCAGGGACGGGCGCCGCCGGAACCTGGCACGAAAAGTCGGATCAGGCGTTGGCGGATTTCGTCGGCGGCTGCCTTGAGCGTGAATTCGCGTCCGCCCGGCCCTTCAACGGTGAGATCGTCGCCGTAGTAGTGGTGGTACCGCTCGAGGGCCTCGATGATGAGAAAATTGAGGGGGAACCAGATCGGGCCGCGCCAATTGGAGTTGCCGCCGAACAGCGAGGTGTTGGATTCACCGGGGCAATAGTCGACGCGGTGCTCCTCGTTTCCGACGCGGAAGATGTATGGATTGGCTTGATGGTGTTTGGAAACGGAGCGAACGCCAAAGGGTGAAAGGAATTCGGATTCAGAGAGCAAGTACTTCACGACGCGCGCCAGGCGATCTTTGGACGGAATCGCGAGCAGGCGGTGCGAGCTCGCTGCGGAACATGATTCCTGATCTCCATCGTGAGAACCCGCGAGCGTCTCCGCCCAGGGCAGGTCCTTACGGTACTTGAGAAACCACTCCATGCGGCACTTGAAATCTGGAAGGCGATCGATGGTGTCGCTTTCCAGGACTTCGACGGCGAGCAATGGGATGATCCCGACGAGAGAACGCACCTGGAGCTGGGTGACCTGATCGCCCATGCGGATCTGGTCGTAATAGAAGCCGTCCTGCTCATTCCAGAGGCCGGAGCCGCCGAGCGTGTTCATGGCGTCGGTGATGGCGATGAAGTGCTCGAAGAACTTGGTAGCGATGTCCTCATACGCCGGATCTTCGCGTGCCAGTTCGAGGGCCATGCTCAGCATCGTGCCGCAGTAGAAGGCCATCCACGCGGTGCCGTCCGCCTGTTCGAGGTGGCCGCCGGTCGGGAGTGGGCGGGAGCGGTCAAAGACGCCGATGTTGTCAAGTCCGAGGAATCCACCGGAAAACAGGTTCTTCCCGGAGGGGTCTTTGCGATTGACCCACCAGTTGAAGTTGAGCAGGAGTTTCTGGAAACAGCGGCCGAGGAAGAGCCGATCCCGCTGCCCCTTCTGACCAGTCATCTTATAAACGCGCCAAACCGCCCAAGCGTGAACAGGTGGATTGACGTCGCCAAACGCGAACTCGTACGCGGGGAGCTGTCCGCTCGGATGCATGTACCACTCGCGTAGGAGCAGTACCAGCTGATCCTTGGCGAATTGCGGATCAAGGCGGGCGAAAGGGATCATCTGGAAGGCGAGGTCCCACGCCGCGTACCAGGGGTACTCCCATTTGTCGGGCATCGAGATGACGTCTTTGTTGTTGAGGTGCAACCAGTCGGCGTTGCGCCCGCGCTTGCGCGATTCGGGCGGATTGGGTTGGCTGGGGTCGCCGTGAATCCACTGCGGGATGTCAAAGTAATAGAACTGCTTGCTCCAGAGGAGTCCTGCGGCGGCCTGGCGTGCGACGACTCGCTCGGGCTTGGGCAAGAGATCGTGGCGGCGTGGCGGCGCGCTGTAGAACTCGTCCGCTTCTCGAATCCTGTCGGCGAAGACGCGGTCGGATTGAGCGCGATCGAGCTGTTCAGCCCTGGCGGTCTGGGACTTGACAAGCCGGGCACGAACGATCACGGTCGCGCCGGGAGCGACGGTGAGCGTGTACCACGCCGCAGCTTTCGTGCCCATCGGCATCGGATTGACGGCATCCGTATCGCCATTCACTACCCGCCGGTGGAAGGCGTCCTTGCGATACGGCGCCTCGCTCGGAACACCCCAGAGGCGCTCGCTATTCGAGATGTTGTCGGTGAAGAGAATGGTGGGGGACTTGGAGTCGGGACCGGTGTCCACCTGCAGTACATAGCGGCCGAGTTCCTCGTGGGTAGCGGTGAGACCGCGCTCTCCATTGGCCTTCAGCACCGGTTTGATGCTGCACGAGTCGGTGCCGGAAGGGCCGCAGCCCCAGGACCAGGTATTTCGGAACCAGAGAGTGGGAAGAAGGTGAAGCGTGGCGGCGTCGGGTCCGCGGTTGGAGACGGTCATGCGGATGTAGACATCTTCGGGCGCGGCCTTGGCGTATTCGACCTGGATGTCCCAGTATCGATCGGCTTCAAAGACGTCGGTGTCGCTGAGTTCAAACTCTCGAGCGTCTCGCCCGCGCCGGCGATTCTCATCGGCGAGCCGTGCGTAAGGAAATTCCAACTGGGGGTACTTGTACAGGGCCTTCAAATACGAGTGCGTGGGCGTGGAGTCGAGGTAGAAGTAATGCTCCTTGACGTCTTCGCCGTGATTGCCCTCCGGGCCGGTGAGACCGAAGAGGCGTTCCTTGAGGATCGGGTCTTTGCCATTCCAAAGCGCGAGGGCGAAGCAGAGGCGAGACTCCTCGTCGGAGATGCCGAGCAGACCGTCTTCGCCCCAGCGGTACGCGCGGCTGCGGGCGTGATCGTGCGACAAGGAGTTCCAGCAGTCGCCGTCGCGTGAGTAGTCCTCGCGCACGGTGCCCCATTGGCGCTCGCTGAGATAGGGACCCCAGCGCTTCCAGGGCGCCTTGCTCGGATCGCAGTGAGCCAGTCGCTGGGATTCCGGGTCGGTCGAAAGCGCAGAGGCCAAGGAAGCGGAATGTTTCGAGGGCGGCTGAGCCATGAGATCCCTTTGCGAGATGGTGTCGAGTGGTCGTCGCGGCTACCGCGCATGAGCCATGCCGTCGGGGCAGGCCGGGAAGCGGTTGCCCACGAGCGGTATCTGTGAGCGACGAATTGCGAGGATCGCGAGTGAGCCGACAAAGACGACGATCGCCAGGGCGAAGAGCAAACCGCCGTCGTTCTGAACGATGATCCCGAGCTTGGTGAGGTGGCTGACGATTGCGCCGGAGATCACGCCGAGGGCAAGAATCGCACCGAGCGCGGCGGTGCGGGGCACCATCAAGAGGACGACGGCAATGAGCTCCGCGATGCCGCTGGCGATGCGGCCGAACGGTTCCATCCCAAGCGTGCGGAAGATGTACTTGCTTTCTTCGGCCCCCGTAAACTTGAAAAAGAGTGTCTGGAACAGAATCGCAGCGACGACAAGTTGAAGGATCCAACTGGCAATCTGTGCGTGCTTTGAGAGAATCATGGGTCGCTCCGGGCAATACCAGAAGAGTGGGGATGAGCGGTTAGAGAGGTGGAGATGTCGCGGTGCGAACGGACCTCACTTCGCCGGGTTCTGTGCATCTTCGCCGGAGAGCTTTTTCCAATTGACGTCCGCGGCGGGCTCCCATTCTTTGTCGTGCTTGTTCCAGTCCTTGAGCGCGTCGGAGAAAAAATCCTTGTAGAACAGGAAGAGGCGTCCTTCGGAGACCTTGAAGTTGGTGGGGTCGATCTCGACCTTCGTGCCCTTCGCGCCCATGGCGCTGGCGCACCAGCCGCCGTAGGTGGGAAGGTACTTTTCGGGGTCCTTGGCAAAAGCGGCGCGGCTCTCCTCGGACGAGAACTGGTACTTCACGCCGCGGTAAGTGGAAGTGAAAGCGGGCCTGCCCTTGACGGCTTTGCTTTGGGTGAAGTAGGCGACGACGTCGTAACCATCGACGGCCAGGCGTACGGACTTGGGGAGGTTGTATTCGCGGAGGCTTGGCGATTCGGTTGCTTTGGAGATCTTCTGCTCGAAGGCGACATATGTCAGATGATCGTGCCGAGCGGTACCGACCTGGCGGAAGAGTTCGGCGCCCGAGGTGTCAAAGACGATCGTGGCTGGAACTGAAAGGGAGGCTCCACCCGTGCCCGCGAGGTGAAGCTCGGCCGCCAGTGCGCCCATTGGGTCGATGTACAAGTCGGGCCGGTTGTCGCCGAGCTGAGTGGACCACTGCTTGGCCTCTTCCGGACCGGCTTCGAGGACGAAGACCTCACGAACTCCGGCGAGAGCCGTTGAAGCACGCACATAGGACTTCACAAAGTCCGCGTTGGCGGAAGCGTCGGATGGCGAGCCCGGCGCGGGTAGGAAATGGACCGCGAGGTAGCGACCGATGCCGTTCCGGAGCGAATAGGGCTCGCTCGTCGAAACAGAAGCAAGACTTGCGGTAAGGGCAGTTGTGCTCGCAGGTGCGTTCGCGAACGCAGACGCAGTGATCGTCCCGGCGAATGCCATGGCAGAGACCAGACCGATTCGCGAATAGACATTCATTGGCGCAGATTCCTTGGAGGTGAGGGTGTGATGCCGGGTGCCGTAAAGTGTGCGATGCCGTCCCGTGCCGGGCGTGTCAGCGGTCAGGAGCCTCATTTGTGATAGCCACGGCCGCGGCGGCGGGAACTCCGAAAACCAGGGCGTGTCCGTCCGGGTCTTTGACATGCAAACCTGCCGAGAAGCCCGCGAAGCTCTCAACTCCGTCCACGACGCCCGGTGAAATCCAGCCTCCACGAGTGGCGCGAGCAACTTCGTTCAACGCCTCCCCATCCGGCTCGGCGAGCGCGATCTGCCAGTGCCAGAGGTCATTGGCGCGGGAATCCGATGGGAAATTGCGTCCATCGGTTGGGGCGAGGTATTCGAGCAGCTCAATGCCCGGGCCCGAGGCAGCACGAAGCGCCGTGATGCGTAGGCGCGCGCCAAAGACATTGTTCAGGTGTTCCTGTTCTGTGCCGAAGTTCTCGCTCTCGCCCGCGACCCGGAGTCCGAGGCGATCACGATAGAACGCGAGAGAGCGATCAGTGTCGGCGACGACGATTGCTGTGTGGTCGATTCCGAGAAAGAGCCTGCCCGTCTGCATCTGCCAGCGCGGGTCGCCCTTGCCCGCCGGGAAATGAATGATCTCCAGCACATGGCCGTCGGGGTCCTTGAAGTAGAACGCGGAAATGCCGCCCGCGTTCTTGTTCCAGGCGGGCAACAGCTGCGGCCCGGTTGACGCGTGGCGCACGCGATTGTGGCGAAGAGCGGCATAGGCCTTGTCGATGTCGGAGACGGCGATGGCAAGGTGCTGGAACCAATGGTCGTTGCTTCGGGAGTCAGCGGCGATTGGGCGTCCTTCGGGGGCGAGGAACTGCGTCAGTTCAATAGTCTCGTTTCCGAGCTTGAGCCGGGCAATACGACAGCGGCTGCCGAAAACGCCGGTGAGCTGCTCGAGTTCGGGACCCACTGCTTCCGTTTCGCTGACCTTCTCGAAGGAGAGCACTTGGGTGTAGAACTCGATGGAGCGATCGAGATCGGAAACGGTGGTGCCGACAGACGTGACGGCCGCGATCGGAGCGGGCTTTAAGGTGGAAGCGGCCTGTGCCTGGGCCTGAGCGAACGCTGGGTGCGGGCCCTGAGCCAGGACAACCCCGAGCAGCGCGACAAGCAAAGCGAACACGCCACGTTCGGTGCGAGTGCCGTGCCTCATGAGACAGACTCCGCAAGGCTCTTGAGCATCGCAGCGTCCGCGCCAAGTTGTTCGAGAATGCGGTCGCCGACACGCAGGGCATTCGCCATGATGGTGAGAGATGGGTTGACCGCGCTGCTCGAAGGAAAGAACGACCCGTCGGCAACATAGAGGTTCCGCACGTCATGGGTTCGGCAAGCCTCATCAACGACACTGGTGCGCGGATCGGTGCCGAAGCGCAGTGTGCCGTTCTGATGGCTCACGCCGCTGATGCCTAGCCGCGAGGCAAGAAAGATCGGTTGCCCTCGGCCGCGGCCCCGTTCCACGGCGATCATGAGTTTGGCGAGCTTCTGTTCGAGGCGCGTGTAGGCCTCGAGATTGGTTGGGGTGTAGGAGACGCGGATCGCGCCGTCGTCGCGCAGGGTGATCCGGTTGGCGGCGTTCGGAAGATCTTCCGCGGTGAGGAAGAAATCGATTGTGCGAGAGGCAAGATCCTCCGGTGAAATGCCCGGAAGCTGGTCCCCCCGAAGCCAGGCCAGGGTGCCGGGATCGGGTTTGCCCATGAGCTGGATCGTTCCAAGAGGGAACGGCGAATCCGCGGCGCCGCGGTAGAAGTCGGTGATGGCAAAGTGCTTCTGGAACTGAGAGTCGTTGGGCTCGCTTGAAACCACAACAAAGCAGCCATTGTGGTGCGACATGTAGTTCCGCCCGACCTGGTCGGAACTGTTCGCAAGGCCGCTCGGATGCTTCGTCGAGGCGGATCGGAGCAAGATCGCGGCGGAATTGATCGCGCCAGCGGCGAGGACCACGATATCGGCGCGGATGACAATCCTCTTGCCATCCATGCGGACGACAATGTCTCGGACTTCCCTCCCTCCGTTGTCCGTATTGAGGCGCTCAACAAACGCACCGGTAAGAATCTGGACATTGGAATGCCGGAGCGCGGCACGGACGCCAACGACGTGCGCATCGGCCTTCACCTCAGTCAGGTCCGGGTACCCATCGAAATTGCCCAGTTTGTAGGGGGGCGTGCCGCGGGCTTTGTCCGGCAATCGGACTCCAAGCGGAACCGGGAATGGACGAACGCCGAGCCCGTTCAGGTCATTGAGCAACTGGCCAATGCGAGGCTCGGGAGAAACCGATGGATGCATGTACTCGGCGGAAGCGGGCGGGTCGTACGGGTCCAGGCCGCGCTCGCCGTGAACGCTGTAGAGGTGCTCGGCCTCCGTGTAATGGGGCTCAAATTCGTCGTAGCCGACGGGCCAGGCGGGAGAGATGCCGCCGAAGTGACGCACTTCACCAAAGTCAAACTCGCGCATCCGGAGCAGCGCGGCACCGTAGACCTTGGTATTGCCGCCGACCCAGTAGTGCGTGTAGGGCGCGAACGGCTGATCATCCTTGTCGTACCAGGTTTCCTTGGCGAGGTATCGCTTGTCCTGAAAGACGGCGCGGGTGTCCCAGTTTTCCTTTTCGCGCGGCAGGAATTCGCCGCGCTCCAGGATCAGGATCTTCTTGCCCGAGGGAGCGAGCTTTGCTGCAAGCGTCCCGCCTCCGGCGCCCGAGCCGATGATGACGATGTCAAAGCGCATGTCGGTGGACATGGAAGTCCTTCGGTGAGAGAAGGCGAGTGGCTGAATGCCGTCCGCGCGGTCAACGCGCGGTTAGGGCTGAGATGCCGGCGTGGCTCGATTGTGTCGCGTTCCAGCCCGGCATCTGCTCGATGCGGCAATTGAAGATGCATTCGTGCACGGCATCGTGGGGGTGTTCGAGCTTGGCGCAGTAGACGCACCCGGCGCCGCGGATGCTCGTGAACAAGAGGGCCGCGCCAAGCATGGCAAGTGGTGGGGCGGTAAAGTAGATCCACAGTCCTCGGAATGCCCGGGCGTGCAGAGCCGATCCAAGCGTTCGGGCGGGGTTCATGCTCATGCCCGAAAGGGGAGCCTCGATCGTGATGAATGTGGCGACCATCAGGCCGGCGAAGATGCCGGTGTAGGGAGCTGTTTCGGCAAGATTGCTGCTCCAGAGGACCATGGACATCATCAGAAATGCGATCGTGAACTCCGCGATCCAGGCGTTGCGGAGTCCTTTGGGGCCGGGCAGAGTGACGACAAATCTCACTTTGTCGTGCGCGACGGCTCGGCGCAGTGCCGCACGGGCGACCAGCACGCCACCGAAACCCCCAACAAATTGGGCAAGGATGTAGAACGCCGCATCAATCGGGCGGACCTTGCCCAGCGTAAGAAACGTCAGGGTCGTCCCGGGGTTGATGTGGGCGCCGGATCGCTGGCCGGGCGCGGAGTAGATGAGCGCGATCGCCGTCAGGCCCATCAGGGTGCCGATCAGGGCGCGGCGAAGCAGTGGATTCGTGAAGCGTCGAGGTAGCGGTGAACCGGGGTGTTCAAAGACCGCAACTGCGACGCACGCCGCGACCATAAAGGTGCCCAGCAGCGACGCCTCGATGGCGTATTCAGCCCAGTGGAGCTGACCCATTGCGCTCTCCGAAGTAGATGACGTTTTTGATGCCGTCGGTCGAGAGCAGGGGCGTCTTCGCCTCGGTGATGTGATAGCGCCCTGTAATGAGGCTGTTCAATGCGCTCGGCCACTTGCGTTTGAAGTCGCGAAGATCCTTGATCGCGGCCTCGAACGCGTCGCGGCCGGCGTTGACCGTGCCGAGGAGAACCTGGTTCTTGAGCACCATGTTCCGCATGATCTGGTCGGTGTCGACCTCGGCAGGTCCTTTCAGGCCGGGGACGCCGGTGAAGACGAAGGCGGCGTTTGCGCCGACATGCTTGAGCACCTCGAACGAGAGTTTGGAAGCGCCGGTCGCCTCGTACACCACATCAATCGTGCCGATGCGCTCGACGAGCTTCTCGACCGGGGTCACCTGCGCCGAGATATACGTCGCGCCAAAGGAGCGCACGAGGTCGGCCTTATCGCTCTTCTCGTCCTCCCGGCTGTACACAAACGTCGAAAACCCGGCATTCGCAAACGCCATCGCACCGAGCAACCCGATGGGTCCGGCTCCGAGCACGAGGGCATGGTGGCACACACCGGGCTTGGACTTGCCCGCGTGCGGGCACGACCAAGGCAAGCGCTGCTGCACTTGCCAGACCTCGATGAGGGCTTTTTCGGCGATGGTCAGGGGCTCGACGAGCACCGCGTAGTCACGCAGGCTCTTGGGCACCGGCAGGAGGAATCTCTCCGAATCGACGACATATTCGGTCATGTAGCCGTGCTGCTGCTTGATGCCGCGTTCTTTGAATGCGCCTGTGTAGCAGAAGTCCTGGCGGCCCTCCTTGCATGAAGGGCATTCCGGCTTTCCGCAGGGACGCCGGACCGTCAGTACCGCCAGATCTCCCTTCTTGAATGACTCGACCTTGGCGCCCACCTGCACCACTTCTCCCAGGCACTCGTGCCCGATCACGAGGTGGTCGGAGCCTTCGGGTGGGAAGCCGTAGTGGAACCCGCAGATCTCGCGGTCGGTACCGCAGACTCCGACTTCGAGGATGCGCAATTTGACTTGGTCCGGTGCGGTCAGGCAGGGCTGGGGGGTGTCGATGACTCGGACATCCCGCTCGCGCGGGAAAACGGCGACTGCTTTCATGATGGTTTCTCCGCGCGGCCGAGGATCCCCGGGCCATGCTGGGGCGTGGGATGCCGAGCAGCCGGAACCGTGACGCGCGCCCGCCGATTGCGGAGTTTGCCCTTAAAAGAGACTTTTCTAGAATTCCCTCGAATAGGTGCCACGCTTAGGGAGTTGGCGGCATCCAAAGTCGCGACGCCTGGATTCTCGTCCGTTTGACCACAATTCACCGAGGGACTTTCGTGAGCCGAAGCGACTACATCACCTGCCGCGAGCTGATCGATTTTATCGCGGATTACCTCGACGGCACGCTGCCGCCCGAGTTCCGACACGAGTTTGATCGCCACCTGACGGTCTGTCCCCCGTGCGTCGCCTACCTGGACGGGTACAAGAAGACGATCGCGATCGGCAAGGCGGCGTTGAAGCCCAGCGACGAGCCCGCGACGGGTCAGGTGCCCGAAGGCCTTCTCCACGCTATTCGGACGGCGCGCCGGCAAGCCAAGCCACAACCGTAATGTGTTCCCCAGAACAGAGAGGCGCGATCGTGCAAGCGGAAGCCGACAGCCCTTTAATCGCGCCACAAGAGGCCTCCGGCCGCCGCATCGCCTGCATGGAAGTCTGGGGAGGCCACGCCTCGTTCACGGGCGAAGTCTCCGTTCCCGGCAACGACGTCTTTGTCGGTTGTGATCCGCACACCGGCGATTCACACGGTGGCGACATCTATTACGTTTCGAACTGCGCCGCCGGCCTGATCACCCGCTTCGTCCTTGCCGATGTGTCCGGCCACGGCAGCGTTGTGGCCGAGGCCGCATCCGGCCTGCGAAATTTGATGCGTCGGTTCATAAACACGCCCGATCAGAGCCGCTTCGCCCGGGCCCTCAACAAGTCCTTCTCGCAGCAAGGTGGCCTCTTCGCCACCGCAATCCTCGTCTCATACTTCGCGCCTTCAGACCACGCGATCATCTGCAACGCCGGGCATCCGCGTCCGCTTCACTATTCAGTCAGTTCGCAAGAGTGGCAATATTTGGATCACGATTCGTCCGGCGTGGTAAAGCCGACGCGGTCAAAGTCCATCGGCCTGTCCAATCTTCCTCTCGGGGTGATCAGCCCGACACAATACGAGCAATTCGCCCTGCCTCTGGACAAGGGCGATCTGCTGGTTCTCTACAGCGATGCCTTTCTTGAGGTCCGGGACTCGGAGGGTAAACCCTGGGGCGAGGACGGTCTCCTGCGGGCTGTCCGCAAGGTCGTCGCCAACGACCCGGCGAACCTCCGCCGCAATTTGCTTGACGCAATACTGACAGAAACCAACGAGACCCGGCTCGATGACGACGTCACCATGATCGTTCTGCATCACAACGCGTCCGATCCGCCCCGCCAGGGCCTGCGCGAGCGTGCGGTCGTCCTCGGGAAGATGCTGGGTCTCGTTACAAGTTAGTGGGCCGCCTGCGATCGCGTCGCCCGTTCGAAAACTCTGCCACGCTCTGATGCCCGCGGCATCGAATTGGCATCCGATGTCCGACTCGATCGCTTTCGCCATCCTTTCGATCGCCGCCGCCTACTTCGCCACCGGTGTGTGCTTTGCGATTGTCTTCGTCTTCCGCGGCATCCAAACTCTCGACCCCGCCACCGCGCACGCCCCGCTGACCTTCCGCGCCATTCTTGTTCCCGGGGCAACCGCCCTGTGGCCTCTCTTGCTCCGCCGCTGGATGACCACGGAGAAAAAACCGTGACCCGGGCTCAGCGGCGGTTTCATTTGTTTGTGTGGATTGTGCTGGCGCCCGCGGCGCTGTTGCTCCTGTCTGCAGCGTTGATGGCACGGCATGCCGAGCCGCAAGGGGCCGACCGGCCGTTGACTTCGGCGAATCGAGGTGTTGGATGAGTATCGGCTACGTCGCGGTCCAGTGGAGCCCGCACAAACGCATCTACGACGCATCGATCGCAACCGGCATCGCGGCCTACCTCGGCGCGTTTGTCGTCGTGAGCAAGGCCATCTGGAGTGGCGATCACGCCATCAGCGACGAGGTGATTGTTATCCGCGCGCTCGGGTCGTGCGCAATCGTGCTTTTGCACCTCATCCTCTGCATCGGCCCGCTCGCACGTCTCGACCGGAGATTCCTGCCGATTCTTTACAACCGAAGACACCTCGGCGTGATCACGTTTCTCGTAGCCCTGGCCCATGCCGTGGTGGCGGTCGGCTATTACCACGGCTTTGGCGTCCTCAATCCGATCCCATCCCTGCTGACGTCAAACACAAACTTCTCGTCGCTGCGGGCTTTTCCGTTTGAGATCCTGGGGCTTCTCGCCCTTCTGATCATGTTCCTCATGGCCGCGACGAGCCACGACTTTTGGCTCAAGAATCTGTCCGCCTCCACCTGGAAGCGGCTGCACATGCTGGTGTATCTCGCATACGGGCTGCTCGTAGGCCACGTTGCGCTCGGAGCGCTTCAGGCCGATCGGGGCTGGCTCGGGCCGGTGCTCATGTTCGGCGGCCTTTGTATCGTTTCCGGTCTTCACATCGTGGCCGGACTGAAGGAGAATCGCAAGGACCGGGGTGCCAGCACGCTTGTTACCGATGCGGGCGACTGGGTCGATGTTGGAACTCCTGAGGAAATCCCAACCGATCGCGCACGCACCGTGTGCGCGCCCGGAGGCGAGCGCATCGCAGTTTTTTGCAGTGGCGGCGCTATTTCGGCCGTCACCAACATCTGCGCGCATCAGGGCGGGCCGATCGGGGAGGGCAGGGTCATCGATGGGTGCATCACGTGCCCCTGGCACGGCTGGCAATACCGGCCGCAGGATGGCTGTTCGCCGCCACCATTCAAGGAGAAGATTGCGACCTATCAAGTGCGGATTGTGGGCGGACGCGTGCAGGTGAACGCCAGGGCGTTACCGCCGGGGACGCCGACGACGCCAGCTTTGGCATCGGAGGGACTCTCATGAGTGGTTTGTCCCCGCGCCCGTCTGCCCGTGCCGCAGCGCCGTTCTACGTCGGCTACCTGCCGGTACCAACGCCTCTTTTAGCGTTTCTGTGGTTGGCGGTGCCGATCGCGATCTCAATTTTGACAATTGTCGCGACCGTCGCGGCCCGCTCGCAGCGAGATCCGGGCGGCGCCGTGTGGAATGACGCCCACGCCCGCGAGTTCCACGGGGTCCTCATTGCGCGGCCATACCCCATGCTTGTGGTGCGGCCAAACGGTGAAGCGTCACCGCCGGAGATGTATCTACTGGTCGAACTTGGCAAACACGCGGGCCGCGAGGGATTGGCCACGATGGACGGCAAGCCTGTCGTGGCATCGGGGTGGACCCTCGAACGCGACGGGCGACGGATGATCGAGCTTGAGCCAGAAACTAAGGCCTTGGCCCTGGACGCATCGGCAATGTCGGCCGCACCGATTCCCGTCGCTGTGTCCAAAGGGCGTGTGACACTCCAAGGCGAAATCGTCGATTCCAAGTGCTATCTCGGCGCGATGAAACCGGGAGAGGGAAAGACGCACAAAGCCTGCGCCACGCTCTGCATCCGGGGCGGCATACCGCCCGTCCTGGTGACTCGCGATGAGAACGGGGCCCGCATCTACTACCTCCTGGTCGACCCATCCGGCGGACCTCTTGATTCTGGCGCCTGGCCCTTCATTGGCGACCCAGTCGAGATTTCCGGCGAATCGGAGCTCCTGGGCGACTTCCGCCTGCTCAAGGTGTCACCGCGCGATATTTCGCGCCGGTAGGGCTGCCACCTTCCTCAAGCGGCGGCATCTACAGGGCGTCCATACCAAGGAGCCCGCAATGCAGACCGCAACCAAGACGCTTCCACGTTCCGAGGACTCGCGCTTCCGGCCTGCGGAGCCCGCCGCAAGCGCTGGCGTGCTATCGCTTCCCGTGATCGAACTCCTCAGAGAGCTGGCGGGGGTCGTTGCGCAACTCAGCCCGGCGCAGTACACCCAGCGCTGCGGCGAGACGTTCTTCAACGGAAACATCGGGGGCCATGTTCGCCATTGCCTCGATCACATCCGCGCCATTTTGGACGGTTTCTCGGTCGGTGTCATTGACTACGACCACCGCGAGCGTGGCACCAACATCGAGAGCGACCCATTCGCGGCCCGTGACGAGATCCGGCGCCTGCGTCGGCTCGCTCAGGACCTCGCCCAGGTCGAAGCCGCGGCCCCGGTGCGCGTTGCCATTCTGCCAACGCGCGACGGCCAAAGCGTCAATCTCATGTCCACGCTCGGGCGCGAGCTGGCGTTTGTGCTGAGCCACACCATCCACCACAACGCGATGATCAAGGGGATGGCCGTAGCGCTCGGGGTGTCGTTGCCACAGACCTTTGGATACGCCCCGTCGACGCTCTCGCATCTCGATCAGGCGGAGGAAGCATGTGCACGGTGAGCGCAATTCTGCATCCGGGGTTCTTCGGGCGGATTGCCAACGAAACGTCGCGCAGCGATTCGGCTCGAGTCCTGCGCATCGTCTGCAACCGCGACGAGAAGCGCACCCGGACCGAAGCCCTGCCGCCGATCTGCCGAGAATGTGGAGACCGGACAGCGATTCTCCCGATCGACCCACTCTCGCGCGGAACTTGGATCGGCGTGAATGATGCCGGGCTGGCGCTCTGCCTTCTGAACGCGACGGTCCGCGGCGGGCGAGAGATGACAGCGGCGGGGCGCACGGGCCTGCTCAGGAGCCGTGGCGAAATCATCCCATCCCTCCTGGATTGTGAAACAGTCAGCGAGGCGATCGGCCGAGCGGTGCGGCTTGAATCGCGCGAGTTTCCACCCTTCCGCTTGATCGCGGCCAGCCGTACGCACCTCGGCATGGTCGCCTCGGACCAGAAGTCCCTTTGTGTCCAGCAGCTTCGGCCGCTGCAGACGCACTTCATGGCGACATCCTCGAGCCTGGGCGACGAGCTTGTCGATCCGGTCCGCCGCGAGCTATTCGGCGAGCTTCTCCACAAATCCAACGACGCGTGCGAGGCGCAGCAGCGCTTCCACTCGCACCAGTGGCCGGATCGGAAACACTTGAGCGTGCTGATGGCTCGGCCCGACGCGCGAACGGTCAGCCGCACCATTGTCGAGGTCGGAAGCGACTTTGCGCGATTGACCTATTGCTCTCTGGCAGAGGTGCAGGCGCCACTGAGTGCTCCGGAGTCGATGACGCTCGAACTCGCCACGGCCGAGGCTACGCCGTGACGACACTGCCTGCGACGATTGGCCGATCTATCGCCCGAATGAGCGAGCCGCTCGGCTCCGCAGAACTCGGGGCGTTCGAACGGTTCTGCTTGGGTTTTAGCGCCCGTGCGGGACGCTTGGTGCGCTGGGAATTCTGGCCCTCGTGGGTTCTGTACGCGCTCCTGATCCCTCACTTCGTGCATCTTGCTGTCAAGCACCGCAGTCTGACAATCTTCACCTCGGCCAACCCGGGCATTCCGCTCGGGGGCCTCGTCGGAGAATCGAAGTGGGACATCCTCTCGCAGTTGCCGCAGGATGTGATTGTGCCGACAGCGGTCCTTGAGCCCGAAAGCGCCGATGCACGCTGCGCGGAGCTGGCGCGGCTCATGAAGTCCCGTCAATGGTCCTATCCCGTCATTCTCAAGCCCGATGTTGGCGAGCGAGGTAGTGGCGTGCGTCTGGTGCGGAGTCCCCAGGTCGCGCTCAACTACTTCAAAAAGCACCCCGAGCGAATCCTCGTCCAGACGTATCACCCCGGACCGTTCGAGGCGGGCGTGTTCTACGTTCGACTCCCGTCAAAGAAGCACGGGCGGATCTTCTCGATCACCGATAAGGTGCCGCCGCGCGTTGTCGGAGATGGGCGTTCGAGCCTCGAAACGCTTGTCTGGCGCCATCCTCGATTGCGTTTGCAGGCAAGCGTGTTTCTTGGACGATTGGCCCATGAAGCGCAGCGGGTACCCCACTCGGGAGAGGATGTTCTGCTCGCCGTGGCCGGGAATCACTGCCAGGGAACGATGTTCTGCGATGGCGCCCGCCTCATGACACCCGCGGTCGCCCGAGCCATAGACAGAATTGCCAGAGCGACGCCGGGGTTCTGTTTCGGCAGATTCGACATCCGCTACGAGAGCGCCGAGGAGTTCCGAGCAGGCCGAGGCTTTCGTATCATCGAATTGAACGGCGTCCTCAGCGAGTCAACGAACATCTACGACCCTGCATTCGGGCTGTTTCGCGGGCTTGGTGTGCTCGCGCACCAATGGACCCTCGCGTTCCGGATTGGAAGTGAGAATGCGGCTCGGGGGGCGCACAAAGCGACCGTTCGTGAAGTGCTCCATGAAGTGATCAGGCACCGGGCACGGGGCGGCGATCGCGAATCAGACTGATCCCGGCACCAGCGAGCCGGCTTCCCACAGCCAAACCAGCTGTGTTTTGTCACGCTGATCCCTCCTGTAGAATGATGCCGGCTCGCTTTGTGCAGCCGCCCGGTGCCATTCATGAAGCCAAGCCAGAGCCAACCCGCCAACGTTCAAGAGGCCAGCGACGGCGACGTGCCGCCACATCTGAACCCGGCGGAAACGCCCGAACTGCTCGCCGAAGACTCGGTGCTTGCTTCGCTCCTGCAGAGTGTTGCATCCACAACTGGGGAAGACCGGTTCCGAACCATGGCGCGCTGTCTGGCGCAGGCGCTCGGGGTGAAGTACTCGATCGTGGCCGAATTCCTTCCGGCGACCGCGTCGGTGCGTTCGCTCGCATTCTGGGGTGGGGAACGCTTCTTTGACAATGTCAAGTGGGAGCTCGCAGGGACACCGTGCGAGCGAGTCCTGGGAGGCAAGTTCAGTCTCCACTCGAAGAACTTGCGGCGGGAATTTCCGCTCGACAAGCCGCTGGTCGAGCTGGGCGCAGAGAGTTACTTGGGCGTTCCGCTGATCGACCAATCGGGCTCGATTCTCGGACATCTCTTCGTGATGGACACAAGGCCGATGCCGCCGGTGGCTCGCAACCTGGCGATCTTTCAGATCTTTGCGGCCCTCGCGGCGGGGGAGCTTTCGCGGCTTCGCCTGGAGAAATCGCTGGCCGAGAGCCAGGAACGATTTCGTGATCTCTTCGACGAGGCTCCGATCGCTTACGTGCACGAGGGATTGGATTCTCGTTTCATCCGTGCGAATCGGGCCGCGCTGAAAATCCTTGGCGTCAAGCCCGAGGAGGTGCCGACCACTTACGGCAGGGACCTCGTACCCAAGACGCCCGAAGCGCAGAAGCGATTGAAGGGGGCGTTCGAGTCGATCGGCCGAGGTACAGACACCAGCGGCGTGGTGTTGGAGCTGAGCCGCAAGGACAACGGCAAGCCGATCTGGATTCAATGGTGGTCGAAGCCCGACGGGGGTGGGACGTACACGCGGACCATGTTTGTTGACATCACCGAGCGCGTGCTGATGGAGCAGGAACAGGCACGACTGCAGGCCCAGAACAAGGCCCTGCGCGAAGAGATCAAGTCGACGCACAATTTCGATGAGATCGTCGGGGCGAGCCCGGCCCTCATGAAAGTACTGGAAAACGTCGACCGCGTCGCACCGACGGACTCGACCGTGCTAATCCAGGGAGAAACCGGAACCGGAAAAGAGCTCATCGCGCGAGCAATCCATGAGCGGAGCCAGCGCCGTACCGGCCCCTTTGTGAAGGTGAATTGCGCCGCCCTGCCGGCCGGACTCGTCGAGAGCGAGTTTTTCGGACACGAGAAGGGCGCGTTTACCGGAGCGGTCAATGCCCGCCGCGGGCGCTTTGAGCTCGCCGATGGCGGCACGATCTTCCTCGATGAAGTGGGGGAGGTGGCGCCCGACGTGCAGGTCAAGCTCCTGCGGGTGCTGCAGGAGAACGAATTTGAACGGGTGGGGGGGTCCGAGACGATTCGGGTAAACGTCCGTGTCATCGCCGCAACCAATCGGGATCTTGCTGCCGACGTGCAGGCGCAGCGCTTCCGCGCTGATCTCTTCTACCGGCTGAGCGTGTTCCCGGTCGGAGTGCCGCCGCTGCGGGAGCGTGTTGCGGACATTCCCATGCTCGCGAGCTACTTCGTGACCCAGATCGCGGCATCGGTGGGCAAACGAATTGAGGACATCGAAGGCGACACGATGGATCGGCTGGCCCGCTATGCGTGGCCGGGCAACATCCGCGAGCTTCGAAATGTTCTGGAACGGGCGGTAATTCTGTGCGATGGAAAGTCGCTTCGGATAGCGGCGGGCGAATTGCGAACGTCGGGAGCGCCCGCGGAATCAACCAGCCTCCTTTCCCTCGACGACATGGAGCGCCAACACATCGCGGACGTTCTCAAACAGACGAACGGAGCGATCGCCGGGCCGGGCGGAGCCGCCAAGATCCTGGGCGTGCCACCAAGCACCCTGCGAAGCCGAATGGCCCGTCTTGGCCTGAAATAGGCTTCCCTCAAAAGCGTGTCCCCGGACCGACGCGACGACCTGTCGCGTCCGGCGCGATGGGCCGCGCCGGAGACGGGTTTGGGGCCTGAATGCCGGGGCGAGCCCAAGTAGCGCAAACGCTTAAAAACAGGCCATTGACGGACACATTCGGACATTTCAAAATCGTGGCATGCCCCTTGCCATTGTGTGGCAACGGAGCCACCAGCCTTGATCAGAATCACCAAACAAGAAGTCGCCGGTCGCGGAGTCGTTTTTCGAGTCGAAGGGACTCTGGATGTGGAGGGAGTAAGGGAGTTTCGTGGCATCATTGCTTCCTCTGGCGCCCACACCCCGTTCGCCATTGACGTTTCGGGAGTCATCTCGATCCAGCCCGAAGGCAGCAGGTTTCTCAAGGGCCTCCAGCAGCTCGGCTGTCCGCTGTCTGGCGGATCGATGTATATCAATCGCCTTCTCGGAGTGGTTGAGTCATGAAACAGACCGTGCCGCGCAAGCTGGCTGTCGACAACCTGCCCGCCACCTCGGAACTCGCCGATCGGGGCGGCGATGCGGTCTGCGAGTCCGCGCTTCTCGCACGCCTCCGGGCGGGTGAGGACGCAGCCTTTGACGAACTCACCACGCTTGCGGCCGGCCGGATGTTGTCGATCGCGCGACGAATGATGCCTTGTGAGGCGGACGCCGAAGAGGCAGTGCAAGACGCATTCTTGAACGCATTCCGCGCTCTGGAACAATTTGACGGGCGGGCAAAGCTCACGACCTGGATGCATCAGATCACAGTGAACGCCTGCCTCATGAAGCTGCGTGCGAAGCGCCGTCGTCCCGAGAAGCGCATTGAAGATCTGCTCCCGACATTCCTTGCCGATGGCCATCAGAGAAACTCCGCCTCCCCGTGGCGGCGCGCTGACGACTCAACGCTTGAGTCTGCAGAGCTGAGGAATCTGGTGCGCGAGAAGATTCAGGAGCTTCCGGAGCAATACAGAACAGTCCTCATTCTGCGCGATGTCGAAGGTCTCGATACTGCCGACGCCGCCACCGCCCTCGGTGTCACATTCGATACGATTAAAACGAGGCTGCATCGAGCTCGCCAGGCATTGAAAATGCTGCTCGACCCGTACTTCACCGAGCAGAAGCAATAAACGCATTGCCACTGGCCGCAAACCCGATCTATCTGCCTTTTTGGTACAAGTTCGGTCACAGAGCTCGGTCACGCACGCCGCGATTCGGCATCCCATGTTTGCCGCCGGATGCTCTGGCCGGCGCGAGCCGCGCGTGCCCGTACGCCGGCGCGCATATTCAAGGGGCCCTGCGACCAATGTCATGAAACTCTCCGTTCTCTCCCTTTTGCTTTCCTTGGCACTCGATGCTGGCGCACCGGCCCAGGTCACAATCACCGGGATTTCGTTTCTTGATCGAGCCGCGAGAGGTGAAATCACACTCGGCACGATCCGTGGTTCGATCGGAGTGATCGACTACAACAACGACGGGTGGTACGACCTGTTCATAGCGGACAACCCGGGCTCTCCCAACCGGCTCTTTCGCAATGTCCCCAGCGCGACCGCCCCCGGCGGACGAACGTTTGTCGATGTCTCTGCCGCAAGCGGCCTTGCGGATGCTGACGGCACCGCGCGCGGCTTTGGTGGCGTAGTCGTTTTCGACTTCGACAACGACGGCTTCTCCGACATTTACACCTTGGGCAACCACAGCAACGGCACCTCGGGACTTCTCTATAGAAACAACGGCGATGGCACGTTCGCGAATATCTCGATCGCCGCGGGCGTTCGGCTCACCGGGTATTCGCAGACCAGTGCGTCCGCAACCGATTTTGATCATGACGGCTTTGCCGATCTGCTGGTGGTCAGTACGGGCAACCCGGCCCGGACGCTCGCGCTCCTACGAAACAACGGGGACGGCACGTTCACGCGACGGTCTGACCTGGTCCCGCCCGTCGCATTTTCAGGAATTACCTATTGCCACGCCTGGAACGACTTTGATCACGACGGTTGGGAGGACGGGCTCATCTGCTTTGGCGTGCCCGTCACGCTCAAGAACGTTCCCGATGGAACTGGGATTCCAGGACGGCGGCGTCTGATCGACGCGAGCGCGACTTCCGGTTTCAACTTTCTCGGCCCGGCCCCGATGGGTATTGCCGCCGGTGATCACAACGGTGACGGCTGGATGGATTTAGCCATCACGGACGCCATCAGCGGCACGTATTACGAGAACCGCGCCGGCGCGTTTGTTCAAACCTTTCCGTACTCGACGTTCTTCGGCTGGGGCTCCACATTTCTCGACGCCGAGAACGACGGCGATCTCGACAACTATCAGGCTGGGTCGTACTCGTCATCCAACATCGATTACGTCGCGCGAAACAACGGTGATGGAACATGGACCGACGTGCGGGCAGCGCTCAACACAACTTCACTTCCCAGCCAGCAATGCGCCCGCGTCGATTTCGATAATGACGGACGCGAGGACGTCATCACGATCAATCCCGGCCGTTTCGTCAGCATCTATCACAACCAATCCACGTCCGGCAATCACTGGTCCTCCGTTCGGCTGATCGGTTCTTACGAATCGAATCGCTCAGCCATCGGCGCAGTTGTTCGGCTCAAGGCCGGAAGCAAAACACAAGTTCGCGAGGTCGTTGCCGGTTCGAGCTACAGCGCCACCGAAGATCCCCGTCTGCACTTTGGGCTTGGCGTCGTCGACACGATCGATCAGATCGAAGTTGTCTGGCCCCGACGCGGCACGATTGCGCAGCGCACGCAGATCTTTGCCGGTCCATTTACGGTGGATTCGATCCTCTCACTTGCGTCAAACATTCCGTGCGCGGCGGACCTGAACGCCGACCGCGCTGTCGATGACCTGGACTTCGTTGCGTTCGCATTCGGATACGACATTCTTCTGTGCACGGATTCGTCTCAGCCGGCCGAGTGTCCCGCGGACTTGAACACCGATGGATTCGTCAACGACGAAGACTTCGAGCGCTTTGCGGCAGCCTACGACGATCTGATTTGCCCGTAAACACGATCGGCACTGGTGAAAAATGCTGGTGCAGGCGTTCGTACGCGACGTTGAAGCCGGTGAAATCGGAAAAATCAAGGAGAACCGCTCCTTCGTTGCCAGTCTAATCGGAGAATTAGCGCGGCGTTCCGAACGGTGCGGGTTTGCCATCCGGCCTGCTTGCCTGCGCCGCGCTTCCCGTGCAATACCATCGTCCGACGTGTCTCTAATCGCTGTTCACTCTCTCACCCGGCGCTATGGCCGGCGCCGCGGCGTCGAGGACGTGACTTTCGCCGTGCCGGAAGGCGCTCTGTTCGGATTTCTCGGCCCCAACGGCGCTGGCAAGACCACCGCCATCCGAGTGATGCTCGGCTTTCTCCGGCCAACGACCGGCACGGCGTGCATCTTCGGCCACGACTGCTGGCATCACAGCAAACGCATCAAAGCGGAGATCGGGTACGTTCCGGGGGATCTGCGCCTACCTCCATGGCTTACCGGTATTGGCACACTCAGGATTGTCAGCGCTGTTCGCGGTCGCGACCTGACGCGGAGCTGGCGGGACCTTGGCGAATTGTTCGATCTGGACATGCGCGTCAAGGTTCGCAATATGTCTCGGGGGATGCGCCAGAAACTCGGACTCATTATCGCCCTCGCTCACCGGCCGCGTCTTCTCGTCCTAGACGAACCCACTAGCGGTCTCGATCCGCTCATGCAGGGCCGTTTCCGCAGTTACCTGAAAGACCTGAGCCGAGCTGGACACACCATCTTCTTCTCCAGCCACACGCTGAGCGAGGTCGAAGCGATTTGCGACCGCGTGGCGATCCTGCGCGAAGGGCGCCTCGTCGCCGATGACACCCTCGAGACATTGCGCCGCCAGGCCGGGCACGAGGTGATGATCCGCTGGAAAAACGTAGACGCAGCGGTGGCGCTGCGGCCGCCAACATTCCTCACACTCCACCAGCGCGATGGCGTTGTGTGGAACGGGACGCTCGGAGGACCCGTCGGCCCGCTCTTGGAGTGGCTCGCTGGCAAGCCGATCGATGACTTGACTGTGGGGCGCCCCGACCTGGAGAGCCTGTTTCGCCGCTACTACGAGCAGAGGGGTGGGGGAGCATGAACCGCGGCCTGTGTCTCAAGGCGGCGATCGAACTGTGGCCGATTACTCTCGGTTTCGGACTGGCTCTGTTTCTAATTGAAGGGGTGCTGGCATACGTCCTTCCCACGTTCCAGCAGCAGTTCGCCCAACAGCTCACTCAACTTCAGTTCGCGCAAACATTCGTGAAAGCTCTGCTCGGCGCCGATATGGGGAAGAACGCGCCTATGGGGCCGGAAATGATCCTGTCCATTGTCTGGGTGCATCCGGTGGTCCTCGCGCTCGTGTGGGCGCACGCGATTCTCGCATGCACCCGGGTTCCCGCCGGCGAGGTGGACCGCGGCACCATCGACGTTTTGCTCGGCATGCCGGTTTCGCGGTGGGACGTGTACCGATCCGAGACCGCTGTCTGGCTGACCAGCGGCGTCCTGCTCATGGGGGCAGCCATCGCGGGCAATATGCTGGGTGCTTCGCGCGTGACGGGAAGTGCAACTCCTGATTTCGCGCGGTCCGGGATCGTTCTCGCCAATCTCTTTTGCCTCTACGTGGCCGCCGGAGGTCTGGCTTGGCTCATGTCGGCGCTCAGCGACCGCAAAGGCCGTGCAATGACGATCGTGTTCATTCTCGTGATCACGTCGTTCCTGGTCAGCTACCTTGCTCAACTGTGGCAGCCGGCCGAACGCCTCGCATTTCTGAGCGTGCTGAACTACTACCGACCGCTATTCGTGCTGCGCGATGGCGTGTGGCCTCTTCGGGACATGGGCGTGCTGGTGGGTGTCGGCGCGGCGCTTTGGCTCACGGGCGGAATCGTCTTCGCACGCCGAGATCTGTGCACTGTGTAGCGGGCACAGAGTCCCGGTTTCGCGATGCCCCCGAACAGAGAGTTCGCGTCGCCTCGCAAAGAGCGGTTGCGTGGGGCCTTCTTGCGCCGCGGCTTTGAGGTCGTTCATCTTCATGACTGTGGGATAACTGAATGACTTTTCAAAGCTGATCGTTGGGTTGAGAACATCCGCGCCTTTGTCGTCGAGGTTGCGGCACGGACTGGTGCCATGCAGACGATGGCTGCGACGTTTGCTGGCAAGACCGGTGACGGGCCCGGGCGGGACGGATTGGGAAAACCCGGGAGGGTACGAGAAACTCGATGTACCAAAAACGGCACTTCTTGGGTCTCACTTGGGTCTCAGGGCAGTGGGGGGCCGCGACAGCCCATGAATCAGCGTCAAATGGCCGCTTGGCTTGCGGTCGTCGCAATTTGCGGAGAGGTTTGCATTCTCCGCGACGCGGCGAAAAATGGGAATACCTGAGACGCTGCGCTCAAAATCGTAGACGAACGAGAATCGAAATTGAAAGCGGAGAGGGGGGGATTCGAACCCCCGATACAGACCTAAATCCGTATAACGGTTTAGCAAACCGCCGCCTTCAGCCTCTCGGCCACCTCTCCGGCGTGGGTGGAAGGATAGCCGATCGGCAGCGCGGCGAAGGCCCATTGAAAAAAAGTGCGACGGCCCTGGCGCGGCGGAGTATCTGCGCTTAGGGCCGTCGCTTTGGGGGGGCCGGGGAACGCTGCGGGGCGGCTTGCCTCGGACGGGGGTGCGAAGTTGCGACGCGGCCGCGGCCGAACGGGCGGGCGATCAGTCGGCACCCTCGGATTCGGCGTTTCGTTGTTCGAGCAGGCTGCGGAGGTAGTCGTTTTCGCGCCGAGTCGCCTCAAGATCAAAGACGAGGTATTTCACGCTCAGACGCAGGTAGTCAAGCGATTCCTGGAGGTCGCCGATTGTCTGGCGCATCTTTTCATGGCGGGAGCGGGCTTCCGTCGCCATCGCTTCGAGTGGCCCGCGGTCCGATTCCGGCAGTTCGCCGATCTGGGCCATGAGTTCGCCGAGTTTCTTCTGGAAGTCGTGTTCGTTCATCTCTATCTCCGTATGTCGGGGGCATCCGTTCCGGAGAGCAAAGATGCAAAGTCGGGGCCCGAAGACGGCCGACCGCGTGCCAATGACGAGCGTCCGGAAAAACCGGGCGTGCCGGGCGATCCGAGGCCTCACGACAACTTTGTGACGAATCGGCCCGCGCAGGACGGTGGCCGACAATGCGGGGTGTTGCCTCGGCTCAACGGTTGATGTCGATCCGACGCACGGCCGCCTGGGCCTCGGGAGATGCCTGGGATAGGACCAGGGCGAATGCCGCCGGGTCCTGCTTCTTCAGCTCCTTCAAGGCCTTGCGTGCCTGGGAGTCGAGGTTCTGGCGAAATCGATTGAAAAGGGTTTCCAGTTCGTGCCGGTTGTAACGACTCAGCGGGTCGCGCATGCCCGATTGCATGACCGCCCAGTCGAGCAGCGAAGCCCCGGAGGGAGTGAATCGGTAGAGCTTTAGAATGGCGGCGGCACGCTTGGGAAGCGTTGCAAACGGGTCCATTGCCTCGTCCGGAATACGGAGAAACGTATCTTCGGTGGCGGCCTTTGCCTCAAGGTTCAGAATGCTGTCGGTTGAAGACATCGGAGCGCTTCCGGTAGGGGTGGGGGAACCAAAGGTGTCGGACGCACCAAGCAAGTTTGCGAACGCCGTGGACAGGGTCTTGCTGCCGACCTTGTCGAAGCGGATGGTGAGACGCTGGCAGCGGACGCCTTCCTGCACCAGCGATTCGGCGGCCGTCACCACGCCGACACCCCACTCCGGGCGCCCCGAATGGCGGACTTTGCTGCCGATACTCCACTCACGAACGAGTTGGGACATCGCGACAATCCGTGTCAATGCCGCCGAAAACCGGCGGACTGGGCGATCCTTTGGGATCGCTGGTTCGGCAGCGCAGGCGCGTGCCAGCGGTAACCGACGGGCCTAAACTTGTCCGACTGCGAACGAGCGGCGGCATCGCCTGCGATTCTCCGGGAGGAATCCGCGGGGAGGGCAGCGATCGCGAACGCCGACCGATTCGCTCGCGGGAGTATAGGTGATCCGGGATTCGGGCACAAGCGAAATCCGGCCGGTCAGTGGACGGTCGGTGAAAATCGCGGGCGGCCGCGGCCAAACAGAGGACCGATAGCAGCATGATTGAAGCCCTAAAGAGCGATGGTATTGTGAACAAGGTTGGCGGACGCTTTAAGCTCTGTGCGCTCATTCAGCGCCGGCTGGTACAGCTCATGGAAGGGTCTCGCCCGCTTGTCGAGCGCAACGGCCGGACCGACCTCGAGGTTGTGATCGACGAGATCATGTCCGACAAGATCACCCTTGACTTCGAGAACGCGTCGCTGGTCGAGACCAAGGAAGTCTCAAACGAGCCGAGCGAGTCGCTTCTTTAGAGCGGGCTCTTCCGCGGTCGCGGGGGGTAAGCCTTGGCACCGAACCGAACGTCACGAAGCAACGGCCGCAAAGGCAGCGCCGAGGCCGCGCTCGGAATTGCTCATCCCGAACTTCTGAAGCGGTTCGTGCGCGACAAGCGCATTCTCGTGTGTGTGACGGGCGGGATCGCTGCGTACAAGACGTGCATGATCGTCAGCCGTCTGGCCCAGGCGGGGGCTCGGGTGACGGTTGCGATGACCGAGGCGGCCACGAAATTTGTGGCACCTGTCACATTTCAAGCCCTGTCCGGCGCGCCCGTGTACACGTCCGCCTGGGAACACATCGAGTCGCACGATCCGCAGCACATCTCGCTGGCGAAGGGGCTGGATCTCGCCGTGGTAGCGCCCGCGACCATGAACTGCCTCGGCAGCCTGGCGGGAGGCCTGACCGACGACATTGTGGCTTTGATTCTCTCGGCCGTTGATCGTCTCAAGACGCCGGTTCTTCTTGCGCCCGCCATGAACGACGCGATGTGGGGGCAGAAGAGCACGCAGCGCAATGTCCGGCAACTCGTCGAAGACGGCTTCTATCTGGTAGGTCCGGGCGAGGGGTGGCAGGCGTGCCGCACCGTGGGCACCGGCCGAATGTCGGAGCCCGAGGAGATCCTGGAGGCGATGCGGGCCTTGCTGGAGCGGCCGCGGGCGAATCGTCGATAGGCGGCGTGTTGACGATGGCGTTTGGTGGCCGAAAGATCGTGGCTCGCGATCTGGTTTTGTGATTTCGGAGAGGTGCCAGAGTGGTTGAATGGACCGGTTTCGAAAACCGGCAGAGGGAGTAATCCCTCTCGGGAGTTCGAATCTCCCCCTCTCCGCTTTCAGAGTTGCGTGTGTGTGGGGCGGCGACCGCCGTCCCGCGGCGGGGCGTATGCTGTCGGGCTGGCGCAACATGCCCAAGCTCACTGCGGAAATGCCGCTGCTGAATGAACCGCCCGATTTTTCTCTGGCCGTGGGCGGACCCCTCTACCAATTGTGGCGGCGAACGCGGCTGGCCGGGGATGCAATGCAGCTCGTCAGTCGTCGAATTGTCGTGCTAGTGGGTCTTGCGTGGATACCGCTGCTGATTCTCTCGGTCGCGGAAGGTCATGCCTGGGGCGCGAGTGTTCCCATTCCGTTCTTGTACGACCTTGAAACACACGCTCGTTTTCTCCTCACGCTGCCACTGCTCATCATCGCCGAGCTGGTGGTCCATCAGCGAATGCGCCCCGTCGTCCAGCAGTTTGTCGAGCGTGGGCTCATTTCCGAGTCCATCCGGCCGCGGTTCGACGCGGCCATCGCTTCCGCCATGCGTCTGCGTAACTCGATCGTCATCGAAGTGCTGCTAATCGCAACGGTTTATGCCATCGGTGTTGGCCTGGTGTGGCGGACGCAGGTAGCTCTTGACGTCGCGAGTTGGTACGGCTCGGGAATGCGCGGCGTGTTGCAGCCAACCCTGGCGGGCTGGTGGATGGGACTTGTCAGCTTGCCGGTCTTCCAATTCCTGCTTCTGCGCTGGTATTTCCGTATCATGATTTGGACTCGATTTCTGTGGCAGGTGTCAAGGCTTGAACTCAGCCTTTTCCCATCGCATCCCGATCGGTGCGGTGGGTTGGGCTTCCTCTCACAACTCTGCTACGCATTTTCACCGCTCATGTTCGCCCAGGGCACGCTGCTCGCCGGGCTCATCGCGAACCGAATCTTCTTCACGGGCGCTTCACTCCCGCAGTTCAAAGTGCCGATGGCCGCTCTTGCGGCCGTGCTGGTTGCCGTTGTTTTCGGGCCGTTACTGGTCTTTGCCCCGCGGTTGGCCGAGGCCAAGCGAGCAGGCCTGAGAGAATTCGGCGCCCTGTCCCAGCGGTACGTGCGGGAGTTCGAAGGCAAGTGGCTGCGAACAGGAGCGCCGGAAGCGGAATCTCCTCTTGGCAGCGCTGACATCCAGTCTCTCGCCGATCTGGGAAACAGCTTTCAGGTAGTCCAGGGGATGCGATTGGCGCCTATCGACCTTCAGAGCGTCTTGCGGCTGGTGATCGTCTCGCTTTTGCCTCTGCTGCCTCTCACGCTCACCATGATCTCATTCGAGCAGTTGCTCGACCACATGCTGAAGCTCGTGTTCTGAACATGCGGCGCAGAATCGGCTCAGAGTTTCGGGCGCTTGCGCGTGGTACGCTTTGCCGATCCGACGCCGTCCGCGATTGCCGGGACTGCGGAAGAGCGCTCACGCATGGTCTGCCGATCGGCCCATTCCTCGATGGTAATCGCCCAGCGCTCGTGATCGCACCACTTCCCGTCGATCTGCAGAAAGCGCAGGGCGGTTCCCTCGTTCCGCATTCCGACCTTTCGCACCACGCCGAGCGATGCTTTGTTATGAGGCTGCACGCCGGCCTCAACGCGATGCAGGCCCAGCGCGCGGAATGCGTGGCGGATCGCCAGCCCCAGCGCTTCGGTCATGTATCCCTTCCGCGTGTATGGCTTCGCGATCCAATAGCCCGCGGCGCAGCCCATCATGGCTCCATGCCGGATGTCGTTGAGCCCGACGTATCCCACGATGCGACCGTCGGCGTTCAGGCAGATCAGAAACCGCTTGCGATCTTCTGTGTCCGACGTATTGAAGAAAGACTCCCAACGTTCGCGCTCAGACTTCATTTTCTGGCGAGGCTCCCAGGGAAGCAGATGCGCAAGACTGCCTTCGCGCAGCGCAACCCATTCGTCGCGGTCCTCGACGGTGGGACGCCTGAGATGCACCATCGCGCCCGACTCGACCGCGTCATTCCCACTCGATCGTCGCGGGCGGCTTGCTTGATATGTCATACACAACCCTGTTCACGCCCCGAACTTCGTTGATGATCCGGCTGCTGATGGTCGCGAGCACGTCGTAGGGCAGGCGCACCCAATCCGCCGTCATGAAGTCCTGGGTCTCAACCGCCCGCACCGCGACGCAGAATTCATAGGTGCGGCCGTCGCCCATGACGCCGACGGACTGGACCGGGAGGAGCACCGCGAAGACCTGGCCGGTTTTTCGGTACAGATTGGCCGCGATGATCTCCTCCAGCACAATTTCGTCGCACTCGCGGAGGATGTGGAGTTTTTCGCGGGTGACTTCCCCGATCACGCGTACTGCCAGCCCCGGCCCGGGGAAGGGGTGCCGCCAGATGATCTGCTCCGGAAGTCCGAGCACTTCCCCGAGTTTACGAACCTCGTCCTTGAACAACTCACGAAGCGGTTCGACCAGCTTGAAGCCCAGTTGCTCCGGGAGCCCCCCGACGTTGTGGTGGAGTTTGATGCCCGCAGACTGCCCCGAATGCCCCTGGCCGGACTCGATGACATCCGGGTAAAGCGTTCCCTGAGCGAGGAAGTGAGCGTTCTTGATGTCCCGGGACGCGTGCTTGAAGACTTCGATGAACCGGTGACCGATACGGCGTCGCTTTTCCTGCGGCTCGGCGACTCCCGCGAGATCATTCAGGAAATCCTTTTCCGCGTCGATCACGCGCAGGTCCATGCGGAAGTGACCCCGAAACGTCGAGTCCACGATGTCCCGCTCGCCGTTGCGGAGCAGGCCGGTGTCCACGAATACGCACGTGAGTTGTTCGCCGATCGCCCGGTGCAGCAACGCCGCCCCGACCGAGGAATCGACTCCTCCCGACAATCCACAGACCACATGGCCCGTCCCCACTTGTTCGCGGATGCGCCTGCACGCGGCGTCGGCGAAGTCCGACATGCGCCAGGTGCTCCGGCAATTGCAGACGTTGAACAGGAAGTTTCGGATGATCTCCGCGCCGTGGGGCGTGTGCGTGACCTCCGGGTGGAACTGGACACCGTAGAACTTTCGAGTTCGCGTCACGTTCCGAACTGCGGCCAGGGCGCAGGTCTGGGTGGAGGCAAGCGGCTCGAACCCGGCTCCGGCACTGGGGTAGACCTGATCGCCGTGCGACATCCACACCGTGGTCTTGTCCGGCACCGACGTGAAGATATCCGAGCGATCGGAAATCGAAAGCGAGGCTCGACCAAACTCCCGATGAGTCCCCTTCTCGACCCGCGCGCCAAGGAGCTTCCCGGCGAGCTGCATCCCATAGCAAATGCCGAGTATCGGGATCCCCAGGTCGAAAATCCTCGCGTCGAGCGAGGGCGCCCGCTCGTCGTAGACGCTTGCGGGCCCGCCCGAGAGAATGATGCCCTTGGGGGCAAGCCTGCGAACTTCCTCCGGGCTGATCGCGGGGGCGACGAGCACGGAATAAACCCCCGCCTCGCGGACTCGCCGCGCGATCAGCTGCGCCGTCTGGCCTCCAAAGTCAACGACGGGCACGACATCGCCGGCGATGACCGGCACCGACAAGCTGTGAGTGTTTTTCGTTTCGGAAACCACGGCTGCTTCCTGTCAATTCTCGGTTCTGGGCGAGTGTACGGCCCAAAACAGGCCCCAAGACCGCCCCCTCGGGTGAATTGATACGATGGTTGCGTGAAGATTCAGGCGATTCTCTTGGCCGCGACGACCGGATTCACCACAGGGTGCTACACCCCCGGCTTTGATTCCCCGGATCCTGAAATGCGCCGCGTGGCCATTGTGCAGGCCGCGAATTCGAACAATCCCGCCGACTATCCAAGGCTCGTGCAGCAACTGGACGATGACGATCCCGATGCCCGGATGCTGGCGATCCTCGTTTTG
The DNA here is from genome assembly GCA_044221315.1 of Phycisphaerales bacterium. Taxonomy (GTDB): domain Bacteria; phylum Planctomycetota; class Phycisphaerae; order Phycisphaerales; family UBA1924; genus JAFEBO01. The sequence continues at coordinate 67,548 of JBGAPK010000003.1, read as the reverse complement.
GAGCAACGGACCGGCACCAATCGCGGTTACGATTTCGCAGCCCCCCGGGCGCTGCGGGAGCCGAGCCTGAAGGAGTGGCAAGTTTGGGCGGAGCAATTCGCAAGTCAAACCAGGCAGGCCCCCGGCTCCGACTCGCCCGCGCGTCCGACTCCGGCAAGGGAGAGCGGCGGATGAGCGGCGAGCCCCCAACCCCCGACGCGCACGTCCGGATCGAGTTGCTCAGCAACCCGACCTACGCCAGTGCCGCAAAGGACCTGGTGCAGTCGGTGGCACGCCGGCTCGGCTTCGCGGAACTCGATTGCCATCAGATCGCACTGGCGGTGGACGAGGCGCTGTGCAATATCATGCGCCACGGATACGAAACGCGGACGGATCGCCCTATCTGGCTGAATCTGTGGCCGACCAACGAGGGGACCGATCGGGCCGGGATCAAGATCGTCATCGAGGATCTTGCCAAGCAGATAGAGCCGGAGAGGATTCACGGCCGGGCACTTCACGATGTCAAGCCCGGCGGGCTCGGAGTTCACGTGATCCGAGAAGTGATGGACACGGTCAAATACGAAAAGCGGGAAGGAGGCGGTATGCGCCTTACCATGATCAAGCACCGCCCGGCGGACTGCGCCGCGGGGGGAGCCGGCAGGGTCGACGGCGGAAAGGGTTGTCATGCCTGAGGGACAGACGTTGCAGGTTGGATTCGAAGCGCAGGGAGCGGCCGTCATTGTTTCGCCACAGGGAGAAATCGGGTACAGCGAGGCGAACGTCTTCCGCACATGGCTGCGCAAGGCGCACGACTCCAAGTCTCCACGGATAATCGTGGACCTCGCCAAGGTCGATTACATGAATACCCCCGGCGTTGCGACCCTGGTGGAGTCACTCCAGATTTCCAAGCGGAACAAGACCCGCCTCATTCTGTGCGGCATGAACGACAAGGTGTTCGCAATCTTCAAGATTGCGCGACTGGACACCGTCTTTGAGATTTGCCCCGCGGTATTGGACGCCGTTGGAAAGGCCTGATCCCCGCAATACCGGGCCGCGAAAACCGCCATGAGCCGCGCAATCAACAACTCCGAAAACCCAGCCCCGCAGCCCGAGGCGCCCGAGGGGCTTGTCCGGGTCATTGCGATCATCGGCGACCGTGCGGTCGCGCTGGTCGACAATATCGGCGCCGTCACGCTGCTGTTTTTCAGCGCCGCGAGCTGGGTCGTCCGCTCGTTCTACCAGCCCAAGGTCCGGATCGGCAAATCCGCAATCGTGTCTCAGATTGTCCGGATCGGCGTTCGGTCGATCGGCATCGTGAGCCTCGTCTCGGGCTGTGTCGGGCTCATTCTGGCGTTTCAGCTGAGCCCCCCGCTCGACGAATTCGGCCAGAAGGACAAGGTCGCCAACATCGTCGGCGTTGCGGTGCTGCGCGAACTGGGACCACTCATCGCCGCTATCGTGCTGACCGGTTTCGCCGGCGCTTCGATCGCCGCCGAGATCGGGACGATGGTCGTCGGCGAGGAGATTGAAGCGCTCGAAGCGCACGCGATGAACCCGGTGAAGTTTCTGGTCGTTCCTCGCGTGATCGCCTCCATTCTCTCCCTCACTGCCATTTCCGTCATCGCTGATCTGGTTTCCGTTGCGGCGGCGCTGGGCATTTCAATGCTTGCGCTCGATATTCCGTACGCCGCTTTCATGTCGAATTTCTTCGATCAGGTCAAACTGGTCGACTTCGTCACGGGCGTAAGCAAGGGCGCCGTGTTCGGGCTGCTCATCGCGATCATCGCGTGCTACAACGGACTGAAAGTGACCGGCGGCGCCATGGGCGTTGGGATTTCGACCACCAGCACCGTAGTCCAATCCGTGGTCGCGGTGATCATCAGTGATCTGGTCTTCACCACGATCTTCTTTGCCCTCGGATTCGTTTGAAGCCCTCGGAACGATCGGAAACGAACTTCGGTCGGACGTACCATCCGCCCGCATGGCAGCCAGGCGTCGGTCGTCAAACACGACAGTCACGAAGAAGCCGGCCGGGCGTCCGCCCCGCCTCGCGATCGTTGTGAGCCGTTACAACTCGTCGATTACCGACCGGCTTCGGGCCGGAGCGGTCGATGCGGCCGTCCGGCGCACCGGGGACACTCCCGCGGTCTTGGAGGCTCCGGGGGCATTCGAACTGCCGGTCATCGCGGACTCGGCGGCCCGTTCCGGCCGATTCGACGGCGTGGTGGTTCTCGGCTGCCTCATTCGTGGAGAGACAATGCACGATCGAGTCATTGCCGACAGTGTCGCGAATGCCGTACAGAATTCCATGCTGCACACCGGAATACCCATTGCTTTCGGTGTCCTTACTGTGGACAACGCCGAACAGGCCCGGGCCCGAGCGGGGGGAACGCACGGGAACAAGGGGGCCGAGGCTGTCAATGCCCTTCTCGACACGATCGCAACGTTGAAGGGCGTCCAGGCAGGCAGGGAGAGCCGGATCGGGCGAAGTCTGCCCGACAAGAGCACGAATCGTCCGGGCCGGAGGAAGGGATGACATGGCCGAGCAGAGGCTGATCAGGCGAATGGCGTTTCTTGCGCTCTTTCAGCTCGACGCGCGCGGCGAACTCAGCGACGACGAACTGAGCACCTCCGTTCTGCACGGCGACGATCCACAGGCCGCTGAGCAGAAGGTGGGGAAGTCGGATCAGGCCGATGCGTGGAAGCTGGCACGCGAAGCTTTCGCCGATCGCAAGCGTTGCGACGACGTCATGAAGAACCTCGCGCCGGAGTGGCCCGCCTACCGCCAGGCCGCGGTCGATCGTGCGCTGCTCAGGCTCGCGCACTTTGAGATTTACAGCGCTCGGGTCCCCGCGCCGATCGCGATCGATGCTGCCGTCGAACTCGCCAAGGAGTTCAGCACCGAGAAGTCACCGGGCTTCATTAACGCCCTGCTCGATCAGGCCGCGAAGCGGGCGGTGACGAAAAAGGAGGGCAAGCGTGCCGCAGCGGAGAGCGGGTCTGCGGAAACGGACGATCCGGAGGGCGCGTCCTGATGGGGCTGTTCGCGGCGATCACATCGAAGCTCAAGAGCGGGCTCCAGAAAACGCGCGAAGCGCTGGTGGGGGGCCTGAAATCATTCCTTCTCGGGCGCAGGCTCGACGAGGCCACAATTGACGAGATTCGCGTTCGGTTGATCCAGGCGGATGTGGGCGTGAAGGCGACCGATCGCTTCATCGATCGGATACGCGGTGACTTTCGCGCCGGCAAGATCGAGCGTGGTGAGCAGGTGCTGGAGTACCTCAAGGGGGAGCTCCAAGCCCTCTGGCCGCTGCAGGACCGCGAATTGCGATTGGCACCAGCCGGCGAAAGGCCGACCGTGATATTGGTGACCGGCGTCAACGGCGCAGGCAAGACCACCAGCATCAGCAAACTCACCAAGTTGCTCCAGGGCAAAGGGCTCAAGGTGATGCTCGGTGCCTGCGACACCTTTCGTGCCGGTGCCGTTCGCCAATTGGAAATCTGGGGAGAGCGACTCGGCGTCGACGTGGTGAAGGGGCAGCAGGGGGGCGATCCCGCCGCCGTCGCGTTCGACGCCTGCCAGGCCGCGAAAGCCCGCGGCGTCGACGTGCTCATCTTGGACACCGCCGGTCGTCTCCAGACACAGGATCCTCTGATGCGGCAGTTGACCAAGATCCGATCCGTTGCCGCCAAGCAGATTCCCGGGGCTCCCCACGAAGTCATGCTGGTGCTTGACGCAACGGCGGGGCAGAATGCGCTGCGCCAGGCGGAGGAATTCGACAAGGCGGTCGCCGGCGTCGGATCGGATCAAATCAAGCCGGCCGGCGCTCTTGGCATCACGGGAATCTTCCTCGCCAAGCTCGATGGCACCGCCAAGGGCGGAATCGTCGTGGCGATCAAGGAGGCGACAAGCATTCCGGTGAAGTTTGTTGGAGTAGGTGAAACACCCGACGATGTTCAGCCGTTCGACCCCGAGCGATTTGTAGAAGCGCTCTTTGCGGAGTGACGCATCAGGCCGCGGCCAGCGGATTCGGGCGGATCACCCGATGATCTTCCGTCGGTGCTGGACATAGTCCCACAGCACGAACCGATCCAGGTCTTTTCCGCCTGTAAAGAACACCCGCCCGCCCGTACCCTGCGCCATGCGCTGCGCAAAGCGCACATCCTCGTGCGTCTGAGACCAACTGGGAACCAGGAAGATGTTGATTGTGATGTGCTCCTTGGCGCACATTTGCGCCTCGCGCATCGTCGCCTCTTCCGTCCGTGGGTCCGGCGGGTAAAGCATGTAGAGGTCGCTCCCCTCGAAATGCGCGGTCGGAAGGCCGTCCGTGATCAGCATCACCTGCCGGTTGGGCGTGTCCTGCGCGGCGAGCAACTGGCGAGCGAGCTGCAGCGCGCGCTGGATGTTCGTGAAATGCTGCGGCACGCGCGACTCGACTACCTCCGGGTCGCTCATATCCGCTTTCAGCCGCACCACCGGGTTGTGGATGGAGACGATCTTGGGCATCAGCGTGGGCAGTTCGCTTATCGTCCGGACCTTTGCGAACGTGTACATCTCGATGATGCGCAGGAAGTCCCCGGGATAGTCAGAGCGGATGAGACCATCGAGCGCCATCCCCATCCGCTTCACATCCACGTATTGCCCGCCGTACCGCATTGAGCCAGACATGTCCAGAAGAACGCATGAGGCGCAGCGCGGGTTATTCCGCGTTCGGTGAATCTCAATGTCCGATGTGTCCAGATGGAGGCTCCGCGGACCTCCCGGTCCACCGGTTCCCGGTGACTTCCGCGCCGTCCGGATTGCGGCATTGATGAAGCTGCTCGGCGCATCGATATTCGAGATCGAATCGCCGAACTCATACCCCTTCGTTCGGGGCAACTCCACCGCCCCTTCGCCGTAGATCGGTCCGTTGTGCCGTCCGGATCGTGCCGCCTGCAATTCGCTGAAGATCTCGCTCAGCACTCGGCTCTGGAAGATCTTTGCTGCCTTCGGCGTCAGTGAAAGGCCGCGTTTGGTCTGCTCGATGCCCTGACGTTCCATTTCGCGGCGCAGATAGTCCTCGATCTGCTTCTGAAGATCGTTGATGTTCTCGATGTCATCCGATTCGGCAAACCGGGACAGTTGGTCCAGATCGATGATCGCGAGCTGCGCGTTCTTCATGGCCTCTCTGAGCTGCGCAAGCAACCGGTCGATCGCTTCGAGCTCGTCCTTCAGCTCGATCGCCCGCTCAATATCCGTCGTCTCCCGACCCGAGAATTCGTATCTCCCGGCCAGCTGATCGAGCTGGTACTTGTCTCCGAGCGCCGAAGTAATGCGCATCAAGTCCTGCGCGAACGGCGAATTGTCATCCTTCTGCGCTTCCCACAGTCGTTCCAATTCGCGGATCTGTTCGCTCTTCGCGAATTTCTCGAAGAACGAGCGGAACATTTCCGGCGGCCGCACACGTCGCAGCGTCCGCCGATATTCCTCGGCGGCACCCTTGCGTGCCGAATCGATCTCGTATGTCTCCAGAATCCGCTTCTTCCGCTCTTCCAGCATCGCGATCAGCGACTCAAGGCTCGGCCCGAGCTTCGGGAACATGCTTGGGTCGAGGCGGATGGCATTGGCCAGTTCCTCCGACGTCAGGTCCCGCGTCGATCCATACGCCAGCATGTGTTCCATGGCCGCAGATGCCAAGTCCGGGGGTTCCGAAGTCGGCGAGGGGAAGTTCTTCGGGTCGTATCCGAGGTAGGTGTGAATGAGGCCCGGCGTCTCGGTGCCCTCGCCACGGCGGCCAGCTTCGGCGGGATTGGGGTTGCCCGGCATCATGAGGAGAGTTCAGGTCTCGAACGTAATCGTCCCGTGCCGCTGCGAGCGACTGATCTTGTCCGCGGCGTACAGCCCGCTCAGCACGAACTCCACACAGCTCGCCCGAACCGCGGGTTCGGTCGAAGCATTGACCTCGAAGGCCTTATCCCAAACCGGAGGCACACGCTTCAGCAACTTCTCGTAGTGGGAACTCGGCAGCATGTCGCCGACCTCCACCTTGACGCCTTTGGCAAAGATCTCCCCGATCTCCGCCAGCCCGTGCTCGCTCACGTACTCGCCGAAAACGGTCTTGATCGCTTCCGCGGCGATCGATTCGAGTACCTGCTTTTCCGAAAGCTGGTGGCTCCCCATCATGTCGAGCTCGAGCTTGCCGGTGGCGGCCGAGTGAAAATGCGCCAGATCGCTGATTCGCGGAACGGCAGGCCTTTCGTTGAGGCGGATCGCCCGCTGGCGTGCCGAAGCGATCATCGTGCGATAGGTCGCGATGCTCAGACGCGCCGAAACGCCCGATGCGTGATCGATGAACTTGCTTTTCCGGGCCGCGATCGACATCTGCTCGACAATTTCCTTCATGAACCGCGGAACGACAACCGGAAAATCGGCATCAAGGCTCCCATCTTCTCCCCTCGCCGCCTCCTGCTCGAGAATCTCGATGCCAAGATCTCGATCGAGCGGGTAGTGCGTCTGGATCGTGCTGCCGATTCGGTCCTTGAGCTGCGGGATCACTTTGCCGGAGCGGTTGTACGTTGTCGGGTTCGCGGAGAACAGGACCACGATGTCAAGGTCGAACTTGATCGGATAGCCACGGATCTGAACATCGCGTTCTTCGAGGATGTTGAAGAGGCCGACCTGCACCAGATCGTCCAGATCCGGCAGTTCGTTCATCGCGAAAATGCCCCGGTGCATCCGTGGGATCAGCCCGAAGTGGAGCGATTCCTCGATCGACATGCACGTACCGGCCGCGAGCTTGCCCGGATCGATCTCTCCGATGACGTCGGCGAATTTTGTGCCGGGGGCGAGCCGCTCCGCGTACCGCTGGTCCCGAGGCCACCAGGCGATCGGTGCATCCTCCCCGTACCGGGCGAGGAACGCCCTGCCGGCACTTGTGATCGGGCGCGTGGGGTCCTCATGCACCGGACAGCCGCCATGAAAGTCGGCCGGGATGTCGAGGTAGGGGACCTGCGGATCAAGAAACCGGCCGAGCAGCCTCATCAGCTTGCTCTTGGCCTGCCCCTTCTCCCCTAGAAAGAGCATGTCGTGCCCGGCGAGGACCGCATTCACGATCTCCGGGATCACGGTGGCGTCAAAGCCGATGATCCCCGGGAAGAGAGAATCGCCCGAACGCAGGGCTTTGGACAGGTTGGCCCGCAGTTCGGACTTGACCGTACGAGGCTTCCAGCCCGCGCTGCGCAGGGCCCGAAGTGTGTTTGGCGTGGTTGTCATGGGATGAAAGAGATCTCGCTCCGGGCCCATTCTTGGATGCGGCAGGCCGATGAGTCGATCCGAGATTCCCCGGGTTTGAGCCATCGAACCGGCGAAAGTACGCTCCGGCTCGTCGATTCGTTCGATGTGATATTGTCAGCGACCACCCATGCCAGACATCCACGCCAACATCCTCGATGCCGTCGGTAACACCCCCCTCGTCCGCCTGAACAAGGTCGTGGGCCCCAATTCGGCCACGGTGCTCGTCAAGTGCGAGTACATGAACCCGACGGGCTCGATCAAGGACCGTATGGCCGTTCACATCCTGAACGAGAGCGAGAAGCAGGGCCTCATCAAGCCCGGCGCGACAATCGTCGAGAACACCAGTGGCAACACCGGCCAGGGAGTCGCCATGTGGGCCGCCGTGCGGGGCTACCGCTGCGTGTTCACCATGCCCGACAAGATGAGCCTCGAGAAAGTGAACATGCTCAAGGCCTTCGGCGCGGAGGTCGTGATCACTCCGACCGACGTGCCGGGTGATTCGCCCCAGCACTACGTCGAGACCGCCAAGCGCATCGCCAGGGAGACCCCCGGCGCCTTCTACGTCAACCAGTACCACAACCCGCTCAATATCGACGCCCACATGCTCTCGACGGGCCCCGAGATCTGGAACCAGACCGGCGGCAAGATCGACGCCGTGGTCGCCGGAGCCGGTACCGGCGGCACGGTCTCGGGCATCGGCCGCTATTTCAAGAAGAACCACCCTCAGGTGCGAGTGGTTGGTGTCGATCCGATCGGCAGCGTGCACTATCACTACTTCTACACCAAGACCATGCCGACGCCGCACGTTTACAAGGTCGAGGGTATCGGCGAGGACATTCTCTGCGACGCGATGGACTATTCCGTGGTGGATGAGTTCCACCAGACCAACGACAAGGAAGCCTTCACCATGGCCCGGCGCCTGGTGCGCGAGGAGGGCCTCTTCTGCGGCGGGTCCTCCGGCTGCAACGTCCATATCGCGGTCAAGATCGCCAAGCAGCTCGGACCCGGCAAGACTGTCGTCACCCTGCTTCCCGATTCCGCGACCCGGTACACGACGAAGTTCCTCAACGACGCCTGGATGAAGGACTACGGCTTCCTCGGCAGCGATCGCGACCTCGGCTTGGTTGAAGACGTGCTGAAGGTTCGCCCGCCGCAGGTGATTACGGCGAACGAAAATGACTCGGTCGAATCGGTCATCGCGCTGCTCAAGAAGCACGGCGTCTCGCAGGTGCCCATCGTCGACCCCAAGGGACGCCCGCACGCAATCGTCGCCGAGGTGGACATCCTCCGGGGTCTGCAGGAAGGCCATGCGACGATGTCGTCGCCGGTGAAGACGGTTTCCCAGCGCATCGGCGGCCTCATCTACCCCAAGGCACGCATCGAAGAGCTCTACCGCATTTTCGAGACCAATCAGGTCGCCATTGTTGTCGATAACGAAAGGATCGTGGGCGTTGTGAGCCAGATCGACGTGATCGACTTCATGAGCAAGAAGGGGCGGTAAGGGGCGCTACCTGCAGATCGCAAGCAACTCAAGGAGAGGCTCGATGTCTGAGTCTTCGCTTCGTTTCGGCACCAACTGCATCCACGCCGGCCAGGAACCCGATCCGACGACCGGTGCGATCATGACGCCGGTCTACATGACCAGCACCTTCGTTCAGAAGTCGCCGGGGGTGTTCAAGGACGGATACGACTACGCCCGCAGCAAGAACCCCACGCGCACGGCGCTCGAGGACAACCTCGCCGCACTGGAAGGCGGGAGGGTCGGTCTTGCTTTCTCGAGCGGGCTCGCGGCAATGGACTGCGTCCTGCATCAACTTCGCGCGGGCGACCACATCGTTCTTTCCGACGACGTCTACGGCGGTTCGTTCCGACAGGTGGACAAGGTCTTCCGCCACATGAACATGCCGTACACGCGGGTCGACATGACCAAGCTCGCGGAAATCGAGAAGGCCATGACGCCCCAGACCCGCATCGTCTGGCTCGAGACCCCGAGCAACCCGATGCTCAAGATCATCGACATCTCGGGCGTGCGCAAACTCGTCGATGCCGCGAATGTGTCGCCGGCGGGCAGTACCGACAAGACGCTGGGTCCACTCGGAACGCCGCTCGCCAAGCCGCTGCTCGTCGTCGACAACACGTTCGCCTCTCCCTATCTCCAGAACCCGCTTGCCCACGGTGCCGATGTCGTCCTGCACTCCTGCACGAAATACATCGGCGGCCACAGCGACATGGTTGCCGGCGCGATCGTCACCAAAGACGAGGCACTCGGCGAGCGGCTCAAGTACGTCCAGAACGCGGTGGGGGCTGTCCCGAGCGCAATGGACTGCTTCCTGATGCTCCGCAGCACCAAGACGCTCCACCTCCGCATGCAGCGCCACTGCGAAAACGCGATGAAGATCGCGCAGTGGCTCGAACAGCACGCCAAGATCGAGAAGGTGATTTATCCCGGGCTCCCAAGCCATCCGCAGCACGCGCTCGCGAAAAGACAGATGAGGAACGGTTTCGGCGGCATGATCTCTTGTGTCGTGAAGGGCGGGCTTGCGCCCTCCCGCAAGGTCCTCGAAAAGACCAAGCTCTTTTCGCTCGCGGAATCGCTGGGAGGCGTGGAAAGCCTGATCGAGCATCCGGCGATCATGACGCATGCGAGCGTTCCAGCCCCGGCGCGGGCGATCCTTGGCATTGCTGACGGCCTGATCCGCTTGAGCGTCGGATGCGAGGAGGTCGAAGATCTCATCGCCGATCTCAAGAACGCTCTGGCTTGATGGAACCAAGAACGCCGATCGCCCGCGCGGGCGATCGGCGTCGGAGGTGCCGGATCGGCGGCACGGTCAATCCACGTTCAATTCGCTCAGATATTTGTTGAGCTCTTCCTGCAGCTTCCGCATCTCGTTCTTGCTGTCAATATTCTCGGCGCCGATCTTCTCACCCCGCGTCTCCTGCTCGCCCAGCTTCTTCATGTATCGGGAGTAGAGCTCGGAGGCGCGATCGATCGCCTGCATGTTTTCGCGGGTGCGGGTCTGGTCGTCGCTGATCCGTTTCCATTCGGCATCAAGATCGGCAACGCGGCGTTCCAGCACCTTGATCGCCGCCTGGCGCTTGGCGATATCCCGGAAGGCTTCCAGCACCTTTGGCGAGAGCTTGCCGGTCTGCTGCCAGGCCATGATCGTTCGGTCGTCGTACGAATTGATCGCGAGTGTCGTCGTCCCCGCCGATTCCTGCACGACCGAGAAATCCTTCTTCTCGCCCGGTTTGAGCTCGATCTCGAACCGGTACAACGACGCGGTCTCGCTCGAGGGCTTCAGGCCCGCCGCTAGTTGGTATCCGCCCATCTTCGGTTGCTCGAGGATTACCGTCCGCGCGTTCTTCTCGCTCTTGTTCCGAAGTTTGTGCGTGGTCGTATGCATCGACGTGGTCCGCTGCTCGAAGCTCCCCTGCACGATCCTGAGCCTGCGGATATCGCTCACCTGCGATTCGTCCGTCACCGCGACCACTTCAAGATCCGTCGCGTACGACAGAAGCCTCGTGTCCCCCGGCCCGATCTGCTCGATCATGGAATCGCCCGCGTACACCCCGGAGTCATAAATCGCCAGCGGCCCGGGCAGCAGTTGCAAGTCGGTCGAGTTCATCAGTTCCATGCCGCGCATCGGATACCGAATCTGATTCGCGGGCCCCGGCGAGAGAATGCTCACCCGGCGTGTCTTCACATCCGACGCAACGATCGGGATCATCGCCGAACTCTGCCGTGCAACGGTGGTCGGAGTTGAAACGTCGTAGTGAAACACCTCGCCGGTCTGCACGGCGTCGGCGGCGCTCGGAGACGCGGAGACAAGGTCCGCAAAGCTCACATCGCGCTCGCGAAGAGACTGCTCAAGCGCCGGCGCGGCTGGCACGCCTGCGACCAGGCCATCGAGTTTCTCATCTCTTGAACCCCGCGCCTTGTCCACCGCTTGATTCCGATTGGCGGTCTGCAACTCCTTGCGCAACCGCCCGAGCTGGGTCTGATCGCCCATTCCCCGTCCGGCGGCGCCGAATTCTTCCTGATAGATCCGCGGCGCCAGCCCGCCAACCGAAGGCACCGCCACCGCCGGCCGATACGCAAACAGCGGCTCTTGCAAGTCCATCGTGAACGAGACCGGCCTTCCCGAAACGAGCGACAGGCGCACATCCGTCCAGTCCTCATCCGTCGTGTTTTCCACGATCGCCCAGCCGCTCAGGCGCGTCGGTTTCTCCTCATCGAGCAGTACCCGATAGGACGCCTTCCAGACCGGAGCCTCGTGCGTGTAGATCACGGCCACATCGCGATCGCCCGTGCCCGCAAAGGCGACATCCAGGTTCCGGCTTTGCTCCTGCCTCTGCTGCGAGATCGCGGTCAGGGCCTTGGCTAATTCCGCTTGCAGTTCGGGGTCCGATAGTTCGACCGAGCGTGCCTCGTTCAGATTCACTGACTGAATGCCCTTCTGGGTTACGATGTTGAGAAACGGCACCTGGATCGTCTTCTGGGCGTTCCCGCTCGCCTGCTCCCGCATCTCTCCGCCGAGAATCGTCCCTGCCGCCGTGCCGTTCGGGGTCGCCACCGTCACGCCGGCGCCGCGCAATCTCCCCAAGAGCGCTCCGAGCGAGGGATCATCCCCGAGGTTAATGCCAAATGCCGCCAGCCTCCGCGCCAGCGGCGCGTTGCTCGCGTACGACACCCCGCGAACGGTCCCTTTTCCCGACATGTCCGCCGCAACCAGCGATTTCAGAACATCGTTGACCTGTGAATTATCAAATTTGAGCCGCAGCGTCGCGTCGCCGCTGATCGTCCCTGTGCGCTGGAATGAAGCGACCCCCGACCGATACAACGTAATCCGCGTGATCGGCAGGGACGGTCCGGCCGCCGCCTTTGCCGCATGCTCGGCGCTTTCAATGAATTCTCCCCCCACGCTGACGCCCGAAAAGGCGCAGCAGAGTCCGGCGGCGAGCGAAATGGCAAGGGCAAGGCTTCGCGTGGTCATGTGAGGCTCCATGTTGTGCGTGTCCAAAGTTGAGCGCAACTCTGCAACGAAAGGTTCGTCCCCCGGCCGATGATCTTCCGCGGCATGGGGCCCCGGCCGATCCGTATAGTCCGAATTCACAAAGCGGTCCGCCCGCACGGAATGTATCGGCGATGACGAGTCTTCCTGTCCTGAACACAACCACGGCCCGCCGTGCCTCGCAGGCGTCCCCGACGCCGTTCGACCGCGACCAGGTTGCCCGTGACCTCGCGAGCGCTATAGAAGGCGAAGTCCGCTTCGGCCTGCACGACCGCATGCTTTACGCAACCGACGCCTCGCTCTATCAGGTCGAGCCTCTGGGCGTCGTCATCCCCGCCTCCATCGAAGACGCCGTTCGGGCCGTCCGCTTCTGCGCGGAGCGAGACCTTCCCGTTCTGCCCCGAGGCGGAGGCACCAGCCTCGCCGGCCAGTGCACCAATCGGGCAATCGTCCTCGATTTCTCGAATCGCTGCAACCGCCTGCTCGACGTCAACGCCTCCGAGGCAACCTGCACCGTCGAACCCGGCATCACCCTCGATGATCTCAACGAGAAGATCGCCTCAACCGGCCTTTTCTTTGCTCCGGACCCCGCTACAAGCAAGCACGCCAACGTCGGTGGATGCGTCGGCAACAACGCCGCGGGCGCTCGCTCCATCCTGTACGGACGCACCTCTGAAAACCTGCTTGGCCTCGATGTTGTTCTCGCCGACGGCTTTGTCGCCCGCCTCGAACAAGGCGCCGCCTCCCGTCACGAACGCATCGGGACAATTACCCGTCAGGTGGCCGATCTGGTTCGGGGCAGCGCCGCACTTATCCGCGAGCGCTTCCCAAGGACCATCCGTCATAACGCCGGCTACAACCTCGATCTCATCCTCAAGCAACTTGACGACTCCGGCGGGGATTTCGAGTCTGTCAATCTCGCTCATCTCCTCTGCGGCAGCGAGGGCACGCTTGCGGTCACGCTCGGTGCCAAATTGCGGCTCCACCCAAAGCCGAAGACCAAGGGCCTCGCCCTGCTCAGCTTCGACGATCTCGACGCCGCGATCGAGGCTGTCGTTCCGATACTCGCATCCGCTCCCTCCGCCGTCGAACTCCTCGACGACATGGTGCTTGACCTCGCCTTCGCGAATACCGAGTACCGTGCCTACGCCGAATTGATGCCTCAGCCGGCGTCCGGCGGCCGCCCCCGCGCGGTTCTCTACGTCGAGTATTACGGCCAGAGTGTGGATGACCTCCGAGCGAAGTTCGACTCCCTCCGCCGAACCGTGCGCGGCGTTGCGATCACCTGCCACACCGACGCCGCCCCAATCGCCAGCGCCTGGAAGCTCCGCAAAGCCGGTGAGCCACTTCTTCACGGCATCCCCGGCCACCGCAAGCCTCTCACTTTCGTCGAAGACAACGCCGTTCCCGTGGAGAACCTGGTCCCATTCGTTAAGGAATTCCGCAAAATTATCGCACGGCAGGGGACAAAGGCCGCCTTCTGGGCTCATGCCTCCGTCGGAGTCCTCCACGTCCGACCTCTTCTAGACATTCACGACGAGCCCGACCGCCAGCGCATGCAACAGATTGCAGTGGAAGTCGCCGACCTCGCCAAGAGTCTCGGGGGCGTCATGTCGGGCGAGCACGGCGACGGCCGTGTTCGCGGCCCCCTCCTCGAGCGCTTCTACGGTCCCGAGCTCATGAACACCATGCGTGGGATCAAAGCGATCTTCGATCCGCGCAATCTGCTCAACCCCGGAAACATCGTCGAGCCCCGCCCGATCGCATCGATTGTCGAGAATCTCCGCGTTGAGCCGTCCGGACATGAGTTGGCCGTACCTCCCGTGGATACGTATTTCACGTATGACGACCAGCACGGCTTCGACGGCGCCGTCGAGATGTGCAACGGCGCGGGAGTCTGCCGCAAGAAATCCGGTGGCACCATGTGCCCGTCCTACATGGGCACGCTCGACGAGCGTCATAGCACCCGAGGCAGAGGCAACGCTCTTCGCCTCGCCATATCCGGGCAATTGAGTTCTCAGCCCGGCGTCCCCGCCTGGGACGACGCCGACACGATGAGTACGCTCGATCTCTGCCTCTCCTGCAAAGCCTGCAAGAGCGAGTGCCCGAGCAACGTCGATATCGCGCGCCTCAAGGCCGAATACACGGCCCAGCGATATCGCGCGCAGGGGGGGCCTCCGCTGAAAGCCCGACTTCTCGGGCATTTCCGTCCCCTTGCTCAATTGGCGTCCTTGACGCCCGGCATTGCAAACGCCGTGAATCACACCGGGTTTGGGCGAGCGCTGATCAACGCCGTGATGGGATTCGACAAACGCCGTTCCGTGCCCAACTTTTCACGCAGCCTCGCCTCTTATTTCACGCGGCGGTCGACGACATCGGCTTCAAAAAAACCCAGGATCGCCCTCTTCGGCGACTGCTTTACGATGTACCTCGAATCCGGCATCGGCAGTGCCGCCAAACGCGTCTTCGAGCGCCTCGGCTACGAGGTGGTGCTCGTCGCCGCTGGCTGCTGCGCCCGCACCATGATCTCGACCGGACTGCTCGAAGATGCAATCGCGACAATCGACCGCACAATTGAGAAGCTCAACACCTTTGCCGCGGACGATTCGGTTCACGCCATTCTCGTCGTCGAGCCCTCGTGCCTTTCGGCGATCAAGGACGATTGGCTCCAACTGAAACTTGCCGCACCGCTCAGGGCCCGGCGGGCAATCGCCGCCAAGTGCTTCCTGCCGGAGCAGTTCTTTTCCTCCGCGCTCACACAGCATCCGGATCAGGCATCGATCGCGCGCGCGAAGGGCCGAGCCGCGAGCGAAACGACCACAGTCATTCTCCACGGCCACTGCCACCAGAAGGCCCTTTGGGGCGCCGAGTCGAGTGCGGCCGCTCTCCGCGCATTCGCAGGAAGTCGCGTTCGGATCCTCGACAGCGGCTGCTGCGGCATGGCGGGTTCGTTCGGATTCGCCGAAGGCCACTACGACCTGTCCATGAAGATCGGTGAGCTTGTCCTGATGCCGGCGGTCCGCGAAGCCGTCGGCAGCAACGGCACCGTTTGCGCTCCGGGTACCTCCTGCCGCCATCAGATACATGATGGCACGGGCGCCACCGCCCTCCACCCGATCGAGATGATTGATCGTTGGATGAGCGGCGAAGCTTGAATCATCCTTCCTGCGTCGAATCGATCACCGCCTTGGTCACCGGGTCGTACCGGTAGATCTTGCCGGGTTCCTCGCGGCAGCCCTTGTGCGTCCCGTCGCAGATCGGAAACTTGCTCGAAAGCCCGCACGCACACACGAAGATCGGCTTGAGATTACCCTGCTCATCCCGGGGCCAGGTAAGCGGATCGATCTTGATCGGGCCGGTTTGCTCGTGACGGACAAGGCGTGCCATCGGCTGCTCCTCGAAAAGTGCCGGATGCTAGCGGCTGCAAGGGCGGTGCGGATGCGTTAGTATCGTGTGAAGAATTCGCGCAAAGGTCGGCGCTCTTGGAGGGTCTCGGGCAGCTTGGACAGTACGGTTGATACGAGCCAATCCGCCGCGTTCAGCGCGGCGCCGAACGATCCGCCCTTGCTCGCCAAGGAGCTGACGGGTGATTTGCTCTGCGCGCGCTGCGGGTACAACCTCCGCGGCCTTTCGATCCGGGCCCGCTGCCCCGAGTGCAGCATGTCCATCCGCGGCACGATTCTGGCCAAAGTCGATCCGCACGCGAGCGAACTCCAGCCGATCTCGCACCCCCGATTCGTCGCGCTCGGACTCGCGCTGTGGCCTCTCGCCGCGATCGCCGCGGCGCTTTGCCTCTGGTGGCTGCGCGCCGCCGAAATGGCAGGGCAGAGCACGCCCGCCTGGGTCGCCGATGCGACAGTCGTCGCAACGCTCGTGTCCGGGTTGGGGGCATCCTCACTGATCCGGCCACACGGCCAGATCCCCATTGACGGAATCGTCCGCGCGGTCATCGGCACCCTGTTGTACCTCCCGCTCGCCCTCGCGTTTTACATCGTCCTTTGCCGGATGGACGCCTTCGCATCAACGCCTTTCGTTGCCTCCGGCAGTCTGAGCACCGAACGCACCGCGGTCAGACTCATCTGTGATCTTCTAATGATGCTCATTATCGCGTGCCTGCGCCCCAACGCCAGGCTCTTTGTCCACCGCTCGATGCTTCTCCGCTCGGGAAAGGTGGACCGGCAAACCATGCTCGCGATGGTGGGCGCACTCGGCATCATCGCTGTCGGCGACCTGTCGCACCTCGCCGGGGCTCAGCTCGGAGGCGGAAGCGAGCAGATAGCCCAGGTCATCGGCACCGTTCTCATCGCCGTAGGTTCGATGTTCCTCACCTTTGGCATGATCGGCGTGTTGGTGGATATCGCCCGGATCATCCCGGCCGTGCTCAGCCCGCCGATCTCGCTCGAGTCCGTCGCGGAGGGGGCCACGTCCGGCGCCTTCTTCGGCAGTTCCGCCTCCCGCGTACCCTGAGCGGTGCTGAGTACAAAGGACCGCGACAGGTTTGATGCGCTGCTCGAAGAGGCGATTTCACAGCTCCCCCCGGCGCTCCACCGCCTGATCGAGGAAGTGCCTGTCGTCGCACTCGACCGCCCGACCCCGGAAATGCTCCGCGATCTTGGCCTCGATCCGAGCAATGAGGATGAGGCGACATCGCTCTGCGGCCTGCACACCGGCGTTTCCAACATCGAGCGTTCTGTCGAACGATCGGGTGAATTACCCCCGGACATCCACATCTTCCGTGAGGGGATCATCGACCTGGCCGGCGGATTCAACCAGCCCGAAGCCGACGACATCGTCTACGAGGAGATCATGGTGACTCTGCTCCATGAGATTGGCCACCAGTTTGGACTCGACGAGGACGACCTCGATCGGCTTGGATACGCGTAGTTGCAGGGGCATCCGTCCGAAGTTTCTGGGATTCTCCATTCCCGGCCATTCCATCATCCGTTTGGGCCGCCATCAGCCAAAGATTCCCTGTTCGCGTCAAGACGCAAAGGGAGTTGCACATGTCGATCGTGATCTCGGGTTTGCATCGGATGTCGGGCATGAAGCTGGCCCTTGCCGGGGCTTTTCTTGCCACCGCCGTGGGTCTGAATGGCTCACGGGCGGAATGGAACGCAGCGTCCAAGATCGGCAGCATCGAAATCAAGGGCAAGCCCGCCGCCCGACCCGGCTTTTCCTTCCTGGGCTCGAAAAAGGGCCACACTCTCCGCGAACTTGTCGACGCGATCGACTCCGCCGCCAACAAAGAAGAAGTCGGCGCCGTCCTCATCCGCCTCAAGGACGCTCAGATTTCCAGAGCCCAGACCGAGGAACTCGGTGCCGCCATCAAGCGAGTCCGCGCCGCCGGCAAGCGAGTCACGGTCTTCAGCGAGAGCTACGACACCACCGACCTCCTGCTCGGTTGCTACGCCGACGAGATCATCATCCAGACCGGCGGTCCCATTTCCGTTCCGGGCCTGCACATGGAGGAGATGTTCCTCGCCGATACGCTCGCCTGGGCCGGCGCCAAAGCCGACATGGTCCAGATCGGCGAGTACAAGGGCGCCAACGAGCAAATGACCCGTGCCGCTCCCAGCAAGCCCTGGAGCGAGAACATCGATCAGCTTCTCGACAGCCTCTACGCCAACGAGCGAACCGTGCTCAAGACCGGCCGCTCCATGGACGACGCCAAGCTCGACGCTGCCCTGAAGCAGGCCTGGATGGCCGACTCCCAGGACGCGATCAAGGCCGGCCTTGTCGACACCGAGATCGATCTTCCCGAACTTGCCAAGCACGTGGCCGGCGCCAGCAGCCTCGAATCCTCCAAGACCATGAGCCTCGTCGCTGCCCGCGACGAGATGGATCTTGCGTCCGCCAATCCCTTCACGTTGCTCTCGTCCATCATGAAGCCGCCCAAGCGTGAGATCACGCAGGATTCCATCGCAATCCTCCACATCGACGGCACAATCGTTGATGGCGATTCCAAATCCAGCTTCGGCGGCGAAACCAGTGTCGGCAGCCGCACCATCCGCAACGCCATCGAGGACATCCTCGACGAGGATCTCGTCAAGGGCGTAATCGTTCGCATCGACTCGCCCGGCGGCAGCGCCGTCGCAAGCGAGGTCATCTGGCAGGGCCTGAAGCGCCTTGCCGCGAAGAAGCCCGTTTGGGTCAGCGTGGGGGACATGGCCGCCAGCGGCGGATACTACATCGCCAGCGCCGGTCAGCGCGTCTATATCAATCCTTCGAGCATCGTCGGCAGCATTGGTGTCGTGGGAGGCAAGATCAGCCTCGGCGGCGTCTACGAGAAACTCAAGATCCACGTCACCAGCCGCTCGCGCGGGCCGATGGCAGGAATGTTCGATTCCGCCACGCCCTGGAGCGAAGAACAGCTCGCGCTCGTCCGGGGCAGGATGAGCGAGACTTTCGACCTCTTCAAGAAGCGAGTCTCCGAAGGCCGTCACGGCATCGACCTTGCCAAGACCGCCGGCGGGTGGATCTTTGCGGGCCAAAAGAACCTCGAACTCAAAATGGCCGACAAGGTCGGCGGACTGCACGACGCGCTCAGCGACATGGGCAAGCAGCTCAATCTCTCGGCCTATGACGTCGTCGACTACCCCGCCAACTCCACGTTTGCCGACATGTTGGAGAACGCATTCGGCTCCGCCAGTGCTCCCGAAATCGGCTCTTCCTTCGCCGGAAGCGCGCTCGCGGCTGAGTTCAAGCGATTCGCGTCAGGCATCGTTGGCGACAGCGCTTGGTCGCAGTTCTGCCGTGCCGCAGAGGGCTTGGCCCAGCTTCGCAAGGAGCCGGTCCTGCTCATGAATCCAAACGTCCTCATCATTCACTGAACCGACGGGAGCGTCGAGTGCGATACAGAAGCGTTGGAAAGACCGACATCAAGGTCTCCGAAATCGGCTTTGGTTGCTGGACCATGGGGGGGCCGAACTGGTCCACCTCCAACGGTCAGCCCATCGGCTGGGCCGAAGTGGACCCGGACGAAGTGGCAGCGGGAATCAAGGTCGGCCTCGACGCGGGGGTGAACCACTGGGACAACGCCGACGTTTACGGCAACGGCCGAGCCGAGCGCCTGCTGGCTTCCTGCTTCCATCGTCTCGGTGTCAAGCGCGAATCACAGGTCATCGCAACCAAGGTCGGTCATTTCAAAGGCACCGCGGCAAACGCCTTCGAGCCGTCCAACATCCGCCACCAGTGCGAACAGTCGCTCCGCAATCTCCGCACGACATACATCGATATTTATTACTTCCACCACGGCACCTACATCGGCCCCGACTATGACGGGAAAGAGCACGACTATCTGAACGAAGCCGCCGCGACCATGCACGCCCTCGTCAAGGAAGGCAAGGTCCGCGCCGTTGGTCAGAGCGCCTACTCGGATGATGATTTCGAGCGTGCCGTGCCCGTGCTCAAGCCCGATGTGCTCCAGAACAAGGCCAACGCCCGCTACGATGCTTTCATCAAGCCCGGCGCCCGCACACCGGCGCTGATGAAGAAATATGGCTGCTCTTTCGTGGCCTTCGGCCCTCTGGATCAGGGCATCCTGCTCGACAAGTTCGACCCAGACAACCCACCCAAGTTTGCCGAGGGCGATTACCGGGGCAATCGCAAGGACATGCTGCCCGACGCTCTGCGCCAGATAAGACCCAAGATGCTCCGGATGAGGGAACGCTTCGGAAACTCAACCGAAGCACTGGCGTCCGCCGCCTGCCGATTCGTCCTCGCCCACGAAAGCGTCTGCTCAACGATCCCGGGCTTTCGGAATTCCAGGCAAGCCGCTTGCAATATCAAGGGTGCGGGCGACCCTCCGATGACCCCCGCCGACCTCGAATTCTGCCGGGCACTGTTCGCCTAGCGCTTCCGCCGTCCCGCCATCGCCGCCGCGGCTCCGAGCAGGAGCACAGAAGAAGGCGCAGGAACCGCCGGGTCCCGATCGGTCGGCTTGTCAGGGTTCCGATCCGCAGTCTTGTCGTCTTTCTTCGGAGTGCTGGTTTGGCCAGGGCTGGACGCCCCCGCGGGCATCAGATCAAAGTTGCTTCCGTTGTAGGCAAGGTGAAAGTCGCCGCCCGTACCGCCAAATCCGCCTCCACCGCCTCCACCGGCGCCGGAATCGGTGACCAGTGCGAGAACAACGTTGGTAAGCCCCCACACCGGCGCCTCGGACCCGCCGGAGAGGCCCCGGGCAAAGAACTCGATGCGCACGTCGTCCGAGCCGCTCCCGGTCGACGCGTCGGTGCGGTTGAAGCGGTAGGTCAACCGATACACCGTCGCGAGTTTGCCGCCCGGCAGCTCAAAGGCTTCCACGGCCTGGTACCCGGCCTCGAAGTCCGACCGGCCGACCGCGTCCGGATACGCCTGGGTCGCGCCGGGCCGGGTGGCGAAATTCGTCTCCACCAGGGTCGGCCCATCGACCACGCGAAGCCCCCAGACCTGGGGCGAGCCGGTCCCGCTGCGATTTCCCTCCCACGAACCGATTGCCAGAAGGTCAAACTGGATCACATAGGCGCCGTCCTTGGGCGCATTGTTCACGGTCAGCGTCGTCGCGCCGTTGCCGATCGTCCCGAGGAAGCGACGGCCGTCCGGCGTTTCGCGGACCTCTCCGTACGACCATTCACCGCGGAGCTTTTCGGGAAGCTGGGAATCAAAGTCCGACCGGTAGATCACGCGGCAGTTCTCGTCCGCCGTGCCGCGCTGCAGGACGATCTCATCAACCGCCGCCAAAGCGACTGCCGCACCGTTGACGCGGCCCAGCCCCTGCGAGCCCGGGTTGTACGGGGCGCGAAGGGCGGTCTCGAGCGATGAATCAAACGATGGAGCGAGAATCGCCAAAGTGCCGGCAAAGTCGCAGCCGAAGTTGGAGGCGTTGAGGGCGTCGATGCGCCGGGTGATCCGTACGTCCGCGGGGCGCTGGAGCGCCGCGTCGCCAATTGTTCGTCCCAACGCACCCTCCGAAAGGATGCTCGAGAGCGAGGCAAGCGCAACCATCGCGCCGGCGCCGAAGCGCCACGATTCACGTATGACGGGCAACATTTCCCTTTCCCCTTCCGCGAGATTGGCTAGGGCCGCCCGAACAGTGGCGCACCCTCGACCGCTCTCCGAGACTCCATTCCTAGTCTCACCATGCCATGCGCAGGCCGAGGAAGCAAGGTTCCAGACTCCGGACGCTCTGAATCAAGTTGGTCCGTCCACTACAAACGGAAAACGCCCGGCATTCGCCGGGCGCTCGTTCGGATAACTTCGTTGTAAACGCTTCCAACTCTGCGTGAGTATCAGACCGTTTGAATTTCCTTCGCCTTCTCTTCGACACGCTTGTCGATCTCGTCCTCGTACTTCTTCAGAAGTTTCTGGATCTCATCCTTCAGCGTGTTGATCTCGTCCTCGGGGAAATGCGTACCCGGCTGCTTTGACAGATTCTCCGCATGCTTGTTCGCATCGCGACGCACATTGCGGATCGCCGTCTTCTGCTCCTCGCCCATCTTCTTGATTTTGGCCGTGAGCTGCGTGCGCCGCTCGGTTGATAGCGCCGGAACAACCAGGCGGATCTGTTTCCCCTCGACCATCGGGTTGAGGCCCAGCCCCGACGCCTCGATCGCGTGCTTGATCGCGGCGATCGACCCCGCGTCGAACGGCTTGATCAGGAGTTGCGAAGGCTCCGGCACGTTGATGGCCGCGAGGCTCTTGAGGTCGGTGAGCGTGCCGTAATAGTCCGCCTTGATGAACTCGACCATCGACGGGCTCGCACGCCCCGTCCGGATGCCCCGGATCTCGCTCTTGAGATACTCAAGCGCCTTGGTCATCGAATCTTCGGTCTCAAGCAGAATGGTGTCAGGATCGCTCATCGTCGTTTGCTCCAGATCGCGCCGATCGTAGCGGATCGGGCGTCGCGCCGCTTACTTGACCGTCACCAGCGTGCCGACCTGCTCCCCCCGGATCACGCGCGAGATGTTCCCGGGCTTGTTGAAGTCGAAAACCAGCAGCGGAATCTCGTGCTCCTGGCACATTGCAAGCGCCGTCATGTCCATGATCTTCAGGTTTTTTCCGATGGCCTCCGCGAACGACAAAGTCTGGTACCGAGTGGCCTTGGAGTCCTTCTTCGGATCGGCGGTATACACCCCGTCCACCTTCGTCGCCTTCAGCAGGATCTCGCACTCGAGTTCCGTCGCTCGCAGCGCCGCGCACGTATCGGTTGTGAAGAACGGATTCCCTGTTCCCGCCGCGAGGATCACCACCCGCCCCTTCTCCATGTGCCGAAGCGCCCGCCCGCGGATGAACGGTTCCGCGACCGCTCTGATTTCAATCGCCGACATTACACGGCAGTCGTTCCCCAACTCCCTCAACTTCTCCTTGAGTGCCAGCGCGTTGATCACCGTCCCCAGCATCCCCATGTGGTCCGCCGTCGCCTGATGAATGTGCCCCGCGGCCGCCAATTGCGCACCGCGGATGATGTTGCCACCGCCAACGACGACCGCGATCTGAGCCCCCAGAGCCGCCGCATCCCGAACTTCGCTTGCAATCCAATGCAATTCATCCGCCCCGATCCCGAACCCTCCGGGCTTGCAGAACGATTCCCCGCTCAATTTGAGCAACACCCGTCCGTACTTGGGCTTCTGTCCCATCGATTTCGTTTCCTCGGTTCGTAATGCCGGGGCCCGCCGCGTCGCTTGCTTGGCAGACTTTGCAGGGGTCATGGGGGTCGGCATCCGGCACTCCTTGTTCGATTCCGTGGGAACGCATTGAAACCGGGAGAGTGCGGCACGTCAACTCGAGCGAGGGTCCCGGACCGTCCCAAAGCCCGTTTTTCTCCGATTGACCCCACTTTCGCGCGGTATTCCGCCTCCGGAGGGCAACCTCACGGCCCGGGGTCCGAAACAGTCTTGAACGCACGCGCCGGGAACGAATACGAACGATGGCAGGGGGCCCGGCGGATTCGTGTCAACACCGACACCCGTCCGACGTTGCCCAAACGCACGCCCCGGCGACCGAGCGATAATCACTCCGTCATGGAAGCACCGCGGGACTCAGTTTCGATACCTCCGGACTCAGAGCCGCTGACGTCCCACTTTGTGCTCCGCCTCGCCAAGCGGGCGCTGCTGGTCGGAATCGTTCTCTCCCTCCTGTTCCACTTTGTCGGCCTCGCCGTTTCCTCCAGGGTTTTCTACGGCATCGGCGGCACGCCCGTCGGCGCATCCGAGGAGTCCTCGGGCCTCGCCCTCACGAAAGGCCCCGAACTCAGCGACCTCATGGCCAGTTCGATCGAAGTCGGCTCCCCCTCCGCCGGGGACCTCGCCGCCGAAATGAAGGAGGCCTCCGCCGAGCAACCGCTCGACGTTCCCCGCGACCCAACCCTTGCCCAGAGCGACACGATCGACGCGTCGGGGGCGCTCTCCGGCGCCGGAAACATGACCGGGTCCGAAGGAACGGGTGAAGGCCTCGGGCTCGGCGGGGGCGGGGGCGGGGCTTCGTTCTTCGGCGTTGAGGCTCAGGGAAATCGGTTTGTCTTTATCGTGGATGTCTCCGGTTCCATGGGTGTGGGCGGCAAGATCGAGGCCCTTCGCTCGCAACTCACCAAGGCGATCCAGAATCTTGTCGAAACCTCCTCCTTTGCCGTTTTCTCCTTTTCCGACGACGCCGCCCCCCTCGGCAACGCCCGCGATTGGACCCAGGCCATCGACGAGCGAAAGCGCTGGGCACGGAAACTCGTCTCCGGACTCGGGCCTCAGGGTGGGACGCAGCCCATCAACGCCTTCCGGCTGGCCTTCAAACTGCGCCCCCGGGCCGATGCCATCTACTTCATGACCGACGGCGAGTTCGACCCCGGCGTCGCCGACGAGGTCGCCCGCCTCAACACTTCCCACGTCCCCATCCACTGCATTGCCTTCACCACCCGTGAGTCCGAAGATCTGATGCGCCGCATCGCCTCGCATTCCAAGGGGACGTACACCTACGTGCCGGGGGTGCCCCAGTGAAGGCCTTCATCACCGTCCTCTTTCTCGCCTCGCTGACGCCATTGTGCGGCGCAGCCGAAGATTCCTTCGCCATTCTCCGCAACGGCTCCCGTGTGGTGATCGCCGACGTTTCTCCTGGCGGAGTAGTCGTCTTCGGAGATCAAGGAAAGCCAGCCAGAGCCCTGTCGCTCTCCCAAGTTCGCTCCGCTGAAGGCCCGCTCGCCGACAAATTCCTGGCGAACTCGGCCTTAGCCACGTCGCTCTGGCGGGCCGGCGCGCGATTAGAAAGAGGAGACGTCGCCGGCGCCGAGCCCATTCTCGACGAGCTCTGGAAGGCATCGCGGGACGTCGTGGGACCCACCCGCGCGGAAATTGCCGCAGGTCTCCTCGCCTGCCGCATCAGACGCGGGGCGTACGCAACCGCAGTCGAGCCCTGGGCAGTTTGGATCGACCAAAGCGTCAGCCTCGATGCTGACCAGCAGCAACGACTCCGACGCATCATCGGGTCCGTGGAGACGGGAAGCCCCTGGATCTCGTTGATGCCTCCAGTGTGGGTCGACTCCGCCGCCGTGCGAACCCTCGCCGCCCAATTCTCGGACGCCGATTCCCCGAGGGGTGCCCCGCATCCGAGCGGCGCCGACATCATCCGGATCTATTCCGTCGCCGCGCGGCGGGACTCGGGTCAATCATGGAATATCGATCCGTCCGCCGCGATGAAAGACCCGGCGTGGGCCAACCTCGCCGGCGAGATGGTGCTCGCCGAGTCGGGACTTCCCGGTGTGCGCACCGAATCACGACAACGCCTTTATGCCCGCCTCTCGTCGGACGCTCCCGTGTGGATGCGACAGTGGATCCGCCTGGCTCTCGGCCGCTCGCTGCTCATGGAAGAAGGCGCGGACGATCGGCGATCCGGCGTCCTGAACCTCTTGTGGGTCGCATCGCGTCCCGATTCTCCCACCTCGCTCGGCGCCTTCGCGCTCGCCGCCGCGGCGTCCGGCCTGGCAAGCCTCGGCGACCTGTCGGGCGTTGCCTCGGTTCTCGCCGATCTCGAGCGGCGGAATCCCGACGACCCGATCCTGGAATCGGCGCCCATCGCAGCCGCCCGACGCGCTGCCGGACGCACCGCCCCGGCAACCGTGCGGTCCCAGACGCCAGAAACCGCACCCCCGGCGACAGGTTCGCCCGCGGCTAAGCAGGAGACCCCGAAGTGATCGAACGACTTGGCCCATGCCTGACCACCCTCGCGCAGACGCCCGCCGCCGCCGTGTCCCGCCGGTCGCTCTTTGACTACATCCAGGCCGGCGGCTTCATCGGGTACGTCCTCGTGGCGCTCTCGATTCTCGCGGTCGCGCTTCTGATCGCTCACCTGATCAAAGTCCGCCTTTCCGTCATGGCGCCCACCGACGTGGTGGCCGGCCTCGACGAACGCCTCGAGCGAGGAGATACCGCCGGCGCAATCGAATTCTGCCGGCGCGACGACAACAAGTGCTTCCTCGCCAATACCTTCAGCGCCGCGCTCACGCGCTGCGCCCGCTCCAGTTTCGGGCTGCTCGAACTCCGCTCGGCTCTTGAAGACGCTGGGTCCCGCGAGGTTGAGCGCCTCATTCGCACTACCGATGGCATCGCCATCATCGCCGCCATCGGCCCAATGATGGGCCTGCTCGGAACGACGATCGGCATGATCGGCGCCTTCGCCACCATCGGCCAGCTCGAGGGTGCCGCCCGCTCCAGCGAACTGTCCAACTACATGTCACTCGCGCTCGTGACGACGGCGGAGGGCCTCGTCGTCGCGATCCCGTGCACCGTTCTCTACACCATCCTCCGAAGACGCGTCGAACGCCTCGCCGGCGAGGTTGGCGAGATCGTCGAAGACCTCTCCGCCGCCCTCACATCCCACGGCCAGGGCAAGCGGCCCGTCCCCCGCGCCGCAGAAGCGTCCCCGGCAATAGAGCCCGCCCCGGCAGTCTGAGCCCCGATGCGATTCCACCGCGAAAGACCCATGCCCGAAGCCGGCTTCGACATCACCTCGATGATCGACGTTGTCCTCCTGCTCACCATTTTCTTCATGATGTCCTCGCAGTTCTCCAGAATCTCCCAGAAGACCCTCGACCTTCCCCGCCAGGCCGGCGACGCCAATCCGCGCCGGGACTCCGAGAGCGATGCCGCTGTCGTCATCGATCTCGAGCAGGACGGGCGACTCTCCGTGGCAGGGCGGCGATATGAATTCGCCCGCCTTGTTACTTTGGTGGCCGCCGACCGCGCGCGGAGCGAAAAGAGCGGCAGCATTCTGGACGTAGTCGTCCGCGCCGATCGGCTGACGCCGGCAACCCAACTAACCCGGCTCGCCGCCGCCCTGAGCGCCGAGGGTGTCATCAACTGGCGCCTTGCGACGACCGGTGAGCGTGCGAACCGAAGTCAGCCGAGCGGCGGTGGTGGGGGAGCGCCATGAAATTCCGCCAGCCCCCCGTCCGGGGAATCCACTCCTTTCCACGTCTCTCGCTCGTGGCGTTTATCGACATTGTGCTCTTTCTCCTTCTCTACCTCATGCTCGCCGGCTCGCTCGCGCCGGCCGAAGCCCGTCTTTCCAGCGGGCTCGAAAAGCCCGCACCGGCCGCCGGGAAAGCGCCGGACCTTCCGCCCATTTCCCTCCGCGTGGAACGCAGGGCGGAGCACGTTTCTTATCGCATCGGCCAGCGGCAATTCGAGAGCGCCGACGCGCTCGTGCTTGCGCTCGCGCAATCGCCCAAGTCCGGCGGCGTGATCGTGCACGCCGGGGAGGGCGCCGTCGTCGGTGACGTGGCGTCGGCGCTTCAGGCCGCCAAGGACTCCGGCTTTGATCGTGTGAGTTATGCCCCGACGCCCTGAAATCCTCGCGTTCCTCCTGCTGGGTCTCGCGGCGCTGCGGGGGCTTGGCGCGCCGTCGCCCGATCGCAGTCTCTTCGACGACACGCTCGATGACTATCTCAAGCAGCATGCGCTTGTCACAATGCGAGTCTTTGAACTCGAGAAGCGTCTCCCCCTAACCGCTGGTCCGGAACGCACCAAGGTCCTCGCGGATCTCGCAAACGCCTACGAAGACCTGCTCGAATCACTGCCAGCCGATCAGCGGCAGGCCGTTCGAGAGCGCTGCCGGACGCTTCTCAAGGAAAATCCCCGCCCCGAACTGGCGGCCCTGCGTCTGAATCTGCTCAAGGGTGAGTACCTCGCCGCCGAACAGGCGGCGGAACGCCAGCGGCTCCGCATCGGCAACGAGGGGGACGGCGCCGAGGCCGTCCAGACCCTCAAACGGCTTGCGCTCGATTTCTCCGAAATCGCGCTCGCGGCCAGCGCCAAAGTGCGATCACTGGATACGCAGGATCAAGCCCGCCCTGACGCCAGCGCCGCCGACGCCAAAGAACTGCAGGATCAACTGCAGGAAGCCCGTCGCATCCGCTCGCTCGCCAATTACTATGCGGGATGGAGCGACACGTACGTTGCGCAGCTCACCAGGGACCGGGCGTATGCCGGTGACGCACTGCTCCACTTCGGAGCTCTCCTCAACGCGCAGGAGCGCAAGCCACCGACGCTCGATCGCCTCCCGAAGTCGCTCCTCATACACGAGCATGTCGCCCGTGCCTGCCTGGGTACCGCTGTCTGCCTTGCGATCGTCGGCAACGACGCCGAGGCGCTCCGCTGGCTTGATGAACTCTCCACCGCGGACGACCTGCCCGCCCAAGTGAAGAGCCAGCTCCTCGCCCGACGCATCGCCATCCTCGGCGCCGGGTCGCGCTGGACCGAGCTCACGACGTGGGTCCAGCGTTCTCGCGCGCCCCAGGGACGAATCACAGCGCCCCTGGAACCCACCGACGCCATCCTCCTCGCTGTCACGGCAATGGAGGGCGCCGATGGCCCCGCCCCCGGCGGCGAAAAGGCCCGCACCGAGCTCGCCCGCTCGGCGCTCGCCGATCTCATAGCCAAGGGTCAGACCGCCTATGTCGTCTCCCTCGCGAAGCGCTACGGGACCGGCGCACTTTCTTCGAACGGATTCGTTGCCCAGTACGTCCGCGCCCTGCAGGCGTTCGATTTCGCCCGGGCCAGGCACCGCACGGCCGGACGCGCGGAGGATCCGGCCGTCGAGTCGTCACTTGTCCTTGCCTACAGAGAAGCCGCTGATCTCTTCCTTGCGGCAACGAAAGCCGAGGACTCCGGTGCCTTCGAGCCCGATGCCCGGCGCGCCGGTCTGAGCGCCGGCATGAGCCTTTTCTATGCCGGCGCGTACTCTCTGGCGGCCGATCAGTTCGAGCGCCTGGCCAAAGACTCCCGCGACGACGCTGTCCGCAAGGACGCCTTGTGGTACGCCGTCGTCTCGCTCGATCGTGCCGTCGATGCCGGCCAGAAGAACCTCGCGGACCGGCGCGACGCAGCCGCTGTCTTCTACGTCGCGACCTACCCAAAGACCGAGCAGGCGGCCCGCCTGCTTCTTCGCCGCGCCGGTGTCGGCAAGCTCTCCGACGTCGAGGTTGTTGAGACGCTTCTGGCTGTGCCGGACTCTTCGCCCGTACGCCACGAGGCCCGGGTTCAGGCGGCAGGAATGCTTTTCAAACTCGCCCGGGCTTCTCCGACGGCCGATTCAGATGTCGCCATCGCACGCTTCCTCGCCGTCTCCGACGAGGTCCTTCCGGCCGAGCGCGACGCCGCGATCTCCGCCAATTCGGCGCGGCGCAATCTCCTCGCCGAACGCGTGCTCACCATGTGCCGCCAGCAACTCGAGTCCGCCCTGGCGCTTTCGACGCCCGATATCCCACGCGCCGAGCGCATGCTCGCCGAGATCACCCGGATCGGCGATCTCTGCGCCGTTCCACTGACTGCCATCGCCGACGAACTGACATTTCGAAAACTCCAGATCGCGGTCTCCCGCGAGGACGATGCCCAGATCTCCTCCCTGATCGCCTCGGTCAGGTCGTCGAATTCCTCGTTCGCCCAGTCCGCCCGCCAGCGTGCCCTGCGCCGGGCCATCGAGCAATTCCGGGCGAGGCCGGAAGATCTTGCGACGGCCGATCGCGTCATCGCCTTCGGCGAGCCGGTGCTCGCGGCGCTCGATGCCCAGAAGCAGTTCGACGCCCGCTCCAACGCCGTCCGCGACGAGGTCGCCGGCGCCGCCGCGCTGGCCTTCGGCCATACCGGAAACGTGGCTCAACGGGACCTGGCGATCCGGATCGACCGCGACATGTACGAGCGGGGGGGCCGGTTCACCTCCAGTCTCCGCCGCCTCGCCGAACTGAGCGAGAACGCCGGCGACACGAAGACAGCGCTCGAGTGCTGGAAGATTCTGGTCGCTGGTCTCCGCGAGGAGCAGCCATCCTGGTTCGAGGCGAGCTACAACGCCATCCGGCTCATGGCCCGGAGCGATTCGTCCGCCGCCCGCGATGCAATCCGCCTGCTCGAACTTTCGCACCCCAATTTCGGTCCGCCCCCCTGGTCCGCCAAACTCCGTGCACTTCGCGAGAGTCTGCCGGACTCGCCCCCGCCGGCCTCCTCGAAAGGGAGTGGCTCATGACGACCCCGCGCCGTCACGCCGCCGGATCACCGTCGAAGGTCACACGCCCCCGCGTTGATCCGGTCGGTCTTTTCTTCGGACCGACCGCGCCGGGTCCCTTCGCGCTTCTCGATCTCGCTCCGTCGGATGTCGAGCCGGTCCACGTTCTCGAAGCGCTGCACCGGCGCATCGAGCAACTCGCGCGGCATCCGCAAGCCGCGACGCCTGGCGCCGATGAAGTTCGCCTCGCTCTTCATGCGGCCGCGGCGCAGTTGTGCGACCCCGCAGCGAGACGATTCCTCCTGGGAATGTGGGCGCCTGAGCACGCGAAGGCCGAGCTCGCGAGCGGGGCTCCCGCTGATTGGGGCGGGCCGCTCCTTGGGCTCGAGCGCGATCTGCATGTCGCCGTCGGGCTCAGCGGGGGTTGGAACCAGCAGGCGATGAGCCGTCTCTCTCTCGCCTGCCGGGCTCGGGGCGCTTCGGTGAACGACGTGCTTCAGCTTCTTGCCCACGTCTCGCGCCGCGACAGTGCCGTCGAACCGGCGCATCGGATCGGCCGCCCACGCACACCAGAGCGTGCCGCTTCGCATGCTCCCCGACGCTCCCGCCGGCTGCCGCCGGCCCGCCTGCGGCGCCAGCCTTCTCATGCGGCGGCTCTGCGTTCATCTCCCGCCCGAGATTTCGCCCTGCTTGCGGCGTTGGCGTTTGTTGGCTTCGTTCTCGTCGCCGTCGCGATCATCTTCCTCACCCCGCCTCGATCCGTTCGGCCGGCCACGACCGCCCGCGACCTTGAGCGACCGGCAGAGCTTCCGCTCCGCCCGCGAGAGGATCGTCCCGACCCGGTGAGCGAAGCGGACGTCGCCGACGACCTCAGCACCGGCAGCCCACGCGTCATTACGCGGGAGATCGCCGGGTCCACGCAGGACCTGGAGACGGACGCCAAGGCCGCCCGCGCCCGCTTCGAGCGCGCCTACGCCGCATTCGGGCGTTCCTGGACAACGATGAGCCCAGACGAGCTCACGTCGATTGTCTCCGCAATCGTTGATTTCTCGTACGTTGCGTCTCGTCAGGAACCCGACGCAGCGCTCGTCCTCACCACCCCGCTCCGCTCGGCTCCCGCCGACAAGAACAGCGTCCGTGCCTTTGCGGCTGCGGTGGGAGTTTCCGCCCGCCTCCTCTCCGAGCGAGACCTCGCCCGGGCGTTCCTCGATCAGCTTGAATCCGGAGCGGTGCTCGCCGGTTCGAGTCGTCGCATCGAGAAGAGTGCTTCATTCCGCAACTCCGTAGAGCGATTCATCGGCGATCTGGCGGTGACGATTGACGCGTCCAATCCGCAGACCGGCCAGGCATGGACGGGGTTCATCGACGTGCGTGACTCCGTGCTGGGTGATCGCCAGCCCGCCAAAGACCTGGTCGCGATCGGAGCCCTCGATCTCGTGCTCCGAAACCGCACAGTCGGACCACGCGAACTCGTCCGCTCGGTCTCGATACTCGCCGGTTCACTCAGTTGGAATCCAGGTGAAGAACTCCGCTCGGCCTTCTTCGTCTGGCTGGAAGACTCCGCCATCCCCGGTGAATTGATCGCCGAACTGACCCGCGTGATGGTCTCCAGCAGCGCACCGGGGGTCGATTCGACGATGTCGCTGCTGCCAACCGCCGGCTCGGACGCCCGCAGCGCTTTACGCGAACGCCTTGAGCAGGTCTGGGCTTCCAAGCCGTCTGCCGATTCCTCTGCGGTAATCTCCTCGTGGCGGGAGAAGGCTACCAGGCTCCTTGCGGAGCGCCCGGGACTGTCACTCGATCAACTGCGGCTCGCCGCCGATCTTTCCGATGTGGCGGTCGCCGGCGATTTGATCCGACAGGGCAAGGGCGCCGACGCCGAGTCCGTCCTTGAGGCGTTGGTGCCCAATGCAACCACGCGTGCCCCGCTCAAACTCCCGGACCTTCCGCGTGCCGACCCGCGCTCGCTGGCGCTCGAATTCGCCGCCGCCGGAACATCGGTTCAGGCCCGACTCGAAATCCTGAAACGAGTTCCGGCTGCGGGCACCATCCCCGATCCGTTGCTCGCGCGTTTGCTGGTTACGGAGGCCTCCCGAGGGTCACCCGCCCAGATCCGCGACGCAGCCCGGGCTGAAATCAAGCGTCTTTCCTCTTCGGTCAGTATTCTTCTCGCGACATTCGAAGCACTCCGTTCCATTCCCGAGACCCGCGAGAACGCGGATTGGGTTTCCGAGGTTGCGGGCAAGTCGGGCGCCTGGAGCGCCCGTCCGAAGTGGAAAGGACCGGCCGCCGTCGCGCTCGCCGAAAGGGCCTGCGAGGCATTTCCCGCCTCCCGTGACGAGGCGGAGATCGATTCGCTCGCGACGCGACTGGGCGCCTCCTGGCTTGCCCGTTCCGGCAACACCCGGTCAGCATCGCAGCGGCATTCACCCTCCGACGCAATCGACCGCCTCGAAGTGAGTCTCGCCTCGGGCGCACGCGCCGCGCCGAGCGCGCCGCAGGGTCTTAGCCCGTCCGAAATCCGCAAACGCCTCATCGCACGACTCGCCATCGCTCCGACTGTTCTCGAGCGGGCGGTCGTGTACCAGGCCGCCTGCGTCGAGTGGACCGCGCTCACCCTCGCCCGCGATCAGTCGCGCGATGCCGGCGCGATCAAGGGCATCCTCGACGAGTGGAACAACGCCCGGCGGAGCGCCCAATCCAGTTTCGAGCAATTGCTCGAGGGCGAGCGCGCCACGGTGCGGCTGCAATTGCTCCGCTTCCGGGAAGGAGCGAAATCATGAAGCCGGCATTGCCCCTTGCCCTGCTGCTCCTCGCTGCGCTCGCGGGAAACGCGCCCGCGCAGGACTTCGCAAGACCGCAGCCGGCGCAGCGACCGGCGGCCGATAGTCCTGCCGCCGAATTCGAGCCGTCGGAACTCGCCCGACTCGTCCGTCTGACGCGGCAATCGCCGCGGGATTACCTCGAACTCGGCGAGGAGATCCTCGACCGACCCGATTCGCCGGCGCGTGTTGAAATGGCCCGTCAACTCCTCGCCCGGGCCTTGGAGTATGCCCGCCAGCGCCCAGACGAAAAGCGGACCGCGGCATCCGCCGCCTTCGCGCTCGCCTCGGTGGCCCCGCGTGAGAACGACCGGCGGTGGCTCCGGGCCGTCGCCGCCATTCTGGGGCCCGACATGAATTCTCCGGCGGCGCGGGCGGATGCGGATCGTCCGAATCGTTCCGCTGATGCACGGGCTTCCGACCTGCTCACCCGCCTGCGCGCCGGCGACGGGATCGAGGCACGCGAAATCCTCGAGGACCGCGCCGTTCGCGAAGTCCTGCGCCGGCACGAGGCCGAGCTCTCGGCCGGCGGCACGATGTCGCTCCAGGATCTCGACAGCGAGGCCAAGAAGTGGCCGTGCACGGAGTGCGCGAACACCGGGATCATTGCTCCGCTCAAGGGACAGCACACGCCGGCCCGGATCTGTCCTGTCTGCGCAGGGCAGCCGGGCATGCGTCTGAAGCCCCATGACCTCGCCGCCCAGTTTCACCTCCAGCGACGGCTGCTGTCCGATACTCCCGAAGGCTGGGGCTCTCTCGCGGCCGGCGACGGCGCCCCGCCGGCGCACGACCCCGACCCCGCCAACGTTGCACCCGCACTCGGCGTCGATCCACGCCTCTCGATTTGGCGCGACGGGAAATGGCGAACCCCGGACGATGAGGAGGGGCCTACCGAACAGCCGCAACCAAAGCCAGCGGCACCTACAGTCGCCCCTCCCAAGGAGAAAAGGCCGATGCCCGAGATCCCCGCACCAGCCCCGGCGCCCGCAACCCCCGCAGCGCCTGTCTCAAACATCGTTTCCGCCAAGCCCGGCATCACTTTCGAGGAATTCGCCAAGGTTGACCTGCGCGTCGCCAGGATCGTGAAGGCCGAATTCCATCCCTCCGCCGATCGTCTTTTCAAACTCCAGCTCGACGACGGCAGCGGCACCCCCCGCCAGATCTGCGCCGGCATTCGGGGGCACTACACACCGGAGGAACTCACGGGGCAGACGATCATCATCGTCGCCAACCTCGCGCCCCGGGTGATCCGCGGCGAAGAGTCGCGCGGCATGCTCCTCGCCGCCAGCGATGCTCCCAAAGACGCCGGTGCCGATGCACAGCGGCGAGTGGTGATACTGACTCCGAAGAGCGACATCGCTCCAGGCTCGATCGTTTCCTGATTTCAGGCGAGCCTATTTCGGGCCCTTGCCCGGCGCTGGCGGTTCCGGAGGATGTCCACCGGGCGGTCCCGGTCGGTCGCCGGGTTGATCCCCCGGCTGGGGAGTCTCCCGCTTCATCGAGAGCACCTCATCTACCGCGCGGTCCAGGAGTTTCTCTCGGGCGTCCTTGGTCTCCTGGATCTTGCTCTGCGCATCAGCAAGCCGCTTCGCAAGTTGTGCCGTCTCGTATTCGCGAACCCTGACTCTCGCGTCGTAGGCTTTGCCCATCATCTCACGCAGTTCGCTCTTTTCAGTTTCGAACTGCGGGGTGGGTGCTTCGCCCTTGAGTTCTCGCTGCATCCTGCGAAGTTCAGCGGACTTCTCCACGACAAAGATACTCTGGCGAAGGTCCTCCTTGCGGAGCTCGTAAAGCTTCTCATCCCGGTTGCGTTCGCGGAACGCGTCGTTCGCCTTGGGCATCAGACGCCCGATCACAAGGCGAAATGCCTTCTGGTCGTCCTTCTGCCATTTCTCCAGCTTGTCCGCCAACTGCGGCCGGACTTCGCGGA
Source organism: Phycisphaerales bacterium (assembly GCA_044221315.1). GTDB lineage: Bacteria > Planctomycetota > Phycisphaerae > Phycisphaerales > UBA1924 > JAFEBO01. The sequence continues at coordinate 33,075 of JBGAPK010000003.1, read as the reverse complement.
CGAACCTGAGCAGTTCGTCCAATTGCTCTGGGCTGCCGGTCGGCGGTCCGCCCTGAGGCCGCTCGAACAGAGGCACTCTGCCCGCCGAGTCGTCCCGCTGGTGATCACGCCAATTGACAACAAACCGATCCGCCAGTGCGCCGGCGCGGGCTTCGCGCAGCGACCGGAAGACCTCTTCCGGTGGGGTCCCGCCCTCGAGTTGCTTCTTGGCCTCCTGAAGCCGTGTCATGGCCTTGGTCACGTCGGCGAGCATCCGGTCGATCGCCACGCCCAGCAACTTCGGGTCGTGCGCCGCCGCATCGAGAAATCCCGGCTCTCCGGGCCTGCGGGGCGCACGATCACCCGCTGGCCTCCGATCATCGCGCCGCGCCGGATCACCGGGACGATCGGACGGCCTTTCCACGGTAGAAGCCGGAGGCTGGTCCGCAGGCTGCCGCGCCGGGCACTGGATCCCGGCCAGAAGACCGCAACAGAATGTGAGCAGAACCGTGTATTTCATGAACCGCTACACCCCCTGAGTGCCCGGCTTCTCTTCCGCCGGCTGCTCGGTACCAAAAGTCCGATCCGAGGCGACCAGTTCGTGCAGCCGCGCCGCGTCCTCGGCCAGATCTTCCAATCCGCCATTCAGGGGCTCGTCCAGCAGCGAGACCGCCGCGAGCACATATTCCACATCGGCCGAACCGTTCGCTGCCACCGAGCCCGTGACGCCGGTGGTCGCCGCCGGACGCGTCGCCGTGTAGACCACGCTCAGCGTCGCGAGCAGTCCAACCGCGGCCGCAATCTTCCATGCCATGGGCATCGGACGCGACGGCCCGATCCTGGCGATCACTTCGGTCTGCGGCGAGAGAACCAGATGCGTCGACGCAAAGACGCGGTCCTCCAGCGTGCGCTGACGGGAACGGTCCGCGTCGACCCGTGCGGCGTTCGCATCCGCGCGCGCCGCCTCGCGGACCAGCCGCTCGACCTCGCGTACCTCGGCATCATTCACCAGATGGTCATCCGTCCTGTTCATGCTTCGACCTTTCCCCCTGCCCGAGCTTCCTTCCCGCGGGGCGGCACAGCCGCCTCCATCAGTGCCTTCAATTTCGCAAGCGCCCTGTGATGCCGCGCCAGCAAAGTACCAAGCGGCTCTCCCAGAATCTCTGCCAACTGATTGAAACTCATCTGCCCGTGATGCCGCAATTCGATCACTTCCCGATCCGAGTCCGTCAACTGTCCCATGGCCCGTCGCAAGGAAGACAACTCATCTGCCGGCGCTCCTTCTTCCGATCCGTGGGTCTCGATTCGGGCGATCACCTCCGAATCGTGCGTCGTTGGACGACGCCTCCCGCGCCTCAACTCGTCCCGGATCCGGTTCGTCGCGATCCGGAACAGCCAGGGCTCGAACTTGCCCCGCTCTGCGTACCCGCCACCGACAAGCTTTGCCGCCAGAGTCGCGAACACGGACTGGGCGATTTCCTCCGCCACTTCAGGATTCCTCAGGCGGGCCTGCGCGAGTGCAAAGATCCGCCGGGAGTACAAATCCACGATCCGACGCCATGCCCGCTCGTCGCCCCTCGAGGCGGCGAGCAGGATCGGCGTCAAATCGGCGCCGTCCGAATCCGGTTGGGAACCCTCCGGCACGACGCTCATCCGTACCCTCCAACGTCCGACCGAACCGAGTATTGCCCGTCGCAAGGGCCGGGAGCCGCATTCCGAGGGCCGGAAACCGGTATTCTCCCGGTATGTCCCAAGTTGCCTACACCGTCTGCGCCTCGTTCAAGGACGAGCCCACCGCCCGAGAGTACATTGCCTGGCTGCTTGGTGGACACGCGCAGGCAGTTCTCGCGGGCGGAGCCTCCGAGACCATGCTGGTACGGGTGGAAGGCCAGCCCGACCCATTCCAAGTTGAAGTACGCTATCTTTTTCCGAACCGGCAGGCGTTCGATCGATACGTCGCAGAGGTGGCTCCTGCGCTGCGGGTGGAAGGCCTTCGCCTTTTCCCGCCGGAGCGGGGGGCCCGCTTCGAACGGCGGATTGGGACGGTGGTAGGGGTGCTGAACGGCTGACGCCGCGCAATCCCGAGCGCCAGTCTTGGGAAAGCCGGTCGGGGCGGGCTGCGAGGTGTGGTTGGGGCAGGCGGCCCCAGGAAAGGCTCAGCAGGCAACGCGATTGAAAGAGATCTCGGACGAAAAGCTCTTTGACCTCTTCCGCCGGGGCGACATGGGGTCGCTCAGGAAGCTTATCGAACGTTACAAGGACGACTTGCTCCGCTTTCTTTACCGCCTCGTAAACGACCGTACAGCCGCCGAAGACGTCTTCCAGGACACCTTCCTGCAGATTTATCAGTCCGCCGACACGTTCGACATGGAACGCAGATTTCGGCCTTGGCTTTTTACCATCGCGGCGAACAAGGGGCGGGACTACCTCCGTAAGAAGCATCGTCGCCAGGAGGTTGACCTTCTGGCGCCCGTCGGGGGCGGTGACGCCTCGGACGGGTCGGGGGCCATGTTTGTCGACCTGCTGAAGGTCGACGTGGACCCGCCGGACGCCTCGCTTGACCGGTCGGAACGCGACAAGCTCGTTCAGGATGCCCTCACGGGCCTGTCGCCAACGCTCAAGGAGATTCTTCTGCTCGCCTACTTCCAGCGTCTCAGTTACGTGCAGATCGCGGATGAACTGGGGATTCCGCTGGGGACCGTGAAGTCCCGGCTGCACGCCGCCGTCGCGGCTTTCGCGAAGCGGTGGCAGGCCGTCTCCAAGGGAGAGGCGACCAGTTGAGACTGTGTTTCAATTCGGGATGATGCGTAATGAGTGACTTCAACCGACAGGACGCGACCGCCGAAACGCCGGGCGTGGCCCTCTCGCCGCAGGACAGCGCGGCGCTCGACGCCCTGCTGGCTGCCGATTTCCAAATTTCACGGGTTGAGGAGAATCTCCGCGACCGCGCGGAACGGGTTGGCCAGCTTCTCGGCCTGCTCGACGCCCCGGAAGTCACCTGCGACCGCTCGCTCGTTGATGTCACAATTCAACGCATCGCTCGTCAGGCCGAGCCCGAGTTGTGCGCCGAGGATGCCGATGCCCTCGACGCATGGGCGATTGCGGACTATGACGCCGATCGCGCGCCCGGGTCGTTGAGAGACCGGGCTGCTCGCCACGAGACCCTTGCAGGCATCGTGCGGGATTCTGATATTCACGCCACGCCCCTGCTCGTCGAACGCACATTTCAGGCGGTCGCGTCCCGCGTTGCGGCGGACCGTTCGCAGGGCCTTTCCATGCGGGCGTCTCGCGGCTGGCGCTCGGCGGATCTGATCTCGATGGCAGCGATGGTGCTGATCGGCGTTTCGGTTCTTTGGCCCTCCTTCTCGTACATGGGGCAGAAGAGTCGGCAGATCGCCTGCAAGAGCAATCTGGCCAGCGTGGCTTCCGCCATGGGCCATTACGCCGGGGACCACCGCAACGAGTTTCCGGTGGCGACCGCCGGATTCGGCGGGACGCCGTGGTGGAATGTCTCGCCGGAGAAACCGACATCCAATGCGGCAAATCTTTTCACCCTCGCCCGAACCGGATACTCCAAGCTTCGCGATTTGGCGTGCGCGGGCAATCCACACGCCGACCGGGGAGAAGTGAAACCTAATACGTTTGATTGGGCCAATCTCGAGTCGGTCTCGTTCAGCTACCAGATCATGGCTGGCGAGGCCCGCCCCAACTGGCGTCGCGATGCTGGCGAGCCCGCGAAGGTCGTCGTACTTTCGGACCGGTCTCCGGTCGTTCTTCACGCCGTCAAGCGCGAAGTGATCGACCCGATGGAAAACTCGCCCAACCACGACGGCAGGGGCCAGTTCGTCCTGCTCGCCGACGGCAGTGTCGCCTGGATGAGCACGCCCGAGCGAGGGTGCGGCGACAATATCTGGCTCCCCCGAGCCATCGAGCACATGATCCGGCAAGCTGCGAAGTTCCACCAAACCGGTCGGCTTGAGGGCTTTGAATTCCCCGAGGATGTGAACGACTCATTCGTGGGTCCTTGAGCCGCCCTTCGGGAGCCTCCAGGGGCCTCCTGAGCCCTCGCAAGGGGTTCCGGCATTGGCCTTCACCCGATTTCTTGCCTAGTATCTTGGCCCTGCGGCGACCGGTTTCGGCCCGCCAGGACCGAGATCGCACCATGCCAAAGAACAAGAACCACAAAGGGCTTCTGAAGCGGATCCGCATCACCAAGACGGGCTTGGTGCGTCACCGCTCCGCCAACCACAAGCACTTGCGTTCGGGCAAGGGGGGCAAGCGCCTCCGCCAGCTACGCAAGGACCCGTTCATGTCCAACCCCGAGGCCAAGCGCATCGAGAAGCTGCTCTTCCGTCGCCTGCGGGGACGCTCGCAGTCCCGGGCCACGATCAAGCGCAACCCGACCCCGGCCGCGCGGAAGGCTGCCCAGGCCGCGAAGTCCGCGCTGGCCGCCAAGTACGCCAAGTAGTCCGACCGAATTTCGTCCGGGCGGCGTTGCCCGGGCTCGCACCGTCCGCCGGGTCACAAGTCGGGAATCGACCCCGCCCCGATCGGATCAAGCTGGAGTTTGAATCATGCCTCGCGTTCGCAAAGGCGCCGCCCGCGCCCAAAATCGAAAGAGACTTCTCCGGGAAGCCAAGGGCTATTTCGGAACAAACAGCAAGCACTGGTACCGCGCCCGCAACGCCGTAATTCGCGCCGGCGTCTACGCCCTGCGCGACCGTCGCTACCGCAAGCGCGACACGCGGGCCCTGTGGATTGTCCGCATTACGGCCGCCTGCCGCATGCGCAACACCCGCTATAGCCTGTTCATGAATGGCCTGCGGATGGCGGGCATCCTGCTCAACCGCAAAATGCTGAGCGAGATCGCGATCACCGACCCGAAGGTGTTCGACCGGCTGGTTGAAACCGCCATCAAGTCGAGCAAGGCGATCCCGGCGAAGGCCTGAGTCCGCCAAATTCGAGTCACACGACCCGGCCGCTCGGCCGGGTTTTTTTCTGCGCCGACAGTCTCGTCCACGATTCGGCTACGCTGGATGGTGCGGCTTCCCTGAAGCCGCGAAGGAGCCCGCATGGATTGGTGGGTCGCCAACTACTACCACGTCAGCCCGATCCTGCTGTACTCTTGGGTTTTCTGGGTTGTGTTTTCCATCTGCCTGCACGAACTGGGGCACGGCTGGATGGCGATCCGCTGCGGCGACAACACGCCGCGCGTGCTCGGGCACATGACGATGAATCCATTCGTGCACATCCCGTGGCCGATGGCATGGGTGATGTTCGGAGTCTTCGGGTTCACGTGGGGGCTGATGCCGGTGTCCCCGGATCGATTCCGGAATCGTTACGACGACGCCCGGGTTTCGGCCGCGGGTCCCGCCGTCAATCTTGCTCTCGGAGTGCTGTGCATACTCGGCTCGATCGCTTGGCTGAAGATCGGCCCGAGCGTGCCCGACAATGTGAATCACAACGTTGCGGTCTTTCTTTGGGCGGGCGTGATGATCAACATCATGGGGGTGCTGTTTAATCTGATCCCGATCCCTCCCCTGGACGGCTCCAAGATCCTCGCCGACTTCGTGCCCGCCTATCGACAGTTCCTTTACAGCGAGCAGGGGGCGATGGCCGCGCTTGTGGGGATGATGCTGCTCTTCTCGGTCGCGTCTGACAAGGTCTGGCACGCGGTCTTTGCGGTCTCGGACTGGTCGTTGCGGACGGGCGCGGGGCTGATCGGCGAAACCTGGCCGGGGAGACCGTTCTGAAGTACATCGTGGTCATCCCCGACGGCGCCGCCGATCTTCCGATCAAGGAACTTGGGAATCGAACCGCGTTCCAGGCTGCGGCGACTCCGAATCTCGACGCGCTCGCCGCACTCGGCACGATGGGAGTTGCACGCACGACCCCTCCCAACTTCGACGCCGGGTCCGACGTCTGCTCGATGTCGCTGCTCGGATACGACCCTGCGCGATACCACACCGGTCGCGCCCCGCTCGAGGCGGCATCGCTCGGCGTCGAGACGGGACCGTCAGATTGGATCTTCCGGCTCAACCTCGTAACCACCGGCGCCTCAGTGCGCGGGCCGTATTCCGCCGATCCCGGCACGCTCATGATCGATCACTCCGCCGGGGCGATCTCCGACGGCGAAGCCCGTTTGCTGATCGATGCCCTGATCGAGCATTGGAATCGGGCCGCGCCCGACACCGCCCGCGCGATGCGGCTGACGCCGGGCGTCAGCTATCGCAACATTCTCGTCGACGCGAGCGGGCGATCATCCGCCGACCTCCGTACGACTCCGCCTCACGAGATACCCGGCGAAGCATGGGAAGCCCGGCTCCCGTTCGGCGGGCCGAGCGCCGATGTCCTGACCCGCCTGATGCTCGCCTCGCGCGACGCATTCCGGGATCATCCGGTCAATATCGCCCGACTCGCGGCCGGCAAACGGCCGGCCACGATGGCGTGGATCTGGGGCCAGGGCCTGAAACCCAGCATGCCCAGTTTCAAAGAACAATTCGGAATGAAGGGCGCGATGATCACGGCCGTGGACCTGCTCGCCGGGATTGCCTCGTGCATCGGCTGGGACCGGCTGCGCGTCCCCGGCGTGACCAGTTACCACGACACCGATTATGCAGCGCAGGGCCGCGCCGCGGTCGAAGCGGTGACGACAGGCGGCTACGACATCGTCTGCTGCCACGTCGAGGCTCCAGATGAGGCCTCGCACCAGGCCGACTGGAAGACCAAGGTCGCAGCGATCGAGGCGATCGATCGATTCGTGATCGCCCCGGTCGCCGATTGCATCCGGAAACTGGAGAAGCAGGGCGAAGGGTGCCGAGCATTAGTCATGCCCGACCATTACACACTCGTCAGCACGCGCAAGCACGACGCGACGCCGGTGCCGTTTCTGATCGCGGGCGCTGGGATTCGAGCGGGGTGTGCGCGCTCGTTCGACGAACAGACGGCTGGTGCGTCGGGCATTTCCGTCGCTCACGGGCACGACTTAATGTCGACATTCCTCCGCAACCCCGGGAGTCTCCGATGAGCGAAAGCGAACCGATCCAACCCGCCGCCGCTCCCGCACCGCCCTCCACCGAAAAACCGGCATACGACCTCGAGCCGCCGGCGCCCGAAGCGCCGCGTCCTGTGATCACTCCGGCAGCAGTTGCCACGCCCGCGCCGGCTCCCCTGCCAACGCACTCGACCGATTTCATCAAGCCCGGGCTTGGCTCCGCCCAGACGATCGCGATCGCCGGTGCGACGATCCTGGTCATCGCGACGATTATGGCGGCAGTTCACGCACCCACCGGCGGTTGGTGGTCGCACGGCCTTCTTACTTTGTATCTCGGCCTTCTGCACGCCGGAACCGGCGCCGTCGCGGTCGGCTTTGTCGGCTATTCGCTCGGTCGGGAGATCGGCAACATTCCGCTCGCCGCGGCACGCATGCTGTTCGCCGTCGCTCTGGTTCTGCTCACGATCAGCGCGGGCCTTCCGCTCAATAATTTTTTCCTCTACACCTGCGCCCTCGGACTCTACGTGATTTCCACGCTCATTCTCTTCCGCTGGGAGATAGCGGAGTGGGGCGGCGTCGCCAGCATCCACGGCATTCTGTGGTTCCTTATGTACCTCGCGGCACAACTCCAGGTGATGGTCGCGGCCAAGAGCAAATAGCAGCCCAAAGATCGTCCATGCCAAAGTCCGCCAGGAGTCCTTTGCGACAATCCGGTTCAGGTGCCATGCCTCGGCCCAAAGCCCTCGTGGGCATGGTCCACGTCCAAGCCCTCCCGGGTGCTCCCTTCGCCCGCCAATCACTCGCGCAGATCGAGGTTACGGCCCGCCTCGAGGCCAAAGTCCTCGCCGAAGCGGGCTTCGATGCGATCATTGTCGAGAACATGCACGATCGGCCGTACGTGCAGCCGCCGCACTCCCCCGCAACGGTCTCGGCTATGACCGTGCTGTGCGCGGCTGTCAAAGACGTCATTGGCATTCTCCCGATGGGAGTGCAGGTACTGTCATGTGGCGAACGAGAAGCCCTCGCCATCGCACTCGCCACCGGCGGCTCGTTCATCCGTTGCGAGAACTTCGTCTATGCCCACGTCGCTGATGAGGGGCTGCTTACGGAAGCCGCGGCCGGGCGGCTCCTCCGTTACCGTCGCGAAATCGGGGCCGACCGAATCAAGATCATCTGCGACATCAAGAAGAAGCACGCCTCGCACTCGATCACCGGCGACATCATGCTGGGCGACGCGGCGCACACGGCGGAGTTCTTCGGAGCGGATGGGGTGATCGTGACGGGGGCGTTCACGGGCGATCCGGCGGACATCGCGGACGTGGCCGAGGCGAAAGGGGCGGTCAAACTTCCAGTCTGGGTCGGCTCGGGCGTCGGGCCGGATCAAGCGGAGGGGTTGTTCGAGCACGCCGATGCGCTCATCGTCGGGTCGTACATCAAGCGGGGTGGAGTCTGGTCCGGGCCGATCGATCCGGCGCGGTGCCGCGCGATGGTGAAGGCCGCGGAGCGGGAGCGGTAGCACAGGCCGCACATGCGGATGTTGGCGGCGCCCTGGCGTGCGCGTCGGTTTCGTAGAGGCACCATGACGACCGGCCTTGTCATCCTGATCTATTTGCTCGATTCGATCCTGCCGGCGTGGCGGGAGCGGGAGGATTCGGTTTCGCCGGGTCCTTATCTCGTGTCGATGCTCGGCGTCGTTGTGGTAGCGAACGCGGGATTCGCGTGGCTCTGCCGACGGCTGGAAAAGACCGGACGCACCCGCATCATCGCGACATCGGAACGACTGATGGGCGTGGCCCGGTTTGGAGTCGTATCGCTCCACGCGTATGGCCTGATTTCACTCGGTTGGAGCGTCGCGGCGTCGCGATGGACGCATTCACTTCCGGTCGTTACCGAACTGCTGATTGCGCTGCCGCCTCTCTCGGCCTTCGTCGTCCTGTACTGGGGCTACGCGCCCATCCAGCGCCGCCTTCGAGAGGCCGTCCTCTGGCGTCACCTCCACGAAGGGCGCCCGCTCGGTCGCTCTATGAGCCGGACGCAGATGACGTGGGAGCACATCCGTCATTCCATCCTGCTCGGATTGGTCCCTTTGCTCATGCTGAGCGCCTGGCGGCACGCCGGGGAATTTGCCGCGTTCCGATGGCTGACAATGTCGTATTCGTCTCTGGAATGGGTACTCACCGGCTGGCAGGTGCTGGGGATCTTCGTCGTCCTCGCGCTCTCCCCGATAGTGCTGCGATTCGTGTGGGACACGGTTCCGCTCGAGGGCGGCGACCTGCGGAATTCGGTCGAGCAGGTCTTTGCACGCAACGGGGTCACGGCGCGCGAAGTTCTCGTCTGGCAGACCTCGAGCGGCATCCTCAACGGCGCTTTGATGGGCATCATCCCGCGTGCCCGCTATGTGCTCTTCACCGACGCTTTGCTCCAGGTCCTGCCGCGCCGGCAGGTTGAGGCTGTTGCCGCACACGAGGCCGGGCACGGGCGCCTGCACCATCTTCCCTGGCTGATCGGCTCGATGGTCGTGGCCTCGCTCGCCGGGGCGGTCTTGTTCGGATTCGCGATGGACTGGGGCAAGTGGGAGGATTCGTGGGTGGTAGGGACGATGGGGATTCTGTCCACCGTTGGCTTCGGATTCTTCGTCCTGGGTTTCGTCAGCCGCCGGTTTGAACTCCAAGCGGACGCCTTTGCCGCAAAGGACCTCAGCCGGAATCCGCCCCCAATCGAGGAATCGTTGGAGCCGGGTCAAATCTCCGAGGACCCGGCCCCTGTCGTTACGCACGAGAGCGTCGCCTCGATGATCGATGCCCTTGAGACGGTTTCTACTCTCAACGGCATGTCGCCGGCCAAATTCACCTGGCGCCACGGCACGGTTCGAGGTCGGCAGGCCCATCTGGCGTCAATCGTCGGCACCCCGCTGGAGCACTTGCCGATCGATCGGGCGGTGCGGCGGATGAAATGGATGACGCTCGGCGCGGCATTTCTGACCATCATCCTCGGGCTTGCGCTCGTGCTTTTCGAGGGTCCGCCCGATACTCTCCAGAATGGCACTGAGCCCGAAAGAGCGCCAATTGGCCGACGTGATCGCGGCTTCGAAGACAGCGCTCCTGGACGATCTGCGCCGGCACGTCAATCTGCCGACCGGCGGCGTGCAGGCCCCGGCGATGGAAGAATCTCTGACGCTTCTCACCAACCGCTGTAAGGCGCTGGGGGCGGATGTCTGGGTTCATACGGGCGAACGCCCGCCGGCGTGGCTCTTCGCCGGCGCGGCGGAGATGCCCGCGCGAAAAGTGGCAGTTTGTTCGCGCCATCGGTCTGGGGCGTCTCGGATACTTGTGAGCGGCCACGTCGATACGGTGCACGAACCCGATTCTCCTTTCCGCTCGCTCAGCATCTCCCCCGATGGAAAAACCGCCACCGGCCCCGGCTGCGTGGACATGAAAGGCGGCCTGGTCATCGCCCTCGCGGCGCTCGAAGCCCTTGAAGCCTGCGGCATCGCCTGCTCCTGGACCTTTCTCTTCTCCACCGACGAGGAAACCGGCTCCTTCGCCGCCGACCGGTTCCTTCGCGAGCAAGCGAAACTGCACGACGTCGGCCTTGCCCTGGAACCCGCCATGGCCGACGGCGGCCTCGTCGTCGAGCGCCCCGGCAGCGGCCAGTTTTTCCTCGAAGCCACGGGAAACGCCGCTCACGTCGGGCGCGATTTTAAGTCCGGAGTTTCGGCCATCGACGCCCTCGCACGCGCCATCCCTCCCATCTCCTCCCTCGCCCGGCCCGACGAAGGCCTCATCGTCAGCGTCGGCGTCATTGAAGGCGGCACCGCCACCAACATCGTCTCCGATTCGGCCAAAGCGTGGGGCAACATGCGCTTTGCCACCCGCGAACAAGGAGAGAAGGCGGTCCGCGATATTCAGGCGGCCTGCAAGTCCGCCGCCGGAAAGGCGACGCTGGATGTTCAGTCCGCCCTCAATCGCCCCGCCAAACCAGCCACTCCGGCCGTCCTCGCGCTCGCAAACCTCGCCCGCCATGCCGCCGAAGACCTTGGCCAGAAACTCCCCTTCGGCAAGACCGGCGGTGTTTGCGAAGGCAATAACCTGCAAGCCGAGGGCCTTCCAACGATTGACACACTCGGAGTCCGGGGCGGCGGGCTGCACACGCCGCAGGAGTGGATCGACCTTTCCAGCCTGGTGGAGCGCTGCCAGTTGCTTGCGATCCTGCTCTCAAGACTTTCCGAACGATCCTTCCAAGAATGGTCGAAGGATGCGCAAGGCGCCGCGTGAGTGCGGAAGCCGATGGCGCCGCACGGAGGGATCATGACGCAGATGGCACAACCGGTTTCCCCCTCGATCAGCCAGTCTTCACCCAGCGCAGAGACTGTCGGCGCTCAGCTCAAGGCGAGCCCGGCCGTCCGCGCGGCAATCGAAACTATCGTGGGAGAGGTGAAGGCGAAGAGCGCGCAGATCACCGACGTGCGTCCCGGCAACCCGGCCCTCAAGCAGTCGTACGAGGCGTTGATGGCTCGCGCCGCGGAAACCCGCGGGCGTGCGCTGCTCTACCCGTACATCGGATCCGGGCTGGGCAACGGCGCGCTCGTCGAACTTTCCGACGGCAGCGTCAAGTGGGACATGATCTGCGGCATCGGCGTTCACTATTTCGGCCACAGCGATGCTGATCTCATCAAGGAAAGTCTCATCGGATCGCTCGACGACACCGTCAAGAGCGGAAACCTTCAGTCGAACATGGACGCGTACGACTTTGCCGAAACTCTCGCGACCGAGGCGAAGAAGAACAGCCGCCTTCGGTACGTCTATGTCAGCACCTCCGGCGCGATGGCAAACGAGAACGGGCTCAAGGTCTGCTACCAGAAGCACGCGCCCGCAAGCCGCGTGATCGCGTTCAAGGACTGCTTCATGGGTCGGAGCATCACCATGGCGCAGATCGGCGACACCGCCGATTACCGCCAGGGCATTCCGCTCAGCACTCTCGTGGATTACATGCCGTTCTACGACCCGATCGCCGCGGAGCGGGCCGGAAAGACGAAGTACATCGACGGCGCCGTCGCCCAGTTGCAGGAATACATCACCCGCTACCCCGGCCAGCACGCCTGCTTCATCTTCGAAATGGTGCAGGGCGAGGGCGGGTTCAACGTCGGCGACCGCGATTTCTTCAAGGCGCTGATGGACGTCTGCAAGGCCAACAAGATCGCGATCTGGGATGATGAGGTCCAGACGTTCGGACGCACCGGGCGGATGTTCGCCTACGAGCAGTTCGACCTCGGGCAGTACGTCGATGTCTTCTGCGCCGGCAAGCTCACGCAGGCCTGCGTCACGATGTTCACCGAGGAATACAACCCCAAGCCCGGCCTGCTCAGCGGCACGTTTACGGGCGAGGGCCCGTCCTTCCGCGTCGGCAAACGCATCATCGAGCGCCTCCGCGATGGGAACTACTACGGCGACAGCGGCATGATCGCCAAGCACCAGCAGGCCTTCCGCGTCGAGATGAACAAATTGATCGCCAAGTTCCCCGCGCACTTCCCGGCCGTGCAGGCTCTGGGCGGCGGCGGAAACATGCTGGTCGGCGGCATGGGCGGCATGATGCGGTTTACCCCGTTCGGCGGCAAGAAAGACAAGGTCGCCGGTTTTTGCAAGACCGCCTTCGAGCACGGAGTGGTCCTCTTCTACTGCGGCCACGGCCCGTACCACCTGCGGATGCTGCCCCCGATGGGAGTGATGAAGCTGGAGGATTGGCCACGTGTCTTTGCAAGCCTTGAGCAGGCCTTTGCTTCCGTTCCTGCGTAATCACCGATCAGGCCCGATTTTCCGGAGTGGGGGGCTTCAGAACCCTTTGGGTTCTACCATGCCCACCCGCGGGCTGGAGACCCTTCCAACCCGCTCCTCAACGACGGAGGGCCCGGCCACTTGTTCCTCATCCGGCAAGCCAAACAGACCGACGCCGCGACGCTTCTCAAGCTCGCCCAGATGGTCTACTTCATCAATCTTCCCCCCAACCAGCAGATCATTTCCGACAAGATCAGTCAGAGCGCCCAGTCGTTTGCTCGCGCCGCCGGCAATCCGAGGGAAGTCAAAGGCCAGCGGACTCGCAAGGGCGCACAGCCGGCCTCGATGTACGACGGCAGCGACCTTTTTGTCTTTTCCCTCCTCGACACCGACACCAACTCGGTCATTGGCACTTCGCAGGTCCGCGCCCACCAGGGCGGCCCGGGCAACCCCAACTGGGCAATGAAGATCACAGAGCGCACCTTTCGCTCCGAGCCGCTTTCGTATTCATCCACCCACAAAGTCGGCAAGCTCTACGGCGACGAGAGCGGGCCGACCGAGATCGGCGGCCTCATCATCCAGCCGAGCTATCGCGGAAACGCGCATCGCCCCGGGCGATTCCTCTCGTTCGTCCGTTTTCACTTCATCGGTCTCTACCGCAAGTTCTTTGCCGATCGCATTCTCGCCGAGATGATGGCGCCCGTGACGAGCGAGGGCGAGAACATGTTCTGGGACAACTTCGGGCGGAAGTTCATCCCCGTCAAGTACGCCGAGGCCGACCGGTTCTGCCAGCACAACCGGCGGTTCATCCCAGAACTGCTCCCCCGCGAAGAGATCTACTTCTCGCTCTTCTCGCTTGAAGTGCAGAATCTCGTCGGCGAGGTTGCTCCCGAAACTGTCCCCGCCCGCAGGCTCCTCGAGTCGATGGGCTTCAAGTACCGCGGCATGATCGACCCCTTCGACGGCGGGCCGCATCTCGACGCCCATACCGACCAGCTCGATCTCGTGAAAAAAACCAAGACCCTGCCGCTGGTGCAACCGCATTCCGGACGGCTTGGCTCGCACGGCATCGTGAGTGTGCTCTCCAAGGAAGGTGATTTCCGGGCGATTGAGGCGGACTGCTCGGTGGAAAAAGGTGGATTGCGCATCAGCGAGGAAGTCCTCGCTCTCCTCGATGCCGCCCCGGGTGCAGCCGTCGGATTCACTCCCATTGCGCCCGCGGACGTAAAGCCAACCGGATCCTCGAAGGGCACACCGAAGAAGGCCGGAAAGACGCCGGGCAAGGCTTCCCGTTCAAACAAGGTCAAGGCGTGAAGCACCCTTCGCTTCAACACGAACCGTCCGACCTGATCGCCGGGCGGTTCGAGCGCCCGGACGGCGCTCGCCTTTTCTCGACAAATCCGGCCCGCCCGGCGACCATTGTCTGGGACGGTGCTTCATCCGTCTCTCACGTTGAAAAGGCCGTTGCAGCCGCGCGTGCGGCCCTCCCCGCTTGGTCTCGCGCTCCGGTGGAAAGGCGCATCTCCGCTCTTCGCCGATTCCAGAAGCTCTGCGATGCAATGCAGGACGACATCGCCACGCTCATCCGCGACGAGACCGGCAAGGTGATGTGGGACAGCAAGGCCGAGGCCGGCCTGCTCGGCGCCAAGGTTGATATCACGCTGGATTCATCAGATATCGGCGCTCTGCGCCGCGTTTCCGGGTACGAGATCGATCTAGCCGCGACTCGCAAGGGCCGCGCCTGGTTCCGTCCGCACGGCGTCATGGCCGTCCTCGGCCCCTTCAACTTCCCGGCACACCTGCCCAACGGCCACATCATCCCCGCCCTCGCGATGGGCAACACCATCGTGCTCAAGCCCAGCGACAAGACCCCGGGCGTTGGCCAACTCCTCGCCGAGTTGTATCAGGATGCACTCGTCGCGGAAGGTTTCGGCGACGGCGTCGTGAACGTCATCCAAGGCGGCGTTGACGTCGCCAAAAAGCTCTCCGCCCATCGCGATCTCGACGGCATCCTCTTCACAGGCTCCTGGCCCGTCGGCCGCGCCATCATGGAGGCCAACCTCGACAACCCCGGCCGCCTGCTCGCCCTCGAAATGGGCGGTAACAACGCCGCCGTCATCCTCGACGACGCGGATCTGAAACAGGCGGTGATCGAGTGCGTCCGCTGCGCCTTCATCACCACCGGCCAAAGATGCACCTGCACGCGACGGGTGATCGTGCAGAACGGCGTCGCCGATAAAGTGATCGGCGCGATCTGCAAGAGCGCCAGCAACCTGATCATCGGCGACCCCGCCGCGACGCATCCGGTCTTCATGGGCCCGCTGATCTCGGCGGGCGCTCGCGCGGGGGTGCTCCAGGCTCAGGAGCAGATGACCCGCGCCGGCGCGCAGGTGCTCCTGAAAGCTTCAGCCATCGATGAGCCCGTCCCGACGCCCGGCGGCCACTACATCTCCCCCGGCGTCCTGAAAGTCGAGCGCTTCGTTTCTTCCGATGCTCCCGGTAATGCCGGAGCGGACGTCGAAGTTTTTGGCCCGCTCCTCCGGATCTCCGTCGTGAACTCCCTCGACGAGGCGATCGAGCAAACCAACGCCACCCGCTACGGCCTCGCCGCCTCGATTTTCACAAGGAACTCGAACTCAATCGACCGCTTCCTCTCAGAGGCCCGCGCCGGCTGCATCAACGTCAATGCGGGCACTGCCGGCGCCAGCAGCAAACTCCCCTTTGGTGGCCTTGGCCACTCCGGCAACCACCGACCCGCAGGCTCTTTCAGCCTCGACTACTGCGCCTACCCCGTCGCTGGTATGCTCGAACATGGAAACGCGGCAACGCTCAGCGCCGGCATGCGTGTCGATGACGCGTGGCTCGTTTGAAGCCCACTCCCCGAGGGGGGGTTGGCTGGTGGGCGGGAATTGCTTCACCTGCTCACCTTCGCACCTGCTCACCTCTTCCCCCTCCATGACTCCGCCAAACTTACACAAAACCCCGCTCCCTTCCGGCCGCACCCAGCCCCGTTTCGCGGGAATCTGCACCTTCCTGCGTGCGCCCCTGATCGACTCGGCGAACAAGCCGATCGACTGGGCCATTTATGGCGTGCCCTCCGATGCCGGCGTCACCTTCCGCCCCGGCGCCCGCTTCGGTCCGCGGGCGATTCGCGATGCCTCTCAGTACATCAAGCCATTCTTGATCGAGCAGGGCGTCCACATCGCGGAGAAGCTGAGCATCGCCGACGCCGGCGACTCACCCGTCTGTCCGTATTCCTGCAAAGAGACGCTAGAAGGCGCAGCAACGTTTGCCTCCAAACTTGGCGACCCCGCGCGCACGAAACTCATGGCAGTGGGGGGAGACCACTCCATCGCCTACGCCAACCTCAAGGCCACTTGGGAACGCCGGGGCAAGCCGAAATCAGGCCTCGCTCTCATCCACTTCGACGCCCACATGGACACCGTCGATCAGGTCTGGGATGAGAAGTGGGGCCACGCCTCGCCCTTCCGCCGCGCCGTCGAGGCCGGATTCATCGACCCCAAGGCCATGATCTCAATCGGCATTCGCGGCACACTGAACGAGCCGGCCGATCTCGACTACACCAAAAACCTCGGCGTCACCCTCATCACCTTCGACCAGTGGCAGAAGAACGGCCCGCAGACGCTCACCTCGTTCCTCTCGAAGATCGGCACGCGCGAAACCTATCTCACGTTCGATGTCGACGTCGTCGACCCCGCCTTCTGCCCCGGCACCGGAACGCCAGTCTCCGGCGGCTTCACGAGCGCCCAAGCCCTCTCGGCAGTTCGTTCGCTGCGAGGCATCAACCTCGTCGGTGCCGACATCGTCGAAGTCCTCCCCGATTGCGATGTTTCAGGAATCACGGCAACTTTCGCATCGCAACTGCTCGCCGAAATCATCGGCCTAAGCGCGTATTGACAAACCGCAAATAGCATTTGTCTGCTGCTCTGCTGCTCTGCTGCTCTGCTGCTCTGCTGCTCTGCTGCTCTGCTGCTCTGCTGCTCTGCTGCTCTAAGCGCTAGCCGTCGCCCTTCGCCCCCGCAAATTCAAAATCAGCTCCACCTGCCCCGTCGGCATCTGCAGCCGCCGCGCGATCTCCACCGGGCTCATCCCATCATCCGCCATCCCGCACACCTCGCGGTGCATCGGGTCCGTGAAGATCGAGGCCTCTCCCCGCGCCGTCGCCCCGAAGCCCGGCTTGGGCTCGGGCAGGATCAAGGTCTTCGCCGCTGGTCGCTGTTCCAACTCGCGGTACTCGCCGATCATCGCCTCCGCCCGCTCGATCAGCCGCTCCAGGCGCTCCGCACGAGCTTCAAGTTCGTCGATCAGTTCCCGGGTCAAATTTTCCGCCCCGTCCCGGGCATGCCCCGGCACCTCGCGCTTGCGTGAAAAGATCCCCCACGCCACCAGGAGCACGCCAATACCGATCGCCCCGCCCGCGAGCAGCAGTTCCCGCACTCCAAATTCGCCTTCCGCCAGCGTCGCGATGATCGTGCCCGGCATGTTCGACCTCCGTGTCTCGTGCCCCGCCGCCCTCCGGGCGACACTCCATTCTTCGGCACTTTGCCCAAAGTACCATCTTTCCTTGCCGCACGCGACCACGCCATCCCCGCCCCCCAAGTCCCATCCGGTCGCTCACGCAATCATGGAGACCTGGCGCCGCCTCTCCGGCGGGCGCGTGACTACGGACGCCGACCGCCGGTCCCTGATTGCCTGCTCGGCGGGTGCCGATTCCTCGGCATTGGTCCTCGCCCTTTCGAATCACCCCGGAAGCCTGGCCGTCGGGCACGTCGTCCACGACATGCGCCCGATTGCTGAAAGCCATGCCGACCGCGACGCCTGCCAATCGCTGGCAGCGTCCCTTGGCATCCCCTTCGTCTCCGTGTCGATCACCCCAAAGGCCTCCGGCGGCAACTACGAAGCCTCGGCCCGTCGCCTTCGCTACAAGGCCCTGGCAGACCTCGCCGCCGAGGCTGGCTGCCGATACGTCGCCACAGCCCACCACGCCGACGATCAACTGGAGACGGTCCTGATGCGTCTCCTGCGGGGCAGCGGCCCGCAGGGTTTCGCCGGAATTCGACCGCGCCGGGCCATGGGCGGCGGAATTCAACTCATCCGGCCCATGCTCGGGGTGACCCATAGCCAAGCCCAAGCCCTCTGCAACGACTGCGGCTGGTCGTGGCGCGAGGATGCGACCAATCGCGATATATCCCGTCTGCGGGCCGCCTTGCGGTCAGGAGTTCTTCCGGCACTGCTCAAGATCGAGCCAAACGCTCCCGCCAAGGCCATCGAAGCCGCGGAGCTGGCGGCATTGACGGCGACCCATCTTGAGTCTCAGCAGCGCCAGCTTCACGTGACCGCCGGAATTCCCGGTTCAGCCGGTGAGTTTGATCGTGCCACGCTGCGCGCGGCGGACGAAATCGTCCTTCTCTCCTGGCTCCGGGCCATGTCCCGATCGAGCTCCGACGCCGTACCTCAGCGGGCCCTCCGAGCAGCGGCCGGAGCCATCCGATCGAAGACCGGCAACGCCAAGGCGTGTCTTCTCGGCGCTGTGGAAATCCACATCTCTGGGGATCGAGTGCGTGTCGGCGCCCGCATTGTCTGAGTCGCGATTGCGGGCCCGACTCACATGACCCGTCGCAGCATTGCCTCGCCCACCAGAACCATCAGCAGCAGCGGTAAATGCGCGATCGAGGCGAAGAACACCCGCCGCGCCGCGTCGCGTGTCCGGCTCTTTCCGTACAGAATCGTCAGCCAGCAGAACGCGAGCCCAGTGACCAGCGCAAACCCGCCGTAATAAACCCCGACCCGACCGCCCATCGCCCAGACCGGCAGCATCGTCGCCGGAATGAGAAGGACGGCCCACGCGATCATGCTCCGCGCCGTCCGGAACCCCGTCGGGTCCTCTGCGGCCAGCACCCGGAATCCCCCAAGCGAGTAATCCGCCCGGTACATCCACGCGATCGCCAGGAAGTGGGGGATCTGCCAAACGAACATCAGCACGAAAAGCGACCACCCGCCCCATTGCCCGAGCACCTCGGCCGGCGCCCCTCGGCCCGCCGCGGCAACCCACCCGATCAACGGCGGCAACGCTCCGGGGATTGCTCCAAAGAGCACCGAGACCGGCGACCGCAGTTTCATGGGCGTATAGATCGCGACGTACGTCACCATGCACGTCAACGACACCGCCGCGGCCCACACGTTGGTCGTTGCCGCCAGCACCGTCAGACCCAGCACGCACTCAATCAGCCCGGCCACGAGAGCCAACCGAACCGAAATTCGCCGCTCCGGCAGCGGCCGGTGGGCCGTGCGTGGCATCAATGCATCCCGATCCCGCTCCAGCCACTCATTCAGCGTGTTCGCCCCGAGCGACGACAACGCCGTGCCCAGCGCACACCCTCCCGCCAGCAGGGCCAGTTCTCCCCATCCCGTCGGGTACGACAGCGCCGACAGCACGAAGCCCACCAGGGCCGTAATCGTCACCATCCGCGTGATGCCCGGCTTGCCCGCCTCGATCACGCTCATGACGAGCGCCGACCTTGATAAGGCTGGTCCGAGTACGTTCGTCGTTGTGGCGGCGCGGCTCAAAAAGCTCGTCTCTTCCTATGGTGCTTGCGGCAACCCAAGCATAAGCGCGCCGTCGTGGCACCGCCCTTCCGGGCGGCGTCTCTGCCGAACTCTTTGCTCGTCCATTCTCACGGCTTCGGCCCGGGCACCACAACGTCAGCCCACACCGGAAAATGGTCGCTCGGGAACTTTCCCGCCACGCCCGATGCGGGAACCGCCCGCCAGACTCCGCCCTGACTGACCTTCATGTCCTTCGATGGAATCACGTAGTCCGCCCTCAACTTGAACATGGCCGTATCCGTCGGCTCCAGCCCCTGCACCTCGATATCCGCCTTCGGCGTGAACTCTCGGGACACCCGCCGGTTCGCCATGAGCGTCCGGATCGGGTTCTTGTAGCTCTCCCCTTTCGTCGGATCGGAATTCAGGTCGCCCACGATCACGAACGACTCCTGCCACCCGAGCCCTCCGTACACAGAGTTGTCGTCCACGATGTAAGGCTCGTTCGAGAGGTAGTCCATCCAAAACCGGATTTCGTCGTGGTTCCTCCTTCCGTTGCGGTCCTCCGGCCCGTCGAACACCGGCGGCGTCGGATGGCTGCACAAGACATGCACCACCGCCCCGTTGGGTAACTTCACCGGCACATCCCAGTGGCTCTTGCTGCTCAGCCGCATCGTCGGCTTTTCCTCATCGGAATACCACGGCGTCCCGTCCGCCTTGCTCGGCATGCAGTTTCCCGTCATGTAGTCCCAGGGAAGTCGCTGAAACGTCCGCACGTTTTTTTCGTCGATCGTCAGTCGCTCGTCAACGAGCAGGGCCATCGCATACTGCCCCGGAAACGTTCCGAAGCCCCAGCAGTCATTTCCGTACGCCCGCCCGCCCGCGGTCTGCTCGCCGGGCGAGCCGTCGGGCTTTGTCCCCGGCGGCGCCGGGTAGGTATCCGTCACCTTGCCGTCGTTGTCGAGATCAAATCCGCTGAAGACCCCGGTATTCACCGGCGCCATAAACGCCTTGTACCTGATCGGCGTCACTCCGGGTGCCTGCGCCTCGTTCAAGTAGTTCGCGACAAACCGTGCCGCATTCTGACCCGGGGCGTCACCGTCCTTGAACCCCGGCGCCCCCGGCATGTCGTACGCGATCTCGTTCAGGAAGAGAATGTTGGGCGCGACGCGCTGAATGACCTCCGCCAACGCCTTCAACCTCGGATTGTCGCTCCGCGCAACATCTTCCTCTCGCACATCCTCGACGTTGAACGTGGCGATCCGCAGCGCCTGCGCCGTTGGCGCCGCCCAGGTTACGCTGCACAAAGCCGTCCACGCGCCGAGCAAGGCAACCCTTTTCATGGGCCAATATAGAACCGGTCCGGTTCACGCCGAACATCGTCCGCTCGTGCGATTCTCCGCGATAGGTAAGCCGACCTCGCTACGGGCACTCCAGGCGGTTATACCCGGCAAGAAATACCTGAAAATCCACGTCATCCACGAGGCCGTCTCGGTTGAAGTCCGCGGGGCAGCCGATCGGCATCTCTGGGTCGTCACAAAGGACAATGTTGTAGAAACCGGCGAAGATCGCGAAGTCGGAATCGTCGATGAGCGAATCGGTGTTCAGATCTTCGGCGCAGCAAACGGAGCCAACGAAGCATTCGGCGAGAAATGCGGAAGCTCCACTCGGTGCCACGGTAAATGCACCCCCGGCGGTCAGCACACCCTGGGGTGAAACCGCAAGACAATTGACTTCACCATTGAGCCCATCCCCTAGCGCCGCCCATCCGAGCCCATTCCACTTTGCCACTTGGTTTGCCTTGACCGCTCCTGCATGGCTGAAGGTTCCGCCCACAGCCACTTCGCCGTTCGGCAAGGTGACCAGCGTGTCGACATGGCCCACGCTGGTCGAAATACCCGAATCCAATGCGTGCCACTGCTGTCCGTCCCAGCGAGCCACACTTGGCGCCGGAACTCCCCCGGCAAGTTTGAAATTCCCGCCAACTATCAAGTCTCCATTAGGCCGCAATGCCATCGGGCCGGCACGAGCGCTGAGGCCTGACCCAAGCGCGCGCCATTGTGTTCCGTCCCAGCGCGCGATATTATTCAGCGGGATGCCGTTGATCGCGGTAAACGTGCCCGCTGCGATGAGGTCCCCGGAAGGCAAAAGCAGGAGCGACGAAATCCCTCCATTCTGAATGGACGCCGGATTTCCTGAAAACCACTCCCCCGTACTGCTGCGCCACGTCGCAAAACTGCCAAGGCTCACCACTCCGGGCACGGAAATGGTGCCCGCGAACAGCACGTCCCCATTTGGTAGCACCAGCATCGGACCCTGGCTCGCGCTCGTGGCAGAACCCAATGCATTCCAACTGCTTCCGTCCCAATAGGCAATGTGTCGCACAGACTTTCCGCCCGCGATTGTGAATGACCCTTCCGCAATCACAATTCCGTTCGGAAGAACGGCCAAGCGCACCGCTGGTTGGTTCAGTCCAGAGCCGAGCGCTGACCACGCGCCGGTCGCATGGTCCCGCCGGGCGATGTAGTTCGCCGGCACCCCCGCAACGGTCGTGAACTTGCCCCCGATGACCAGATCGCCGTTTGGAAGATACACGGCAGAGTAAATGATGCTGTTGAGTCCGCCATCGAGCGCCTGCCAAACGGAAAGAGATGAATTCCATCGAACGACATTCCGAACTGCAAGACCATCGGCGGTGGAAATCCGACCGCCCGCCAGAATGTCGCCGTCGGGCAGAAGGAGAGTGGGTCCGTACCCGGAGGCGTTGCCGTCGCTGTCCTTTACTCCGGGTCCGAATGGAGTCCACGTCCCGGTAGCACCGCTCCAGCGCGAAAACCGATTGGAGATAACGCCGGGCGCTCCGTACAGCGGGCCGCCGACGAGCAGGTCCCCGCCGGGCAGAAACTGCAAGGAGCCGACAAATCCGCTTGGCCCGGTTCCGTACGGGTGCCAAGTCACGCCGTCGAACCATGCGACTCTGTTGGCCGCGACTCCGCCGATCGCCGTGAAGTTCCCATGCGCAATTAACTCGCCCGTCGGGCGAAGCGCCAAGCCAACGCCCGAAGAGAGATTCGCCCCGAAGTCCGTCCATTGAACGCCGTCCCAGCGTGCGATACCGTGGATCGGGATGCCGTCAATATCCGGAAAGTTCCCACTGACCAGCACGTCCCCGTTTGCCATCTCGATCATCGTGCCCGAAGGGTTATCTTTCTGAATTGCAAAGGGGTGCCACGACGACTTGTCCCAGCGGTAAAGATTCGCGTCTGTGGGATCGCTCTGCAGGTAACAGCGGCCACTCGCCCAAAGATCCCCATTCGCACGCTCCAGAATGCAGTAGACACCACCAGTGCCCTGTAGCCCGGATCCAAAAGGATGCCAGGAACTATCTTGAATGCTCCAACGTGCGATGTCGGACGCCGGAGCACCTCCCGCGCTCGTGAAACTACCGCCGATCGCCAAGTCCCCGTTCGAAAGCACCGTCACGCAATAGATCGTGCCGTTCGTTCCTGTACCTAGCGGGGACCAGTCACCGGTCACCGGGTCATACAGGGCAATGTTGTTCGCCGCTGCGTGACCGGCGACGGTGAATTGACCGGCGACCACAACCTTGGCGGACTGAGGGCCCGCTTTATCGGGGTCCCAAAGCGTCAGCCGGTTCAGGGTGCCCGCGATTTCGCCACTTGCGATCCCGGGAACCCCCATGCCCGGCAGCCATTGCGTTCCGCACTGTCCGACCGCGCCGGGCGCGCCCACGACAAGTCCCAACATAACCCCGGCGTACACGGCGCAAACACCTCGATAAATTGACATGACAACCCCCGCAATGTCCCCACGCGGCTCGTACCGAACTTAATCCCCTCCGCGGTCAGTCTATCCGATCGTGACCTCTAGAGGTTCCGAGATTCTGCGCGGGTGCAGTTCGCGGACACGTGGAGTATCGATTGCGAGTCACAACGCTCGCCGGTTCACCGTCCAAGGGCGCAATTCACCGACTTCCCCCTTCGCTCTTTCTCAAGCAACATTTCGTTTCTGCGCAGCATGGCTCGCAGCAACGAGAACAACCAGGGCGACTAGCCCCCGAAGAAGTCGCATGTTCTTCATGACGCCTGGAGTTCCCGCTTGACCGGTTCAATTCATTCCGTCCTAGGTGCACAAGAGCGCGTCGTACGCCCCGGCAAAGATCACAAAGTCCGCATCATCCACCATGGAATCGCCGTTGAAATCCGCCGGGCAGACCATGCCGCACGTCAGGTCGTTGTAGGCGTTCAGGAAGAGAATGTTGGGCGCGACGCGCTGAATGACCTCTGCCACGGCCTTGAGGCGCGGATTGTCACGCCGAGCGACGTCCTCCTCTCGCAAGTCCTCAATATTGAAGGTCGCGATCCGCACCGCCTGAGGCGCTTGGGCAGCCTGCCCGGCAGGAGTGACCGAGGCGAACACGGCCAGAGCGCACGCACACATCCATTCACGCATCGCGGAATATAGAAGCGATCCCGGGTGGGCGCACCCGAGGCCCGCTACTTCTCCAGCCGTACAGCGTGCACGACCACTTCGCCCTTCCGGGGCGTTCCCTGGACCTGGAGGCCAACATGGCGTACGGCGTTCATGTCGACGCGGCTGTTGCCGGCCTGGTTGCCGTACCCGGTCTGCTTATGCAGCTCCGAGAGGTCGATGCGAACTGTCTCGCGTTTGCCCGTGCCGTAGAACGCGACGGAGTTGAAGGCCTCGCCATCGGCCGGCGTCCCGACGTCGTACGTGGACTGGCCCGGAAAGTCGGCCCCGGCCTCGACCACAGTAAAGTTGATCATGAGCCCTTTGGGCGCGGTTATCTCAATTACCGCCGTGCTGTAGCCGTCCAGATCGCTGCACTCGGCCGGGCCCTTGCTCACCTGGTTGCCCGCGGCTCCAAAGAAGTTGATGCCCGCGCCCCACTGGACGCCCGCGTCGTAGCCCATGGTGATCGAATCACCCTGACGCGACCAGCCCGCACCGGCGTCGGGGGCGCTCCAGGTCTCGGGCTCCCGGATCGGCTTGGCGAGCAGGTCGAGCTTCGACGGGCGATTCGGGAACTGGCCGGGCGCGAAGGATACCTTTTCCGGCCCTGGGATTTCGCTCGGGGCGCCTTTGGTGATCGACAGACGGAGAGAGGCCAGCTTCGAGTTGCTCGCCTTCATCGCGCCGAGCAGCTCGGGGTACGGCTTGTTCCTGATGTCCACGATGCCGTAGTTCGAGTCCTCGCCGTCAAAGCGGCCCTGCGGCGACTGATCGGCGAACTCGAACCAGTGCATCCCGATGACCATCGGCCAGGACATGGTGTCCTCGACCATCTTCGTGTACGCGTCCGCACGATCGGCCTGGGTCGCCAGCACCGGACCGGCGCCGCGGGTGTTGGGGTTGCCGCTCTGGTTTTCTCTCGCGCGGAACGACCATTCGGTGATAACAATCGGCTTCTTGCCCAGGATCCAAAACTTGGCGAGCTGGGTGACATTGGCCTTGGGGCGGTGCTCATAGATGTTGAGGCTCATCACGTCGCTCACCCGGCCGCAGGCCTCGACAACGGCATCGGGCGCGTCGCCCGCGAACCGCACGCCCATGATCATCGTGTCGGGCAATTCCTTGCGGACCACCGGCACGGCCCGTTCAAAGAACTTCTTCGCGACCATCGCGGTGAAATCGATGCGGTCGGCGATCGCGGCAGGCTCGGACACCCCCTTGAGATACTCCGCGTCGAGCGCGTCCCACGACTTCAGAGGCTTGGAGTAGGCCGTCGAGATCGCCTCGACGGTCTTGTGACGCTCACGCAGGAAATCGACCACCGCCTTCTTCGCCACACCCGCGGTGTTCCGCTCGAGCGCCACATCGAGCAGCGTGTACGTCGGGATCTTGTCCCAGCCCGACTTGCCGAACCAAGCCGCCTCATTGTCGAGGTAGACGCCGATCAGGTTCTGGCGATCGGTCACGCCCTCCATCGCCTTCTTCGTGTTCTCCAGGACGATCTTCTCAAAGTCCGGCGCGAGCGCCAAGAGCGGGCGATCGGGCTCGTGGGCAACCACGTAAAGGATGTGCGTGCGGTAGAGCGTCGCCTTGGGGTCGTTCGAGGTGGGGACGCTCAGATTGCTCCAGCAGCCCAGCGTGTTGAAGCCATGTTCGGTGAGCAGCGAGGCGACCGACGCGCCCCACTTGCTGACATCGCCGCCGAAGAACTGCCGGGCGGCGTCGTAGTACTCGGTATTCGCTCGCGGCTGATAGGGTTCGGGAGAGACGTTGTTCACGCCCATTGAAACGAACCGCTGGCCCGAGGGCGCGACAAACGACCACACTCCCTTGGCATCCGGCTCG
The DNA here is from genome assembly GCA_044221315.1 of Phycisphaerales bacterium. Classification (GTDB taxonomy): domain Bacteria; phylum Planctomycetota; class Phycisphaerae; order Phycisphaerales; family UBA1924; genus JAFEBO01. Next base: position 7,428 of record JBGAPK010000003.1, on the reverse strand, counting down.
ACCCGGAACCGCGTGCCCGCAACCGCGTGTGCGGCGAGGAGGAGCGACAGAGCGACGGAGCAGAATCGGGACATGGGGGCTCGCGGTGAAAGGTGAGCAGGTAAGTGAACGTGGCACCGAACGCCGAGCAAGGAACCAACGCTGTGCGGGGGGCGTTGCGCCTTGATCGGATCGTCTACGGGCACGTGAGGTCGTTGTACCCGTCGGCGAAGAGAACAAAGTCTGCGTCGTCGACGAAGCCGTCGGCGTTCTGATCCGCCGGACAGATCGGGCCGCAGATCAGCTCGTCGTACGCGGCGGCAAAGAGCACAAAGTCGGAGTCGTCGACGACCCAGTCGACATTGAGGTCGGCGCTGCACTGCACCTCGCGAATGTCGATGTCATCGACGCGGACCGAGCCGGGGGCATTGTTGTTCTGGAAGAAGATCGCGACGACGCGGACCTTGGTGGTGCCCGCCGGGGCGAGGCCGCGGACCTCGCTGTCGATCCAGGTGTTGGCCGGACCGGTCGAGTCGAGGGCGGTAGTGCTGACGAATGAGATGAGCCCGCCGCTGGCGTTGCGGAACTCAATGTTGATTGCGGCCGTGTTTGGGCTGGCGATCTGGTCAACGCTGGGTGTGTACCAGTAGGCCCGGGCTCGAAAGCGTTTGCCCGGGGTGGCGTTGATGTCCTGGTAGAGCCCGCTGTTGTTGAATCCGCCGTTGAAGGTGCCGAAGATCTTGGCGGAAGACGCGCCGGTGCGGCCGATGGTGCCGTCGTAGAAAGTGTTGCCGAAGGTGTTCCAGGCGTAGAGCCCGGTGTTGGCGTTGGGGCCCATGGACTCCATCCCGGCGTTCTGTATGATGGGCTGATACACGCGGACCCAATCGACCCGCATGTACTGCGGGAAGACGGTGGAGCCGTCGGGGTTGCCTGGCCAGTCGCCTCCCACGGCGGTGTTGAAGATGATGTAGAACGGGATCTGCGGCACGCCCTGGTTGTGCGTCGCGCGCCGGACGCCGTTGACGAAAAACTCGATGCGGTTGGAGTACCACTCGACGGCAAAGGTGTTGAAGCCGGACGTGAAGTTGGGCCCGACGTAGTTGTCCGTCCACGAGGACACGTTGGGCCACGAGCCCCAGTGGTTGCTCATGTACACCCGCGTCGGATCGTGCCCGAGCAGCTCCATGATGTCGATTTCCGGCGGCCATGCCCCCGACTGGGGCAGCATCCAGAACGCCGGCCAGATGCCCTGCGTCCCCGGCAACCGCATCCGGGCCTCGATACGGCCAAACGTCTGCGAGAACTTGTTCTTTGTCTCGATCAGGCCCGAGGTGTACGGGCGGCCACCCTGCGCGAGCCGCTCGGACTTGATCAGCATGTTCCCGCCCGAAAACTGGATGTTGTTGGGGCTGTAGTACTGCTGCTCGTTGTTCTTCACCAGCGCGGCGTTTTCGGCACGCCACTTGGTGGTGTCAAGCGTCGTGCCATTGAACTCGTCGGACCAGGTGAGATTCCAGCCCCGGACTTCCTGAGCCAAGGCGGAACCACCGAAGGCGACGGTTCCGACGGCGGCGATGATGGCGGAGCGAGCGGTGTTCTTCAAAGCGTGGTCCCCTTGCGTGAAGGCGCCTTGGTCTCCACCAGTTGCTTCGCGTGGCCATTGCCGCTCGATGCGTGCGACGGAAGTTCGCGGGCCGCATCCCGAGCCGGAATCACCACCGCGGTCTCCTTCGGGGCGTCGAGCATCCGATACGACGACGCGTCGCTCAGATGTTCGCCGTTGGTGCGGATCACCTCCGCGTACCAGTACGCCGAGTCTTTGAGCGTGCGCTTCTGTGTGGCGTAGTCAACGTGGATGAGGCCAAAGCGTTCTTTGTACCCTTCCGCCAGCTCGAAGTTGTCCATGATGGACCAGTGAAAGTAGCCGCGGATATCCACGCCATCTTCCGCCGCCCGCGCGAGCTCGAGCAGATAGCCGCGAGTGAAATCCACCCGCTGCGGATCGCGCACCCGGCCGTCCGGTGAAACCCAGTCCGCGTTGGCCATGCCGTTTTCCGTGATCACGATCGGCAGGCGATACCGCTCGTGCAGGAACCGGGGCCCCCAATACAGGCTCTTCGGCGAGACCGGCCAGCGCATTGTCGTCGTCGGCGTTCCGGCCGGCCACGGAACGACTTCCGGGGCGCCGCCCGCTCCGGCCTTTATCTGCGTGCCCGAATAGATATTCACGCCGTAGAAGTCGAGCCTCTGCGCAATCGCCTCCATATCCCCGGGGGCAATCCGCGGCATGTCCTTCCCGTACACCTTCAGTCCGTCTTCAGGATACCGACCCAGGCAGACCGGATCGCCGAACCACGTGTTACTCCAGAATCCGGGTTCGGCTATCTCAAAGCTCGATCGACGCGCGGCTCCGATATCCGCCGCGGACTCGGTGAACGGATAATCCACACGCCCGACCGGCGCCCAGCCGATTTGTGCCGCCCGCTTGCTCCGCTCGCGGATCACCTGCACCGATCGCCCGTGCGCCAGCAGCACGTTGTGCGCCGCCGTGAGTTGCTCGCGCATCGAGAGTTTCAACCCCGGGGCGTGCCGCCCTTCCCGATACCCAAGCCCGACGAAGATCTGCGGCTCATTGATCGTGATCCAGTTCCTTACCCGATCGCTCAGCCGATCCACCACGGCCCGCGTGTATTCGCCAAACCAGCCCGCAATCTCCGGATTGAGCCAGCCGCCGCGATCAAACAGCGCCTGAGGCAGGTCCCAGTGATACAGCGTCACCCACGGCTCGATGTTTGCCCTCAGCAATTCGTCCACCAGCCGGTCGTAGAACCCCAGCCCCTTTTCGTTGATCTTTCCGGTCCCCTGCGGCAGCACCCGCGCCCACGCCACGCTGAACCGGTAGGCCCGAAGCCCGATTTGCTTCATCAGCCCGACATCTTCGGGCATCCGGTTGTAGTGATCGCACGCGACCGCCAGCGTATCCCCGTTGTGGACCGCGCCCGGCCTGCGACAGAATGAGTCCCAGATCGAGTCCGTGCGGCCATCCTGTGTCGCGGCACCTTCGATCTGAAACGAACTCGAACCTGCTCCCCACACGAATCCTTCGCGGAACATGCGTTCTCCAATTCACCCGAGGCTCACGCGCGCCGTCATGCCTTGACCGCGCCGGCCGTCAGACCCGAGACAAAGTCCTTCTGCATCACCAGAAACAGCACCATGACGGGCAGGATCGACACGATCGTCCCCGCCATCTGAAGTCCGTAGTCGTTGTAGTACCCACGCCGCAGTTCCGCCACCGCCACCGACAAGGGGAACTTCCCCGGGTCCTGCAACACCACCTGCGGCGAGATGAAGTTGTTCCACGTTCCCAGAAACGTCACCATCAGAAAAGTTCCGATCATCGGGCGCACCAGGGGCAGCACCACGGTCACAAACGTCCGCCATTCTCCCGCCCCGTCGATCCGCGCCGCCTCGAGCACTTCATTCGGAACGCCCGACACGATCGCCTGCCGGAAGAGGAACACGCCGAACGCGGGCGCCAGCGCGGGCAGGATGAGACCGGAAAACGTATCGAGAAGGTCGAGCCGGTAGAGCAACTGGTAGGTCGGGGCAATCAACAGCGGGCCGGGAATGAGCAGTGCGCCCAGGACCAGCGCCGTGCAAAGCCCGCGCCCCTTGAATTGAAACTTGGAAAGCGCGTAGCCACCCATGGCACAGCAGATAGTGGCGAGCAGCCCCGTCACGGACGAGAGAAAAATCGAGTTGACAAGCCCGCGCCCGAAATCGATCTCGCCGAAGAGCCGCGAATAGGTGTCGGTTGTGAAACGGTTCCACGCGATGTGTCCGCTCTCTGTCACCGAGCGGCCATCCGTCACCACTGTCCGCGCCGGATCCCACGGAAGAAACACGGAGCGAAAGAACTCGTCATTGTTCTTGAAGCTGGAGGCGATCATCCAGAGGAAAGGAATGACCGTCAGGAGCGCCGCGATCAGCAGCACGCCCCGAGTCCAGGTCCAGGCGAGAATTCGCGTGGAGCGCACGCTCATGCCGCTCCCTCCTCGCCGCGGGCGCTCAGCCGCTGGAACGCAGCGCACACAATCAGGATGAGCGCCAACGCCCAGCCGATGGCGCTCGCGTACCCCAGATCCCCCGCTTCGAATCCGTTCTGGAACAGATACAGCACGATCGTCATGCCGCGGTTGTCCGGACCCGCCGTCGTATTGAACATGATGTACGGCAATTCAAAGAGCTGAAAGCTCCCGATCACGCTCATCAGCACCACGAAGCCCGCCACGGGCCGGATCGCCGGAACCGTGACCGCGAAAAACCGCCTGATCGGCCCGGCCCCATCAACCACCGACGCTTCGATCAGGTCCTTCCGCACGTTCTGCAGCGCCGCGGAAAAGAAGGTCATGTTGAAACCGACGTACATCCACAGGCTCGCCACGATCAGCGCCATCATCACATGCTCTTGAAGCCATCCGAAATCAAGGCTCCAGTTCACGCCGAGCGGCGCCAGCAGCGAATGCAAACCCTGGTTCGCCAGCCCGGTCTGTTTCTCGAAGATCAGGCCGAACATCATCGCCGCGAACACAACGCCCACCATCGACGGCGAAAACAGCAGCAGCCGGACCCAGCCGCGCCCGCGCAGCCCCGGCGTTTCCAGCACCAGCGCAAGCCCGAGCGCGAGCGGCAGCTGCACCAGTATCGACCCGAGCGTGTAGACGCACGTATTCCGCAGCGCCGTCCAGAAGAGCGGATCGCGGACGAGCGCGCTGTAGTTCGCCCAGCCGACGAACCGCGTCGCTCCCGGCCCGAATGTCGTTTGCAGCGAGAGGATGACCGACTGCGCGAGGGGGTACAGCGTGAAAACGGCAAAGCACGCCAGGAACGGCGTCAGGAAGAGCCACGGCGTGCTCTTTCCCCGGAACGCATCGCCCCGGATCGCCGCGGCATGAGTCCGCGTGCTCACGAGGCACCTCCCGCCGTCAGGAACACGTTCCGGCTCATCTGGGCCTCGACCTGCCTTTGACCGTCCCGCAAGAGCTCTTTCGCCCGAACCTCAAGCGTCGGCAGGTCAAACCGTCTCTTCGCTCGCGCCTCCTCCGCCAGTTTTACCAGCGCGTCCGTCGCCCGGTACATCGCGAACGTGTTGTACGGCATGCTGTTGCGCATCGGAACAGCAGGAGCGAGGTTGATATACAGCCTTCCCGCCGGTTGTCCGCCGAAGTACTCGCTCGGCTCATCGAAGATCGGATCGCTCCAGTACTTCTTGACCGGCGTCACGATTCCGCCCACGCGGTACAAATCCCGCGTGAACGCGTCGGAAATGTACAGCTCTTTGCAGAACGCCCAGAGCTTTTCGAATTCCTCCGGCGTCCGCGCCGCCGCCTTCGGAATCCCCAGCATCGTTCCGCCCCACACGCTTGTCCGGCGTCCGCCCTTCTCCCACGCCGGCAGCGGCATCAGTTTCATCTTCCCCGACAAACTCGGGATCTCGTGCTTCCACACGTCCCCCATCCAGTCCGGAAAGAAGGACGCCACCACGTACCCGTCCGCCTTCAGCTTGTTTCCCGCCGCCGTCCAGTTCGGCGCGTCTCCCGCGATCCGTTCCGGCCCGGCCAGCCACGTCACGATCTTCGCAAGCACATGCGCGTTGATCGGATTGTCCAGCATCGGCCGGTCGTGCTCATCGAAGAACCCTCCCCCCGCCTGCAGGAGCAGCACCTCCAGGTGATCCTGGTTGTTCTCCCACATGTTCAGCAAGTACCGGTCCGCGTTGCCGTCGCGGTCCGCGTCCACCATGAGCGGCTTGAGCACCCGCGCAAAGTCGTCCCAAGTCTCGATCTGAGAAACGTCGATTCCCGCCGCCTCCACCAGATCAGCCCGATACCCCAGCATGACCGGGTGCACATCGTGCGGCAGCCCGAAAACATGCCCGCGGCTGGTCCACGGGCTGAAGCTCGGCGTGTTGATCGCGTCCAGCAGCCCGTCCTTTCGCAGCCGCTCTGTGAGATCAACAAATCCGATCGCATCAACCGGCCCGCCGAACGCCCGTGAAGCCGGCCGCCGCTCCGTCTCGATCACATCGGCCGATGGAACATCGCCCAGGAACGACGCCATCATCCGCCGCTCGATCGCCGGCAGACTGAGCAGCCGCAGCTGAAACGGCGTGTGCCCCGACTTGTTCCACTCCTTCACCCTGGCCTCGTACATCAGGTAATGGGGCCGTGCAAACGTCCACATCGTCTTCTCGCCCGAGGCCCCCTCCGACGCCCGCGCCGCAACCAGCCCCGTGCTGCACACGGCAAGCCCCAGCATGATCGCCACGCCGACCGGCAGCCACTCCGGCAACAAACCGGCGAATGTGTCACGCTGCTCGTGCATGAAGGTCCACTAAGTAACGAGCGGCCCAACAAAGCTCCGGGGCCGGCGCTCGCCGCGCCGGCCCCGGGAGTTGGAAAGGAAGATAACGGAACGGAAATTCAGATCGATCTCAAGGGCAGAGCAGCGCGTTGTACGCGTTGACGAAGATCACGAAGTCCGCATCGTCCACAGCGCCGTCGCCGTTGAGGTCCGCCGGGCAGCCCGCGGGCATCGCCGGATCGGCGCAGTCGAGGATGTCGTAGGCGTTTGCGAAGATGACAAAGTCGGCATCATCGACCTGGTTGTCATGGTTCAGGTCGCCCGGGCAGGGAACCGCAGCCCCGGTCGCGATCACGGCCGAGCCGTACGGCTCGACGTCGGTGATCCAGACGCACGGGCCGACGACGTTGAAGCCCCACTGCACGTGGCGCGCCGGATCCGGCTCGGTCTCGAGCGAGACGCTGAATGGCCCTGCAACCACATCAATCGCCATCTCATTGAACGACGAGTAATCGGGAGCGAAGTCGCGAACGAAGATCTTGGCCACATGCGAGGCGGCCAGCGAATTCGAGAGCACGGTGCCCTCGAACGTGACCTCGACGCCGTTCAATGAGCCGTCGCTGATCTCATGGTAGAGAACGCAGTCCATGTTCTTGTTGCCGGTCGAGCCCGGTCCGCCCTCGGGGGTGTACCAGAACGGGTTTGGGTCGTTGATGCTGTTCGGCTTGAGCGTGACCGTTCCGGCGCCATCGTCAAAGATCGCGACCAGATCAGGGATGCCCCAGGGGCTGCCGAAGACGTAGGCGCCGCCGTTGGCCGGCAGTTCACTCACGTTGATGAACCCCAGCCAGTTGGCGTTCGAATCGCCCGGGGTTACGACCACCGCCTGCGCCGAAAGCGCCACGCCGGCAACAACACTCATAGCCAAAGTCTGAAGTAAACGCGCTTGCATTGCTGAACTCCTTGAAATCCAACTCTCGGAAGGACTGTTGCACCGATGGTGCACATCTCTCTTTCGCTTGAATCGCCCGGTCGCTCGTGGCGCGGGCCGTCTCTTCGCGGAGCGAACGACCGCGAAGA